>CAYOLF010000045.1:0-43848 GCA_964404725.1 uncultured Polyangiaceae bacterium
GTACTTCGCCGCAACTCGCGCCTGAAAGGCCTGGCCATCGTCCTCGTCTCGGCGAAGCCCTCGGAGGAACTCCAGGAGATCGCGCGGACTTGCGCGTGCGACGGAGTTCTGTCGAAGGAAGAGGTCGAAGGGAAACTCGTTCCGCTCCTGAAGCGGCTCGTGCATTCGAAGACGGATCCCTTGCACGCCCGCGGTGCCGACACACGGCGAGCGGGAACTGCCAAATGAGCCAGTGGAGCCCGCTCGCCGCGGTCGGGACCGCCATGGTAGCCGTGGGGGTTCAGGGGCTGCAGATCGCGATCCGTGCCGCGTTCGTGCGAGAGGTGCTCGGAGCCCGCGCCTGGATTGCACTGCCGGGCACCAGAGACGAGGTCCCCGGGGTGGTCGTGTGGGGTGGCCGCGCCATCGCCGTGCTCGACGTCGCGCAGTTCCAGCCGGGACTGCGCCGCCTGGCCCCCGGTGAAATTCGCGCTCGCACCCTGCTCGTCGAAACCAGGGCCGGGGGGCTCGCCCTCCCAGCCGATCGCGTCAGCGAGGTCTTTCGCGTGCACGAGGACAACATCCAGGGGCGGGAGCTCCGTGATTTCGAGCTCGCTCGCCAGGAGGTCATCAACGGTAGCGAGGTGCTTCCACTATTCGACCCCGAATTCCTCCTCGAACGCCTCGACGTCAGGCACTGATGGCGTCATCGATCTCCTTTTTCGCGATTCGCACCCCTGGCCTCGACCTCGGGATCGACGCCTCCCGGGTGCTGCGCGTCCTCTCCGGTACTGACTGGGATGGCCCGGGCGCCATCGACGTAGTTTCGCTGCTCGAAGCAACCCCGAGCATCGAAAACCTCCGGCGCGTCCTCGTGCTCAGCGGGCCACTGGGGACCTGCGCCGTCAGCACCGACCGTGAGCTCTGCCTGCGAACCTGCCCGGACACCGACCTCTCCCCGCTGCCGGACCTCCTTTGGCCCGGGCCAGCGCAACCCCTGCTGACGAGCGTGGCCGTGCTGGCTGACCAGCCTCCGCTCGTCGTGCTCAGCGTCGATGGGCTGTGTGCCCGACTCTCTCAACGTGGGGCACGCGTCCCTCCAGGAGACGACCCGTGACGAAACTGCGACCGACGACCCTCGCGTACCTGCTGATGGGGATCCCCGACCTGGCCTTCACCCCCCTCTACCTGGCGGCGGTCGCGCAACTGCTGGGGCTCGCGTCGGGTCCGACGGCGGTCATCGCGACGGCCGTCTACCTCCTTCGCCAGCTCGTCTACTGGCGGGTGACGAGAATCTGGGTCCGGCCGAGCGAAGCCGTTCATGAGCGCCTCGACGCCAACCGACCCGTGACCGCAGACGCCCTCCAGGCAGCCGATCACCGCCTCCAGACGGTGCAGACCCAGATGATGCCGCTGGTGACCCTCCTCTGGGCACTCCAGGTCCCGATGGTAGTGGGCGCCTACCACTGGTTCGTCGGGATGCCGGCGCTGCCGTTCGGCGAAGGCCTCATCGTCACCCTGCTCACCGTCGCGGGAGGCCTGGGCTGCTACGCGGAGGCCAGCCCCTTGTACGCTTGGCAGTTCGCCAACCTGTCCGGGCAGAACTACCTCGCCGCCGAGAAGCTGGGCGTCGACCTGGAACGACCGCAACAGTCCGTCGCGGTTCGCCTCACGGTCCTCTCCCTGATCCTCGCCCTCGCACCCCTGCTCATCATGCTGGCGTTCTCCCGCAGCACCTCGGGCCAAAGCGATTTCGCCAGGGCCGAATTGGAGGCGCTCGTGGTCGCCGCTACCGTTGACGCCACGGGCCCGCACGATCGCACGGGATCGTTCCACAGTCTGTCGAGCGACATCGATCTCGAGCGGGTCAGCGCCTTCCGCCTCGACCCGGGCCAGGAACCGCAAGTGCTGGGTCGCCCGCTGCCAGTCTGGGCCACCCCGAAGCTGCTCGCGGCGGGTGCCGACGGTCCGAGCGTCCTCCCCGATCACAGGGTGGCCCTGCGCGCGATGCGGCGACCGGACGGTGGTGTCGTGGGTGCACTGGTCAGGATGGACGAGACGGATTCTGAGCGCCTACCGATGGCGTTAGCCGTGCTGTTGGTGCTCGCCATCTGGGGCCCGGTCTGCGCCTGGAACCTGTCGCGTTCCGTCTCGGTCCCGCTCGGCCGAGCCGCCGACGTCATGCGCCGGGCGGTCGAGGTCGGCGATCTATCTCGGATAGGGACCCTCCCCATGGCCACCGTCGACGAGGCGGGCCTGGTCACGCAGTACCTCAACCGCCTGATCGCCAGCATGCGAAGGCTCGCCGCGGCGGCCGGCGAGGTCGGCTCGGGCCAGCTCGCGGCCGATATCGACGGCGCCGGCGAGCTCCCGGAAGCGTTCCGCCAGATGCTCACCAGACTTCGCGCCGTCGTCAAGGAGATGCAGGGCACCTCGGCGGAGCTCGCCGCGGCTGCCACCGAGATCCTCGCGGCGACGCAGGAGCAGGAGGCGGCGTCGACCTCACACTCGGCCGGTGTGGTCGAGATCGCCCAAACCATGGACTCCCTGTCCGAGTCATCCGCACACGTGGCCGGCGCGGCCCAAGGCCTCCTCGAGAACGCCGAGCGCACGCTCGCCAACACCGATCACATGGTGAAGCGCATCGACGAGCTCACCGATCACGCCAACCGCATCGGCGACATCCTGGAAATCATCCGCGACATCGCCGACCGGACGGATCTGCTGGCCCTGAACGGTTCACTCGAGGCGACGCGCGCCGGTGAGGCTGGGCTCGGCTTCTCGCTCGTGGCCTCCGAGATGCGCCGCCTCGCCGAGCGTGTCGCCGCCTCCGTGGCTGACATCAAGACCCTGGTGGGCGACATCCGCGAGTCCGGCGCCTCGACGGTCGTCGCTACCGAGGAGAGCAAGAAGCTCGCCGACGGCACCACCGCGGCGGCGCGCAACATCACCTTGGTGAGTCAACAGCAGCAGACGAGCACCGAACAGGTATCGCAGAACGTTCGCGCCATCGCGGAGGTCGTGCGTCAGGCCGCCACTGCCACGACCCAGACCCGCGCCTCCGCCGAAGGACTCAAGGTCCAGGCTGAGCGCCTCGCGGGGCTGGTGCAGAGCTTCCAGCTCGGCGAGTAGTCGACCGTGCCCTCCGCCACCGACACGCTGCTCGATCGGGCACGACTCGCGGCTCGGGACCGGATCCGCGAGGTGCTGCGTGCGCTCGGCGCCGCCCGCAGCGCGGAAGATCCCGGGCTCGGGGTGGCGCTCCGGGAGCTTCACGCCATCAAGGGTGAAGCGTCGATGTCGGGCCTGCGCGCCCTCAGCCGGGTCGCCCACGCCCTGGAGGCGCTGCTCATTCGGCGTCGCGCGACCGCTCCGTTCTTCGTCGAGGACGCCTGCGAGGCGCTCCGCGTGCTCGACGATCTCCTGAAGGAGACGCCGGCATCCGAGCTCGATGGCCTCGTCGATCTCGAGGACCTGCGGGTCGAGATCGAAGCCACGGTGAGCGGCGCCGCCCCGGGACCGAGGCCCGGTGCAGTCGAAGACGCCCCGGCGGCACCAGCTCCCCGTTCCGCCGATGGGTCTACCCCCGAGGAGCAGCGGCGCCCACCCGCGGATCTGCAACAGTCCTGGCTACGCATCGAGACTCGCGACATCGACGATCTCTGTACCCGCGTCTCCGAGCTGGCCGCGGACGTGGACGGCGCTCGGCGCCAGCTCACCGACGTGGCGGCGCACACCGTCGGGCGCGAGGCCCTGCGCACCCTGCAAGCGCTCGATGAAGGACTCTCCGCCCTCCGCGCTCGCGTCGGCGGCGTCGAGGACCGCACCTGGGCCCTGCGCGTGGTGGCGATCCAGCCGCTCCTCCAGGAGCTCGCCGCCCACGCCGAGCGTCTGGCGTCCGAGCTGGGAAAGTCGGTACGGGTCGAGGTGGATGGCGGTGGAGTCGCCCTCGAGCGCGGTGTGGTCGAGGCACTTCGTGAGCCCCTCCTCCACCTCGTCCGCAACGCGATCGACCATGGCATCGAATCCCCCGAGCGCCGCGGCGGCAAGGCTGCCCAGGGAGCCGTCCGGCTCTCTGCCGCGACCCAGGCTACCGAGATCGTGCTCGCCATCGAGGACGACGGCGCGGGCCTCGACGTCGAAGCCATCCGCGAACGCGCGGTGAGCTCCAACTTGCTCGATGCCGCCCGCGCCACTGTGCTGAGGCGCGAGGAGGTGCTCGACCTCGTCTTCCTCGATGGCTTCAGCCAGCGCGATGAGGCCAGCGAGATCTCCGGGCGAGGCATCGGCCTCGGCGCTGCGCGCGCCAAGGTGGAGCGCATGGGGGGCGCGATGCGCCTCACCACCACCGCCGGAAAGGGCGCTAGATTCGAGCTCGTCCTCTCCGCCTCCGCCGGCCGCGAGCGCGTCGTCGTGGTGGAGGCAGCGGGGGTCCTCTGGGCCATCCCATCGCGCTGGGTGCGAGCCGTCCTTCGCGGCGCCGAGATCCTCGCCACCGCCCGCGCCGAGCGCTTCGTTCGCACGCAGGAGGGGATCCTCCCCGTCCACTCTCTCTCGGGGTGGCTGGGCGGCGCGCGCGAGGAGGAAGCCGTTGTCCTCGTCGTCGAGATCGCGGGCCGCAGGCGCGGGCTCCTCGTCGCCCCCACTTTGATGGAGGTCGACCTCTTCCGGATCCCTGCCTCCCCCCTCCTCGCTGCCGCCACTCCAATCGCCGCCAGCGGGGGACTCGAGGACGGGCGCCCCATCTTCTTCCTCCGCTGGAGCGAGGTGCTCCGCGAGGGCCGCCAGCACTCGTCGACGTCCGTTCCGGCCCCCGCCCCTAGGGCCCGGAAGCCCCGCGTGCTCGTGGTCGATGACTCCCCCGTCATCCGCGACATCGTCGGCGAGATCCTCACCTCCGCCGGCGTCGAGGTCCTCTCCGCCGATAATGGCAAGGCGGCGCTCGAACTCATCGCCCGGCAGCCCTGCGATCTCGTCATCACCGACCTCGAGATGCCGCGCATGACCGGCCTCGAGCTCCTCGAGCACATCCGCAAGGACAACGAGATCCTCCCGGTCGTGGTCCTAACCACGCGCAACCGTCCCGAGCACCGACGCGAGGCGGCCTTGCTAGGCGCCAACGCCTACATCGCCAAGTCCGAATTCCGTGGTGAGAACCTCATGGACGTCGTCCGCCGCTTCATCGACTTGCCGTCATGACCCCGAGCATCGACGTCCTGATCGTGGACGACTCGGCGATCTGCCGGCAGAATCTCCGCACCATCGTCGAGGGAGACGGGGATCTTCGCGTCGCTGGCGAAGTGAAGTGCGGCAGCGACGTCCTGCGCGCGCTGGCCACGGTCCAACCCAGGGTCCTTTTGACCGACCTGGTGATGCCGGAAACCGATGGAATCGCCGTCGTGCGCCAGGTGATGGCACATCACCCGATCCCGATCATCGTGGTGAGCGGGGGCGGCGTCGGCGAGTCGGCCGCCTTCGAGGCCATACGCAGCGGTGCGCTCGAGGTGGCCACCAAACCAGCTCCAGGGGACCGGACGGCGGCGGCCACGCTCCGCCAGGCGATTCGGCGCCTCGCCGGGGTGCGCGTGGTGCGGCACCCAGGCCTTCCATCGACGTCGCCGGGTACCACCGTGGCGGCCAAGCCGCCCGTGTGGCACGGACCGAGGCCCCGCGTTCTGGGCATCGGAGCCTCCGCGGGTGGGCCGTCAGCGATCGTCGAGCTCGTCGCCGAGCTCGATCCGAAGCAGGCACCCGCCGTGGTCGTGGCGCAGCACCTCCCGAGGGGACAGAGCGAGGGGTTCGCGCGCTTCCTGGCGGAGCGTTGCCGCCTGGAGGTCGTCCTCTGCAAGGGAACGACCTCACTCGGCCCCGGGCGACTGGTGCTGCCGGGCGACGGTTTTCACCTCGTCGTGCTCGACGCCGGACGCGCGACCGTGACCGAGCCGGACGCAGGCACCCTGCTCGTTCCCAGCGTCGACCTCCTCTTCACGAGCCTGGCCATGCGAGTCGGCGCAGCCGCCGTCGGCGTCGTCCTCACCGGCATCGGGCACGACGGCGCGCTCGGCCTGGCTGCGCTCCGGGACGGGGGCGCGCTCACCCTGGCACAGGACGAGGCGTCCTCCGCCGTCTACGGCATGCCCCGAGCCGCCGCCTCGGCGGCACTCTTTCACCTCCCGCCTCGCGAGATGGCGCGCATGATCACCGGCGTGTTCGAGCGACCGATGGCAACGGGGGAAGCCTAGTGGACAAGGGCGAGCCTCGCCTGACCGTCCTGAATCGCATCGCCGAGGAGCGAATCGGCATCAATCTCGCCAGAGGTGGCGCTGCTCAGGCCATCGCTCGCTACGCCGACCAGCAGGCGAGCGGGCCCGCCGACCTGGCGCCGACTGCCGGGCAAGACGTCGCCTCCGCCGCGTTTCAGGCGTTGGTGAGGGCCGTCACGGTCCAACACTCGTGGCTACTTCGCGATCTCCAGCAGCTCGAGGTCGCGACGGCGTCGCTGCGCCCGGGTGCCCGGGTCTGGGTCCCTGCTTGCGCGAAAGGGGAGGATCCGTACTCGATTGCGCTGCTGATGGAGGCGGCGGGACGCCCCGTCGAGGTGCTCGGCACCGACATTTGCGCCGATGCGCTCGAGAGCGCACGACGTGCGGTCTACGACTCGTGGGCAACCCGGGAAGTACCCCAGGCGCATGCCCCGTACCTCGAGGGTCCGGAGGGGAGGCGTGCCGTCACGGAGCGAGTCCGGCGACGCGTGCGATTCGAGCTCCACAATCTCCTGGATCCACCGGTGCGATCGCCCGCACCCGACGGAAAGTGGGACCTGATCCTCTGCCGCAACGTCCTCATCTACTTCTCCGCCCATCACTCGCGGCGCGTGATCGCGGCGCTCCGCGATGCCCTCGCGGTCGGGGGCGCGCTGGTGCTCGGAGCCAGCGACATCCTCGCCGAGCTGCCCCCGGGCCTCGAGCCCGTCGTCACCAACGGCCGCCTCACCTTCCGGAGGACCGGAGCGGGCGCGGCGGCCCAGCCGCGAGCACCTTCGACGGTCCCTCGAACGCTACCGCGAACGTTACCGAGCCCTCCCGCGCCGTCACCCGGCCGTGCCTCGACTGGGAGTGCCGCGCGTGCGAGGGCCGTCCCTCCTGACCCACTCGAGGTGACCGGGACGGGGGACCCCGGCGAGCCGCCCGGGGATGCAGCGGAGGCAGACCCATCGGACGCGAGCGCGGCGATCGGGCACATGCTGGAAGGGATCGCATGCCATCTGGCCGGTGAGCTCAAGACCGCGGCAAAGGAGCTGCGGACCGCCCTGTACCTGATGCCACGCTTGTGGCCTGCTTCCTATTACCTCGCGCTGACGTACGATGGGCTCGGACGCTGCGACGAGGCGAGGCGCGAGTACGAGCAGGTCCACCGGGCCATCGAGGCGAGGGTCCGGCTGCCCGTGATTCCGGGGCAAGACTTCTCCTTCCTCGAACGAGACGTCGCCGAGATCGCCCGACGCCGAGCCGCCCCCGGGGGACGGTGACGCCGCGCCGAGCCGCTGCCGGCACTTGGGCACGGGGGGGACGGCTACGGCGGCGGGAGCGGGAATGACTCCGTCGGTGGCTCCGCCGGCGGTGAAGGTGCGGGCGGCGGCGCGGGAGCCGTGGGCGGGGGCGGCGGCGCGGGGGCCGCGGGCGGGGGCGGCGGCGCGGGGGGTGCGACGGGCGGCGGCGCTGGCGCAGGGGGTGCGACGGGCGGCGGCGCGGGCGCAGGCGGCGGGGCCGCGGGCGGGGGCGCGGTTGACGGTGGGGCGGGCGCGACCGAGGGCGCGGCCGGCGGCGGGGGCGCAGCGGGCGGGGGCGGCCGCGGCGGCGGCGGCCGGGACGAGGGCGGCGGGGTGCCGGGCGCGGGCCGCCAGGGCTGTGTCTCGGACGGGCCGGCCCCAATCGGCGGGGGCGCGACGGCGCCGGGCCTCGCGGGCGCGGGGCCGAGGGGCTGCGTCTCGGAGGGACCGGCGCCCACCGGCGGCGGCGTGGTGGGCGGCGGAGCGGCGGCAGGAGCGTCGGGGGACGAGCGCAGCGTGCAGGCGCGGTGTCGCTCGGCCACGGCCTCGCAGTCCTCGTCCGCCAGCCGTCGCCAGGCGGGGAGCACGGCGGGCACGATGCGATCCCAACGCCAGAGGAAGCCGCCGCCGGCGAACAGCAAGACGTCGCGTTCGGCCCAGTCGCCGACGGTGGCGACGCCACCCCGGAGGCTCAGGCTGGTGCGCTCGCCGAGGTGCACCTCGACGGTGACGCCGCCACGCGTCGAGAACCCGCCCCCGAGCTCCAGCGACACCGAGTCCTGGAAGAGCGAGGACGCGGTCTGCGCGTCGAAGTCGATCTCTCCGGTCTGGGGGTTGACGACATCGACGTAGTCGAGCGGATCGATCGAGAACGGCTCGAAGTGGGTGTCGAGGTTGAGGCTCGGCGCGATCTCGCCCCAAGGGGTGATGGTGACGAACTCGACCGGGGAGAGCGGCACCGCGAGCCCGGTGACGAGGGGGAGCGTGAAGTAGTTGAAGTCGCCACCGATGAGGGCCGCCGGCGCCGAGCCGAGCGACCACCCGATCCCGACGCGCGGGACGCCGTTGTCGTAGCGGCGCACCACCGCCCAGTCGAAGACCGCGGTGCCGCTGGCGCTGACACCGTAGAAGGAGCGCGCGCCCTCCTTGAGGCCGACGTAATGGGCGCCGAACTGGGAGCTCAGGATCCCGCTCGTCGAGGTGAAGTTCGCCCAGTAGGAGAACTGAGTGCTGGTCCCGTCCTCGCGCCATCCACCGAGGCCGGCGAGCGACACGCTCGAGGCCCGGGTGTCCCAGGTCGCCACGCCGACGGAGTGGGTCCCCGGCTTGGCGCGCGCCACCCCGGGCAGGAGGAGCACTCCAGCTGCCACGACCCACGCCACCCCGGTCCTGCCGCGCCACCTGCAGCTCACCATTGACCCATGCTATCCGGGTGCGCGCGGCCAGCACCAGCGGGGACAGCCGCTCCCGCCGCCCCGCCGGTCACGGCCCGAGGGCCGAGGCCGGCGGGGAAGCCGCGGGTAACGCCCCAAAGGGACCGGAGCAGTGGGGTGGGATGGGGGTGGGATGGGGGTGGGAAGGGGATGGGATGGGAAGGGGATGGGGTGGGAGCGGGGATGGGGCGGGGACGGACCCGGGGGGAGCGGACGAGGGAGTGCCTGGCGAGGCGAGTCGGCTATGATGGGGGGCCCATGAGCCTCACTCGAGAGCAGGTCCTCGAGATCACCCGGGACGTGCTGGTGCGACACGCGCGCGGACCGGTCAGCTTGACCGAGGACACCGAGCTCGTCGCCGATCTCGGGGTGGACTCGCTGGGGGTGATGGAGGCCCTGGCGGAGGTCGAGGACCGCTTCGAGATCGCCTTCGACGACGACGATCTCCGCGCCATCGCCACCTACGGCGAGCTCTGCGACGTCGTCCTCGCCAAGCGGGCCGCGCCGGCGGGTGACGCCACCGACGCCTGACGGCGGGCGCCCTCCCCGCGCGAGATCGAGACCGCATTGGTCACGCTGGCGGATGCGCTGCAGCAGGCCGCGCAGGCGACGCGGGGCGGTTTCCGTTTCGTCGACGACGGGGGCAGCGAGGAGCTGCTGCCGTTCGCCGCGCTGGTGGCCGCGGCGGAGCGGGCCGGCGCCGCGCTCGCCGCGCGCGGCGTCGCACCGGGCGACCGCGTCGCGCTGATCCTCGCGCGTCCGCGCGACTTCGTCACCGCGTTCCTCGGCTCGGCGCGGATCGGCGCCGTCCCGGTGCCGCTCTATCCGCCCGCCGGGCTGCGCCGCGCCGACGCCTACGTCACCACCACCGCGCCGGTGCTCGACCGCGCACGCACGCGGGCCCTTGTCGCCGACGCGCCGGTGCTGGAGCTGTTCGACCGCGCAGGGCTCGCCGCGGCGCCCGCCATCCGCATTGCGCCCGACCGCCTGCGCGCCGACGCGGCCGCCCCGGCCCCCGCGCGCCCGGCGCCGACGGACCCCTGCTTCATCCAGTTCACTAGCGGCTCCACCGCCGCCCCGCGCGGCGTCGTCGTCTCCCACCAGAACCTCGCCGCGAACGCGCGCGCGTTCATGCACGAGGGCCTCGGCGTGACCCCCGAGGACTCCGGCGTCACCTGGCTCCCGCTCTACCACGACATGGGGCTCATCGGCTTCGTGCTGGGGCCGCTCTACACCGGCAACACGGTGACCTTCCTCTCACCGCAGTCCTTCCTCAAGCGCCCGCTCCGTTGGCTCGAAACCATCGCCCGCCACCGCGCCACGGTGTCGTTCGGACCGAGCCTGGGCTACGCGCTGGTGGCGCGGCGCGCCACCGGGCTCGACCTGGGCCACCTCGATCTGTCCTGCTGGCGCGTCGCGGGCTGCGGCGCCGAGCCGGTCCACGCGCCGACGCTCGCGGCCTTCGCGAGGGCGCTCGCGCCCGCCCGCTTCGACCCCCGCGCCCTCGTCGCCTGCTACGGCCTCGCCGAAGCAACGCTGGCGGTGACCTTCGCCGCGCTCGGGCGAGGGATCGTCACCGAGCGCGTCGCGGCGACGGCCCTCCACGCCGAGGGCCGCGCCACGCCGGCGAACGACCCGACGGACACCGTGGAGCTCACCGCCTGCGGGCGGGCCTTCCAGGGCCACGAGGTCGCCGTGTTCCCGAGCGAGGCCGCGGGCGACGACGCCGCCTCGGCGCCGCTCCCGGAGCGCGCCGTCGGCGAGATCCGCGTGCGCGGCCCCAGCGTCACGCGCGGCTACTTCGGCGAGCCGCCCCGCGACGACGCCGGCGGCTGGCTCCGCACCGGCGATCTCGGCTACCTCGCGGGCGGGGAGCTCTTCGTCTGCGGTCGCAGCAAGGAGCTCGTGATCGTCGGGGGCCGCAACTACTTCCCCCAGGATCTCGAGGAGCCCGCGGCGACGGTCCCCGGCGTGCGGCCGGGCCACCTGGTCGCGTTCGGCGCGTGCGCGCCCGCCGGCGACCGCGAGCAGGTCGTCCTGGTCGTGGAGGCGACCGCGCGCGACGCGGCGGCGCGGGACGCCGTCGCCCGCGCCGTCGCCCGCGCGGTGACGGGCGCCACCGGCCTGCCCGTCGACGAGGTCCACGTGGTCCGCGCGGGCGCGCTCCCCAAGACCTCGAGCGGCAAGCTCCGGCGCGCGGAGGTGCGAGCGCTCCATGCCGAGGGGCGGCTCGTGGAACTCGACGCTGCGAGCCCACCGGCGGCCCCCGCGCCGGAATGAGCGCGGGCGAATCGGCGCCGGCCTCACCGCGAGCGGCAACGGCGGCGCCCGGAGGCGCCGCGAGGTCCCGCACCTCCGCGCGCCGGTCGCTGGGGTCGGGGCGCGCTCGCCTGGTGACGAGCACCAGGAGCGGATCACGGCGCGGTCCTTTGCGACCCCGCGGTAGATTCTGCGGGGTCGCCGCCGGCGCGAGCGGGCAGCGCTGCGGTCAGCGACGGGACGCGAGCGCAGTTATTCTCCGCGCACGTGCCTGGCGACGCGTGTTCCGCGTGGCACGACCCATGCACCACCGGCTCGATTGACTCGCGTGGCGATAACTCGCTCCCACCCGGACGCACCTGTGCGGCCCGCGCTCACCCTCTGCGCGCGCGGCCGCATCTTGCCCAGAGGCGCGCACCTCGCGCACGGCGCGCTGGGGTTCCGCCGAGCACACGCAGAACTCGCCCCGTCGAGCGTGGCCGCTCGTGTCATAATCGAAGAAGGTCCGGCAGACGGCCCGGCTCGGTCCACGCGCACGCACGACCTCGTGCAGGTGGAGCTGGGTCACCGGCTGCCGAGGCCAGGCGCCGCGCGAGCGTGCCCCCTCGCGCCATGAGCAGCGGAAAGTTTCAGCCATGACGACCCCCATCAGGACCGCCCCGTCCAGTGCACCGCTCGCGCGCCTGGGAGTGAGCGCGATCTGGCGACGGCTCGCCACGCTCGTCGCGCTGGGCACCGCCGCCGCGGGCCTCGTGTTCGGCTGCTCCACCGACGACACGGCGCTGCCGACGCCGGGCGCGGGACCCGCCATCGGATCGGTCGAGCTGCGCTGCGCCGAGGGCACGACGCAGAGCTGCGCGACCACGCTCTCCATCGAGGGCGAGAAGCTCTCCTGCTACGAGGGGCAGCAGACCTGCGTCGGGGGCGCCTGGGGACCCTGCGTCGATGGGACCGTCGTAGAGCGCCCGGCGCCCGATCCGCGCGTCGTCGCGCAGCTCCGCGCGCAGGACACCGGCGTTCCCTGGGAGCTCTGCCGCACGGCGAGCTTCGGCGGGGGGGGCGCGTCCGGGGTCGCCGGCGCGGCGGGCGCGCCGTCCATCACGCTGGTCTTCAACAACCCCTGCGACTTCCGCTGCCGCATCCAGTACCAGCCCGGGACCTACCCGGGCACGACCACCGGCGGGAGCATACGGGGTGACCGCACCAAGGTGCTCGGCCACTTCGATCTGCCGCCGACCCCGCCCTGCACCGACGGCTCCGACTGCCAGGCGAACACGCGCTGCGAGGAGCCGACCACCGACTCCTGCGCGCACCTGACCTGCCTGGTCGGCTCGGCGCTCGACCCCGCCTGCGATCCGTGCGTCACGGACATCTGCGACACCAGCGACGGCGACGGCAAGGCGGACTGCTGCACCGTGGCCTGGGACTCGAGCTGCGTCGCCATGGTCAAGACCGTGTGCGACGCCTTCTGCGCCGACGACATCTGCTCCCACTCGCCCTGCGACGAAGGCGAGGGCCTGGTGTCCGGCTGCGACGACCCGACCGGCTGCGTGGCGGACATCTGCACGGCCGACCCGAGCTGCTGCAGCAGCGGCGCCGGGAACTGGGACGCCGACTGCATCGCGGGCGTGGACACCGAGTGCGGGATGTTCGTCACCTACCCGAGCTGCTTCGACGGCCTCCAGAACGGTGACGAGACCGGCGTCGACTGCGGCGGCAGCAGCTGCCCCGCCTGCGCCACCTGCACCGACGGCCTGATGAACGGCGCCGAAACCGGCGTGGACTGCGGCGGCGCCTGCCCCACGGCCTGCCCCACCTGCTCCGACGGGCTCCTGAACGGCACCGAGACGGGTATCGACTGCGGCGGCACCTGCCCCGCCTGCCCCACCTGCACCGACGGGCTCCTGAACGGCCCGGAGACGGGTATCGACTGCGGCGGCACCTGCCCCGCCGCCTGCACCGACGGCCAGGGCTGCGTGGGTGACGGCGACTGCGTGAGCGGCGACTGCTCGGGCGGCGTCTGCGTCTGCGGCGACGGCCTGACCAACAACGGTGAGTCGGGCACCGACTGCGGCGGCTCCTGCCCCGACTGCGCCGACGGCGAAACCTGCACGGTCGCCGGCGACTGCCTCAGCGCCACCTGCACCAGCGGCGAGTGCGTCTGCGGCGACGGGGCGCTCGACAACGGCGAAACCGACGTCGACTGCGGCGGCACCTGCGGCGCCACCTGCCTCGACGGTCAGACCTGCGCGGTCGCCGGTGACTGCGACAGCGGCGACTGCACGGGCGGACTGTGCCTCTGCGGCGACGGCCTCCTGAACAACAACGAGACGGACGTCGACTGCGGCGGTCCCTGCGGCGCCACCTGTACCAACGGCGAGGGCTGCGACCTCGACGGGGACTGCACGAGCGGCATCTGCTTCTCTGGCTCCTGCATTGCTTGTGGCGACTCGGTGAAGAACGGCCTGGAGACGGACGTGGACTGCGGCGGTGCCGACTGCGGCGCCACCTGCCCGGACGGGTACGACTGCCTGGCCAACGGCGACTGCGCCAACGGAAGCTGCGCGAGCAACCTCTGCCGCTCCTGCTCCGACTCGATCAAGAACGGCACCGAGAGCGACGTGGACTGCGGCGGCTCCTGCGGCGCCACCTGCGTCATCGGCGACAGCTGCGGCGCGAGCACGGACTGCCAGGCCCCGGCCGTCTGCACCGCCAACGTCTGCACCACCCCGGTGTCCTGCTTCAACGGCCTGAAGGATGGGACCGAGACCGACGTGGACTGCGGCGGCTCCTGCGCGGCCGACTGTGCCTTCCGCCAGGGCTGTTCGGGGAGCGCCGACTGCCAGAGTAACTCCTGCGTCTCCAACGTCTGCACGCGGCACCTGTGCGAGTATGCGGCGCTCGGAGCCGGCAGCGTGAACTCGTCGGTGATGTTCAAGGTCAAGGGCGCGCGCCTCGGGACCAGCAACCTCACCCTCACCGGATCGACCTCGACGCTCGTCAACAGCTTCGCGAACGTGGACATCGCCAACGGCGGCACCACCTGGCTCAGCACTCCCAGCACCGTCTCGGGGAACCTGGCCTCGTCGGGGTCGCTCAACCTGACGGACTGGAGCGTCTCCGGCACCGCCTACTACACCGGAACGCTCGTCTACTCCCTCGGGTCGGTGCCCAACCGAGAGCAGAGCAACCAGGTCGCGCTGCCCACCATCCCTAACAAGGACGCAAGCTTCAGCTGCACCGACTGGAATACCCAGAAATGGAGCAGCTGGGGGACCCCCCCGCTCACCAGTGGGACGCTGACCCCCGGCCAGTACGGGAACGTCACGGTGGACAGCAGCTACGAGCTCCCCTTCGGCAACGGGGACTACTACTTCCAGAGCCTCACCGTCGATACGGGAAGACTCAAGGTTCCGCCAGCGGGGAGCGTGGCCAACGTGTACGTGTGCGGCAGCGTCGCCTTCAAGGGTGCCACCGCGCAGATGACGGGCGTGGGAGCTCCCGCGAGCCCCTTGGCAGGGCTCCGGCTCCGCATCTACACCAAGTCGAGTTCGAGCAACGCCATCGACTTCGGCGGATATGGCCCGTACTTCGGCCTCTTCATGGCGCCCAACGGCACCGTCCAGACTAGCTACAGCGCGAAGATCGCCGGCCCGGTCTGGGCCAATGGGGTCAAGAGCGTCACGGACTGGTCGTCCAACGGAAACACCATCGACGTGAACGGCGGGTCGTGGGGCTACACCGGCGGCGCCATTACCGAGGCCAGCTGCCGCAGCGCCCTCAGCGGCTACGTCGCCGCCAACACCGCGGCGGCCCCCGCCACCTCGCCGCTGCTCCGGCCTGCCGTCGAGGACGACGCGCGCGTCGAGCTCGCTGCCAACGACGCCACCCCCGTGGAGGCCACGCCGGCAGCTCCCGCCGCGCTCGCCCGCGCCGAGGTCGCGCCCGTTTCTCCGGCGCCGGCCCCCGCAACCACGGTCCCGCTGCTCGACCCCGCCTCCTACGGCCCGCTCGCCGATTACGTGGTGACGGCGCGCGCCGCCCCGGAGCCGGCCTGGGCGCCGCTGCCGGGCACGGCGACCCCCGCCTGGGCGGTCGCGACGCAGTCGTACGCGGCGCCGGCGCCAATCCCGGGGCCAATCAACGGGGCCTGGTGCTCGTACACGTTCTACTCCGACGGCGACCTGACCATCGACAGCGCCAATTTGTTCAACCCGTCCTCAGGCAGCGCCAAGGTTGCCGCCCGGGGCAACGTGTACCTCATAAATTTGAGCCCTCGGCTCGATCTCCTGCCCGACGACCCGCTCATCGCGGGGGGGTTCGTCATCATGAAAGCCGGCGCTCAGATCTCGGGCTCGGTTGCCGCGATCGGCAATCCCCCCACCCTGCCCGCCAGCTGGGACTATTCCGGTCAGGCGGCTGGGCCCGTCCAGCTTTTCAACAACACCACCAGCATCACGAAGAACCCCTCCTCCACCCTGGGCTACGCGGTCTGGGCCCAACCGGTAGTCGCCCCCCCCACGGGAAAGGCGGTCTACATCGAAGGCATCGTGGCGGGCGGCGTCAAGACCGGCGCTCTAGGCAACGTCGTTGTTGCGCCCGGCGGCACCAACCCGCAGGGCGTCACCATCCTCGACTCGACGAAGCCGACGCTCGTAACCTCTACCTTCGACGACGCCCCCACGACGAGCTGCCCCGGGACGACCAGTCTCTCCGGACCGCCCTACAACCTCGCCGCGGGCACCAACGCGGGGAACCTCGGGACGGACAAGAGTATTGTCTTCCAAAACCCGGGGCTCTACACGTTCCAGAGCCTGACGACCTTTGCCGGCGCAAAGTTCGATTTCCCCCTTGCGGCCACCGCCGCCAACCCGGTCAAGATCGTCGTCTGCGGCAAGGTCCAGCTTGACGGGAAGACCGAGATCGGGACCAAGCCGTCGTCCGTGCTAGCCGTCCGCTGGTGGGTGCTGGACTCGGGGAACCCGGCCTTCGTCATGAACTCGAGCGTCGGGGCGACCGCGGCGGCCGGGTTCTTCGGCGTCCTCTCGGTCCCGAGTGGCAAGGCCCAGTTCGGTCAGAACAACAAACTCTGGGGTATGGTTCACGCGAAGGAGATCCACACCACCGCGATCAACATCGTCCAGTCGCCTCCCGCCACCGAGGCCTGCAACACCAACCTCTGCGCGAGCGTCACCTGCACCGCGCCCGAGTGTCAGACCCCCGGTACCTGCAACCCCGCCACCGGCATCTGCTCGGCCCCCACCAACAAGGCCAACGGAACCGCCTGCACCGCCGACGCCAACTCCTGCACCAACGACATCTGCAACGCCGGCGCCTGCACCCACCCCAACAACACCAACGCCTGCAACGACGGCAACGCCTGCACGCAGACCGACACCTGCAGCGGCGGCTCCTGCGTCGGCTCGAACCCGAAGGTCTGCCCCGCGGTGGGCGAGTGCCAGATCATCGGGACCTGCAACACCACGACCGGCGTCTGCTCGGCCGCCACCAACAAGGCCTACGGCACCGCCTGCACCGATGACGGTAATTCCTGCACCGACGACGTCTGCAGCTCGGGCTCTTGCACCCACCCCAACGACAACACCAACACCTGCTCCGACGGCAACGCCTGCACCAGCGACGTCTGCAACGCGGGCAACTGCGTGGGCAGCGCCATCACCTGCAATGACGGCAAACCCTGTACCGACGACTCCTGCGATAGCTTGACCGGCTGCAAGTACGTCGCGGACAACACCAACACCTGCTCGGACGGCAACGCCTGCACCACCGATGCGTGCGTCGCCGGTCTCTGCGTCCCGTCCCTCAAAGACTGCAACGACGGTAACCCCTGCACCGACGACGGCTGCGTCGCGGCCACCGGCGCCTGCACCAACACGCCCGACACCAGCAACCCCTGCAGCGATGGCAGCGCCTGCACCGACGACGCATGCTCCGCCGCTGGCGCCTGCGTCTCCACGGGCATCGACTGTGGCGACGCCAACCCGTGCACGGACGACTCCTGCGACACCAGCACCGGCTGCATCAACGATCCGGACGCCACCAACTCCTGCACCGACGGCGACGCCTGTACCGACGACACGTGTTCCGCCGCCGGCGCCTGCGTCTCCACCGCCATCACCTGCAACGACGCCAACGTCTGCACGGACGACACCTGTAACCCCGCCACCGGCTGCGTCTACACCAACGACGACACCAACACCTGCTCGGACGGCAGCGCCTGCACCACCGAACTCTGTGCGGCGGGGGTCTGCCTCGCGACCGGCATCCTTTGCGACGACGCCAACGTGTGTACGGACGACTCGTGCGACCCCGCGACCGGCTGCGTCTACGCCAATGACGATACCAACACCTGCGATGACGGCGACGCCTGCACCACGACCGCCTGCTCGACGGGGAGCTGCGTGGGCAGCGCCATCACCTGCGACGACGGCGACACCTGCACCGCGGACAGCTGCGATCCGGCGACCGGCTGCCAGACGGCCGAGATCCCGCTCTGCGGCCCGCAGTGCGAGTTCAACCCCGACCACAGCGCCTGCGTCCCCTGGGCGGACGGCGAGCAGGACGACGCCTGCGTCGGCAAACCGGACCTCGCGCTCGACATCCCCTGCCTCGACGCGGCGCTGCACGGCCGGGTGCCGGTCTGTAACCACGGCATGGCGCCCGCACCCAATGGGGTCAAGGTCCACTTCTTCCCCTACGACCCAGCAGCGCCGGCGCTCGGCAACTGGGGCCAGGACGACGCCGCTGGCGCCGTGGCCGCGCTGACTTGCACCAGCACCGACCCAATCCTGCCCGGCGAGTGCGTCCCGGTGGACTGCGGCGCGTTCCCCGACGACGGCGCGCAGTACCTGGTCATGGTCAACCCGAGCGCGGACGGGGTGGTCGGCGAGTGCTACCACCAGGACAACTGGTCCGCGTTCCTCTCCTCGCGGACCGACGGCGCCTGCCTGGCTGATCTGACCACCACCAGCTTCGAGGAGACCTTCGATCCGGCCGAGTGCGAGCCGGGCCAGGGGATCCGTTGGCAGTTCTTCGCCTGGGAGGCCTACGTCCCGGACGACGCCGAGGTGCGCTTCGCCCTGCGGAGCTGCTTCGATGCGGCGAGCACCGACTGCAGCGCCTGGATCGAGCTCGACGCGGACCTGCCCGCGATGCTGCCGACCTTCCCGACGGGGACCCGGAACGTGATGGCCGCCAACCACGACGAGGACTCCGACCCGGTGGCCGCTCCCAACCCCGAGGTGCGCGGCCGCGCGAGCTGCGACTTCTCCGACGCCTTCGATCCGACCCGCCGCTGCCCGGTGGTCCTGGGCGACGTGCTGCGGAAGGACGATCCCTACGTCCAGATGAGGGCGACGCTCATCCCGAACTCCACCTTCACCGACGCGCCCGTCCTCCTGAACCGCTATATCACGCACTCGTGCGTGGACGACGAGTAACCAGCTCGATGCGGGCCTCGGCGGGGCGGGCTACGGCGCCCCGCACCGCGGCCCTCGTCGTGGGGGCTCTGCTCCTTGCGGAAGGGACGAGCGGCTGCCGCCCGCGGGCTCGCGCGGGCGCGGCGACAGCGAGCGCGAGCGCCGTCTCGGCGGCGGCACCGAGCGCGACCCCCACGGCGAGCGGGTCAGCCGCGGCCCGGTCCGAGGCGGTTGGCTGCGTCGCCGGGACGCGCTGCGTCTCGGTGCTGGTTCTCCACACGGATGGCGTGCCGCCGCCCCCGCTCGCGGACGACCTATCGCGGTCGTTCGAGCAGGCGAACCAGGTGTTCGCGCCCCAGGGGGTCAGCTTCCGGTTCGCGCCGGACCGCGATCTCCGGCGCACCGAGGAGCCCCTGCTCGATCAGGACTGCACCCTCGCGCTACCGCCGGGCGCCACGCTCGCCCAGTACCGAAACGAGGGGCTACCGCCCCCCTGCGATCCGGAGCCCAACGTGCGCGCCCGCCTCCGGCTCGCCGACTCGCAACCCGGACGGCTGGTGCTCTTCCACGGCAGCGGACGCGCGCGGCGCTGGGACCCGTCGGCCAGGCAATGGCTGTTCGCGGCCCGGCGGACCTCGCAGGCGAGCCCCCTGTTGCCGTACGTCACCCTCGCCGCCGGCGCCGCGCAGCGCCAGTGGACCGTCGCCCACGAGCTCGGGCACTACTTCGGCCTCCGCCACCCCCACGGCCCCGAGCTCGAGAGCGCAGCGGCAGTAGAGCGGTGGCTCTGCACCCGCGAGCGCACACAACCCGAGACGCTCCTCTTCGACGGGGACCGCGGCTTCGTGGACGACACGCCCGCCGACCCGCTGACGCCGCTCTATCGCGCCGTGCAGGATCGCGGCAACTGCGAGGAGCCCGCCGCCTGGGAGCGCCGGCCGCTCGAGCTCGACGTCGACTGCGGGAGCGGGGACCGGCGATTGCTCCGCTTCTCGCCCGCCCCGCTGCGCGAGAACGTGATGAGCTATTGGAGCCAGGACTGCCCGTACCGGGTGGCAACGCTCACCTCCAGCCAGGGACGGGTCGTGCGCCGCGCACTCGACGGGGGCCACCGCGGCGGCCTCGTCGGTCGTCCCCGGCGCGGCGCGGCGCCCGCGCCAGTGCTGGTCCGCTTCCAGGGCTTCGACCACGTCTTCGCCACGGCCCCGGACGGTTCAGTGCGCCACCACTGGGTCGGCGCCGGGCGCGCTGACTCCCTCGAAGGGTGGCTCGAGGCCGCCAACGATTTCGCCGCCGACACGGCGCTTTCACCCGCTGCCCTGGTCACGGGCGACCGCCTGCACCTGTGGGTGGTCGACCGGAGCGGCCGGGCCCGGCACAAGGCGTGGGACGGCGAGGCCTGGGCGCCCGAGGTGCAAGGCTGGGCAGATCTCGGCGGCGCGCTCGCGAGCCGCGTGGTGCCGGTCGCGGTCACTGCCGACGCGCCGGAGCTGTTCGCCCGGGGACGCCAGGGCGGGCTCTGGCACCGAGCCGCGACGACGGGCGAGTGGCAGCGCATCGAGGCCGTCGGCGAGGGCGCGCCCACCGCGGTGGCGCTGCGCGGGGAGCTGCATCTGGTCGCGCGCGCCAGCGACGGGACCCTGCGGCACCGCGTGCGGGGCGCGAGCGGCTGGTCCGAGGCCGCGACGCTCCCGCTGGCGGCCACCATCGACGACCCGGCGCTGGTGACGATGGGCGCGCAGGTCGTCCTGGTCGTGCGCACCGCCGCGGGTGAGCTCCTCGGCGCCACGCGCTCGGGCCAGCGCTGGACGGCCTGGCCCGCGCCGCTCGCCGGCGGGGTGGCGGGCGCGCCCGCGGCGCTCGCGACCGCGCCCGACCGGCTCCGCGTCCTCTTCACCGACCGGAGCGGCGGCGTGAGCAAGCTCGAGCTCGCCTTCGCAGGCGACCTGCCGGCCCCCTCCGCGCCGCAGCCGCTCGGCGGGGAGGGCCTCGCGGGGACCGTGGTCGTGCTCGCCGACGGACGCCACACCCGCTTGCTTGCCGACGCCCCGAACGGCGATCGGTTCGGCGCTCTGCTCCCGGTCGGGGCCGCGCCCGGCCCCTTGTGGTGGACCTTCGGCGGCCGCTGGTAGCGCCGCCGAACTCCGGGGCTAGGGCGCCACGCAGCGACCGTAGTCGAGGCCCGCCTCGAGCTGCTCGCAGGACGCCGTGGCCTCGGCGCAGTCCGGGTGGTCCGTGGTGCCGACGCCGCCCTCGCTGAAGCGGCAGACGTCCACGCAGACGGCGTTCCCGTCGCCCGGCAGCGTCAGGCAGAGCTCCGTCGGCCCACAGGGATCACCATCGTCGATGCCAAGGATGGGGCAGTACTCGCCAACCGCCGCCGCCGGCGGCACGTCGAGACAGGCGTCGACCCCATCCGGTAGGAGCGCCCCCGCGACGCAGGTCTCCGTCTCGTCCGAGCAGGTGGCCGCGCCATCGGCGTCGCACGGTTCCCGGCAAAGCCCGAAGCTCGCCGGCTGCCCCCACACCGACGGGCGCACGCAGGTCTGCCCGCTCGCGCAGCTCTCGGGCTCGCCGGTCGCGGCGCCCGGGAGGCAGGCGTCCGTGCAGACGCGCGTCGAGAAGCAGCCCGTCGTCTGACCGAAGCGGCAGTCGCAGGTGCCGCCCTCGACGCAGTCGTCACCGTCGCTGCAGGCCTCGCCGACGGCGGCGGTGCCCACGGCGACGCAGGTGCCGGCGTCGCCGCCGAGAAAGCTCGGGGCGCACCACTCGTCCTCGGCGCAGCCCGCCGCCGCGCCCGCGCCGAAGAGCGTACAGTCGGGCTCGCATGCGCCGAGCCCCGTGTCACCGCGGTTGATCGGCAGGCAGCTCGCCGAGGTCCCGCAGGACGACGCCGCGTCCAGGTCGCAGACGGGCCGACAGCTGCTGCCCACCCCGTAGGGCGGGGGCTCGTCGATGCAGTCGAGCCCCACGCCGCACTCGCCGTCGGCGCAGGCCTCGCCGAGGACCTTGGTCCCCGGGTCGACGCAGTGGCCCTCGATCACGAGGTCCTCCCCGTCGAGCTCCTGGTAGGCGACGCAGTGCTCGCCCGCTCCGCAGCTCGCCGCGCCGAACGGCTCGCAGAGCGTGACGCAGGAGTAGGTGGTGGACCCGAACGCCGCGCGGCACACGCTCCCCGTGGCGCAGGCGCCGGCCGTGCCCGCCTCCGCCGCGGGATCGCAGAGCGGCTGGCAGACGTCGTAGCCGAGCGCGGTCCCCGCGGGGTAGTAGCAGAAGTACCCGCCGGCGCAGCTCGTCCCCTCGCAGGACTCTCCCCCTGCGCTCGCGCCCGCGGCCTCCTCGACGCAGAGCCCGTCGACCGCGACGCCGCCCGTGTAGGTCGCGGGCGGGTTCGGCAGGCACCACTCCGTGTCCGGGCACTCGGAGGGGCTGACGAAGGGCGTGCAGGTCTTCAGGCAGGCGCCGGCGTTGCCATACGCGTAGAGGGTGCAAAGCTCGCCAGCGGAGCAGCCCGCGTCCGTGCCGACCCCCGCCGCGTCGCAGAAGTTGCGGCAGCTCCGGACGGAGGTGACCCCGAAGAAGCAGTACTGCCCGCCCGGCGGGCAGTCGTCGTGCCCGACGCAAGGATCGCCCACGGGGCTCTCGGCGCCACCCTCGCCGCCGGCGCCCGCGCTCGGGCCCGCACCGCCCGTGTCGACGCCGCCGGTGCCGGGCTCGTCGCCGCCGGTCGCCGCGCCGCCGGTTTCGGTGCCGCCCGTCGCCTCGCCGCCGGTGCCCGCGCCGCCCGTCGCGGCGCCACCCGTGTCGGCGCCGCCGGACGCGCTGCCACCGTTGTCCTCGCCGCCCATCTCCGTGCCGCCACCGTAGTCCTCGCCGCCCGTCTCGTTTCCGCCGCCGACGGCCTCACCACCGGTCTGAGCGCCGCCGGCCGCCGCACCGCCGCCACCGCCCGCGCTCGAGCCGCCACCACCGCCGCTCACCGCGCCGCCACCACCGCCCGCGCTCAAACCGCCACCGGCGACGCCTCCGCCACCCGCGGCCTCGCCCGCCGTGCCGGCGCCGGCGACGTCCTCGCCCGCGGCGCCGTCCCCGGCCGTGCCCGTCTCGCCCGCAGTGCCGCCACCGCCCGTGGCATTCGCCGCGCCCTCGCCAGCACCCGCGGCGCCCTCGCCACCGGTGTCCCCCTCGTCGAGCGGCGGCGGCCGCTCGTCCTTCTTGCCGCACCCCGCGAGGACGAGCAGGCCCGCCCCCAACAACACCGCCCCGAGCACGCTCTTCGGATTGCGCATGTCAGCCCTGTATTGTCGCACAGTCCACGGCACCGGACAGCGCCGAGCCGCCCCGCGACCCCGCGCCCTCGGCGTAGCGAGAGGCGAGCCGGGGCTGCCCGAGGGGCTTCGGGGGAGACGGCGCGCACGGCGACCGCCGAGAGGGGCCACGTGTGCGGCAGCGCGACACCATTGGCCGACCCCGCGGCGCCGGTTGCGTCGGAGTTCGGGCGGATCACGGAGCCGCCGAGTCGCGTAGGTACTGGACACGGAGCCGAGAAGCTGACCGCTGGTCGTCCACTCTCGATGGAATGACGCGGCGCGCTGCGGGACGAGCAGTCGCGATCCCACCAGGATCCGAGCAGCTCGCACCAGTCCGAGCCGAATGCGGAAGCGGCCGAGGTCCGGGGTCGGAGACGGCGACGTTGAAGGGCCCCCGCGCGGCTGCCACACTCTGCGTGCCGGCCCCACACCATCACGCGGTCGGCGGGGACGCGGCGGGACCGGCCCTCCGCGAGCAGCCTCACCGTGCTGGAGACTCCACCATGATCCGCCATCGCCAGCCGAATCCCCACCGCTTGCGACGCAGGACGAACGCCACCCCCGGCCCGAGCAGCGCCGCCCTGCTGCTCGCGGCGCCGCTGCTCGGCCTGGCCTGCAGCTCGGACTCGACGCTGCCGGCGGCGGATCTGGAGCTCGGCGCGCGCGCAACTGAGGTCGCGTGCGCCACCGGTGACGAGCGCCCCTGCGGCGTCACCCTGGACGAGGATGGCGATCGCCTGTCCTGTTACGAGGGGCTCCAGCGCTGCACCGACGGAGAGTGGGGCGCCTGCGTCGACGGCGCCGTCGTCGAGCGCACCCGTCCGCGGCTCGAGGTCGCGGCGCGGCTGCTGCCGCGGGCCTCCTGGGAGAATCTGCCCTGCTTCCCCCAATCCGCGAGCGGCGCGGGCGGCGCGGGCGGCGCGGCGGGCAGCGGGGTCGCGACCGGTGTGTACGAGTTCTACAACGCCTGCGATCCGAACTGCCGCGTCTTCGATCAGACTCCGCTCGAGGAGCCGTTCGGGTCCGATCCGCGCCTCGATTTCTCGGTCCTGCCCGACCCCGAGACGCTCACCACCCGCTTCCCTGGTGTCTCCGTCACCAGCCCCTGCACCGACGGCCTCGACTGCCAGTTCAACCAGCGCTGCGAGGAGCCGGTGACCGCCCTCGCCTGCGCCCACAGCAAGTGCGTCGTCTCCGACGCCCCCAGCGCCGCCTGCGCCGCCGCCGACACCTGCGTGCAGGCGATCTGCGTCGCCGATCCGACCTGCTGCGACGAGGGGGTGGAGGGGGCCTGGGACGCCGACTGTGTGAGCCGGGTCAAGACCGTCTGCGACGCCTTCTGCGCCGACGTGCCACCCTGGCACGACCTCTGCGAGACGGGCGACGCGCTCACCAGCGGCTACCACTGGTGCGTCGACGCGGTCTGCGCGCTCCGGCCCTCCTGCTGCGACCCGACCTACGGCTGGGACTCGAACTGCCGCGAGCTGGTCGTCTCCGCGGCGGGCTGCGACAGCTACGTCTCGGTGCCGGTCGGCCCCACGCCGAACCCGGATCTCTGCGGATACGCGCTGTACTCGGAGGGGGACCTCAGATTCGGTCAGGGTGGGCTCGTCAAGGGCCTGATCGGCACCGCTGGCGACCTCGTCATCGAGTCGGGCGGGCGGATCGAGGGCGATCTCGAGGTCCGCGGCACGCTCGAGTTCAGGGGGTCGACGACCACGCCCCCGAACCTGCTCGGCGACGCGGTCGTCTACAACGCCGACAATGCCACCTGGGGGACCACGCTCATCAACGGCTCCACCATCGAGGGCAACCTGCAGACCCGGGGCGGGCTCCAGCTCGACAACTCGAGCGGGACGGGCCAGGCCCTCGTGGAAGAGGGCGTGCAGCTGCTGAACCTAGCCACCTGGTGGAGCTCGGCCACCGCGACCGCCGCGAGCCCCGGGATCGCGTTCGAGGCGGGCGGCACCGTGACGTGGAACAAGGAGGTGCGCGGCGACGTCTACAGCCCCGCCGCGCCTACCCCCTTGCCCGGCTCCACGGCTTGGCCGATCGGCACCTGGCAAGACGCCGCCCCCCCCGCCGACCTCGTCGTGCCCGAGCCGCCGAGCTACGACGTGACCATCGACCCGCCGATGCCCTGCACGGGGACCGGGAGCTACGTGCCCGAGCTCGGCGACGTCACCATCAACAGCGGGTGGTACCCTGCGTCCGGGATTCTGCCGCCCGGGTGCTACGGCAGGTTGGCCATGAACGGAGGCACCCTGGCGCTCGGGCCGGGTGTGTACGCCTTCACCGAGCTCGGCGTGAACACGACCGCGCAGATCCGGTTCGAAGACGTCGGACCCCTGCCGGTCAGCATCTACGTGAGCGGGGCGGTCGTCATGGGCCCCGAGACGCTGACGGTGCCGCGCTTCCGGTTCGCCTACCCGCCGGCGTCCCTGAAGAACGCCGACGAGGTCGACTTCTCGCTGGTGAACTGGTTCTTCGCCGCCGGGTCAGCGACAACGATCAACATCGACCAGGTGACCTGGGTAGGGAGGATCGTCGCGCCGTCGGCCAACGTCATCGTGACGTCCCAGCCGACGACGAGGTTCAACGGGACCGTCCACACGGGCGGCACGCTCCGGTTCGAGCCCAGCGCGCACCTCATCGACCCTGCCACCTACTCGGACAACGCCTGCGCCGGCGTGATCGTGAAGGAGTGCGCCATCGACTCGACGCCGGAGCCGCCCGAGAGCGGCGTCTGCGAGTCCTGGCGTGACGGGGCCCTCGACGGGGCCTGCCTGGCGTTCGATCTGGCGCTGGACGTCCCCTGCTCCTTCGGGGACCGGCCGCAGATCGCCGTCTGCAACCACGGGATCGCCCGCTCGCCGGCCACGGGGGTCACCATCGCCTTCTACGAGCACGACGTGGCCAGCGCGGCCGCCTTCGGCTCCCCGGACCCGGCGGCGGCGGGGCTCGCGCCCGCGGGCACCTGCGCGGTGACCGAGGAGATCCTCCCCGGCACCTGCTCGCTCGTCGATTGCGATCCCGTCGCGGGCGAAGACGAGCTCCTAGTGATGGTCAACCCCGACGGGACCGCCTCCACCGGCTACGGCACCGAGTGCTCGCTCCGAGACAACTGGACGCTCTACTCGGGCGCACCGGGCGTGATGGAGTGCGCCTACGACACTTGGGCGCCCGACCCCGCCGAGAACATCCTCTACACCGAGTGCGGCGACGGCGGGTCGCCCCAGTGGATGTTCTTGACCTGGGACGCCGACCTCGCCCCGGGCGCCACCATCGATTTCGCCGTGGAGGCCGGGACCCGGGACCCGAGCGGCGCCGTCGCCTTCTGGAGCGCTCCCATCATATACACCGCCCAGGAGGGGACAACCCAACCGGGGAGCTGCACCGTGTTCGACGCCACAACCGCGGGGCTGGCCTGTCCGGTGGTCCTCGGCAACGATTTTCCGGCCCGGAGCGGCGACGCGCTACGCGTGACCGTGACCCTGAACGGCGGCGTCGGTCTGGCAACCCTGCACGAGTGGAACGTCACGCACAGCTGCTACGACGACGAGTAGCCCCCGCCGGGACCCACGCGACGGCGCGCCGCCGCTTCCCGCTTCACTCGCAGCGGCCGTAGCCGAGGTCGGGCGCGAGCTCCACACAGGTGGCCGCCTCGCTCGCGCAGTCCGGGTGCGGGGTGCTCCCGATCTCTCCCACGACGACGCGGCAGGCCTCGACGCAGGTGGGCGGGCTCGCGGGCTCCGGCAGCGCACACGAGCCTCGAGCCCCGCAGGGATCGCCGACCTCGAGCTCGGTGATGTCACAGAGCTCGCCGTACTCGGCGGTCGGGACATCCACGCAGGCGTCCGCGAGGGCGCCGACCAACTCGGCGGCGACGCACGACTCGTCGGGGTCCGCGCACCCGCCAGAGGCGTCGTGGTCGCAGCTCGGGCGGCAGATCCCGAACCCCTGCCGGACCCCGGCGACGATCTCGGGGACGCAGGTGCTGGCCTCCGCGCAGGCGCCGGGCTCGGCCCCCGTGGCGGCGGGATCGCAGGCCGCCTCGCAGCGGCCGCCGTCGGTCGCGCAGAAGTGGTCCGCGCCGAAGCGGCAGTCGCAGTAGGCCCCCGCCGCGCAGTCCGTCGCGCGCGTGCAGGGGGCGCCGAGCTCGGCCGCGCCAGCCTGCGCGCAAACGCCGAGCCCCGCCGCGGTGGCGGGCGCGCACCACTCCGCTGCGTCGCAGTCGGCCGCAGCGCCCGCGGCGAAGGGGGCGCAGCCCTCCTGGCAGATCCCGATCCCGGGCTGCCCGTCCTCGAGCTGAACGCAGGCCTGGTCCCCGGAGCAGGCCGGCTCCTCAGGATCGCACAGGCCGCGGCAGGTCGCCGCGCTGGCGCCGAACGGGGACGCGAGCGACGCGCAGACGTGCCCCTCGACGCAGCCGCCGGGGGCGCAGGCCTCGCCGGCGCCGACCGTGCCCGGGCGCACGCATTGCCCCTCCAGGACGGCGCCGTCCACCCCCGTGACGAAGTAGGGGTGGCACCACTCGCCGGACGGGCAACCGTTCGCGCCGAGCGGGTCGCAGAGGCGGATGCAAACGCCGAGCTCCTGCGTGAGGGCGCGGCAGGTCTCCCCCGAGAAGCAGCCGGAATCCGCGACGGTCGCCGCGGTCGCGTCGCAGAGCGGCTCGCAGCGCTCGGGCCCACCGCCCGCGTAGTTCGGCGAGTAGCAGCCGAGGCCGGCGGCGCAGGCACCGTCGTCGCACGGCTCTCCCGCGCCAGCCGTCACCGAGCCGCGCGTGTTGCAGAGCCCGGTGACCGCCTCGCCCCCGGTGTACGCCGGATCGGGGCGGGGAACGCACCAGTCCTCGTCGGCGCAGGTGGAGTCGCCTAGCTCGCAGACGGCGAGGCAGGCGGCCCCGTGCGCGCTGGTGCTGAGGGCGCAGACGTAGCCGTCGCCGCAGTCTCCCTCGACCCCGACCTCGGTGAGGGGACAGGCGACGCGGCAGGTCCGCTCGCTGCTGCCGGGACCCTCGTAGCAGGTGGCGCCGGCGTCACACTCCGCGCTCGACGCGCACGGCGCCCCCACGGACACGAGCACGACGCTGCCGCCGGTCCCGCCGGTGCCCGCGCCGCCCGTGCCCGCGCCGGCCCCGCCCTGTTCCTCTTCGCCACCCTGGCCGGCGACGATGGGGCCACCGCCGCCGTCCACGGCGCCGCCCCTGCCCCCGGCGCCGCCGCTGTCCGCCGCTCCGCCCTGGCCCCCGCGCCCGCCAGCGCCGCTCCCGGAGGCGCCGCCCACGAGGCCCCCCGCGCCGGCCTGACGCAGGCCGCCCTCGCTCGGGGAGCCCCCGTCGGCAGGCGCCGTGCCGCCGGTGGTGGTCCTCGGGGCGATGCCGAGCTCCTTATTGGGGCGGGGCTCCTGCTGGCAGGCCGATCCCAGCAGCGCTGCCCCCACGACCGCGCCGACGACCACGAACGAACCGAGTGAGGTCTGTCGCATAGCCCTGCTCCACTGACGCCCAGCATTGTGGCAAATGGGGCGGCCTCTGGCACGGTCCTCGGACCGCGCACGCGAACTGCCGCGCTGGGTTTCGATCTGGAGCGGAAACCCCTTCGGCCCGTCCCCCGAGCGGGGACGGATCACCGAAGCGCCACGGACTGCTCGACGGTCACGGGACCGCCAGCGAAGGGGGGCACGACGGCGGCGCTCAGCGCCCGGGCGAGGCACGCACCCGTGGGGGTACCGGCGGGCGCGCCGTCCAGCGTCACCGCGGTCGCGGTCCCGGAGGGCGCCGCGAAGGTGACCCGGATCCGCGCCGAACCCGGACCGCCCGCGCGGCGGCAGGCGGCCGCCGCGGCCGTGAACGCGCGCTCGGCAGCGGGCCGATCGAACGCGGCGGCGCGCGCGCGGGCCGCGGGAGCCGCGACGGCCTCGACCCCGCCGTTGGCCGCGGCGGCGCTGACGCCACCGTTTCCCGCGCCGAGCACCAACCGGCCGAGCCCGAACAGCGCCAGCCCGGCACCGACCGTCGTGACCGCCACGAGCCCGACGACCGACCACGCCGCACCGCCGCGCGACGGACGCAGCACCGCGCTGGTCGTGCCCGGCGCGGTGCCTTCGAGCGACGTCGCCGGCAACGTCGTGCTCACGGGCGGCGGCGAGGCGCTCTCGGCAGCCGGCGGCGCGGCGGGGGGCAAGCCTTCCCAGCGCGGCGGCCGATCGGAGAGGCGGCGCGCCGTCGGCGAAGCCGGATCCGTGCGGTCGTCATCCACCGCGTCGGCGAGCGCGGGCGGCGGCGCCGACGCGGCCCGGGGTCGAGGCGGCTCCTCGAGCGCCTCGGCGGCGAACCGGGCCATCGCGGCGACGGCGCCCGGGCGGCGCAGCCCTCCCTCGAGCGCCTGCGGCTCCACCGCCGCCTCGACGGCAGGGCCGCGCGGCGTCGGCACGCCGCTGATAAACTCGTTCCAGAGCGCCTGCGCGTCGAGGCGCACCGTCGGGGGGTCGAGTTGGGGCGGGGCGGCGCCCAATGGCCGCTCCGGGCCGCGGCGCGCCGGCGCGCGATCGCTGTCGGCGACGACCTCCAGTACCCGCCGCTCGAGCCGCTCGAGGGGCGGCAGCTCGAAGGCGCCCGAGCCGAGCGAGTCGTCGCCGGGCTCCTCCCATGCTCGCTGGCGCGGCGGCTCCGAGCTCGGACGGTCCGGGTGCGTGGGGAGCTCTCCCCGCGGCGGCGGGAGCGGCTCCTCGTCCCGGCTCGCGCGCGCGTCCGCACCGGGCTCGACCCGTCCTTTCGCCGGCCCCATCCTGCCCTGGTCGTCCTTGCCGTGATCGTCGAAACCCACGGTCACCTCTGCGTCGTGCCGAGCGCCGAAGCGCGCCCGAAGGCCCCCCGGGATCGACCGGGCAGCGCACGGTAGGAGGAAAACATACAATGGAATCCGAGGTGCGCCAATGGAACCCGCTCGGCGTCGGTTCCCGGGGGAAATTTCCCACTGAACGGTATGAGCCGAGGCGCCAGGAGCGCCCGGACCGCCAGGCGGGTCACGGGCACCCTCCCCCCAAGGCCCGGAGCCGGAGCCGCGGGCGGCGAGCGCGTCTCCCGACCTCACCCACTACGGCGCGCCGTGCGCGGCGCGGCTTCAGCCGATGCGGTGCTCGATCTCCGGCTTGCTTCGGAAGAAGGCGTTCCGGCTCGGGTCGTTGAACGCCCCGTAGTCGATGCGCCAGGGCACGATCTCGCTCGAGCCGTCGCGGAAGCGAAGCGTCATCGCCATCGGCGTCACCGACCGATAGCTGCTGTCGGCGGGCAGATCGTCGTTGTGCTCGCCACCGGCGGAGAAGAGCGAGAGGACGAGCTGGTCGTCGTCGTCGTAGACGCGCCGGAAGCCTTCGTTCACCTTCTCGTGACCGCGCACCAGCGTGTGGCAGCCGAGCCGCTGCAGGAACGCCAGCGCCTGCAGCCGCCCGAACGGGAACCGAGCGGACTGGTTCTGGAGGGCCGCCGGGATGACGTCGGCGCTGCTCGGATCGCTCCACAGCATCTGGAAGCGCAGATCCGGATCGTTCAGGCTGGACAGATCGCGGAACCGCTCCTTGACCAGCGAGTCGCGCGGGATCCCCCCGTGCACGAAGAGGAACCGCTCGAAAAGTAGCAGGTTCGGCAGCGCGTCGAAGAGCCGCATGTAGTGCTCGAACACCTCGAAGGGCAGGTGCGGGCGCAGAGTGTTGATGGCCTCCGCCGGGCGCACGCCCCCATACACCTGGCCCTCGTGCGCGAGGTAGTACTCGTGGTTGCCCCGCAGCAGAAAGACGTGCTCCGGCGCCGCGGCGAAGACCTGGAGCGCCGCGCGGAGGACGCCCTGATAGCTGAACATGCCCCGATCGATGTAGTCGCCGAGCAGGACCAGCTTCGGGTCCGGGTGGTGCAGCGGATCGGCCTGGAACGCCGCCACCTTGTCGAAGAAACCCGACTGCATGAGGGCGGCCTTGAGGCAGCTGTAGCAGCCGTGGAGATCCCCGAGCACCGTGAGCTCGTAGCTCCGCCCCGGCTCGGGCGGGCAGACGTGGACGTGGCCGTCGAGGAACGGCCCGCTCCCGGCGAACTCGGCGACGCTCTTCTTGCCGGCGAGGCGCCCGGCGCCCGCCTCCCGCATTCGCGCCAGGATGCCCATCACCCGGTCGAGCAGCGCGCGATCCTGCGCCACCTGCTCGCGCAGGCGGTCCGGCGCCGCGGAGTAGTTGAACTCCAGCGACCGCAGGAACGGGTGATCCTCGGCCCCGCTCGGCAACGTGCGCGCCGGCCCGACCGCGACGGTGTCCCGCGCCGTCGGCTCGTCGATCAGCTCGATCTCCAGGTCCGCCTCGAGCAGCGCCGCGATCTCGGCCCGGAACTCGACCTCCGCCGGGTGCACCTGGCCGTCCGCACGGACGAGCTCGTCGATGGCGTCGAGCAAGGTTTCCTGGCTCGCCGCGTCGAAAGCCTGGAAGATCTCGAAGCAGCGGAGCTTGAGCTTGGCGTGCACGAAGGCCTTCGGGTCCTCACCGGTGGCAACCGACTCGGTGAACAGATCCCGCACCTGCGCGTTGATCGCCTCGAAGACCTCGTGAAAATGGGTGGTGTGCTTGGCGATGAGCTCGGTGCGCAGCGCCTGCTCGGCGGGGTCGATGGCGCCGTCCACGCGCTGCTCGACCAGGCGCCGGATGTACTCGCGGACGTAGTGCCGCTCGCGGTCGTCGAAGTCGCCGTCGATGTAGCCGAAGGTGGTGAGGTAGAAGATCACCGCCCGCATCTGCTTCTCGGCCTCGACCCCCTGCTCGCTCAGCTTCAGCGCCATGGTCACCGAGGGTAGACCGGTCGCGGCGGCGCGACCACCAGCAGCGATACCGCGCCCGCGGGCGGCGGGGGCGCCGCTGCCCCGCGCGCTCGGGCGGGGCGATCAGCCGCGGCGCGGCCGCTGGAGCCCCGCCTCGACCCAGGCGCGCGCCGGCGGCTCCAGGGCGGAAACCACGGCGTGGCAGGCGTCCCCGCGCCGACCCGCGAGGCGCAGCGCGACCACCCCGGGGATCCGGGTGGCGACGACGACGAGCGTTGCCCCGTGCCACGCGATGACGAGGCTCTGCAGGCGCGCCTTGAGGGCGTAGCGGCGGCGCGCCTCGCCCGGGTCGAGCGCGCTCCGCCGCGTGGGGTTCGTCCCGCGCACGAGCTCGAGCAGCCGGTCGAGGGTCGCCGTCGCGCGCCCCTCGAGGAGGCCCTCGATCGCGTCCGGCTCGAACCGGGGGAGCTTGCGCCGCCGTGCCACCTCCTGGCGCGTTACCCGGCCGCGCGGCGCGCGGGAAGGGCCGCCGCGCGCCGGGGCACGTCCCGCGGAGCGTGGGGCTCGGCTCGAGGGCCTGCCGGCGCAGCGGGCGCAGAGTTGGGCGTGCAGTTCGGGTCGCCGCGCGGCGAGGATGCGCTACCCTCTCGCGCCCTCGAGGACCCGGATGCCTGACGATCGCTCCCTCAGCAGCGGCAACGAGGCGGTGGCGTGGGCCGCCATCGATCACGGCGTGGGGCTCGGCTCGGGGTACCCCGGCACCCCGTCCACCGAGATCCTCGAGGGGTTCGGCGCCCTCGGCGGCCCGGCGCGCTGGGCCCCCAACGAGAAGGTCGCGCTGGAGGTGGGGCTGGGGGCCGCCTTCGCCGGCGCGCGGGCCCTGGTCACCATGAAGCACGTCGGCCTGAACGTCGCCGCCGACGTGCTCTTCACCGCCGCCTACACCGGCGTGACCGGCGGCCTCATCGTCGTCAGCGCCGACGACCCCGGCATGGCCTCGAGCCAGAACGAGCAGGACAACCGCCGCTACGCCATCGCCGCTGGCGTGCCGATGCTGGAGCCCCGCGACGCGCAGGACGCCTACGATCTGTTCGGGCTTGCGCTGGAGCTCTCCGAGCGGTTCGGCCTGCCCGTGCTGTTTCGGATGACCACGCGCGTCTGCCACGCCCGGTCGGTGCTCGTGCGGCGCCCGCGGCCGCTCGCGGCGGCGACCCCGCGGTTCGAGCGGGACATCGCGGCGCGCGTCATGATCCCCGCCAACGCCCGCCCCGCCCACCGGCGGCTCCGCGAACGGCTGCACGCGATCGCCGCCTGGGCGGAGACGGCGCCCGTCGTCGTCGAGCACCGCGGCGACGCCGCGCTGGGGCTGATCACGGCCGGCGTCAGCGCCCTGCACGCCCGGGAGGCGGCGCCCGCGGCGAGCACCCTCGAGCTCTTGATGACCCACCCGCTCCCCCTCGAGCGCATCGCGCGCTTCGTCGGCTCGGTGGAGCGCGCGCTCGTGATCGAGGAGGGGGATCCCGTCCTCTTCGAGCAGCTCCGCGCCGCGGGGATCGACGTCGCGGGACGACCCGAGGGGTTCCGCTTCGGCGAGCTCTCGGTGTCGCGCGTGCGCCGCCTGCTCGCTGGCGACGCAACGCCCGAGCCGGAGCCCCCGCGCGGCCGCCCGCCCGAGCTCTGCAAGGGCTGCCCGCACCGCTCCGTCTTCGGCGTCTTCGCCCGCCACGAGCTCGTCGTCGCCGGCGACATCGGCTGCTACACCCTCGCCGCGCTGCCGCCGCTCCAGGCGATGGACACCTGCGTCTGCATGGGGGCGAGCATCGGCGTCGGGCTGGGGCTGCGCCACGTGCTCCCCCCCGAGCAGGCACGGCGCGTGGTGAGCGTGATCGGCGACAGCACCTTCGTCCACAGCGGCCTGACCGGACTGGCGGAGCTCGTCTACAACCCGCCCGCCACCGGCCACGTCGTCGTGATCGTCGACAACGGCACCACCGCCATGACCGGGCAGCAGGAGCACCCGGGCACCGGGCGCACCCTCACCCACGAGCCGACGCGCAAGCTCTGCATCGAGGCCGTGGCGGTAGCCATGGGGGTCGAGCGGGTCGTGGTCATCGATCCTCACGCCGACACGGCCGGGTTCGAGCGCGAGCTGCTGGCGGCCCTCGCCGCCGAGACGACGGCGGTCATCGTGGCGCGGCGCCCCTGCCTGCTCGCCGCGCGCCGCGCCCGCGAGGCCGAGCGCGCGGAGGCGACCTGCCCCGCCGCCGGCGCCGAGGGAGGGAGCCCGTGACCGAGGCTCGCGTCACCAACGTCGTCGTCGCGGGCCTCGGCGGTCAGGGCGTGATCCGGGCCTCGGACGTGCTGGCGGAGGCAGCCTTCCTCGCGGGCCACGACGTCAAGAAGAGCGAGCTACATGGCATGGCCCAGCGGGGTGGCTCGGTCCACGGCGACGTCCGCTTCGGCCCCCGCGTCCTGAGCCCCATGATCACCCCCGGCGAGGCCGACTTCCTCGTCGTGCTCGAGTCCGCCGAGGTGGCGTCGCACCGCCACCGGCTCCGCCCCGAGGGCCGCCTCCTCACGCCGGAGGCGGTGGACCTGGCGGCGTTGCCCGGCAAGAAGAGCCTCAACGTGGCCCTGCTCGCCGTGCTCGCGCGACATCTCCCCTTCCCGCTCGCGGCCTGGAACGCGGCGCTCGACCGCCACTTCCGCCCGGACCTCGCCGGACCGAGCCGCGAGGTCTTCGCCCGGCTCCTCCTTCACCGACCCTGATCGGAGACGAGACATGCCCGCCCGAGACGCCGGCGCCACCGAGATCTTCCCCGCGAGCGCCCTCGACTACCTCCCCCTCGAGCGCCTCCGCGAGCTGCAGCTCGCGCGCCTGCGCGACGTGGTCGGGCGCTGCTACGAGCGCGTCGCCCTGGTGCGGTCGCGCATGGAAGAGCGTGGGGTAGCCCCCGACGACCTCGGCTCCCTCGCCGACCTCGCGCGCCTCCCCTTCACCACCAAGCTCGATCTGCGCGACACCTACCCCTTCGGGCTGTTTGCGAGCCCCATGTCGGAGATCGTGCGCCTGCACGCCTCCAGCGGCACCACCGGCAAGCCGATCGTGGTGGCGTACACGCGCGAGGACGTCGCCGTGTGGAGCGAGGTGATGGCGCGCACCTTCGCCGCCTGCGGCCTGCACCGCGGCGACGTGCTCCAGAACGCCTACGGCTACGGCCTGTTCACCGGGGGGCTCGGCGCGCACTACGGGGCGGAGGCGCTCGGGGCCACGGTGATCCCCATCTCCGGCGGCAACACCGAGCGCCAGATCATGGTGCTCAAGGACTTCGGCGTCACCGCCATCTGCTCGACCCCGAGCTACTTCTTGCACCTGGTCGAGCGCGCCGGCGAGCTCGGCGTGGACCTGCGTGACCTGCCCCTCCGCGCTGGCGTCTTCGGAGCGGAGCCCTGGACCGAGTCGATGCGCAAGCGCATCGAGGCGGCCACCCGCCTGCGCGCCTACGACATCTACGGCCTCAGCGAGATCATCGGCCCCGGGGTGGCGTCGGAGTGCGCGGCGCAGGAGGGCCTGCACGTCTTCGAGGATCGCTTCTACCCGGAGATCATCGATCCGGACACCGGCGAGGTGCTCCCGGAGGGCACCGAGGGCGAGCTGGTGCTGACCACGCTCTCCAAGCAGGCGATGCCGATGATCCGGTACCGCACCCGGGACATCACCACGCTCACCTCCGAGCGCTGCGGCTGCGGCCGCACGCTCCGGCGCATGCGGCGCGTGGGCCGCCGCAGCGACGACATGCTCATCATCCGCGGCGTCAACCTGTATCCCTCGCAGATCGAGGCCGCGCTGCTCGAGGTGGAGGGGACGCTCCCGCACTACCAGCTCGTGCTCGACCGCGAGGGCGGGCTCGATCGCCTGAGCGTCGAGGTGGAGGTCACGCCCGAGGTCTTCTCCGACGAGGTGCGCGCGCTCGAGGCCCTGCGCGCGCGGCTGGCCAAGGCCATCGAGCACACGGTGGGCATCCACGTCGCAGTGCGGCTGGTGGCGCCGCACACCATCGACCGGAGCCAGGGCAAGGCCAAGCGAGTGATCGATCGCCGGAGGAACGACCCATGAAGCTCACCCAGCTCAGCCTCTTCGTCGAGAACCGTCCCGGCCAGCTCGTCCGCCCCTGTCGGGTGCTGGCGGAGGCCGGGGTCAGCATCCTCACCCTGAGCCTGGCCGACACGGGCGAGTTCGGGATTCTGCGCCTCATCGTCGATCGGACCGCGGCGGGCCGCGCGGCGCTGACGGCGGCGGGGCTGGTCGTCCACGTCACTGAGGTGATCGCGCTCGAGGTGCCCGATCGACCGGGCGGGCTCGCCGAGGTGCTCGGGACGATCGACGCCGCCGGAGTCGGCATCGAGTACATGTACGCGTTCACCTACGGCCGCGAGGATCGCGCCATCCTGGTCTTCCGCTTCGGCGATCCCGACGCCGCGGCCCCCGCGCTCGTCGCCGCCGGGCTCACCACGGTCACGTCGGTGGCGCTGAAGCAGGCCAAAGATTAGCGAGGGGACGGGGGGCGCCGTGCTCCCCGCGCGCCCCGTCTTGTCACCGCAGGGCGCTCCCCCCATACTCGCCCGCGCCATGCCGGACGACGACGAGCGACGGTTCGGACGCCGAGAGGCCCTGGGCGGGCTGCTCGCCGCCGGCGGCCTCTGGTTTCTGCCGCTGCCGGGCTGCGCACGCCCGCAGCCGGCGACGCCCGCGCCGTACCCCTCCGCGCCCGTCCCGCTCACCCCCGCCCCCCCGGAGCTCACCATGCCCAGCGAGTACACCCTCCCGCCGCTCCCCTACGCGCCGAGCGCGCTCGAGCCGATCCTCGACGCGGCCACCGTGAGCCTGCACCACGACGTGCACCACGCGGGCTACGTCAAGGGCGCCAACGCGGCGCTGGCAGCGCTCCGGGAGGCACGCGCAGCCAACGACTACAAGCTCGTCGATCACCACACCAAGAAGCTCGCCTTCCACACCTCGGGCCACCTGCTCCACGCCCTGTACTGGGAGAACATGGCGCCGCCGGGCCGGGGCGGGGCGCCGAGCCAGGAGCTCGACGCGGCGCTGCGGGCTTCCTTCGGCAGCATCGACGCGATGAAGGCGCAGCTCAGCGCCGCCGCCAAGAGCGTCGAGGGGAGCGGCTGGGGGATCCTCGGCTACAACGCCTTCGACCGGAGCCTCACGGTGCTCGCCTGCGAGAACCACGAGAAGAAGGGGATCTGGTCCGTCATCCCGCTCATGGTCGTGGACGTGTGGGAGCACGCCTACTACCTCAAGTACCAGAGCAAGCGCGCCGACTACGTGGACGCGTGGTGGGGCCTGCTGAACTGGGACGACGTGTCCAAGCGCTACGCGAAGGCACGGACCCTGGACGCCCTGCGCTGAGCGGGCGGCGGCCGGGGCGCGGCCAGCTCGCGATGGCGCGCGACGCTGGTGCGCTCCCTGCTCCCCGCCATCGGGCCCAGTCTGACGGTCGGGTGCGATGTCCCGTGCCGCAGGGGTGGGCGGAGCCCGCTGGCAAGACTCCCCGGTCCGGTTGCCGTGGTATCGTTGCCTGGTGTCGCCGCCGAAGTCGCTCGCCTGGCTATTTCCGGAGTACGCCCTCCGTGACCTCGACACGGAGCGCGACGCGCGGATCGTGCTGGCGCGACTGCTCGAGCAAGGACGCTTGCAGGACGTGCGCTGGGCCGTGAGGCACTATGGCCTGGAGCGGATCCATCGCTTCTTCCGCGACGGATCGTCTCCCGAGCTGTCACCGAGGACCATTGCCATATGGCGAGCAGCACTGAGGGCAAGGGACGAACCCTGGGCAACGTCGCGCCGCTCACGACTGCGCAGCGCCGCGCCCTGGCCGGGCTGAAACGCTCGGGCGTGCTCGATTGGGTCTACCTGACCGGTGGCGTCGCGATTGCCGAGCACCTGCGCCACCGCTCCTCGAACGATCTCGACTTCTTCTCGTTGACCGATGACCTGGACCTCGAGGAGGTTCGCCAACGAGTCACCACTTTGCCGAAAGCGTCGATCGTCGCGCAGACCGACGCCACGCTGAAGATCGTGGTCGGCGGAGCCATGGTCGACTTTGTCCGCTACCCGTACCGACCGCTGGGGCGCTTCAAGTCCGGGCCCGAAGGGGTGAGGGTCGCCGGGCTGCGCGACCTCGCGGTGATGAAGCTCGCCGCCATCGCCCGCCGAGGTGCTCGACGCGACTACTGGGATCTCCATGAGATCCTGACGCGCAGCCGCATTTCTCTCCGAGCCGCCTGTGAAGACTACGTCGCGAAGTTCGGGGTGTCGGCGGCGGACCTCTATCACGTGCTGCGAGCGCTCGGCTGGTTCGACGACGCGGAGACGGAGCAGATCTTCCCGAAGGGGCTGACGAAGCGGAAGTGGGCGACGATTCGTGATTGGCTCGAGCGCCAGGCAGCGAGGGAACTTCTGCGCAGGACGAGCCGGGCGTAGGAGCGCGGGGACTCGAGGCGCCTCACCGGCGGCTCGGTCGTCGCTCGTCACGGTCACGCCCTCGTCATCGCTCCCCGTCGAACAGCAGCAGCGAGCGCGCCTGGGTGGCGTCCCGGGCGAACCGGAGCAGCTCCTCCGGCTGGAAATGCGGCTCGGTGGTGAGCCCACCCCCGTGCCCGGCGCCCTCCATGACGAGGAGCTTGGCGCGGGGCAGCGCCGCGGCCAGCCGCCGGCCCATCTCGACGGGGACGACGTCGTCGGCGGTGCCATGGATGACCAGCACCGGCAGCGTCACCCCGGGCGCCTTGCCCAGATTGTCGAAGCGGTCCCGCACGATCCAGCGCACGGGGGCCCAGGGCAGCATCCGCGCCCCCACGTCCGGGATCGAGGTGAAGGGGGCGACCAGGATCACCCGAGCCCCGTGGCCGCGCCGGGCCATCTCGAGGGCGACGCCGGTGCCGAGCGAGTGGCCCATCAGCACCGTGTGCTCGCGGGGGACACCGAGCTCGGACGACAGCCGCTCGAGGGCGGCCTCGACGTCCTGGTAGATGGCCGCCTCGCTGGGCCGGTAGGCGGCGGCCGCGCCGTAGCCCGGGTACTCGACGCCGTAGACGCCGACGCCCTCGCGGGCCAGCGCCTCGAGCAGCGGCTCCTTGCCGACGAGCGCGTCCCCGTTGCCGTGGAAGAAGACGACGGTGGGCTCCCCGAGCGGCGCCGCGTAGTGGACCGTGTGGATGCGCCGGCCCTGCGGGCCCGCGAACACCAGGTACTCCCCCGGCGGAGTGCACTGCGGCGCGCCGCCGACCGGTCGCGGGTAAAGGAGCCGGCGATGGCCGATCGCCACCGCCGCCACGAGCGCGACGTAGCCGGCGACGAGCAGCGCCAGGGTCACCCAGATCAATCGAGCCCAGCGGATGCGACGGGCTCGCCTCGGGGACTCCGTGATCGACACGCCGCGACTCCGCGGCCATTCTCGCACCGAATCGCCCGCCGGCCCAGGCGGGACGTGCGCCGACGCCCGCCGGCGCCCGCCGGGCCGCCGGCGCGGCCTTCCGTGCTAGGATGGCGGCCAATGACCGGGGACGCGGTCGGCGAGGACCTGAAGGAGCTTCGACGGGCGCTCGGGTCGTCGCCGGGAGCGCGCATGGCCATCCCCCTCTACGGGTATCCGGACCCGGACAGCATGGCGTCCGCCTGGGCGCTGGCCGAGCTCTCCGCGCGCGAGGGCGTGCCGGCGGACATCCTGCACATCGACCCGGTGAGCCACGCGCAGAACCGCGTCATGGCACGCGAGCTCGGCGTCCCGCTCACCCCGTGGACCGACGCCTTGGCACGAGGGACCGAGTACGCGTGGCTCGGCGTGGTCGACGTCGCCGCGGTCGACCCGCGGTACGCTGCCCTCGCGGCGGTGCCCTGCCTCTGCGTGTGGGACCACCACACCGGGGAGCCCGCCGTCACCGGGAGGATCACCACGATCCGCACCGAGGTCGGCTCGACCTGCACGCTCGCCATCGAGTACCTCGACGCCGCGGGACTGCTCACGCCCTCGACCGACCTCCGGATGCCGGGGACACCGCCCCCCGGCGCGCCGAGCGCGATCACGCGCCTGGCGACCGCGCTCTTGATGGGGATCGCAACCGACACCGACGATTTCCTGCTCGCCCGCCCCGTCGACTACCTGGCCTCCGCGCGGGCGGCGGGGCTGGCAGATCTCCCGGCGTTCCGCCGGATGCACCGACGGGCCTACTCGCCGGCGGCCATGAAGGTGTTCCATCGCGCGCTGGACTCGCTCGTCGTGCACTCCTCGTTCGGCATCGCGTGGGTCGGCAACCTGCCGCCGATCCTGCGTGACTCCATCCCGCAAGCCGCGGACTTGCTCGTCTCGCGCCTCGATCTGGACACGGTGGTCGTGTTCGGACACGTGGGCTCCACGGTGGACGGCTCCGTGCGCACGCTGGATCCGAGCGTCGATCCCGAGTCACTCGTCACCCGCGCGCTCCGGCTGAGCGAGGGCCGCCCGGGGGTCACCGGCGGCGGCCGCGAGGGCAAGGGCGGCTTCCGGTGGATCCTCGGGGACGACGCCCCCGCGGCCCTGGAGGCCGTCCGGGAACAGGTCGAGCGCGGGTTTCTCGAAGCCGCCACCTGCGACTGAACGGGCGCGCCGGCGCGCGGCGCCGGGTCCGTGAGCGCTCGCGCCGCCCCTCCGACCACGCCCGCCTCGTGACCGCGCGCAACGGAGGCACGGCGCGAAGCCCCTCGCCACCGCCGGTGACGGCGCTTGAGAGCGCGGCTACGCTGGGCCGGATGATCGCCGTGGATCGCTGGTTCCGGTTGCGCGCGGGTCGTTTTGGGGAAGTGACGGTCGTGGGAGCGTCCGTCGCGGCGCTCTCCCTCGGGCCGCTCGGCTCCGGCTGCGCCTCGAGGACCATCGCCACGCCACCCTCCGCTCCCTCGGCGGCCCCGGTCGCGAGCGCGGGGGCGGCGATGGTCCCCGGCCAGGCCGAGGCGGGCTCGGTGCGGGAGCTCCTGGATCTACATCACGACGTCATGAGCCCGCTCCGGTTGCGCGACGCCATCGCGGCGCGCTGCGCGGAGGACGTGACGGCGTGCCGCGGCCTGTTCGAGTCACCGCTCGAGGACCAGCAGGCGCTAGCCGTTCGCCTGTCCCTCTGCGACGCGGGCCTGGGCAGCGCCTGCCGGTGGGCCTCGGTGCAAGTGGCCACCGATCCCACGAGCGGGGCGGACACTGGCACCTGGCACCGGGAGCTCATGACCCGAGGCTGCTCGCTCGGCGACGCCCCTACCTGCGCGCTGCTCGGCGCCTCCCTGGCGCTCGAGGCGCTGGCGGGCTCGCCGGAGGCGCGGCAGGCAGAGACGCACCTCAAGCGGGGCTGCCAGGACGCGCAGCACCCCTGCCAGAAGCTCGTAGCGCCCGGCGATCTGCCCCGGGAACGGCTCACCGAGGGGCGGCTCCTCGTCGATCCTCGGTACCGGCTCCTGCGCGAGGCCGCCTGTGCGGTGGCCCACGACCCGTCCACCTGCCGGGAGCTCGCGGAGGACGACCTGCCCTCGAAGGTCGACCTGCCCTGGTCACGGCGAGAGGTCGCCGAGGGGCAGTGCCAGGGCGGGCTGGTCGCGGGCTGCCTGGCGCTCCTCGCCGAGCACGGGGATCACAAGCTCCCCGAGGCGGCCTGTCGCTCCGGCGTGGCGGAGGCCTGCGAGGCGCTCTCGGTGTGGGGCGAAGACGAGAAGGCTCAGCTCCCCTGGGCTCGCCGGGCCTGCCGCCTGGGGCGCTGCTCCACTTGCGCCGTGATCGCCGGTGCAGAGGACATCAAGCCGTACCTCGAGGACTTGAGCGGGGCCTGCTACACCGGCTGCCGGGACGAGTGCTCGCATCTCGGTGAGGTCTACTCCGCGGGGATGCAGGGGGTGAGGATCGACGAGCAGCGTGGCGCGCTCTACCGTTCGCTCGCCGTGCAGTGACCGCCGCCGGCCGGACCCGGCGCCGAGCACGCGCTCAACGGCAACATCGCGGCGAGGAACGCCGCAGCTCGAGGGCGCGCGTGCACGGCCATGTGGACACCAGCGGGCGTGGTCATCCTGCCTCTGCGGCCACGACCTACACCGGGCGGACCGGGCGTCCCTCGATGTAGCCCCGATAGCCATCGGGCTTGAGCTGGAAACGCGGGCCATCGTCGTCGGCCCAGGTGAACCCGTAGGTCTCCGGCGTGTAGGACTTCATCACGTCCCACAGGGACTCGATGGCTCGCTCGAAGTCCTTGTCCTCGAAGGGGGCCCCCTGAAAGACCATCATCTTGCAGGCCGGAAGCGCGGCGAGCTCGAAGCCCGCGGGGACCTCGCCAGCATAGTCGGCCGCGACCTCCACGCCCTGGACATACTCGGAGGTCCCCGGGGGCCGGAGCGTGGGGGGTAGCCACATACCGAGCGGTTCCTGGAGCGCATTGGGGAGGGCGGCGAGCCGATCCCAGACGTCGCACCCCAACTCCTCGCAGTACTCGAAGTAGTGGGTGGCCTTGGCCGCGCGCTTGACGATCATCTTGCGGGCGGGTCGGTCGAGGACCTGGACGAAGACGGTGTTGGGCTTTTCGTGGTCGGACATGGATCGTTCTCCTCGTTGCCTCCTCGTGTACCCGTCGCGGAGCCGCGGGGGCAGGAACGGCTCCACGGTCGACCCGATCTGGCGGAAGCGGCGGGGGGGGACGCCGAACTGCCGGGCGAAGGCGCGGGTGAAGCCCTCGTGCGAGTCGAAGACGAAGTCGAAGGCCACGTCGATCACTCGGCAGGAGGTCCCGCGGAGCCGCTCGGCCGCCGCCGAGAGGCGGCGCAACCGGACGTACTCGAACGGCGCCTTGCCCGTGGCCTCCTTGAACAACCGCGCGGCGTGCCACTGCGAGTAGCCCGCCGCCCGTGCCAAGGCGGCCATCGTGATCTTTTCGCCGAGGTGCGCCTCGATGTGCGCCTGCATCCGCTCGGCGGCCTTGATCTTGTCCCACCGCGTCAGCACCGCTCCTCCGCTTCACCCGCCCTGGTAGCACCGACGTGGCCCCGGCTTCTTGACCACGCTTGCGAATCCGACGCCGGGGCGCCGGCGGGGCGACCGATCTACCTGCCAGCGTTCCCTCGCCGGGCGCGGCTCGGCCCTCGCGCCAGGGCGCCGCCCTCTCGCGTCTCCCGTGGTCGCCCGGCCCGGTTCCGTTCTACGGTGCCGGCCGTGGCGGACGCGGGCTTCCTCACCCTGTGCCTCAACCCGGTGCTGCAGCGGACGCTCGCGTTCACGGCGCTCCGGACCGCCGGGGTGAACCGCACCGAGGAGCACCGCGTCGACGCCTCGGGCAAGGGGATCAACGTCGCGCGGGTGCTGACACAGCTCGGCGCGCGGGCGACGGCGGTGACGACGGCCGGGGGGCGCTTCGCCGAATACTTCCTCGAGCTCACGCGGCGGGACGAGCTCACCGTGGAGCGGGTCGAATCGGGCGCCGAGATCCGTTGGTGCACCACCGTGGTCGACCGGCAATCGCGCACCACCACCGAGCTCATCGAGTCGGCGCCGCCCGTGTCGGCAGGGACCGAGGCCGCCGTGCGCGCCACCTTCGAGCGGCTGCTGCCCCACCACCACACGGTGACGCTCTCGGGCAGCAAGGCCCCCGGCTTCTCCGCCGCGCTCTACGCCGATCTCGCCCGCGCCGCGCGCGCGGCGAACCGGCGCCTGATCGTGGACCTGGCGGGGCCGGATCTCGCCCTCTGCCTCGCTGAGCGTCCCGACGTCGCCAAGCCGAACTTCGAGGAATTCGTCGCCGCCTTCCTGCCCGGCCGCGCCGTGACCAAACTCGACGATCCCGAGACCGAGGCCGCCGTCCGCGAGCTCGCGCCACGGCTCGCGCGCGACTCGGGCGCGGCCCTGGTGCTGACCAGGGGCCCGCGGCCGGCCCTGGTGGCGACCGGAACGGACGTCTGGGAGGCGGCGCCCGAGGCGCTCGAGCCGCTCAACACGACCGGCTGCGGGGACGCCTTCACCGCCGCCCTCGCCCACGCCCTGGCGCTCGGCCAGGACCTCCGCG
>CAYOLF010000045.1:43948-49169 GCA_964404725.1 uncultured Polyangiaceae bacterium
TCACCGAATGCGAGGTCGATTGCGCGAGCGAGCTGTCCTGCGCAGAGCTCACCGGGGCGATGTGCGAGACGGTCGACGTCAGCGAGCAGATGGACGCCTGCATGGCCACCCGCTGCCCGCAGTTCACCTGCGCCAGCGGAGAGACGATCATCGCGAGCTGGGAGTGTGACGGGATGGAAGACTGCGCGGACGGCTCCGACGAGGCCAACTGCGCGGATTTCATGCCCTTCGTCTGCGCGTCCGGCGACGAGCAGCAGCCCGCGGAATACGTCTGCGACGGGTTCGAGGACTGCACCGACGGCTCCGACGAGCTCGGCTGCGACCTGTTCGAGTGCGCGGACGGCAGCGACACCCTGCCCGCTGACTACGTCTGCGACCTCTATGGAGACTGCGAGGACGGCTCCGACGAGCTCGGCTGCGCGACCCTCGTCTGCCCGTAGGGTCGAGGACGGAGCCGCGCCCCGGTGCCCCGCCACCCCGCGCGGTGAGCGGGGCGCCGTGATGGCAAGAAACCCGCTTGGAGCCGTGCCTCGACCCGAGTATCAGTCGGGGCCATGAGAGCGAGGGGAACGCGGGGCGGCGCTGTGCGGTGGGGTTCGTGCCGGTGGCTGGGGCTCGGGGCGCTCGCGCTCGCGCTCGGGGGCGGGCCCGGCTGCAGCAAAGAGGGCGCGTTCCGCGACGCGATGTACTCGAAGGACGCGCACCTGCCCCCGCCGGTCGATTACGACGTAACCGCCGCCGCCGCGCTGACGCCGCTGGTGGCCTCGGGGTTCGACGCGCCGGCCGCCGCCGCGACCTGCCTGCGCGAGGTGCTCGCCGTACCGCTGCTCGCCGAGCACATGAACCTCAGCCCGGCCTTCCGCGCCCGCGTCGCGGCGCTCATGGGCTACGCGGACTGCGTCGATCCGATCGAAGACCGGTACAACGCCGACGAGAACCCGACGCGACGCCGACGGCGCTGCGCCACCGTGCACCTCGGGGACCTGCTGGTACCTCCGCCCACACCAGAGCCCGCGGCGGGCGGGGTGGCCGACGGCGTGGCCCCCGGCACGGGACCGTTCGAGATCGGCTGCCAGAACGCCGCCGACCTCTTGCGCCCCGACCGCCTCCGCCTGGTGCGGGTCGTCACCGACCTGGCCGAGACGATCGCCGCCAACGAGCGGGCGTCGAGCGGGCAGGTGCAGGACCCGCTCCCCTGCTGGGAAACCGCCGCGGGCCCCTGCGCCGCCAACGCGGAGCGGCACCGCTACGAGCTTGGCGTCCAGCGCAGTATCGCGCTCGGCATCGCGCTGCTCGAGCAAGATCCGACCGCGTGTCGGGCGCCGGGCTCGCCACCGGTCACCTCCTATCCCACGCTGGCCCTGAGCGGGGGCGCCGCGAACGGCGCCTTCACGGCCGGGTACTTCCACGCGATGCTCTCGTTTCGGCTGGCCGCGCTGGAGGCGCAGGAGCCGGCGCTGCGCGCCGAGCTCGACGCACGCCACCGGTTCGGCACCGTGGCTGGGACCAGCGTCGGGTCGCTGGTCGGGCTGCTGCTCGATCTCTACTTCGCCCCGGAGGCCGCCGGCGAGCCGACCGAGCCGCAACTCCCTGAGGAGCTGTTCCCCGGCTGCAACCCCGACTCCCCGGCGGACCCGACCTGGCACGAGAGCTGCGCGCTCGGAGCGCTGGAGCAGATCTTCACGAGCACGGACGAGGGCGATCTGCTCTGCGCCGAACGCGGGTCGGCGGTCGGCCTCATGTCGCCGCCGCGCTGGCTCTCCTGGCTGTGGCGCGCGGACGACCACCTGCTGCGCTTCGATCCGCTCGTCGATGAACTGCTGCGGCCGTTCATCGCCCGGTTCCATCGGGTCATGCTGGACAACGATCTGGTGCGCGTCGCCGTCGGCGCGGACCTCACCCAGAACGTGGCCCTCGGCCTCGACGAGCGGGCCTGCCGGTTGCCGGGCGTCGATCCGGAAGAGTGCATCCTGCTGGCCCTGCTGACCTCGATCACCGAGCCGGTGTTCGTCCCGCCGGTGCGACGGGTCTACTCCGGCGTCCACCTCGGGCAGGGTGAGGGCTCCCCGCGCGACGCTCCCTCGCGCCTGACCTGGTTCGACGGCGGCCTGCGCTCGGGGACGCCGGCGGACCTGGCTCTGCTCCGGGCGGGCGGCGCCAAAGCTCGCGACGACGCGAGCTACGCGCGGGTGCTGGCGGTGACGACGACGCCCTTCGAGGGGATCGCCAAGGTGCACCCGAGGGACGGGCTGACCACGTTCTTCGACTCCACCTTCGACGCCGTCGACCAGGTCCGAAAATGGGAGATCGCGCACGCGCAGCTCCTCGCCGACGCGCGCCGGACGAGCCTGTGGACCTTCGACGGACGGCCCGCCGCGACAGAGACGCCCCCGGCGTTCTCGTCCCCGGCCGCGCCCGCGCCGGCGGCGCCTGCGCCGGTCGCTCCCCCGCCGGCGAGCCCCGAGCTTGGCGCGGGCGGCGCGGCGGCCGCGGCGGCCGCGGTGCGCTCGGTCCCCCGACCGCAAACGGCCCGCGCCAGAGGGGTCGCGCCGGCCATCGTGAGCGGCTCGGTGATGCCGGTCTTCGTCCCCTCCACGATCGAGCCGCGCGCCCTCTTCGCGGCGGGCTACCAGTTCGATCCAACGATGATGCGCGGCCTGTACCTCTGGGGGGAGCTGACGTTCCTGCTGAGCTACGATCGCATCCTGCGCTTCCTCCGCTGGGGGGAGCTGCTCGACTGGGAGGACGCCGTCCCGTGGGTCGCGAGCGAGCGGTGGGAAGCGCAGAACGCGCTCTGTCAGAGCTTCGGGGTCGGCTGCAGCGTGGAGGACACGCTCGTGACGGACGAACAGCTCACGCGACACTACGCCGAGCGGCGCCGGGCGGTGAAGAAGTCCGTCAAGAAGTGCTCGCGCGAGTAGGCCGCGTCGCTGCCACCTGCCGCGCGCGCTCTCACTGGCAGCGGCCCGTCGCGGGATCGATCCAGACGTCGCAGGCGCAGGTCCCGTCGGGGTTGCAACTGCCCACGATCGAGCTCATCAGCAGGTCCGCGTTGCAGGTCTGATCCGCGCCGGGCTCGCACACGGGCCCGATGACGGCGACGCAGCGGCCCTCAACGCAGTCGGCGGCGTACTCGGGCGGGATCTGGCAGTCGCAGTCGTCGCACCCGCCGAAAGTCCCGCCGCAGAGCGCGGCCGTGAGGTCCGCGTCCGCGCGGTGGGCGACCACCCCATCGGCGGCCGTGCAGCTCGGACAGCAGCCAGCGCCGCAGCGCAGCGCGCAGTCGGCGGCGGAGTCGCACTCCGCAACCGGGCTCTCTCGCAGATCCCGCACCGTGCACTGCCCGTCTTCGCAGGCGGCGTACAGGTACTTCCGCGTCTGCTCGTTGGGAGCCACCGGGAGGCACTGCTCGCAGGCCACGTTTCCGCAACCGGTGAGCTCGTTGAACTCGGTGATCCGTTCGACGTTGACCGCGACCAGGGCGGCGGGATCCACGGGATCGCAAGGACCGCAGCAGCCGAGGCTCGTCACCACGCAGTCCTCGAACCCCGTGCAGGCGTCGAGGTCCGGCTCGCCCCCACGGCAGGCCGCGAGGCACTCGTCGCGCGTGGCGTAGCGGTTGGGGGACGAGTCGCAGGCGTTGAACTCGTACGGGACGCAGAGCCCGAGCTCCGGGTCGTGCCGGTACTGCCAGACCTCGAGCTCGCAGGTGCCCGGCTCGGGCGGCGCGGTGCAGGCGGTGGTCGGCGTCGCTCCGCCCGAGCCCGGGGCGCCACCGGTCGAGGTTCCGCCCGTGGCGATCGCGCCCGTGCCGCCCGTGCCGCCGCCGCTCACGCCGCCGACGCCCGGGACGCCACCCGTCGAGGTCGCGCCCGTGCCGTCGCCGCCCGTGGCACGCCCGCCGGTGCCGGCGCCGCCGGTGCCCGGACCCGCCGCGCCCTCACCGCCAGCTCCGGCCGCGCCGACCGGACCATCGCCGCCCTCGGTGCTCCCACCCTCAGTGCTCCCGCCGGTGGCGTCGCGCGCGCCGCCACCGGCGGCGTCCTGCGTGGCGCGGCCACCGCAGGCGGAGAGCGAGAGGAGGGTGATGGCGAGGCCGCAAGCGATCGGGGAGCGCATCATGGAACGCATTGTGCCACGCGCGCCGCCTCCCCGCGCATCCCGGTTGAGCCCGGAATCACGACCGGAGCCGCGAGGGGCGGGCGCCCTCACCAGGAGGCGCGTTCACAGCGTCACCCCGCCGCTACGGCTCGAGGTACGACTCGTCCCCGTCGAGGGCCCTCGCCAGCAGCCCGGGCACGCGGAATCGCTCCGCGCAGAGCTCGAAGGGAAAGGCCAGGGGCCCCACGCGGCAGAGGACCCGCTCCTCGGCCCGGTCGGGCTCGGCGCCGACGAAATCGTAATGCCCGGAGGGCGTGGAGACGTAACCCGCATCGACGCCGATGATCCCGCGCGCCACCAGCAGGAGCCGCCCGTCGGGCAGGCTGAAGCAGCGCAGGCCCCCGTGCTCCGAGGTCACCGCGAGCACGCTGCCGTCCGGCGAGAACGCGAGGGAGAGCACGACGGAGCCCGTCTCCCGGGTCGCGTAGGACGCCGAGGCGTCGTCCGGTGAGATGGTGACGCTGGGCTCCCGATAGCGCGCCACCTCCAGCGCACCCAGGAGCTCGCCATCATCGACCCGCCACAGGTGCACGACGCCATCACCCGATCCCGAGGCCAGCACCCTCCCGTCCGGCGAGAACGCGACGGCGTCAGACGACAGGCCGTCGTCCGCCGCCAGCGTGCTCACGGGCGAGCCGTCGCTCAGGGCAAAGACCTGCACGGTCCCGCGGTGCTCCTTGACCGCGACCCGGCCCGCGTCCCGCGAGATCGCGACGCCCACGGGGTCATCCCGGAACCTGCGCGAGAGCAGGGCCGCGCCGTCCCGCACCCGCCACGACCGCACGATCCCGTCCGGGGTGGCCGTGAAGAGAGTGCCCCCGTCAGGCGAGAACGCGAGCGCTCTCGTGGTGTACCGAGTCTCGGGGAGCGCGTGCAGGAGCGCCCCGTCCGCTACCTCCCAGAGCCGCGCGGACCAATCGTCGCCCGAGGCGGTGGCGAGGACCCGCCCGTCCGGCGAGAAAGCGAGCACGGACGTCCCGTAGCGGTGCCCGGGGAGCGCGCGCAGGGGCGCGCCGCCCTCCACGTCCCACAGCCGCACGAGCTCGTCGTCGTGGCCCGA
>CAYOLF010000046.1:0-48848 GCA_964404725.1 uncultured Polyangiaceae bacterium
CGCGGGTTGAGCAGCCGGTTCTTGCGCTCGAGCCCGGCGACGATGCGCTCGACCCCGGCGTTGAAGTCCGTTAGCTCGATCCGATCGGCGCCGCGCCGTGTCGCGGCGAGCGCCGCCTCGTTGACGAGATTGGCGAGATCGGCGCCGGTGAAGCCGGGGGTGAGCGCGGCGACCTGCTCGAGATCGAGCGTCGGATCGAGCTCCACGCGGCGGACGTGCACCCCGAGGATCTGGATCCTCCCCTGCCGGTCGGGGCGATCGACGAGGACCTGCCGGTCGAAGCGTCCGGCGCGCAGCAGCGCCGGATCGAGGACCTCCGGGCGGTTGGTCGCCGCGAGCAGGACGATCCCCTGGGTCGCGTCGAAGCCATCCATCTCCACCAGCAGCTGGTTGAGCGTCTGCTCCTTCTCGTCATGGCCGCCGACCATCCCGCCGGCGTTCCGGGCCCGCCCCATGGCGTCGAGCTCGTCGATGAAGAGGATCGTCGGCGCCTTCTGGCGCGCCTGCTCGAACAGGTCTCGCACGCGCGCGGCCCCGACGCCCACGAACATCTCGACGAAGTCCGACCCCGAGATGGAGAAGAACGGCACGCCGGCCTCCCCGGCCACGGCCCGGGCAAGGAGCGTCTTGCCGGTGCCGGGCGGACCGACCAGGAGGATCCCCTTGGGCATGCGCGCCCCCAGCCGCCCATAGCGCTTCGGGTCCTTGAGGAACTCCACGGACTCCTGGAGCTCGGCCTTGGCCTCCTCGACCCCGGCGACGTCGGCGAAGGTCGTCTTGGTGTCGGTCTCTACGTAGACCTTGGCCTTGCTCTTGCCGATCGCCATCACCCCGCCGCCGGCGCCCATCTGGCTGCCGATCCGCCGCATGAGCAGAAACCAGATCCCGAAGAAGACCACGGCCGGGAGGATCCAGGAGAGCAGCATCGGGACGAGCTGGCTCTCCACCCGGCCCGAGAACGCGACGCCGTGCTTGCCGAGCTCCGCGGCGAGCGCTGGATCCACGCGCGTCGCCCGGAAGAAGCGGGCACCGTCGCTCCCGGGCTCGTTGAGCTCACCGCGAAGGTCCCCCGCGGACACGACGATCTCCTTGATCTTGCCCGCTTCGGCGAGCTTCATCACCTCGCTGTAGGGCAGCGTCGCGACCGTGTTGTAGCGGGACACCGCGTCGTGGATCGCGAGCATCCCGAGCACCGCGACGACGGCGTAGATGAGGTTGAACCGCGTGGCCTTGTGCATGGCGGTCCCGGTCCTACCCCAGCCGGCCGCGGGCTTGGAAGGGATAGGGCGAAACCAGCGCGATCCGACCGCGCCGGGGCCTCACCCGGCGCTGGGCTGCCGCGCCGCTACTGAGCGGCCCGGCGCCGCGCGGCGCGTCCCGCTCACTCCACAGGGAGGCAGTAGCGACCCTCGGAGGCGGTGTCGAGCTGCCACCCCTCGGGGCAGGCCGTCATGCCGGGATAGTTGGCGTAAGGGATGGGCGTGCAGAGCTCCTCACCCTCGGTGGTGAGGTAGATCTGCGAGTTTGGCGGGCAGCCCGTGGTGCCGCCGCCGACGCCGCCGACCTCGCCGCCTTCCCCGCCGGCGCCACCCGCGCCGCCGGTGCCGCCGCCCCCGCAGGACGGATCGCCGGGCAGGCAGTACGGGGTTTCCCAGTCGGGCGGACAGGGCTCCGGCAGCACCTCGAGCGTGTCGTCGCTCCCCTTGGCCGGCGAGGAGTGCGTGTACGTGATGTACCCTTGACCGAAGCCCGAGTCCCCGAACGCATCCATGGCGACCCACACCTCGTAGACCTGGAGGTAGTTCCAGCCGGGGGCCTCGGGGTTGGGCGTGTAAAGCTCGTCGGTGGTGGGAGAGTTGACGGTGCAGTCGCCGCCGCAGGCGTCGAGCGCGACGTACCCGCAGCCGTTCAGGTTCCGGTCGAGGGACGTCGTCGCCGCGAGCACGGAGGCTGGATCGCCGCTGAGCACGGCGCCATCACCGCCGGTCACGCCGAGGGAGGAGTACCCGCTCGCCGCCTCGGCGTCCGCCGAAATCAGATCGATCTTAAAGTTGATGACCGTCTCGGCGTCGCCGTTGGTGAGGAGCAGCTCGGTGTGGTCGCTCGAGGTCAGATCCCGGAAGCTGTGCCCTCGGTTGGGGTTCCAGCCGACCGCCCCGGTGCCGTAGGTGGCGTCGGTGAAGGACGGGTCGAAGGTCACGCGGATGTGGACGTACTCTTGCCCGTCGAGGGACTCGATCACCTGCTCGATGACCACGGAGGGGTCCTCGGGGGTCAGGTCGCCCTCGGTCGCCCCAAAGCAGAGGGTCGCGGAGGGCCGGATCACCGAGACGTCCGGATCGCCGCCGGCGGCCTCACACTCGCCGTTGCATTCGCTGGCCGTGTCAGGCCCGCAACCCGGGGTGAGCGGCAGCCAGTCCACGGGCAGGCCCTCGAAGTCGACCCAGGTGGTGCTGGGGGTGGACCCCGTGACGTTACCCTGCGCGCAGACGCCGTCCTCGCAACGCCCGCTCGCGCAGTCGTTGCCGACCACGCAGTCGGCGCCGAGTGGGAGCAGGCCGTCCTCCCCCCCGTCGTCGCCGCCGGTGTTGGGCGTGCCACCGCCCCCCTCGTCGCCGCCCGCGCCGGGCGTGTCCCCGGCGCCGTCGTCACCGCCCGCGCCGGTCACCCCGCCGGTCCCGTCGCCGCCACCGTCGTCGGGCAAGCCGCCGCAGACGCCGTCCTCGCAGAGCTCGCTCGCGCACTCGTCACCCTCCGTGCAGCTCCGCCCGTCGGCGAGCCCGGCCCCGGCCGCGCACTCCCCCGCCTCGCAGTTGCCGCTGGCGCAGTCGCCGTCCCCCGTGCAGTCGGCGCCAGCCGGCGCCCCGGTCCCGTTGCCGACGCAAGCGCCGTCCTGACAGACCCCGCTCACGCAGTCCGAGCCCTCGGTGCAGGCGGCCCCGTCGAGGGCACGGGCGTCCATCGCGTCGCCGTCACCGCTCTCGCCGCAGGACACCCCGGTGAGCAACCAGAGCCCCACCGCACCCAAGAGCCACGCCCGCCTGTTCGCACCTGCCATCTTCGTTGCTCCCTTCACGAGTCCTGCGTCCGTTCGCACTGGGTTCGTCCTCGCCCTTCGACCGCCGTCAGCGGATCACCACCGTGTTGCACCCGACTTGCATCACGAGCTGCCCCCCGGGAACCGACACCCGGTCGCAGCTGGTGGGGCAGAGCTGGATGTGCTCGGGCCTCGCGCCGTCGTCGTAATACCAACCGTCCTCGTCGCCGCACGCGCTCACCTCGGCGACACGCCCGAAGGTCCGCCCCTCGCAGTTGGCGTCGGCGAAGTGCACGTTCACCTGGTCGTAGTCCAGGTTCTCGCCCGCCGGCGCGGCCGGGATCTGGAGCTCGCAGGGGATGACCGCGTCCGCCCGGATGGCGTTCAGCGCCTCCAGCACTCGGTCGCTCACCGCCCCCTCCTGCACCAGATACGCGGCCTCGGTGCCGCCTGCCTCGGCGATCTGGGAGAGGTTGTCGAGGAACGGCCCCACCCCGAGCACGTAGGTTTCGATCCCCGCCTCCTCGAGGCAGTCGGTGGTCACCGCGGTCGCCGCCTCCATGGTGGGACAGCAGATGTCGAGCTGATCGCAGCTGATGGGAGCCTCTGGGTGGCCGTCGGTGACCAGCAGGACCACCACCTTGTGCGACGGCTCCGCCGCCTTGCGCTCCTTCGCGACCGTGCAGGCGCCGGCGAGCGCCGCGTCGGTCGGCGTCTCCCCGATGGGATCCACGGCGTCGATGGCGTCGGTGATCGCCTCGGCGTGAGCGGGCAGGGCGCCCCACGCCACCGTGGGCTCCTCGTAGGCGGCCGGGTCGCAGGTGATCTTCCCGGGGGTGTCGAAGCCGAAGAACCCGAGGGCCATCCCGATCCCGGTGCTCTCGTCGTCGGTCATGAAGCGCGCGAGGGCGTCCTCGATCGCGTCGAACCGGATCTGGTTGCAGTCGTCGCCACCGCAGCCGCTGTCGCGCATGGGATCGACGCAGATGCACATCGAGCCGCTCTGGTCGAAGAGCACGTAGATGTCGAGCGGGACGTACTCGGGCTCGTAGGCGGAGCCGACGCAGCCGTCCTCGTCGGGGACGATGGTGCAGGTGCCGGTGCCCGCCGCCATCACCGTCGACGACAGGCCGCCGCCGCCCTCATTGAAGGCGCCGCCCGAGCCGGAGAGGACGACGCCACCGGTCCCGTCCCCGGCTGCCTCCCCGCCATCATCGTCGTCCCCACCGCAGGCCACGGCGACCGCGAGCCCGGAGCCGACCGCGAGCCATCCGAGCAGGGCCCGGCGGCGACCGCGCCGCTCCGGCGCGGCGCACGCCACGTCGGCCTTCGCCGTCACCAAACGCCGTGACTCAGCCACAGAAGACCTCCCCGTAGGCGAGCACGAGCCCCTCGAAGCCGCTGCCGGAGCACTGCTCCACGTGCTCGGGATCCGTGATGCAGACGGCCGCGGCCTCGTACTCCGCGCACTCGCCCGCGCGAGCTTCGTCGATGCAGGCCGAGTAGTCCGGGTGCGTCACCCCGCAGCCCGCGGTGCACACCTCGCGGGCGCAGGCCTGGGCGGCCGCGATGTTTTCTGCGCAGTCCGCCTCGCCCAGGAGCTCGATGCAACCCGCGAGGTTGCTCTCCCAGCGGTAGAACGGCCGCGGGTTGAGCTCCAGGATGGGCCCCCAGCTCGCCGCGTCGAGCGCCGTCGGCTCGAGGCACGCCCCGCACTCTTCGTCGTCGCCTCCCGCCTCGAAGTCCGCGCAGCTCACGTCCACCAGGCAGTCGTCGTAGTAGCGCTGGATCTGGGCGGTCGTGCAGGCGCCGGGATCGGCGCGGGCAGCGACGTAGTCCGGGGGCTCCCAGTCCTCGAGCGCCGCGGGTTCGCAGGGCTCGACCGCGCCCCCGGTGGCCACCGCGCCGCCCGTGCTCGCGCCACCGGTCGTTCGGCCGCCGCTCGAGGAACCGCCCAAGCCCTCTTCCCCCGCGTCGCCCCCCTCCCCGACGGCGCCCCCGCTGTCATCTCCGCCGGTCTCGTCACCCCCGTCGGCGCCACCCTCGGCGCTGCCGCCCGAGGTGCTCCCCCCCGAATTCCCGGTGCCCGCGTTGCTCCCGCCGGTGTTGCGGCCGCCCGTGGGGCTCGTACCGCCGTCGGCTCCGCCCTCCGACCCGTCGTCGTCGTCACCGCCGCAGCTCGTCACCGCGAGCGCGGTCACCAACGCCGCCGTGAGCGCCCACCACCGCCCAAACCCGCTCCGAACCCCGAATTCCCGACGGTCCACCGACTCCAGCTGCTGCAAAGTGCCTCGCTCCTGACGCCCCCGTCGAATGGGGAGCGGTCCGTTCAGAAGGTACCTAGGCGGGGGCGGCGCGGCTCACATTTCTTCACCCAGGGCGGGAACCTCGTCGCATAGCGTCTCCGGCCGAGGCGCTACCCGGATCGAGGCAGCCAGCGTGAAGGCCGCTCAGCCTCGAGGCCTACTCGCCCGGGACGGACCTCGCTCCGTCCACGTCGACGTCCTTCCACGCCACCGGGACAGCCCGACCGGCCGGTGGCCCGCGCCGCGAGCCGCTACTCGATCGTGCAGTAGTACTGGTCGGTGTCGATCTCGCCCGAGCCGAGGAACACCTCGGTGCCCGCCTCGATGCTGGAGAGGTACTTCGACCCGGACATCCAGCCCCGCCCCACCAGATCGGCGAGGAACTCGCCGAGGTTCAGCGTCGCCGAGCTGGTGTTGGCGGCCCGGACGTAGGAGTAGACGTTCCAGTGCCCGTTGTTGCCGCGGTATAGCTCCCAGGAAGTGCCGGCGAGCGTGGCCGTGGCCTGCTGCGTCCCGATCGCCCCCGCCCCGCCCCCGCGGTAGAGCCAGATCATGATCTCGTCCGTGGGATCGTCGTTGGTACCCGGGTTGTTCCGGTCGTGGGCCCAGAGATCGTAGGCGACGTTGAACGTCCCCGAGCTCGGCACCTGGTAGGTCCAGGCGCAGGTGATGGCGCGGCCGGCCGAGAGCTGCACCGGCAGGCCCGTGTTGGCGCTGGGGACCTGCCACCCCCAATGCCAGCCGAGGACGGCGCTGGCGTACGACTTGACCTGGTTCGCCGCGCCGCTCCACGAGTACCTCGTGCCCCAGCCGATGGTGTTGCCGGAGATGCAAGTGCTCCAGATGCACTGGCTTCCCGATGCCCCGTCCGCTCCCCACACGTTGTTGTTGATCCAGTATTTGCCGGCGTCGATGGCCGCGTACGCCGTGCAGGTTTCTCCCTGGTGGGGCATGCCGGCGGTGCAGGCGCTGGTCTGGCAGGCGCCGCCCGAGCACTCGCCCGAGCAGGCGTTGCCGCAGCGGCCGCAGTTCTGCGCGTCGATGGCCGTGTCGACGCACTCGCCGCCGCAGTCCTGGTAGCCGCTCGGGCAATCGCAGGCGCCGTCGATGCAGGCGCGCGAGGCCTCGCAGGCCTCCCCGCAGGCGCCGCAGTTGGTGGCGTCAGTCCGCACGTCAACGCAACCGAGGCCGCAGAGGATCTGCCCCGACGGGCAGGCGTCGGACTCGATGAACCGGAGGTCGTCCACCTCGAGGCCGATGGGCCCCGCGACGGGGACGTAGGTGTCCGGGTCCTCGTCGCTCGCGACCCACTCGAGCGGCACGCTGAAGGTCATCCCGGTGATGCCGTCGCCGGTGACCGGCACCTCGGCGCCGTCGGCGGTGCCGGGGGCGAACGACGCCCAGGGCAGCAGCACCTCGGACCAGCTGCTGGTCACGGGAAACTCGATCGACGCCTCCGTGCAGTCCGCCTCACAGGTGCCGCCGGCCAGCGCGTTCTCCGCGGACGGGGCCGAGGTCGCCTCCATGGTGAGCGAGAGGCTCGCGGTGCCGTTCGGCGCCGTGCCGCGCACCCACATCGTGAGCCCCTGGTAGGCCGAAGCGTCGAAGCACCCCGACCAGAACCCGAGGGAGCCCCCCCACTCCGTCGCGGAGGGGTTGTCGATGGTGATCGCGTACTCGCCCGCGTGCCCGCTGGTCATGGCGAGCGTCTGGGTGCCGGAGCCGTCGTCGAAGTGGTAGGGCCCCGCGTACACGGCATTGGCGGCGCCCGCCGGGGCGTTGAAGGCGAAGCCCCAGGAGTCCACGGCACTGGTGCCGTCGTAGGTTTCGAAGTCACTGAAGAGCGGCGAGGTAATGAAGGTCTTCTTGAAGCAGTCCTTCACCGGCGTGCAGGCCCCGGCGACGCACTCCCCGCTGAGGCACGCCTCGTCGCAGGCCCCGCAGTGGGCGGGATCGGTCGCCGGATCGACGCAGGCATCACCGCAATACAGCTGCCCCCCGGCGCAGGTGCAGACCCCCGCCTCGCAGGCGCCCGGGCTCGGGCAGGCCGCCCCGCAGGCGCCGCAGTGGGCCGCGCTGCTGCTGGTGTCGACGCAGGCCCCGGCGCAGAACTCCGTCCCGACCGGGCAGGTGCAAGCGCCGGACACGCAGGTGCTCGGGGAGGTGCACTGGACGTCGCAGGCGCCGCAGCGCATCGGATCGCCGAGGACGTCGACACAGGTCCCGTCGCAGAGCGCCTGACCCTCCGGGCAACCGTCGTCCGTGCCGCCGGTCCCCCCGGTGGCGCCGCCGGTGCCCTCGACCACGCCGCCCGTGCCGCCGGTGCCCTCGACGACGCCGCCCGTGCCACCCGCGCCCCCGGTGCCCACCGTCGCGCAGACGCCGGTGATGCAGGCGCCCTCGCAGGGCGTCTGCCCCGCCGGGCACGCGCAGGCCCCGGCCTGGCACGTCATGCCCCCGGAGCAGACCACCCCGCAGCCCCCGCAGTGGTACGGGTCGGTCGCCGTGTCGACGCAGCCGCCGCCGCAGCTCGCGAGTCCCCCCTCGCAGGTGCAGGCGCCCAGCTGACAGGACTCGGCCGCGCCACAGGTGACCCCGCAGCCGCCGCAGTGCAAGACCGAGCTCGTCACGTTCACGCAGCTCTGCCCGCACTGCACGAGGCCCGCAGCGCAGCTCGTGCTGCATGCACCCAGCGAGCAGACCTCGCCGGCGCCGCACGCGACCCCGCAGCCACCACAGTTGGCCGCGTCGGCCCCGAGGTCGCGGCACCCGTCCGCGCACGCCGTCAGCCCACCGAGACAGGCGCAAGCGGACGCCACGCAGGTCATCGGCGCCGGGCAGGCGTGGTCACAGGCGCCACAGTGCAGCCCATGCTGGGTGAGATCAGCGCACACGGTGCCACAGGGGGTGGTGCCCGCGGGACACCCGGCGGCGCTGCCACCCGAGCCTGGAAGGAGCGTGGGCTCGACCTGTCCGCAGCCCCCCAGCAGCGATCCCGCCGTCACGATCGCGATCCCGACCCACCTCAAAAGTTTGGACTGCATGCGCGCCTCCTCCGCCCGCCCTCAGGATGCCCGACGGGAGTGCCCGGAGCCACGTTCGACGCGCCCCTTCGGCGAGGAATGATTTGTCTCATCTGCGCCGACGCGCCGATTCTTGACCAGGAAGGGCGCCAGCTCCGCGAGCCGCGCCCCGCCGGCGCCGCCTAACAATCGACAGGTCGAGTCAAGGATCGGCAGCCCGATGGGCTAGGAATCTTTCACTCGGGCGCTCCGCGACATCGAATCTCGTCGACGGCGCGACCTCGTCCCGCGCCCGCGCTACGCTTGCCGGCATGCACGTCAGGTGGCACGCGATCGGGGTCGGGACGGGGCTGCTCCTCGCGGCGTGCGCCAACGGCGCCGACGACGCGCCGCCCGGCGCGCTCGACGACCGCGATCCGACCTCCCGGGACGAGCCCGTGACGGGCGGCACCGGTAACGTCACCTTGAACGTCACCGGTGGCACGGGCGCCGACGACGCAACCGGGGGAGCCGGGGGCGCCATGGTCCTGTTGTGCGGGGACGGGACACTCGACCCCGAGGAGGGCTGCGACGACGCCAATTCCATGCCCGGCGACGGCTGCTCGGGCGTCTGCGAGGTCGAGCCGGGGTTCGAGTGCCCGGCGGTCGGGGAGCCGTGCGTCCCGCTGGTCGTCTGCGGCGACGGCGCGGTCGACGGCGTGGAACTCTGCGACGACGGCAACACCGACTCCGGCGACGGCTGCGTCGCCACCTGCAGCAGCATCGAGCCCGGCTACAGCTGCCCGCTGACCGGCGGCGTCTGCACCGAGACCATCGATGCGTGCGGCAACGGCACGGTCGACTCCGGCGAGGACTGCGACGACGGCGCCGCCGTCGCCGGTGATGGGTGCTCGGCAGACTGCCGGCAGGAGCCCGGCTACCTCTGCCCCCTCGAGGGCGGCGCCTGCTCACCGGTCGCGTACTGCGGGGACGGCGTCGTCACCTTCACGCGCAACGAAACCTGCGACGACGCGAACGCCGATGACGGTGACGGCTGCTCGGCGTCCTGCCGCGTCGAGTCGGGCTGGGCGTGCACGACGGACGCGCCCTCGGTCTGCACCTACGACGTCGTCTGCGGCGACCGGCGGCTCCGCGGCGCGGAGACTTGTGACGACGGGGGCACCGAGCCCGGCGACGGCTGCAGCGACGAGTGCCAGGTCGAGGCGGGCTGGATCTGCCCGACGCTCGGCGCCGCCTGCCGGCCCCTCTGCGGGGACGGGACGCTGCTCGGCCGCGAGGAGTGCGACGACGGGAACGTTGACGACGGCGACGGCTGCTCGGCCACTTGCCAAGAGGAGGCAGGGTGGGTCTGCCCCGCCGGCGAGCCCTGCCAGGCGACCGTGTGCGGCAACGGCGAGCGCGAGGGGTCGGAGGCCTGCGACGACGGCAATCTGGTCCCCTTCGACGGCTGCTCCCCCGACTGCGTCACCGAGCCGCGGTGCGGCTCCGACACCGACCCGATCGGCGCCTGCACGTCCGTGTGCGGTGACGGGATCCTGCTCGCCGCCAGCGGCGAGGAGTGCGACGACGGCAACCAGATGGACGGGGACGGCTGCTCCGCCGCCTGCACCGAGGAGGTCGGGTACGTCTGCGAGGCCGCCTACGAGAACCCGCCGCCCGCCCTCGACCTGCCCATCATCTACCGCGACTTCGGCACCCACGACGCGGAGGACTACGGGCACCCCGACTTCGGCTCCTCCTGCTGCGCGACCGTCACCGGGATCGTGGAAGACCGGCTGGGTGCGGACCGCAAGCCCGTCTACGCGGGCACCGACGCCGCCCCCGTCCAGACGACCGCCGGGGCGACCGCGTTCGACCAGTGGTACCGCGACGTCCCCACCCACAACACCACCTTCCACGAGGCGCTGACGCTCCACCTCGACGAGGACACCGGGGTCTACTCGATGGACAGCAACGTGGACGAGCCCTGGTACTCCCGCTGCGGCTTCTTCCCCATCGAGGATCCGCGTCCCGACGATCCCGCCACCGACGCTGACGAGGCCCACTACACCCAGACGATCGACGACGTCGAACGCACCTGCGACAACGGCGATGGCTGGGGCTGGGGCAGCGAGTGGCTCTCGCACAATTACCTCTTCACCAGCGAGCTAAGGTACTGGTTCGAGTACCGCGGCGGTGAACAGCTCGACTTCCGCGGCGACGACGACGTCTGGGTCTTCGTCAACGGCCATCTCGCGCTCGACCTCGGGGGTGTCCACACGGCGCTCACGGGGCAGGTCACCCTGCCGCTCGACACCGGCGGCGCCACCAACGCCGCCTTCGAGCTCGCCGTGGGGAACATCTACGAGATCGTCGTCTTTCAGGCCGAGCGCTGGTGCTGCGACTCCAACTACAACCTCTCGCTCTCCGACTTCATCGCCGGCGAGAGCACCTGCGGCCCCGACTGCGGCGACGGCATCCTCACCCCCGACGAGGCCTGCGACCTCGGCACCGACGAGGACGGCGCGAGCCTCAACACGGGCGAGTACGGCGGGTGCGCGCCGGACTGCACCCTGTCCCCCTTCTGCGGTGACGGCGTGCAGAATGGCGACGAGGAGTGCGACGACGGCGCCAACTCCGTCCCCTACGACAGCAGCGGCGCCGCCTGCGCGCCGGGCTGCGTCCGGTCCCATTTCTGCGGTGACGGGGCGACGGACTCCGCCTACGGCGAGGAGTGCGACCTCGGCGACGGGAACGCCGCGGACGCCTACGGCGCGGGCGCCTGCACCGACACCTGCGAGCTCGCCCCCTTCTGCGGCGACGGCTTCGAGAACGGCGACGAGGACTGCGACGAGGGGCCCGCAAACGGCACCACCGGCAGCGACTGCGACGCGGAGTGCCGCGTCCGCTGCGGCAACGGCGTGCGTGATCCGGGCGAGGAGTGCGACCTCGGCGCGGCGCTCAACGACGGCACCTACGGCGGCTGCACCTCAATCTGCACGCTCGGACCCCGCTGCGGCGACGGCGCCAAGAACGGGTCTGAGCAGTGTGACGACGGGGTGAACGACGGCAGCTACGGCACCTGTCGGCCCGACTGCACCCTCGGGGAGTACTGCGGCGACGCGATCGTGAACGGCCCCGAGCGGTGCGACGACGGCGACGGGAACGTCACCAGCGGCTACGGGCCCCAGATCTGCACCACCCAGTGCCTCTTCGCGCCCTACTGCGGGGACGGGCTCGTGCAGGCGCCGGAGGCCTGCGACTCGAGCATCGAGTGCACGGAGGACTGCGAGCTCGAGCCCGTGGAGTAGCCCCGCCGAGCCGCGCTCGCCGGCGGGACCGGTCGCCCGCGGCGCGGCGGCGCCGTTCGGGGCGGCGCGGTTTCGGTCGACCATGACCGATCTTGACCCGCCCGCCGGTGGGCGCGGGCGCATTTGCGCGCGGCGGGCGTCGACCGCGCTTGCCTCGGTCGGGCCGCGCCGGGATGCTCGCGCGAGCGGCGCCCGCCGTGCGTCGAGGAGCCCATGCCGAGCCAGCACACCATCGCCAGCACCCTCACCGACATCGGCAGCGCGGGGCGCTTCCTCGCGCGGATCGGCGCGGCGGAGGGGGCCGCCGGCAACCTCTCGGTCTACGTCGGCCACGACGCGACGCCGCCGCCCGAGTTCGCCTCGGCCGAGCCCTTCGAGCTGCCGGTCCCGGTCCCTCGGCTCGCGGGGGGTTGGCTCGTGGTGACCGGATCCGGGCAGCGCCTGCGCGACGTCGCGGACGACCCCGGCGCCAGCCTCGGCTGCGTCGTCATCGACGACGGGGGGCGGACCGCGCACCTGCTGACGACGCCGCGGCGCCGCTTCGCACGGCTCACCAGCGAGCTCTCGTCGCACCTGGTGGTGCACCAGGACCAGCTCCGGTCGGCGGGCGGTGACTACTGTGCGGTAGTCCACGCGCAGCCGCGCCACTTGACGTACCTGAGCCACCTCGACGCGTACCAGGACCCGGGCACGCTGAGCCACCGCCTGTTGCGCTGGCAGCCCGAGACGATCCTCAACTTCCCGGAGGGCGTCGGGGTGGTCCCCTTCAGGGTGCCCGGATCGGACGCGTTGATGGAGGGGACCCGGGCGGCGCTCCGGGAGCGCTCCCTCGTCGTCTGGGCCAAGCACGGGGTGATGGCGCGCTCGACCCGCTCCCTCGAGCATGCGGTCGATCTGGTCGAGTACCTCGAGACGGCCGCGCGCTACGAGGTCCTCGATCTGACGTTGGGGGGACGGGCGACCGGGCTCACCAGCGACGAACTCGGCGAGATCTGCCGGGCGTGGCAGGTCGAGCCCCGCCTCTCTCTGTCCACGGGGGGCCGGTGAGCGCCTGGCGAGCCGCCGCCATCGATCTCGGGGCCGAGAGCGGTCGCGTCGTCGTTGGCACGTTCGGTGACGGCGCCTTCTCCCTCGACGAGGTCCATCGGTTCCCGAACTCCGGCGTCACGGTGCGCGGGCAGGTCCACTGGGACGTCCTCGGCCTCTTCCAGGAGATCCTCTGCGGGCTCGGCGAGGCGCGGCGTCGGCACGGAGAGCTCGCCAGCGTCGGCGTCGACACCTGGGGGGTGGACTTCGCCCTGCTCGATCGGGGCGGCTCCCTGCTCGGCAACCCCCGTCACTACCGCGATCCTTACACCGCGGGCGTGGTCGAGTTCGTCACTGAACGGGTTCCGCTGCGGTCGCTGTTCGAGCGCACTGGACTTCAGCCGATGCGCTTCAACACGCTCTTCCAGCTGGTAGCCCTGGCCCGCAGCAGCCCCGAGTCGCTCTGGGTAGCCGACCGCCTGCTGATGATGCCGGATCTGTTCCACTACTGGCTCGGCGGCGAGGCGGTCAGCGAGCAGACCATCGCGACCACCTCGCAGATGGTCGACCAGCGCAGCCACGCCTGGGCCTCGGACTTGCTCGAGGAGCTCGAGCTGCCGACGTCTATCCTGTCACCCCTGGTCCCGCCCGCGACCGCGCTCGGTCCGTTGCTGCCGGCGATCCGCGCGGCCACGGGGCTAGCGGGGACGCGGGTGATCGCACCCGCCGCCCACGACACGGCGTCCGCGGTGGCGGCCGTCCCGTTCACCGGCAGCCGAGCCGCGTACATCAGCTCGGGGACCTGGTCGCTGATGGGCGTGGTACTGCCTGCGCCCTTGCTCACCGATCGGGTCCGCGCCGCCGGCTTCGCCAACGAGGGCGGCGTGGGCGGGACCACCCGGCTGCTCAAGAACATCACGGGCCTCTGGCTCGTGCAGGAGTGCCGCCGCGCCTGGGCCCGCGCCGGCTCGGGGCTCGACTACGCCGCGCTGGAGGCGCTGATGGAGCGCACGGGGCCGTTCTTCTCGGTGATCGATCCCGATCACCGCAGTCTCGTCAGCCCCCGCGACATGCCTCAGGCCGTTCGCGACCTCTGCGTCCACGCTGGCGAGAGGGCCCCGACCTCGCCCGGAGAGGTCCTCCGGGTCGCGGTGGAGAGCCTCGCGTGCAAGTACCGGCACACCCTCGACCTGCTCGAGCAGATCGGAGGTCACCGGATCGACGTGATCCACGTCGTCGGCGGCGGCTCGCGCAACCGGACCCTCTGCCAGCTCACGGCCGACCTCTGCGACCGGCCGGTGCTCGCGGGACCGGTCGAGACGACCTCGCTTGGCAACCTCATGGCCCAGGCGCTGGCCGCCGGGCTCGCGCGCGACTTCGACGAGGCGCGCGCGCTCGTCCACCGCGGCCAGCGCTTCGACGAGTACCACCCTTCCGACCGCGCGCGCTGGGAGGCCACCTACCAGCGCTTTCGGGAGCGCCTCCCCGAACCAGACGCCGCGCCTTGACCCTCGCCCGCGGTGACGCCGCCCGAGCCCGCCGCCCTACCTGCGGAGGGGGACCGAGGCGCCGTTGGCGGCCGTGACGCCACCCCCGGGCACATCGACGCCGTGCGCGATCAGCATGAACGTGACCAGCGACCAGTACTCGTCCTCCGAGAGCGTCCCCACCTTCTCCTTGGGTAGGGGCATCTCCGCGGCCAGGTACCGCTGGAGATCCGCCGCCGTTCGAAACGGCTCGCGCGAGGGGGCGCCGGCCGGACGAGCCCGGGACTCCTCCTCCTGCGACTGCGGGTCGGCGAAGGCGGAGTTGGTCGCGCGGCTGTGATCGCTCGGGTAGACCGGGAGCGCGCCGACGCCGATCACGGATGGCGCCCGCCCCGTCCCCTCCCCGCGCGCCCCGTGACACGACGCACAGTGGGCGCCGTAGAGGTCGGATCCTGGCATCGCGCCGACGCGCGCCGAAGCCAGGTTCGCGTCGGTGGCGCCGAGCTGCGCGGTCCCGCAAGCCGCGGCGAGCGCGACGACCGCGAGCGCACCGAGCGCGCGCCAGGGGCGGATCGAGAGCGCGAGGGGGATCATGGCATTCAGTCCTTTCTCGGCGCTGAATAGCGCATCCTCTCGACCGACGAAAGCCGCCCACGCGCGGGCCCGGGGGCGCTCGAGCCCCCGGGAGAACACGGGCCCGTCAGCGCGGATCCGCGTAGAGGATGCCGCGCCCATGCGTCCCCAGGTAGACGCGCCCGAACCGCCGCGGGTCGCCGGTGATCACCCCCGCGGTGGAGAACTGGTGCCGGTCGTCGTTGATCCTGGCCCAGGTCGCCCCGCCGTCGTCGGAGCGGAAGATCCCGGAGACGCCGCCGATGGTGCCGTTCAGGAAGACGACCGGGAACGTCTTGCCCTCCGGTGCCTTGCCGAAGCCGACGCCGAACGACTCGCTCACCCCGTCCACCATCTGGTACGACTGGCCCGAGTCACGGGTCCGGTACAGCTCCTTGCCGGTCGTGAACCACACCTCGCCCTCGACGCCCAGCGCGGCCCGCGCCGAGCTCGGCGGCAGGGCGTACTCCGGGAGCGCGGGCAGCACGGCCGTCCTCACCGTGAAGCTCGAGCCGCCGTCCGTGCTGACGTGCACCTTCCCGGTGGCGGCATCGTAGACGTAGAACGTCTTCGGGTTCACGCGGTCGGCCGCGACCCGGAAGTTCGTCGGGGCCCAGTCCGGGAGCGTGGCCGCGGCGGGGAGCCCCCGGCTCGCCCGCCAGGTCCTGCCGTCGTCCGTCGACACCGCCGTGGCCGCGCCCTTTGCCGCCCACACGATGCTCGTCCCGTCGGCGCTGATCGCGACGGACCCCGCGCCCTGGGCGCCCTCGGGGCTGCTCGCGAAGGGCGTCCAGGTGGTGCCGCCGTCCTTGGACAGCGCGCCCCACTGCTTCTCCGCGTGGTGCCCGACGCGCACCACCACCTCGGGTCGGGCGGCGGCGAAGTCGAGGCTGGTGCCGCCGCCGAAGATGGGGTTCTGGAACATCCCCGCCGGCGACGGCTGGTCGAGATCGTCGTGCCGGAACCCGCAGATGTCGCCCATCACGCTCAAGAGCGGCGCCCCCGACGGCGGGCTGGCCAGGTCGTTCACCGCGGTCTCCTCGAAGTTGTCGTTGAAGAACCGCCAGTGGGTCGGCTTGCCCGCCTCGGCCTGGTTGACGTCGAGGCTCTGCCAGATCCCCTGCCCCGTTACGTACATTGCGCGCTCGGACCGGTGCGGATCGATGGCCACCTCGGCCATCCACCCCGACTTGCTCAGCCCCGCCGGATTCTGTTCGCGCCCCCAGTACAGGTACTTGGCGCCGGCGTCGTCGTACCGCGCGGTCTTGCCGAGGGCGATCCAGGTCTTGCCCCCGTCCGCGGTCCGAAACACCTCGTCGCCCCGGGCCCACCGATCGATGGTCACCACCATCGCCTTGCCCGCGTGCTTGGCGTCCACCGACAGCCCGCCGTAGCCGAACTTGTCGTCGTCCTTGGGCAGGATCGGGGTCACGTTCGACCAGCGCTTCGCCCTCGGCTCGTACTTGTAAACGGCGCCATCGACGACGTCGCTCGGGCCCGGCAGGTTCCCGTAGCTGAGCCAGAGCGTTCCCTCCGCGTCCAGCTCCCCGTGGCTCGGCATCAACCCCGTGGGCTGATCGGGCACCGCCCGCCAGGTCTTGCCCGCGTCCTCGGAGCGGTAGAGCCCCGCCTCCGCGCTGGCGAAGCCGGCGTAGATCACCGGCGTCGGCTTGCCCTTGGTGCCGCTCCGGGCGTCGAAGGTGACGAAGGTGATGCCGACCCCGAGCGGCTCCTCCTTCACGGGGAACCGCCCGAACTCGTCCCATCTCGCCCCGGCGTCCCGGCTGCGCCACAATCCGTACTTGCGCGTCCCGCAGAGGACGACGTCATGATCGTTCGGATCGACCACCATCCGCTCGCCGTTGCCGCGGCCGTTCTCGTTGCCGCCGAACTTGATGGGCAAGTCCACGACCTCCCAGGTCTCGCCGCGATCGCTAGAGCGGAGGACGGCGCCGTTGCCGGCCCAGGATTGGGTGTAGGTGCCAGCAGCGAGGTAGACCCGGTTCGGATCCACCGGGTCCGTCGCCAGGCTCTCGATGCCGAGGAAGTTCGACTGCTGCCGCGGGAGCTGATCGGTGATGGGGAGCCAGCGCTTCTGGTCGGCGGCGAGCCGGTACGCGCCGCCGATGTCGGTGCGCGCGTACACGAGATCCTTCTCCGTCTCGTTGAAGACGATCCCGGTGACGAAGCCGCCGCCGAGGATGGCCACGTTCTTCCAGGCGTACGGGATCGGATCCGCCACCTGGATGGGCCCGGTCGCCGTCGTCGCCGCGCCCGCACCGGTCGTGGCCGCCTGCGGGGGTACGCCGGAGCAGGGGCAACAGGCGGCGGCGATCACCGCCACCAAGGTGATCAGCAGGACCTTCTCGTCTCGACTCCGCATTGGCTGGCGCATGCTTCGTTTCTCCATCTCGTTGTGCCAGAAGGCGCGTGGTATGGGCGAGGGTCCGTACCCGGGGCGGCCTGCTGACTGCACCGAGCGCGCCCCCTCCGGCGTGACCCATGGACCCGTTGGACGATCCCCGCCTCGACGTCGAACTGCTGGCCCGCTTCCGGTTCGACCGGGATCGCTTCCTGCGCGAGGTCGCCGCCGCCGCTCGGGGCGAGGCGACGGCCGACGCGGCGCTCGTCCGCGGGCGCATCGAGGCCGCGCGCGAGGTGCTCGCGGTCGATCACGAATCGCGTGCCGGCCGCGCCGCCCGCACCATCGGCGAGCGAGCCCTCGCCCGCGGCGAGATCGGGGTCGTGGTCCTCAACGGCGGTATGGCGACCCGCTTCGGGGGCGTGGTGAAGGGGACGGTCGAGGCGTGCGACGGCTGGAGCTTCCTCGGACTGAAGGCGCGCGATCTGGCCCGCGCCGGCGCCCGCTGGGGGCGCGTGCCGCCGCTGGTGCTCATGAACAGCTTCGCGACCGACGCGGCAACCGCCGCCCACCTGGGCGCGCACGGGCGCTGGGGGCTCGCGCCGGAGGACGTCGTCTCCTTCTGCCAGTCGATCTCGATCCGGCTCACCCCGACGGGCGGCCTCTTCATCGACGGCCAGGGGAAGCCGAGCTACTACGCGCCGGGCCACGGCGACTTCTTCCGCTCCATCCGCGACAGCGGGGTGCTGGCGCGGCTCCGCGAGCGCGGCGTCCGCCACGTCCTCTTCTCCAACGTCGACAACCTGGGAGCGACCATCGATCCGGTGCTGATCGGCCACCACGTCGAGCAGGGCTGGGAGATGACGCTGGAGCTCACCGAGCGCCGGTGCGATGCGAACGGTGCCTGGGACGCCGGCGGCGCCCCCGTGACCGTGGACGGTCGCCTGATGGTGGTCGAGGGCTTTCGCTTCCCACCCGGCGTGCAGGAGACGCTGCCCGACTTTCAGACGAACAACCTGCTCTTCGACACGGCAGCCATCGACCGGCCGATCCCGATGCGGTTCTTCCCGGTGCACAAGCAGGTGGACGGCGCGCCCGCGCTGCAGTTCGAGGCGATTGCCTGCGAGGCGAGCGGCGCGAAGGACGCCTCCGGCCGACCACTGCTGCGCCTCGGCCTGCTCCGCGTCCCCCGCGAGGGCCGCCACGGACGCTTCTACCCGATCAAGACCCCCGGGGATCTCGACCGGTCGCGCGCTGCCCTGCGGCGCCGCCTGGACCTCGGCTGACCGCCGACGACCACGGTCCCCGCCGGCGCCCCCCGCGAGGAGGACGGTTCCACGCCGATGCGCGCGCGCGGGCTCCCGGGTTCGGTCCTGGTCGTTCACGGTCGTCTCAAGCGGTTGCGGCCCGGCGAGGCCCCCGGCCGCCTCGGCCGACCCGCGAGGGCATCATCGACCGAGCGGCGGCGGCGCGGTAGACTCCGTCGAGTCTGGCCCGCCCATCGGTGGCGCCGGGCCGCGGGCGAGCGAGCCCGACGGGACCCGAGGGACCGTTCGCTCCCTTGCTGGCGGGCGGTTCGCCGCGACGATCCATTGTCGGTGCGGGCCGCGACGCTGCACATGGGGGAAGTTGCCCGGCGCATGAAGATTGTTGGCTTGACCGTCGACGGCGGCCCGGACAACCCTTCTCCACATGGGAGCTCGGAGTGATCGTGGCGTCCCGCCGACCCTGCGTGCGCCCGTCGAAACCGGTGACGGCGCTCCGTCGCCGACGACGCCGACGGAGCCCGGCTTCTTCTCGGCGCAGATCTCGTCCGCTCGCCGGTTCTGGCTCTCGCTCGATCCCGACTCCCCGCAGCGACTCACCGTCGTCTGCGGCGGGTGCGAGCACTGCGCGCCAGACTACGTGATCCAGCGCGACGACTTCGCCTACTACACGGTCGAGTTTGTGGCCAGCGGCGAGGGCAGCCTGGTGCTCGGCGAAACCAGCTACCCGCTGACGCCGGGGACGCTCTTCGCCTACGGACCCGGCGTCCCGCACCGGATCACGACCGACCCCCGCGCCACTCTGGTCAAGTACTTCGTCAGCATGGCGGGCACTGAAGCCGGGGAGCTGCTCCGCCAGTACGGCCCCGCGCCGGGCAGCGTCGTCCACACCTCCGCGCCGAGCGACCTCGTCGCGCTCTACGACGAGCTCATCCGCACCGGCCTGCGCGGCACCGCCTTCACCGCCCAGATCGCCGCGCTGGTGCTCGAGCAGCTCATCCTCCGGATCGCCGAGGCCTCGGTCGCCCACGGCCTCGCCGGGGGTGCCGCCTTTGCGACCTACCTCCGCTGCCGCCAGCACATCGAGCGTCACTGGGGCAAGGTCGCGACCTTGGACCAGCTCGCCCGGGAGTGTCAGGTCGATCCCGCCTACGTGTGCCGCCTGTTCCGCCGCTTCGACCAGCAGAGCCCCTACCAGTATCTACTCAAGCAGAAGATGACGCACGCCGCCGACCGGCTCCTGGCCGACGGCGTCTCGGTCAAGCAGGTCGCCGACGAGCTCGGCTTCAGCGATCCGTTCCACTTCTCGCGCGTGTTCCGCAAGGTCATGGGCTTGCCGCCAGGGCGGTTCGCGCGCCTCCACCACAAGCCCTGATCTCGTCCGTTCACGCCGGCGGCTCGGGGACGACCGGAGGGACAGAGGGGGCGTGTACGCATCCTGCTGTCGAGCCCGGACGAGGTCGTGGAGGCTGCGCTCGGGTTGGTGGGGCGTCAGGAGGCGCGCCGGGCCCCACGCGCGGCCCGCGCGGCGGCGCGGCGACGGCGCTGGTAGTCGCTGCTCGCGAGCTTCGCGATGTCCTCGTGATGGCGGAACACGAAGCGCAGGGCTCGCCGCGCCCGCCCGATGCGGTCGACGAGGAGCGCGAGCAGGCGGTTGCGCGCGGTGCGCGCGGTGCGCCGGCGATTGTTCCCGACCGCCGCCGCGCGGAGCGACGACTGCTCGCGCAGCCTCGCGGCCACCGCCAGCGCCTATTCGTGAACTGCCCATCCGGGGGTAGCAGGGCCCCCGTGTCGGGAAGGGGATCCTGATAACTTCATGATTTCCAGCGGTTACTCACGTGCTGGACGGGGCCAGGACGGCGCTCGTGCGCTGCCTCTGAGGCCCTCCCGAAACCATTCAGCCGGCGCGCAGGGAGCTCCAGCATGCCGCGGCGCGCAGGGTACGGTGCAGTCCCGCTACTCGAGGAGGTTCTCGCGCAGGGCGGTGATCGCTGCCGGCTCGAGCCCCGCCGCCTCGACGAGGTACTGAGTCAGCGAAGGGCCGAGCTCGCCGATCAGCTCGAGCGCACCTTGCAGGTGCTCCGGACGCGCCTCGAGAACGTGCGCCAGCTCCGCCGAGGGGACCTGGAAGAGGGTGAACCAGCGCAGCCCCCTGAGCAGGCGCGCTCGGTTCTGGGCGACCGCGCGGTTGGTCAGGAGGAAATCATCGAAGACGTCTTCCTGGCTAACGCCCAGGAGGAGATGCACGAGGGCGACCACGAGCCCGGTCCTGTCCTTGCCCCCTCGGCAATGCACGAGCAAGGGAAGGTTGTCCTTCTCGCTGAGCAGCGCCAGGACGCGGCCGAGCTGCGCGGCCTGCGTGCGGACGAGGTGGCGGTAGCTGTCCGCGACGATCGCCTCGTAGTCCGTCACCTTGATCCTACCGGAGAGGAAGCCCCACAGCCGCTCGGCCATGGTGGGATCCATACCCGGCACGGGATAGAGCGGAAGGTGAAGGGAACGAACCCTCCCCTCTACGGGCAGGCGATCGAGCATCCCACGACGCTCATTTGGCATCCTGAGATCGCAGACCGCGCGGAGCTCCAGCGCTCCCAAGGCATCCCGACCCGCCCTTGTCAGCCGGTGGAGCGCATCCGAACGGTACAGGGAACGTCGTTTGACCCGCGACCCCGATACCGTGCGATACCCGCCAGCGTCGCGGAAGTTCCACGCGCCGTCGATAGAAACCACTCGAGCATCGGCGATGTCGGTCGGCATGGAGGAGGAGCTGGGTGGAGCGTCTGGAGAGGCCGTACCGCGGGAACGGCAGCGAAGCCAGCCCGGTCGCCGCGCGAGCCCCTCGGCGCTCAAAGGGCGCGCCTGATGACGGCGCTGCGCTCGGTCGAAGGACGCCGCCGCATTTGCTCAGCGGCGTCTTTCGTCGCGTACCGACCAACGCTCACGACCAGGTAGCAGCAGTCGAGCCTTCGCCCCGCACGACTGTCGATGACCTCGGCGCCAGGCCATCCTTGCTCGCGCAGTTCGGACGCGAGGCTCTCGGCCTGGCGTGCACTCCCCGGGTCGGCGAGCTCAAAACTGGCCACGATCAGCCACCAGGGACGGTCCGACGCGAGGGCGGGAGGCCGGTCCAACGCCGCCCGCCCCGTCAGGACCACGCGGGGCTTGGCAGCCTCGGCCAATTCGTCCCACGGCTGGGACATCCCGCCAAGATTGGGGGCCTCGACCGCGGCGAGCGCACGGAATTCCCAGACGGGCCAGAAGGGGGCCCCGTCTTCGCGTTGGGTGCGGCTTCGCGAGCAGCCGTCGCTGTCGCGGTCCGGCGAGCGTGCGGGGGCTCCGTTCGGCGGGAGCGTGGAGCTCGACGCGGCGTCCGCTGGCGCGTGGTTGGTGGCGCTGGGTCTTGGAGCCTCGCGCGCACATGCCAATTCGGCGACGGCGAGGATGAACACGCGGAGCACCGCGAACCCCGACCCGGGCTGGGTTCCAGGACGGACAGGACCGAACCACCACGACGTGGGCTTCACCGGCGACATGCTCGGGGCTGAGGCATCCAACCGCCCTGGCCCGTCGGCCAAGTCACCTGACCCTTCTAGCGCGATTCAGACGCTGCCGTGTTGCTGAAATCGCGGCCGAAGTGAGCGACTTCAAGCGCGCACCTCGGCGCTCCAGCGTCGGAGCGCGGGGCGGGCGTCAGTCCTCCCGCGCTCCGTCGCCCGCGCCGGTGGGGAAGAGCGCCGGGGTGATCCCGAAGCGGCCCCGCAGCGCCGCCCCGAGCGCCGCCGCGAGCCCCTCGACCGCCGCGGACTCGACCAGCGTGACGGTGCAGCCGCCGAAGCCCGCCCCCGTGAGCCGCGCGCCGTAGACGCCCGGGTGTTCGGTCGCCACCTCCACCAATAGATCGAGCTCGGGCGAGCTCACCTCGTAGTCGTCGCGCAGCGAGGCGTGCGATTCTGCCATCAGCCGCCCGACCGCAGCGAGATCGCCGGCCCCGAGCGCGGCCGCCGCGGCCCGCGTCCGCGCGTTCTCGGTGACGACGTGGCGACAGCGCCGGTAGGTCACCGGGGGAAGCTCCCCCCGGCGCGCCTCGAGCTCTGCCACGGAGACGTCCCGAAGCGCGCGCACGCGGGCATCACCCGCGCCGAGGACGGCGACGCCCCGCTCGCACTCGGCGCGCCGCTCGTTGTAGGCCGAGGTCACCAGCTCGTGCTGCACCCGCGAGTCGCAGACGAGTAGCGTCGCCGTCCCGAGCGCGAGGGGCACGAGGGTGGCCTCGAGCGACCGGCAGTCGATGAGCAGCGCGTGCCCCGCCCGCCCCAGCGCCGCGACGTACTGGTCCATGATGCCGCAGCGAGTGCCGGCATACTCGTGCTCGGCCGCCTGCGCCGCGAGCGCCAGCTCGAGCGGCGAGATCGCGCGGTCGGAGAGCGCCGTCAGCGCGAAGGCGACCGCGACCTCGAGCGCCGCCGAGGACGAGAGGCCCGCGCCGATGGGGACCTCGCTCTGGACGAGCAGATCCGCTCCCCCCACCGGGAAGCCGCGCGCGGCGAGGGTGCGGGCCACGCCGGCGACGTAGGCCATGAAGCGGGGTTCGTCCGGCTGGGGGCGGTCGTCGAGCCAGACGCTGGCGCGCTCCCCGAGATCCTGGGCGAACACGTGCAGGCGATGGTCGTCCCGAGCTGCGGCCGCCACGTGCGTGCGCCGCTCGAGCGCGACGGGCAGCACGAAGCCGTCGTTGTAGTCCGTGTGCTCTCCGATCCAGTTCACGCGACCGGGCGCCGAGAAGAGCCGCGCCGGGCGCCCGTACTCGGCGGCGAACGCGCGCTCGAGCTCAGCCGGCAATAGGCTCATCGATCACCTCCACGTCCCGTTCGTTCCCGGCGCCCACGCGCCAGCGCGGCGGGCGGCCGTCGCCGGGCGCCACCCGACGGAGCCGTCCGCGAACCAGCCGTCCCGCCGCCCACTCCAGGTCCACCTCCCATCCACCGCGGGCCCGGAGGCCGCGAACGCGGCCCGCGGGCCACGCCGCCGGCAGCGCCGGCAACAGCTCGATCTCCCCCGCGTGGCTCTGCAGCAGCATCTCCGCGATGCCGGCGGTGACGCCGAAATTGCCGTCGATCTGGAACGGCGGGTGGGACGAGAAGAGGTTGGGGAAGGTCCGCTCCGGGCCGAGCAGCAGCCCCAGCAGGTCGTGCGCGCGCTCGCCCTCGCCGAGGCGCGCCCACAGGTTGATCTTCCACGCCAGGCTCCACCCCGTGCCAGGGTCACCCCGAAGCTCGAGGGTCCGGCGCGCGGCGGCGGCGAGCGCGGGCGTCCCGCGGGGCGTGATCTCGCTCCCTGGATGGAGCGCGTAAAGGTGCGAGACGTGGCGGTGGTGCGGCTCGGGGACGGCCAGGTCCCAGTCCTCGAGCCACTCCTGGAGCTGACCGGCCGCCCCGATCCGGAGCGGCGGCAGCCGCGCTCGCGCCGCCTCGACGCGGGGGAGGAGCTCGTCGGCGAGGCCCAGCACCGACGCCGCCTCGAGCAGGTGGCCGAACAGCTCGCGGAGGATCTCACCATCCATGGTCGGGCCCGCGCAGACACTGGCCCCCTGTGGGTGCACGTTCTCGGGCGAGAGAGAGGGTGAGGTCACCAGATGCCGCCCGTCCGGTGTCTCTACCAGCGTGTCCAGGAAGAACTCGGCGGCGCCGCGGAATAGCGGGTAGCAGCGCCGGAGGAACGCGCGGTCCCCCGTGTGCTCGAAGTGCTCGAAGAGGTGTCGGCAGAGCCACGCGCCCCCCGTCGGCCAAAAACCCCAGCGGGCGCCGTCCGCGGGGCCCGTGGCGCGCCAGAGATCGGTGTTGTGGTGGCACACCCAGCCCCCCGCGCCCCAGTGCGTCCGGGCCGTACGCGCGCCCGTCTCGGCGAGCTCGCCGACGAGGTCGAGCAGGGGCTGGTGGCACTCGCCAAGCCCGGTGATCTCGGCGGGCCAGTAGTTCATCTCCGTGTTGATGTTGATCGTGTACTTGCACCCCCAGGGCGGGTCGGGGCTCTCATTCCAGAGCCCCTGCAAGTTGGCTGGCTGGGTCCCCGGGCGCGAGCAGGCGGCGAGCAGGTAGCGGCCGAACTGGAAGGCCAGGGCCGCGAGCCCCGGATCCGTGGCCCCGGCGGCGTGGCGGGCGAGCCTCTCGTCCGTGGGGAGGCGAGCGGCGTCCGTGCGACCGAGATCGAGCTCCACCCGCCAGAAGAGACGGCGGTGCTCGGCCACGTGCCGGTCCATCAGCTCTGCGAAGGACCTCCCCAGCGCCGCGCCCAGGCGCTCGCGCGGCCCCCGCGAGGGGTCCCCGTCCGCGTCGCGAAAGCTCCGGAAGCTGGTCCCCACGTCGAGCAGGACGAGGACGGAGTCGGCCGCCACGACCGTGATCCCATCGTCGCCGGGGACGACGGAGCCGCCGCTGGTGCGCACCAGCGCGCGCGCCTCGAACCGCACCCGACCCGGGATCCCGCCGGGGCCGTCGGGCCCCACGCCGCGCAGCACCAGCGTCCCGGCCCCGTCGCTCGCGACCGAGCTCGCCTGCGGGGAGACGAGCCGGACCGTCGCGCCGATGGCGCCGGGGGCGCTCGCCGAGAGCCGCAGCACCAGGACGTCGTCCGCCGCGCTCGCGAACGCCTCCTGCCGGAAGCGCACGCCACGCCGCTCGTACCAGGCGGCGGCGACGGCGCGGTCCAGATCGAGCACCCGCCGGTAGTGCGTCACCGGTGCATCGTCCGCGAACCGCAGCGAGAGATCGCCGATCGGCTGGTACGGGCACTGCACCAGGGGCCGGGACATCATCTGCTCGTCGATCCACGCCTCCGCGCCGGCCAGATCCCCGGCGGCGATCCGCCGCCGCGCCTCCGGGAGCGCGGCGGGCGCCGTCGCCACCGCTGGATCGTAGGGCCCCCCGGCCCAGAAGCTGTCCTCGTTGAGCGCCAGGCGCTCCCTGACCGGATCACCGAACACCATTGCCCCGAGCCGACCGGTGCCGATGGGGAGCGCCTCGACCCAGCGGCGCGCCGGGGCCCGGTACCACAGCACCGATCGGCGCCGCGGCGCTCGGCCAGCGCCGCGCACGCCCGCGGCTGCCGTCACCCCTGGCCCGTTCGCCCCCGTCACTCGAGCGCCTCCTCCCCGGACACGATCCGGCCCTCCTCGATCTCGAGCTCCGCTCGCGGCACCACCCGCTCGATCTCCCCGCCCCTGAGGTACAGCACCCGATCCGAGTTCTTTAGCATCTTGTGGTCGTGCGTCGCGGTGATCACGGTGACCCCCTGCTCCGCGCTGAGCCCCTTCATGAGCTCTATGATCTCGGCCCCCGTGGTCAGATCGAGGTTCGCCGTCGGCTCGTCGGCGAGGATGATGGTCGGATCGTTGACCAGCGCCCGCGCCACCGCGACGCGCTGCTGCTGACCGCCGGAGAGCTGGTCGGGCCGGTGCGTCAGGCGGTGCCCGAGCCCCACCCGCTCGAGCCGCTCAGCGGCGATCCGGTCCGCCTCCTCGGTCGACGCGCCGAGGAACACGCGCGGGAGCGCCACGTTCTTGAGCGCGGTCAGCGACGGGATGAGGTTGTAGGCTTGAAAGACGTAGCCGATGTAGTGGCAGCGGACGTAGGCGAGCTTCTGGCTCGACAGGGTCGTCAGATCCAGCGGCCCGATGCGCACCTGCCCCTCGGTCGGGCGATCGAGCGCCCCCACGAGGTTGAAGAGCGTGCTCTTGCCCGAGCCCGACGGGCCCATGATGGACAGGTACTCGCCGCGCAGGACGTCGAGGCTCACGTCGCGCAGCGCGTGGACCGTCTCCCCCTTGAGCCGGTAGCGCTTCGACACCGAGCGGACCTCGATCAGGCGCCCGCCTCGGGGGACGTCTCCGCTCGAGAGCGCGGCAGCTGGCGTGGTCGGTTCCATCGCGGTCATCACCGGGGTTCAGAAGGGGAGCGTGAAGACGCTCTTGGCCACGAAGGTGAGCCCGATGCTCAGCGTGGCCACCAGGCCCGTACCGCAGCTATATCCGGCGAAGAGGACCGGCACGACCTCGAGCCAGCGCGCCCCGAACCGGCGCCGGAAGTAGTACCGCCCGACCAGGGCGCCGACGAGCTGGGGCAGGACGACGAAGGGCAGCGTCTGATTCAGGCCACGCACGATCCCATAGATGAAGAAGATGGGCGCGCCGACGAAGGACAGGCCGGCAAAGACCGCGCCGCCGACGACGAACCCCGCTCCGACGTGGAGGGCGTCGAAGGCGGCCTCGAACTCGGTGAACCCCCCGAGCGTGGAGGAGAACACGATCGCCTGCTGGGCGGCCGTGACCTCCCACCACTGCTGGGCGAACAGGTACTGCGGGCTCGGGATGGGGCCGAGCCCCCAGATGAAGTGGGCGAACAGGAGCGAGCCCGCGATGATGATGGGGGTCAACAGGAGCTCGCTCTTCCAGATGGACCGGAAGCTGGTCCCCGTGAGCTCGCACTGCCGATAGAAGACGGTCATGGCGCCGTAGTTGTGGATCGGGATCGGCAAGAACCACACCGCCACACCCCGGTACCCCGAGAAGATGAAGGCCGCCTCGCGCACGAACGGGATGTTCAATACCTCCCCCGCGATCCCCTCGAGGCGCACCGTCACGTAGCTGACGATCGGGGTGTAGACGAAGGCGTACCCCAGCATCACCCAGATGACGGGCCAGTAGACGCGCCCGTCGGCGAGGTAGAGCAGCCAGGTCGAGGCGAGCACGTAGATCGACGTGCTGGCGAGGTAGGCGAGCACGATGACCCACGCCTTGATGTCGCCACGTCCGCGAGGCACGTCGAACGCGGTGCGAGCGCCACCGGCGTCGCGCCGCTCCCGCCGCGCCCGGGAGACGGCCCGACCGACCGAGATCAGACCGGCAACGGCGATCGCCAGGCCGAGCCCGATGGCGAAGCTGAAGTAGAAGTCGATCTGGTTCTTGTAGAAGGTCGTCTGCATGCTGTCGCCCGGGTTCCACGAGCGCAGCACCCCCACCTCGGGGCGTGCCAGGATGGGGTTGAGGATGAAGGTGAGCAGCAACCCGACGGAGGTGCCGATCACCGCCCGGTACGGCAGGACCATCCCCAGCAGCACCATCCCGAGGTCCACGGCCAGCGCGACGGCCACCGCCGGCAGGAAGCGCGCCGTCTGCGGGGTGAAGTCCACGAACGGCAACGGCAGGATGGTGATGGGGCGGTCGAGCAGCGCCCCCGTGATGGTGGGCAGCCCGAGGTAGACAGCCCCGAACGCGAGGCCCAGGACGGTCCCGATCGAGAATACCCGCCAGCGCCAGCTGCTCGCCGCGGCGGGAGCCGCGCCCCCCGCCGCGTCCTCCTCGTGCTCCTCCGAGAGCGCCATCACCCCCTGGGCTCCGACCGGCGCCATCGGGAACGGGAGCTTCTCGACGTCGCTCGCGAGGCGGAAGAGGCCATAGCCGAGGACCATGTTGTCGATGCGACCGATCACCATGGTGAAGACCACGAGCCCCAGCGCCGGCGCCCACTCCCGGATCAGCACCGAGCGCTGCTCGAGCACCCCCGGATCGGAGGGGACCACCCAGTACGGCAGCTTGTCGGCGAGCCCGGCGGCGCGAGCGGCGTCGGACTGGACGAAGAACTGCGACCACAGGGCGCTGAGCCCGCCGTGGAACTGCCCCTGGGCCATCGAGGCGGTCACCATCACCGCCCCCGCGAGGTAGAAGATGGTGAAGAGCTCCGCCCGCCGGAGGCGCTTATTGGCCCGGCGCGCGATCTCGATGAAGAGGATGACCGTGACCCACTGCGCTGCCGGGCCCACGGACATGCCCGCGATCAGCGTCATGTAGACCGAGCCGGGCACCATCAGCAGCGCGACGAACAGGGCTCCGAAGAACGCGGCCCAGCTGAACCCGTCCTCGAAGGTCCCTGGCGGCGTCATCAGCCCGCGGAGCTCCTCGAGATCCGCGTCGGCGCCCCGCGCCCGACCGAGCAGGCGCCGCCTCACCGCCGGCTCAGCCATCGGCCCGTCCTCCCTCCGCCCCGACTGTCGCGCCGTCCCCGAGCGCGACCAGCGTCGCTCGCCGGTACTGCTCGATCAGCTCGGGCGAGAGGGTGCGCCAAAGCAGGAACTGCCGCCGAAGATCCTTCATGAAGACCGCGTTCGCCCGGCACCAGTCCGCGGCCGCGCCGCTCATCCGGCGCACCAGGATGACCACCTCGTCGACCCCCTCGATCTCGGAGGGCACCGCTGTCAACCGCAGCCGCTGGGTGACGCCCAGGTCGAACGGCGCCAGCGCCAGATCGGCGGAGAGCTCGAGGTGATCGGTCTCGTTCCGCACCAGCACGACCCCGGACGCAGCGAACCCGCCCAGCCCCGCGTCGTCGTGGCTCTCGAAATGCTCGGCGAGGTAGCTCACCACCCCGGTCACGTCGTAGGCCGACACCGTGAAGGGGAAGACGAGGCGGATCTCGTCCCCCTCTGGCCGCGGGATCGCGAAGGAGCGCGAAAGGCCGGGGTTCGCGCTCCGGGAGGCGCGCAGGGCCGGGTACACCGCGGAGACGAGCACGGTCACCATCACCACGCCGATCGCGAACAGCGAGTTCGAGGAGGAGAAGTTGATGGAGACGGGCGGGATCCGCCCCGCGTTCGCTAGCGAGGTCACCACCAGCCCCACGAGCTGCGCCAGGAGCTGGCCACCGACGCCGCCGACGATCGCGTAGACCGCCGCCTCAGCGAAGAAGAGCACCCCCACGTGGCTCGGCGAGAGCCCGAGCGCGGAGAAGGTGTAGATCTCCTTCTCTCGGTCGCTGATCGAGCCGAGCAGCGTGCCGAAGATGATGAGGCCTCCGAGCAAGAGCGGGACGAACAGCGAAAGGCCCCCCGTGACCTCGGTGAGCACGGTCAGCACGAGGCGCTCCGCACCCTCCGGGCCCACCGCCCACACGGGCATCACCACCACCTCCGCCAGCCGCCGGCCGCGCTCCAGCGCAGCGACGCCCGGCCCCGGGTGGATGGAAATGGAGTGGAGCTCTCCGCCGAGGGCCTTCACGACCGACGCCTCCGCGACCACCACCTGATCGCCGCCGAGGTGGACGAAATCGCGCACGGTGTCGTCGGTCAACAAGAGCTCGGCGGAGGCGCCGCCACCCGAGGTGGGAGGGCGCTGCAGCTGACTCGTCGGATCCTGGAAGTTGACCGGGAGGATGGGCTGCCGATCGAGGTGCCTGATGCGCTGCAGCGCGGCGCCATCGAGGGTCCCCGCCACCCGAACGCGGCGCCCCGACAGCTGGACGAAGTCGCCGGTCCGGAGCCCCAGCACGTCCCTCACGATGGGCGGGACGAGGACGCCGCCGCCGGCCAGCGCGGCGGCAGCGGCGGGCCCCTCGGTCGCGGTAAGCGCCCGCGCGAGCGCGGGCCAGCGCCCCAGCTCCGCGGCGGGGACGCCGAGCACGCCGTCGACGGTGAGCGAGCGGCCGTCGTCGCTGCGAGCGACGGTCACCCGGGGGGCGTTGGCCTCCTTCTCCACCAGCCAGTAGTGGGGCGCCACCAGGCCCCCCTCCCCCTCCTCACCGAACAGCGTCGCCAGAACCCCCTCTGGCATCGCCGAGTAGTCGACCTTGCGCACCAGCAGCCCGGGCGCGACGCGCTCGTCGGCGGGCCCCTCGTAGAAGCCGCGCACCCCCACCGTGCGGCTGAAGGACGCGAAGGCGAGGATGGTGAAGGTCAGCATCACGACCGTGGCGGCGGTGAGGAAGGTCCGCGTCGGCCGCCGCCGCATGGTGGACATCCCCATGGCGATCGCCGCCAGCATCGTCGCCGCCGGGGACACGCCCGCGTCGTGCGCCGCCGCCTTCTGCCCCTGCATCGCGGCGAGCTCGGTCCTGAACTTCCTGATGACCAGGGTGATGACCAGCACGGACAAGAGCACGATCGCGAACGCCAGGAACACGATGACCGGCGTCGACGCGATGGCAAACCCGGGGTGGAGCCAGAAGAGTAGGCCGAACGTCGCCAGGAAGACGGCGACGAAGCCGGCGATCCGCCCGTAGATGGTGCTCGCGCAGACGAGCAGCCGCTCCATCGCGAAGGCGAAGGGGATGGACAGGAGCAGGAGCACGACCACGGCGTGGACCAGGTCGTCCATGGCCTCCCGCAGGGGGGCGTAGACGCGCTGCGAGAGCGCGGCGCTCCGCGCCAGGAGCCCCTGGCGGAGCGCCACCGACCGCGCGGCGAGCCCCTGGTCCTGGAGGCGCCGGGCGCGACCGTGAAGCCGCTCGAGATCGGCGCTGGTGACGCCGTGTTGCCGGAGGATGGCGAGCCGCTTCTCGTTGAGGGCATACAGGTCGGCCGCCGTCCGCTCGCCGAGGGCGCGCCCGCCCTGGAGCTCTTGCGGATCGAGCCCGGTGCCGTACTCGTGGTCGGGCCCCAGGTTTCCGAGGGCGACCGGGCCCATGGGCTGGAACACCTTCACGCGATAGGCGCCGATCTGGTCGGACACGTGGAAGAACCCGTGACCGTCGAGCACCCCCCAGAGCGCCCGGGACTCCCGGAAGGGCGCGTCGGACGACGCCTTCAGCACCTTGAGCGTGCTCGGGTCGGCGGCGTGGGTCACCAGCGTGACGAAGCGCCCGCCGGTGCCGATGACGAGGTTGATCCGCATCGCCCCCGAGAGGACCTGGGTCTGCTGCTCGGCGACGCTGAGCGCGCTGGGAAACCCCTGCTCGTCGAAGAGGGCCCCGAGCGTCGTCACCTGCTCGTGCATGTCGTCGCGCAGCCCCACGACGGGGAAGCGACCGTTGCTGTCCACCACCTCGAGGGCGACGGGCTCGAACGAGGCCAGGCTGGTCGCCTCCTCCAGGGTCGTCCAGGGCTGCGCCTTCCAGGCCGAGTTGCCCGGCCAGAGCGCCACCATGGCCCCCGTCGCCGGCCGATCCTCGGCGATCCCCCCCGACACCACCAGGCCGGCGTAGTCGCCGTCCACGCGCCCGCGCACCCACCGCGGCGCCTTGCTGCGCGCGGTCGGCGTGAACACCGCGGGCAGGCTGAGACCCGGTCCGTCCGCCAGGGTGCGCAGGGTCCGCGTCGCCTCTGCGGCCTGTCGCCGCAGGGCACGCCAGTCGAGGCGCTCGAGCGTGTCGGCCGGGTGCCCATCGCGCGGCCGGGCGTCGTGCCCGCTCATCAGCGCCACGTTGTAGTAGCCGTACACTCCGGCGATGGCGCCCCCGTTGACGCGATGCCCCGGCGCGAAGGACGGACCGAGCGCGGGGTCCTCGAGGGTGCGCCGATCGAAGCCGTCCGGACGGGCCAGCGCGACGGCCTCCGCGAAGGCGTTGAGGACGCGACCGTAGTAGCCCGGCGTGTCCCCCTCCGGCCGGGGCGTGCGCCAGGGGAACAGCTGCTGGGTCGAGTCGCCGACCACGACGCCCCAAGTGCCCCCCTGGTCGCCGAGGTCGTAGGTCGCGTGCAGAGCGATCCACGGGGGCACGGCGGCGCCGTCGAGCCCCAGCGCCTCGCGCAGGCGCCCCCGCTGCTCGGCCGCGACGATCTCCGCGTCGAGCTCCCGCAGGCGCCGGTCGAAGCGGGCGAGCGTCCGCGCCGAGAGCTCGCCGAGGATGGCGCCGAAGCCGCCGGGGACGGCTGGATCCTCGGCGGCGTGCGCGGCCACGAGCGCGGCCAGGTTCCCACCGTGGAGCGCCCGCCGCACCTCGTCCCAGCGGAGCGCCGTCGCGTCGAGCGCCGCGAGCGCGGCGGGATCGGCGCTCGCGCCGCCGAGGCGCGCCAACTGCAGCGTGTGCCGCGCGTCATCCCGCGCGTAGCCGGCCTCGCTCCGCAGCGCGACGGTGAGCCACTCCCCGACCCGCACCCCAGCCACCACGCCCGCCGCCCCGCCGTCGAACCCGAGCCCCTCCCGCTCGAGCAGCTCACGCATGGCCCTCACGTGCGCCTGCTCGTCGCGGAGGCCCTGGAGCGCCGCCCGCGCCGCGTCGGTCGTCATCGCCAGCGCCGCGTAGAAGGTCCGCGCTCCCTGGTGGGCCCGCGCCTGCGCATCGAGGAAGACGAACCAGGTGTCGCGGCGCGGAGGATCGCGCGAGAACTCCGCTGCCGCCTCCAGCAGCGCCGCCACGTTTCCCGCGCCGCGGGCGCCGGCGCCGAGCTCCGGGACGACGCCGTAGCTGTCGTAGGCCGCGGCCAGTACCACCACCTCGGCCTCCGGGCGCTCGCTGCCGAAGGCGGGGTCAGTGCCAGAGACCCGGACCACGAGGTCGCGCCCGCGCCCGAGTTCCCAGGTGACCTGACTCACCAGCGTGGCGCTTGGCTGCTCCTGCGCGAGATCGATGCCCGCAAAGGCGGCCCGCGCCGCGTAGAAGCGCGGCTCCACCGTCGGCAACCCGACGTGCTTGGGGTGAGGGGGCGTCTCCTCCCCGTCCCCGACGAAGACGACGGCCGCCGCGCCCAGCGCGAACGCCTGCTCCCAGGCGGCCTCGCTATCGTACTCCATCACCACGATCGCGCCCTCGGGCCGCCACTGCCCGTAATCGCTGGGGGCGCCGCGCCCGACGTATCGAAGCGGGCCCTCGACCCCGCCCGGGGGCGTCACCGCGTTCGCCACCCCGTTGGGCCGGAGCGGCGCGAGCGCGACACGGCGCCCAGCCACGGTGAGCTCGGCGCGCCGCGTGCGCATGTACCAGACGGGGAACTCGAGCGGGTGGATCTGGTCGAACCCCAGCGCCGCCAGGCGCGCGACGAGGGTGTCGCCAGCGGCACGCCCCGCCGGCGAGCCGCTCACGCGGTGCGGCGCCTGGGTGAGCGCCTTCAGATCGGCGAGGAAGGCCGCCTCCGCCGGGTCCACCGCGGCCGACGGCGACGCCGACGCCACCGGCGCCGCGGCGCTCCCCTCCGGCGCCGCTGACGACACCGCCGGGACGACGATCACGAGAAGAAGCGCGAGCGCCGCCGCCACCAGAGCACGGCTCCCGCGGAGGCGCGCGAGCCCGTTCATGGCTCCCCTCCGATCCGACCCACCGTGATGCGGAGATCCTCGCGGCGCTCCACCCGTGCCACGCGCCCGTCGCGGATCCACATGACGCGATCGCAGACGTCGAGGAGCCGGTGATCGTGGGTCGAGCAGACGACCGTGACCCCTCGCTCCCGGTTGATGCGGCGCAGGATGTCGAGCACCTCCTGCCCCGTCACCAGATCGAGGTTGGCGGTCGGCTCGTCGGCGAGCAGGATCTTGGGCTGGTTACAGAGCGAGCGCGCGATGGCGACCCGCTGCTGCTGCCCGCCGCTCATCTCGATCGGCCGGTGCGACCAGCGCTCCGCCAGGCCGACGAGCGACAGCAGCTCCATCCCGCGCCGCCGCGCCTCCTCCGCCGCCACACCAGCGAACGCCATCGGCACGGTGACGTTCTCGAGCGCCGTCATGTAACGGATGAGGTTGTAGCTCTGAAAGATGTACCCGATCTTGCGGCAGCGGAGGAAGGCGAGCTCCTCGGCGGAGAGCTCGGCCACGTCGACGTCGTCGATGAGGATGCGACCCGAGCTCGGCGCGTCGAGCGCGCCGATCATGTTGAAGAAGGTGCTCTTGCCGGAGCCGGAGGGCCCCATCACGCTGATGACCTCGCCCCGGTAGATGACGGTGTCCACGCCGCGCAGGGCGTGAGTCGCCGCCTCACCGGTGCCGTAGGTCTTGGTGAGCCCCAGGGTGCGGATGATCACGGCCCGCGCCGGCGCCTCGCGCGCTGCGCGGCGCGCCGCGGCCGGCGACGCCGCGGCGTCCGCGCCCGGGAGCGGCTCAATCGACACGCATCGCCTCCATCGGCGCCAGGCGCGCCGCGAGCCACGCGGGCCCCACGGCGGCCAGCGCGGCCAGGACCACCCCCGCCGCCATCGCGCCGGCGACGCCGAGCAGCACGGGCCCCGCGGCCCCCGCGGCCGCGCCGAGCAGCGCGCCGTGCTCGACGAGGCCCCGCAGGATCGCGAGCAGCAACCCGAGGACCCCACCGATGGCGCCCCCGACGAGGCCCTGGATCACCGCCTCGAAGACGAAGAGCCCCATGATGAAGCCGTCCAGACCGCCGAGGCATTTCATGGTCGCGATCTCGGTGAACCGCTCGGTGACGCTCATCAGCATCGCGTTCATCACGCCGACCACGCAGACGAGAAACGACAGGCCCACCAGGACCAGCGTGCGGACGGGCAGCGCCCCCCCCTCCGGCCGCGGTCCTTCGGTTGCACCGCCGCCGTCCACGGTGTTCGCGAGGCGCTGCTCCCGGCGATGCGCGGCGAGGATCTCGCCGAGCCGCTCCCCGGTGAGCCCAGCCCGGGCCTCCCCGCTCGCCAGCACGCCGGCGAGCCACGCGAGGCGACGAGCGCCACGCACCCGCTCGACCACCGCCTCTATCCCCACCTCCCCCACCGGGACGCCGAGCTCCCGCGCCACGGCGGACCGCACCTCGGGCTCGAGCAGCCGGCGCCCGACACGTTGCAAATCCTCACGGCGCCCCGCGAACGCGGCGAGCGCCCCCAGCTCCTCCTCGGGGAAGGCGAAGCCCGCCTGCTGCACCCGCGCCGCGAACCCCGCGGGTGCGCGGGCCGCCACGGCCCGTAGCGCGTCGGGGGCGTAGGCCGCCGCCAGCGCCTCCGTGGCGCGCGCATGCCCGGCGCTCACGCGCGCGACCGTGCGCTCGAGGACCGGCAGGGACGCCGCCAGCGCCGCCAGCGCTGCGGGCTCCGCCTCGGGGAGGCGCACCCCAGCTCGCTCGAGCCGCGCAGAGAGCATCGGACCGGCATCGGGCTCCGCGAGCCCGACCACCACCTCGTCGGCGCTCTGGTCGGCCAGCACCACCGCGCGCGCCGCGGGCGGCAGCCGCTCGAGGGCGACGATGAGCGCGGCCAGCCGCGCGGCCGCGTCCCGGGCCGCGGCGAGCTCGGCGTCGGTCAGCGCGCCCCACGCGCGGTACTCCGCGAGGCGGGAGCGGTCCCCGGCGGCGAGCGCCCTCCGCACGGTCGCGGGCGAGTCCGGGGTGGAGAGCCGCGTGAGGTACTGCCCGAGCGCACGGCTGCGCTCGAGCTCCTGCGTCACCGCGCCCCGCACCGTCGCGCCGAGCAGCCCGTGGCTTATCGTTTGCGCGAGGAAGGCGACCGCCAACGCGAGGATGGCGACGGTCACGCTCGAACGAAAGAGCCGGTACCGCATCCCGCTCCAGGCGAGCTCGAGGGCGCGCGCCGGGCCGAGGCGCGCCGGACTCCTCGCCACCAGCGGCTTCACGGTGCGACCTCCCCCACCGACGACCCGGGCGCGGCCGCGCCCGCCGCCGCCGGCCCGACCAGCGCGACCAGGCGACGCTCCACCAGCGTCCGCAGGAACGTGAGCACCGCGACGCGCGCCTCGTGGAAGCGCAGGCGGTGGCGGCGCGCGAAGTCCTCCACGATCCGCTCGAGCGGGCGGGCGCCGTCGCAGGCCTCCCACACCTCCTGGCCGAGCCGATCGAGCGCGTACCCCTTCTCCTCGCGCAGCGGCCAGAGCCAGCGGAAGACGCCCCGGTTCCACCAGCGCCGCTGGAGCGGGACCCAGAGCACGATCGCAGCGCCCCGTCGCTCGGCACGCACCGCCGCGTTCGGCGTCGGGACGGCGTCGAGCAGGGCGTCCGAGTCGAAGGCGGTGCGAGCCGTCGCCGTCATGACGCGGCCTCCCGGCAGCGAACGGAGAACGCCGACGGCAGCAGCGGCGAGCGCTCGGGGCTCCGCGTGCTGACCAGGTAGACGGCGTTCTCCGCCGGGCACTCCCAGGCGAGCGAGCGCTGCACCCTGAGCCGGCGGAGCACCCGCCGCCACCGCGGCCCCGGCTCGCTGCCGGTCGCGAGTAGCGACGTGGCTCCATCCCGCTCCAGGCGCTCGACCCGATCGAAGCGGGCCCCCGGCTCCTGCCGGCGGAGCACCCCCTCGAGGTCCCCCGCGTACCACGAGTCCGCCATGCCCAGGCGACGCAGCGTGGCCTCGCCCCGCCCCGCGCCGCGAGCCGAGATCTGGCCCGGTCGGAACGTCAGGGCAACGTCGCCCGGACGCGGCGTCAGCGCGACCAGGCGGAGCCCCGACGGCACCTCCACGTCCACGTCGAACGCCTGGAAGCGGCGCGCCCCCTCGGCGCTGTCGGAGACGTGAAGGGCCATGAGCAGCCGCCGCGGCAGCGCCCGATCCCCCGGCGCGCTGGCCCTGCCGAGCACCACCGCCTCCAGCAGGCGCCCTCCCACCGCGTCCCAGCGCACCGCGCGCGTGACCGCGCGGTCCGTCTCGACCGAAACCGCCGCCACGGCGCGGAAGTCGCCGAGGTCCACCGGCGAGCGGACGGAGGCGGCCCCGAGCTCGGCGGCGAGGACGGAGCGGTAGTCGGAAACCACGCGACCGAGATCGGGCCGGGACGGGCAGCGACTCCAGGCCAGGGTGAGGCGCTCGCGGCGCCGGTCGACCCAGACCAGGCGCCCGCGGGCGGGGTCGAGCCCGTGGCGCACGATCTCCCAGTCCTCGGGGACGCGGAGGCGGAGCCCCAGCCAATCGATCGCGCGAGTGAGGTCGACGTCGGGGGAGAGGGCGGCGCGTGGCATCCGGCTCATGGGGGGAAGATGGAGTACGCCGTCGGAGTCCTGCCGGTGATGAAGTAGTAGGCGGCGCCGACCACCATGAAGCCCAGCCCGGAGAGGAGCTCTCCGGCGATGACACCGACCATCAACGGCTTGACCGAATGGTAGCCGCGCGCGCCGCTGGTCCCGACCACCGCCGACTTGACCACCCACCCGAGCAGGAAGGACGGCCCGAACATGATGATGGGGTAGGTGTCCCAGACGAGGAAGGCCACCGGGTGCAGGGGCCACCACGGCAACCGGAGCCGCAGCGCCGCGGTGACCAGGGCCAGCGCGAACCCCCCCGCGAGCCACCCGAGCGCGTCGTGATGGGGTCGGATGAGGCTCCAGCGCTCCCACCCCGTCGCCCCGGTGGCGACGGCGATCCGCCCCTCGGCGGAGCTGTCCGCGGCGTAGCGGACGAAGGCGTCGAACGCGTACCGCGGGAGCGTGTGGGTGCCGTGGCTGTTGCCGACCTGGGTGACGCTGTGGTTGTACTGAAGGTACAGGGTGACGACCCCGGCGACGACGAAGCCCGCGACCATCATGGTCAGGAGCCACGGCGCCAGGCGCGGGGGCGACGCCCCGCCCTCCCGGTCCGCGAGCTTGAGGCCGTTGGACAGGAACGGCATCAAGAGCTCCCGCGAGTCGATGATGAGCATCACGCTGGCCAGGGCGAGCACGATGAAGCCCGTGGGGCCGATCGCCTCGAAGCCCACCGCTGCCACCACGGCCCCCACCGGGATCCACGAGGTGTTCACGAAGAACGCGCCCGTCTCGGTCACGATGCGGGAGACCACCAGGAAGGTGATGAGCACTAGCGCCACGAAGCACGCGGCCAGCAGCAGGCTCAGCCCGGCCGTCCTGAGGACGAGGACCGCGGCCAGGGCCGCCACCAGCAGGACCCGCGCGGCCTGGGTGGCGTACCCCGGCGTCTCGGGGGCGCGCGGCCACCCCAAGGCGCTCGCCGCCACGTTGGCGAAGTACCGGCGCCCCGTGTACGCGATCATGATGGCCACGGCGAAATAGGCGCCCGTCCGCAGCATGTTGCTGCGTCCGGCAAGCCCCGAGTCGATCTGGATCCCGTTGACGATCAGGGCCGAGCCCAGGGAAAAGAACAGCAGGTGCGAGGTGCCGAGGCTGAACGAGACGTTGGTGGAGAGGAAGAACGCGAAGGCGATCACCGACAGGTAGAGGGTCGGGGTGAACCACCCGTACTGCCCGTCGATGCGCACGGCGTTGGGGAAGAGGCGGTCGAAGGGGCCGAAGTCGAGCTTGTTGGGGATCGCCGGCACCTCGGGGAACCACGCGTGCAGCCCGTTGAGCCCATGGATCGCCACCAGCGTCCCCAGCGCGATCCAGAAGAGCTTGCTCCGCGCGACCTCGGGCAGGCGGCGCCCGGGCTCGGTCACCGACGCCTCCTCGAGGAAACGGACAATGGGGTACGGCAACAGCTCGCGCCGTGACCACTGCGGGTGCACGATCAAGGCCATCGCCAGGGCGCAGACCCCGAGCAGCAGGGCGAGCGAGCCCCAGAGCCCGAGGGTCGGCAGCCATGCGCCCCAGGGGATGGCGCCGAGGCCGAGCTGGCTGTGCCGGCTCCGCCCCTGGAGCAGCGTGTCCACCACGAAGGGATCCGCCCTCCCCTCCGCGACCAGGAAGCCCCCACCCGGCGGCGGCGGGAGGACGACCTCCGGGAAGGCCACCACCAGGAGGGCGCGGTTCGCCGCCGTCGTCTCGTGCGGCCCCCGCTCCGCGCGCTCGACCAAGGCGCGCGTCGCCGGTGGGATGGCGACGGCGGCGAACGCCGCGGGGTCGTAGAGGTCGGGCTGCCGCAGCGCCTCGTTCAGCGCCCGCGTCAGCTCCGGCGCCAGCGACGCCGTCGCGCCCGGCTCGCGCGCCGCCTGCGCGAAGAGCCGCTGCCCCTCGGGGGTGAGCCGCTCCCAGAGGCGACGCGCCGGCGACGGCTCGGGGCTCGCCGAGGCCCGCCCGAGCTCCGCGCACAGCGCCCTCCAGTCCTGCACATGCCCCTGCCCGAGCTCGGCCGAGGCGCCGGGCACGTAGGACATCACCTCGTTCGACTGCCACGCCGGGGTCGTCTTCAGCCAGTGGGAGGGCAACGCCGCCACCGTGGTAAATCCCCGGTAGAAGCCCGACCCGGGCCAGCCGCAAGCCGCCAGCGCGATGGCGGTGATCACCAGCACCTCGCGGCCGCCGAGCGCGCGCCGCCACCCGCACGCGCGAAGCGCCGGGACGAGGAAGAAGAGCAGCAGCGCGGCGATCCCGAACACGCTCACCGGCAGGTGATTGCCAATGAGCTGCGTCTGCCCGATGACCCAGTCGTTGAAGTAGGTCCCGACCGAGATCAAGAGCCCCAGCGCGAGCCCCAGCGCGACCGCCCGCACTGTCATCGGGCGACCAGCCTACCCTCGCCCACGCCGGCCCTCCTCGCGAACGAGCACCGTCGAGCCGAACGGCGCCAGTCGGAGCGTCCCGCTCGCGGTCTGCCCCGAGAGCACGTCCACCCACGGCGGCTCCGGCAGCGCGACCTCGCGCGCGTCCGGGACGAAGCTCTCGAGGAAGAGCCACTCCCTCCCGCCGCCCACCCGTCGCTGGACGGCGACGCCCGCCGGTGGCGCCGCCCCGAGCGCGCGGCGGATCCCGTGACGGTCGATCAGGGTCCGCAGGAGGTCCCGGGTGAGTGCCGGCTCGTGCCAGGCGGCCTGGAAGTACGCCGCGCCCGCGCCGAAGGCGTGCCGGGTGAGGGCCGGCGCGCCGGCGAACGGGCCGTCCCCGAAGCTCACCAGGGGCTCGGCGCCCCGCTCGTGCAGCACGGCGCGCACGCGCCCGGCCGTGTAGGCCGGCTGCAGGCCGTGGTCCGCTCCGGTTGGCGTCGTCACCAGGCGCTGCACGGCGCCCTCGGCCATCCAGTCCGTCTCCTCGTTCCAGACCCCGAACAGCTCGCCGAGCCCCTCGCCCGGCCATCCCCCGGGAAGGCACGCGTTCGTCGCGTCCACCAGGCCGAGGTAGAACGAGCCGACCAGCACCCCCCCCGCGGCGACGTACCGACGCAGGCGCTCCGCCACCCCCGGCTTGAGCAGGAAGAGCTGGGGCGCGACGACCAGCCGGTACCCCGACAGATCGCGATCGCTCGCCAGGACGTCCACGCTGACGCCCTCCTCCCAGAGCGCCCGGTACTGCTCGGTGGCATACCGGTGGTAGGCGTCCTCGACGTGGCGGACGCCGCTCGTCCCCTCGAAGGCCCAGCGCACCTCCCAGTCGTACAGGACGGCCGCGTCCGCCTCGACGACGGAGCCGAGGATCGGCGTCAGCGCCGCGTAGTCTCGCCCGAGCGCCGCCACCGAGCGGAAGACCCGGGTGTGCTCGTGCCCGACGTGATCGACCACCGCGCCGTGGAGTTTTTCGCACCCGCCGCGGCCCTTGCGCCACTGAAAATAGCAGGTCCCCTCCGCCCCGTGCCCGAGCGCCTGCAGCATCTCCGCGCGGTGGAGCTCCGCCCGCTTCAGGCGCACCGGCGCCCGCCACTGGGGCGCGTCGGGGCAGCTCTCCATCAGCATCCACGGCCGGTCGGGCTTGAAGGCACGGAAGAGGTCGTCCTTGAAGCTCACCTCGACCGCGCGCGGCAATAGCTCCGGATCGTCCTCGGCGTAGCCGGGGTACTGATCGTCGGCCACCAGATCGAGCACCTCGACCAGCCGCGAGTAGTCAACCCCCGGGAACACCCCCATCAGGTTGGTCGTGCACGGCACCTCCGGGGAGTGCCGGCGCAGCGCCTCGATCTCCCAGCGCACGAAGTCGATCACCTGATCGGTGCAGAACCGCCGGTGGTCGAGGCGCATCCCGTCGATGCTCGAGTCGCGCGGATCGATCTCCTCGAAGGCCGTGAACTGGTGGCTCCAGAACGCGGTCCACCAGGCGGCGTTCAGGGCGTCCACGGTCCCGTAGCGGGCGGCGAGCCAGCGGTGCCAGGCGCCGAGGCAGAGGTCACAGTAGCACTCGCCGCTGAACTCGTTGGAGATGTGCCACATCCCGAGCGCCGGGTGGCGCGCGTAGCGCTCGGCGAGACGGGCGTCGATGGCGCGGACCTTCTCCCGGTACACCGGCGACTGGAAGCAGTGGTTGTGCCGGCCCCCGTGCGGCTCCCGGAGCCCGTCCCGGTTCACCCGCCGGATCTCCGGGTACCGCCGCGACATCCAGGCCGGCTTGGCGCCGCTCGGCGTGGCCAGGATCACCCGGTGCCCGGCCGCCGCCATGCGGTCCATGATCCCGTCGAGCCAGCCGAAGTCGAGCTCCCCCTCCGCCCGCTCGTAGCTCGCCCAGGCGAAGATCCCGACCGAGAAGGTGTTGCACCCGGCCAGGGGCATCAGGCGAAAGTCCTCGTCGAGCACCGCCGGCTCGGCCAGCCACTGGTCGGGGTTGTAGTCGCCCCCGTGGAGGAGCCGCGAGCATCCGGGGATGAGGAGGGGCCGCGCGCTCATGGCTCTACCTCCGCTCGTGGGTGAACGCGACGCGCGCGCTGGTCGCCCGGATGACGACGCCGCCGGACAGATCGCCGGGGCGCCGCGGCGGCCGCTCCGCCTCGGGGACCACCTCGCCCCCCTCGAGATCGCGCACCGCGCTGGCCCAGGGAAGGACGACGCGATAGTCGGCCCGGCCGTGGGCGGCGCTGACGGTGACCCGGGCGCCGGCCTGCTCGAGCGTGAAGCGCTCGACCTCGGCGCCGAGGCGATCGCGGACCGTCACCGTGATCGGCGTCGCCCCGTCGAGGCAGCCACAGAGCAGGGACAATCCGGCGACGTAGTCGTACTCCACCGCCTGGGTGTCGTCGCCGAGCGGGATGACCGCGTTCGGCCGCACGTAGACTGGCACGGTGAAAAAGTCGACGTCCTCCTGAACCCATCGCTCCCCGGCCCGCACCTCACCGCTCAACAGGTGCAGGTGCTCCCCGCGCGGCAGGTAGTACTCCGCCCGCCGCTCGTGGAAGACCGGCGCGACCAATAGCCCCGGTCCGAGACAGTACTGGCGGTCGAGGGTGCGACAGCTCGGATCCTCGGGGTGCTCCAGCACCATCGCTCGGTGCATCGGGATCGAGCTCTCGTGCGCCTCCACCGCCGCCGCCATCAGGTACGGCATCAACCGGCATTTCAGCTCGGTGAAGCGGCGCAGGACGTCGACCGACTCCTCGTCGTAGGCCCAGGGAACCCGGACCGAGCTCGAGCCGTGCAGGCGGCTGTGCGACGACATAAGGCCGAAGGCGACCCAGCGCTTGTAGACCGCCGGTGGGGCCTTGTCCTCGAACCCGCCGATGTCGTGGCTCCAGAACCCGAACCCCGAGAGCGAGAGCGAGAGCCCCCCGCGGAGGCTCTCCGCCATGGACCCGAAGCTGCCGTAGCAGTCGCCGCCCCAGTGCACGGGGAAACGCTGGCAGGTGGCGGTGGCCGAGCGCGCGAAGACCACCGCCTCCCCGGCCCCCCGCTCCGCCTCGAGCAGCGAGAACACGGCCCGGTTGTAGAGGAACGGGTAGTAGTTGTGCATCAGCGCGGGGTCGGACCCGTCGTGGTAGGCGACGTCGGTGGGGATCTCCTCGCCGAAGTCGGTCTTGAAGGCGTCCACGCCCATGGCGACGAGCTTCCGGAGCTCCGCCTGGTACCAGGCGACCGCCGCGGGGTTCGTGAAGTCGACGTAGGCCATGCCCGCCTGCCAGCGGTCGCGCTGGTACACGTCGCCGTCCGGTCGCCGCAACAGGTAGCCCCCGGCGACGCCCTCCGCGAACAGGTGCGACCGCTCCCCAACGTAGGGGTTGATCCAGACGCAGACGCGCAGCCCCTGCGCCTTGAGCCGCGCGAGCATGCCCGCAGGGTCCGGGAAGACCGCCTCGTCCCAGCGGAAATCCACCCAGTGGTGGGCCTTCATCCAGAAGCAGTCGAAGTGAAAGACGTGCAGCGGGATCCGGCGCTCGGCCATCCCGCGCACGTGACCCAGCACCGTCTGCTCGTCGTACTCGGTGGTGAACGAGGTAGTGAGCCACAGCCCGAAGGACCAGGCCGGGGGCAGCGCCGGCCGCCCCGCGAGCGCGCCGAGCCGGGTCAGCACGTCGCGCGGCCGCGGGCCGCGGATCAGGAGGTAGTCCAGGTCCTCGCCGGGGACCGCGAACTGGGCGCGCATCACCTGCTCGGTGCCGATCTCGAAGGAGACGCGCCCCGGTGAGTTGACGAGCAGGCCCCAGCCGCGGCTGGTGAGGAAGAAGGGCACGTCCTTGTAGCCCTTGTCCGAGCAGGTGCCACAGTCCGCGTTCCACATGTCCACCGTCTGCCCGTTGCGGCAGAAGGCGGAGAATCGCTCCCCCAGACCGTAGACCTGTTCGCCGGGGGCGAGCTCGAGCTGCTCGCGGAGGAAGCGGCCGTGCCCTGCCTTGTCCATCATCCCCAGGGCCTTGGGGGCGCTCCGGGTGATGGGCTCGCCCCGCTCCGCGTCGACGAACCGCATCCCCCAGGGGTCGCGCGTGATCTCCAGTACCAGCGCGCCCGCGCGCACGGTCACGGCGGTGGGCGACTCGGCCACCGTCAGCGGACCCGGCTCGAGCGCGAGCTCGAACGCGGGGCCCCGGCGGCGGCGCCCGCGGTGGTGGAGGACCTCGATCCGCAGCACGTCGTCCAGGGGCGCGGTGATCCGCACCGTGAACATGTGGCCGGCGAGGGTGGCCCAGCGCGCCGTCTCGGGGCGGCTGGAGACGTGCAGGACCACCTCCCGCACGCCCACCTCGACCGCGTCGACGCGCGCGAGATAGGTCGGCGTGACGTCGGGCAGCATGGCCCAGGCCCCATCTCCGAATCTCATGCGACCTCCTGACGACGCGGATGCTCCAGCGCGGACAGCGCGGCGCCCGGCGCCCCGACCGCGGGGGGAAGCGCCGGGCGCAGACGCCGGGCTCGGACCCGGCACCACCGGATCCCGCCGCCGAGCGACTTCACTCGATGAAGGACAGGTCGTCGACGGTAACGTCGACCTCGTAGGCGGCGTCGGCGTCTCCACCCCAGGTGAAGAAGAAGCCGAAGCCCGTGATCTCGGCCGGATTCAGCGCGCCCGCGGGCTTGCCGCCGGTGAAGTCCGTCCAGTCGAGCGATACCGTGGTCGCCGACGCGGACACCGGGATCTCCGCCTTCGCGTTGTCGCAGGTGCCGTCGTACTCGTTGTCGCCCGCCGGCTCGCAGCGCCCGAACCCCGGCTCCTTGTCGGTGATGTCGTGCGCGAGGTACCAGTCCGTCGACACGGTGGTGGCGGCGGTGCTGACCCACATCGTGAGCGCGCGTCCCTCCGGCAGCGTCCCCGACACCGTGAAGGAGAGCCCGCTGAAGGCGGAGGCATCGATGAGCCCGCAGCTGCCGCTCGGGACGCTGAAATAGAAGCCGAAGCCCGTGTAGTCCGCCACTTCCCCGCTGACGTGCCAGGCGCCGCTCGTCATGTCGGAGCCGAGCGAGTCCGGGTAGACCAGCGTGCCCCCGGAGAAGGTGTCGGTGAAGTCGCCCCAGGTGATCTGGGCCGTCTCGGTCGCGTCCTCCGCGAGCGTGAAATCCGTGATCAACGCCGCGGTGGGGTCCGGGCAGGCGACGGCGCCCTCCGGGGCGGCCCCGCCAGTGCCGTCCTCGCCGGAGCCGCCCGTCGCCGCGCCGCCGCCCGTAGCCGTGGTGCCGCCAGAGGAGCTGCCGCCCGTGCCACCTTCGTCCGGATCGTCCTCGGTCACGCAGGACGCCGCGAGGGTCGTCACCGCGAGCGCCGCCACCAGCCCCGCCACCCTGACCACGTAGGAACCGCCAATGTGCATGCTCGTCGCTCCTTGTCGAACAGTCGCTTCGTCTCGCTTGACCCGGGCTCTCTCCGCCGCTCCGTGGGTTATCCAGCACGCCCTCCGTCGGGCTCGAATACCGACCTACGCCGCCGTCCTCGCACCAGCCCGCGGTGAAACCGCCGAGCCCCGGGGCTCGCGGCTCCGCCTCAGGATACGGTGCGGCGGGGGCCGGGGAAAGGGCGGATCGGCCGCGGCGCCACCGAGGTCAAGAACCCCGATTCGAGGGGCAACAATCGGCATCCACGCGCAAACGCGGCGCGCGGCGCGCGGGCGCCGCCTCGGCCTTCGTCCCTCGTGCCATCGTGTCTTCGTGGATGGGCGCCCACCGTCGCGGACGGCTCACGCGCGGGGACGCTGGACAGCTTTGACCTCCGCCGGAGGCTCTTGTCTCCGCAACGCGACGTCGACGTGACCGCGGACGTGAGCGCGTCGCAAGGCTGGGCGCGGCGCGCAAAGCGCCCACCGTCGCGCCCCGAATCCGAGTGACAGGCTCGCTCGTCGTCTGGTAACAGTCGTGCGACCGGGTGGACATGGGCACGAGGAACTACGGGACACACCCGCGGGCGGAGAGTGGCAGTCGACCGAACGCTGCGACCGTCGGGTGCGGTCCGGCCTCGCGCGTCGGGCGGCTGCTGGTCGCGGGCTCGTGCCTGGTGTGCGCCACGCCGGCGTTCGCGCAGGACGCGGCCGGCGACGCGGTGGTCGAGGCCGTGCCCGCCGAGGGAGGGGGACGTCCCGCGGCGCCGCGTGTCGGCGCGCCGGCGCCCGAGGAGGCGCCCCCTGCGAGCGACGCGGACGAGCCCGCGACGGACGCGGGAGACGCGACCAGCGACGACGCGGACACGACCGACGAGGACGCCGTCGAGGCCGAACCCGCCGAGGGCGCGGATGCGGATGCTACCGCGGAGGCGAAGGCGACCGTCCGCGATCCCGCCGCGCCGCCCACGGACGCGCTCCCCGGCTCCCACCGCCCGCCGGGGCTCGGGCTCTCGCCGGAGGCGCCCCCCACCCCGCCCGCGCCGGGCGGCCGCGCGCCGTCCTTCGGCGCGCCCACCCCGCCGAGCGAGTGGGTCTTCGCCATCACCGGGCGGATCTCCGCCTGGGAGTCGGTGGGCCTCTCCGAGCGGCCCGATCCGGCGCCCGCGGGCTACGAGGGCACCACGCTGCACGTCCCGGCGCTGGCGACCGGCAAGCAGCCCTTCTGGGCCGGCGCCGGGCTGGCGCTCAACTTCGCCTACGGCAACCCCCGCGTCACCGCCAACGTGAGCCTGTGGACCAGCCTGAACGGCCTCGAGCGGCGCGGCTACCACGATCCCAGCGTCGGGCCAGACGTCGCCGTCGCCTACCTCGCCTACACCCCAGAGCCCCTCGGCGCGCTACAGCTCCGGGCCAAGGTGGGCGCCTTCCGCGAGAACTTTGGCGGCCCGGGCCAGTGGGGCTGGGGGATCTTCGGCCCCCTCATCGGCGTCAAGGGCTACGGCGAGTCGCTCTCCGCCACCTACCCACTCTCACCGAACACACAGCTCGAGCTCGCCCAGGGGGTGAGCTTCGTGCCGGGGGTCCCGGAGGAGTTCGTTCGTGGCGCCGCGACCGGCTGGGCGGAGAACGCCCGCTCCACCGTCGTACACCACGAGCACGCCGGCATCAGCTACCAGAACCAGTACGTCTTCAAGCTCCACTTTGCCAGCGCGCTGGGGACCGACGAGCGGACCTACCTCGCGGACGACGAGGCCACCGTTGACGTCGAGCACCCCCGCGACGGCCACCTGAACGTCCTCGTCGCCGAGGCCCGGGCCGCCGCCGATCCCTACGGCCAGTTCGGGATCAGCGCCGGGTACTGGGACTTCGACGACGCCTACGCCGTGCACGACGGGATCTGGTGGGGCATCGACTGGACCGGCGGGGGCCGGGAGCTCACCAACAAGTTCCTCGGCGCCGAGAGCGACGGCAACGGCCGGCTCGGCGCGCTCAGCGCCGAGTATGGCTTGAGCATCGCGCGCATCCTCTGGCACCCGGGCAGCTTCGACGGCCGCGCCCCGGACATCCGGATCAAGGTGGCGGGGATCCTGCACGGCACCTTCGACAGCGACGACGACGACTACGACGGGACCCTGGGGTACCTCCTCGGCTCGGAGGTCGAGTACCAAATGGTCAAGTGGCTGAGCGCCACGCTGCGCGGCTACGGGGAGAACCGCTCCCTGGGGGGCGGGCGCTACGCCGACTACAGCCTGACGCCGAGCCTGGTGTTCAAACGCGACTGGCAGAGCGCCGATCGGATCGAGGTCGCGTACACGCGGATGTTCTACAACGACCTAGTCGACGTCAACTCGGCGGCCCCCTTCGACCGCAACATCTTCACCCTGGGCGCGGTGGTGGCCTTCTAGGGAGACGACGATGGCACCCGGACCCTTCGCTCGCGAGCGCTTCGACCCCATTCGTTCCCGCCCTCCAACTGGCAAGGACCGTTACATGCGACGCGACCTCGGCACCCTCCTGATCCTTGCCTCGCTGGCGGCCGCGGCGACCGCACGCGCGGAGGACGAAGCCCCGGCCGAAGACTCCGCCAGCTCGGGCCTCCCCCGCCTCGGGCAGGCGCCCGGCGAGCCGCTCCTCCGGAGCGTCGCCCCGGCGGTCCCGTTCGGCATCCCCCCGGCCGAGTCCCGCGACAACGTCCTCGACTTCCACGGCTACCTCCTGGTGCCAGCGAGGGTCGGCGTGCTCGAGCGCGCCGAGCCCGAGGCGGGGCAGCACGACGTGGCGCTGCACAGTCCGCCACTCCTCCCGCAGCGCCTGCGCGGCTTCGAGTACACCGGCGTGGTGCCGGAGCCCTGGGTCCAGCTCGCCTTCTCCTACGGCAACGACCGGGTGTCGGGGACCGCCATCATCGCCTCCCGCGCCGTCACCGACGGCGTGCAGATCTACAACCCCGCCGACCAGCTCGGCCTCAACGACGCCTTCATCAGCGTCGACCTCTCCGAGCCGGTCAAATCCCCCTTCCTCGTCCGCGTCGGCGCGTTCACCGGCCGCTACGGGGTGATGGGCGCCTACGACGCGGGTCGCTACGGCACCCCGCTCATCGCCCGGGTCAACGCGGTCGGGGAGACGGTGGAGGTCGGCGCCCGGCTCGGCAAGCAGACGATGCTGGTCGTCGAGCAGGGCCTCGGTGGCCAGCTCGGCCGGCCGCGGGACGGCCTCCTCCCGGCGGGCTGGAACGACTTCGCCGACACCGACGTCGGCGCGAGCTTCGTGAGCCACCTGCACGCGGGGCTCGCCACCCACCGCCTCTTCCAGCTCGGCTTGCACTACCTCACCGCCTTCAGCCGCGACGATCGCGTCGGCGACGGTACCGTCCGCGACGGGCACATCTCCGTGCTCGGCGCCGACGCCCGGCTCACCGCTGGGCGCGCCGGGCACCTGTACCTCGGTGGCGCCCACACCAGCGCCAGCGACGCCGGGATCGTGTCCGGCGTGCTCGAGGTGCTCAACGCCCGCGGCGGCCCCGAGCTCATCGCCGAGTACCTGGGCCCCGAGAGCGGCGGGAACGGCGCGCTCACCACCTTCGGCCTGCAGTACGACCTGAGCGTGGCGCGCCTGGCCTATGGGGAGGCCTACCGGGGGCTGAGCCCCGACGTCATCGTGAGCCTGTTCGGCATCGGCACCGCGGTGAAGAGCGACGACGCGGCGCGCGACGGCGTCTTCAAGCTGAAGGCGGGCGCGGAGCTGACCTACGATTTCGCCTCCTTCATGGGCGTCTCGGGGCGCTACGACAACGTCCGCCTCGACCTCGACGAGACCCGGGAGGCTTTCTCGATCCAGACCGCGCGGCTGCTCTTCCACACCGGCTGGCAGAGCCGCGACGAGTTCGCCCTGCAGTACTCCCACTTCGACATCGGCAGCGACGTACCGCTCTACACTGGCTACCCGGCGACCCCGGATCCCGAGGCCGTCGCCGACGAGCA
>CAYOLF010000047.1:0-48550 GCA_964404725.1 uncultured Polyangiaceae bacterium
CCGCTGAAGACGCACCCTCGCCCTGAGGGGGCGCGTCTTCAGCGGCGCTGTTGCCTTTGGCAACCTGATCGGTGCTCTAGGGCCAGGGGATGGCGGCGTCGTCGGCCACGACCGCGGTTCCGCGCGCCGCGAGCAGCGCCCGGCAACGGGGGCACAGATCGCGCTCGCGATCGCAGGTGAGGACCGTCCCTCGCGCGTCCTCCATCAGGCAGCCGAGGTTCGGGCAGTGCTCGAGGCCGAGGGTGTGGCCGATTTCGTGCACAGCGACCTTGCCGAGCCGCGCCCGCGCCTGCTCCGGCGTGCGCGTGCCGCGCCCCGTCCGAAACTTGCTGATCACGCACGCGGTGCCGTCGATGGTAGCAAGACCGAGGATCCCCCAGTCGGCGACGTCCCCCTTCGTCGTCGAGATGTCCGCGCCGGTGAGCCCGAGGATGCGGTGTCCGTTCGGTGGGAGGCGCTCGGCGAGCAGCTCGAGCAGCTTCTCCGCGCGGTACCGGGTGCCGGCCGTGTTGCGCGTCGAGTCGGGGAGCGGGATCCGCGGCAGGCGACGCAGCGCGAACGGGTAGAAGGCCGCCAGCGAGCGTTCGACGAAGGCGACGTCGACCTCGGGAAGCTCCTCGCCGAGCGGCTGCACCCAGAGGGTGAGGGGCTCGCCGGCGTCGGCGTCGCGCTCGGCCGTGGCGTCCGGGGGAGATCCCGCGTCCTCCGTCATCGACGCGGTGGCGCTGGACGCGGGGTCGGTGCTCCGCGGCGGGCTCACGACCGGGGACGCGCTGGCGCTCGCTCCGGTGGCGACGGCTGCGGTCGCGGGCAGCGTGGGATCGCGCGCGCAGCCATCGGCGACGAGCGCGACGAGCACCGTCGCCAGGACGAGGACCGCACGGATCACGGTGCCCAGCGTAGCCCGGTACGTCGCCGGTCGCACCGAGGGGGCACCTCTGGCGTCGGAACGGGGCCGCTCGCGGGAGGGCGGAAGGGCGCGCGGCGCTCCGGCGTTTCCCTTCCGTTGGACACGGTCGCTCCCGGCTTTCCCGCGACGACGCCCCCGCGTTTGCGGGCCGACGTTGGCCGCGCGCCGTTCGTGCGGGAGCTCGGAGCGCTGGGGGCGGTCGCCGCCCCGCTCGTCTCCGCGAACCTGGCGCAGCTCTGGCTCGGGGTGGTCGAGGCCGCCGTGGTCGGCCGCCTCGGCGCGCCGGAGCTCGGTGCCCTGGGACTCGGCTCGACCCTCTTCTTCACCGTCGCGGTCCCGGCGGCGGGCCTCCTGCTCGGCTTCGAGCCGCTCATCGCGCAGGCGGTCGGCGCCGGGGACGCCGCGCGGGCGCGGCGTCTGGTCCGAACCGCCCTCGGTCTGGCGACGCTGTCGAGCCTGCCCCTCGCGCTGGTGGGGCTCGTCGTGGCCTCGCGGCTCCAGTGGCTCGGGATCCCGGCCCACACGGCCGACCTCGCGCGCGGCTACCTCCTCGTTCGGCTGCTCGGGCTCTGGCCACACCTCGCGTTCGTCGCCGCGCGACTCCACGCGCAGGCGGTCGGTCGAGCTCCGGCCGTGCTCCGCGCGACCGCCGTGGCCGCCGTCCTCCACCTGCCGCTCACGGTCCTGCTCGTGCTCGGGGACGAGGCGTTCGTGGCCGTGGGGCTCCCGCTCCGCGCTCCGCTGCTGCCCGCCCTCGGGCTCGTCGGGGCCGCTGCGGCGAGCGCCACGGCGAGCGCGGTCGCCGTCCTCGGTCTCGTCGTGGCGCCGACGGCGACGCCGGCGGTGCGGTCGCGGCGCGCCCTCGACGGCGAGCCGCCATGGACCGCGCTACGACTCGGTGCGCCGGTGGCGCTGGGGATGCTCGCCGAGCAGGGGGTATTCACCCTCGTCACCGTGCTGGTGGGAGGCCTCGCGGCGTCCACCCTGGCGGCGCACCAGATCGCCATGACCTACGTCGGCGGCGTCTTCATGGTGCCGCTCGCCATCGGCGCGGCCGCGGCCGTCCGCGCGGGGATCGCGGTGGGTCGCGGCGACGCGCCGGGCGTCCGGCGCGCCGGGTTGGCGGCGGTTGGCGGGGTCACGGCGCTGATGGTGGTGGTGGCGGGGCTCTGCCTGGCCGCGCCGGGCGCGCTCGCGGCGCCCTTCACCGACGACCCTCGCGTGCTCGGCGCCGTCACGCCGCTGCTGCGCGTCGCGGCCGCGTTCGTCGTGGTGGACGGCGTGCAGGTCACGCTGGTCGGCGCGCTCCGCGGCGCCGGCGACACGCGGTTCACGGCGCTGGCCACCGTCGCGGGCCATTTCGGGATCGGGCTGCCGCTCGGGTGCCTGCTCGCGTGGCCCCTCGGCCTCGGTGCGGAGGGGCTCTGGTGGGGCCTCACCGGCGGGTTGCTCGTCGTGGCGGCCGCGCTCGGTCACCGCTTCGCCGTGCTGACGCGCCGCTTCGTCCCGGTGACGACCTAGAGCACCGAGCGAGCCGAGCTCGCCGAGGGCGTCCCGGGGAGGGCCCGATGCCCCTGGCAAGCAGTGGTGCCAGGGGGGCGCTTCTCGGGACGCCGACGCGGTGGGTGAGCGGATTGGCCCCCCTTCGTCCGCCGCCAGGCCGAGCGAGTTGGCGTCGCGCCCGGTCGGGCGTACCGTGGACCCATGAGCTGGCGCCGCGCCGTCGGGTGGGCGCTCCTACCGCTGCTCTCGTTCGGACCGCTCGCGCAGACCGGTTGCAAGGGGTGCCAGCGCTCGGCGCGCCGACGCCCGCCGGTCCCGCGTGAGGTCCGCCCCGAGTGCGAGGCGACGGAGGACTGCGCCGACGACGAGCCCTGCACCGAGGAGGACTGCGTCGGGGGACGCTGCGAGAGCAATCCAGTGGCCGCGGGGGAGCCCTGCTCGGAGCCCTCGCCGTGCGAGGCGCTCTGGGCCTGCGACGGGCGCGGGCGCTGCGTCGCGGGCCCCGGGCCTGCCGTGGACGACGGCGACCCCTGCACGCTGGACGAATGCGATCCTCTGCGTGGCGTCGTGCATTCGCCGGTGCCGGTCGACGACGGAGACGCCTGCACCCGGGACGAGTGCGATCCGCGCACCGGCGCCGTCACCCACGAGCCCGTGGACCTCGACGATCGGGACGACTGCACCTTCGACAGCTGCGATCCGCGGACGGGCGTCGCGCACCGGCGGCCGAGCCCCAACCACGTCTGCGGCACGGGGTGCGGCGCGGGCTATCACGCAGCCTCCCGCGCACCGAGCGCCGACTGTCCGGGCGGGCTGCGCAGCTACTGTGTGCCGGACTGTGGGCCCTCCTTCTACAGCTGCGAGGGCGCTTGCCCCGCGGGCTACCACGTGGCGACCCGCTCGGTGGGGGCGCCCTGCGGGGATCGCACGGCGCCGGTGCTCTTCTGTCGGCGGAGCGAGGGCGCCTCGCTCACCACCTGCGAGGCGCGCTGCCCGGAGGGCTACCGCAAGGTGTCCGAGGCAGCGACGGCCCAGTGCGGCGCGACCGAGACGAGGCTCAGAAGCTGCGTGCGGCAGTGAGCCGGGGCGGCGCCCGGAGGCGCCGGTCGCCCCCGTCGCCCCTCGAGCGCATCAGGGGCTTCCGGTCCCCGGTGACGCGTGGGATCCTCCCCGCCCCGCGGGGCCGAACCCCCCCGGGCCCAAGCCAGGAGAAGCGGACCGATGATCATTGGCGTGCCTCGGGAGACGAAGCAACACGAGTACCGGGTCGGCATGTTGCCGGTGGGAGTGGAGGAACTGCGGCGCGCCGGGCACACCGTGCTCGTCGAGGCCGGCGCGGGGCTCGGCAGCGGCATCGCCGACGAGGCTTACGCCGAGGTGGGCGCCGAGCTGGTCGAGAGCGCCACCCGCGTCTACGGCGAGGCCGAGCTCGTGGTGAAGGTCAAGGAGCCGCAGGCCGCGGAGCTCCCCCAGCTCCGCCCCGGGCAGCTGGTCTTCACGTACTTCCATTTCGCGTCGGACCGCGCGCTCACCGAGGCCGTGCTCGCGTCGGGAGCGACCGCGATCACCTACGAGACGCTGCGTGACGCCAACGGAAAGCTCCCGCTCCTGACGCCGATGAGCGAGGTGGCCGGGCGCATGAGCATTCAGGAGGGGGCCAAGTGCCTCGAGCGCCCGCAGGCCGGCCGCGGGATCCTCCTCGGTGGCGTGCCCGGAGTGGCGCCGGCCGTGGTGGTGATCCTCGGCGGCGGCGTGGTGGGCTCGAACGCGGCCCGAATGGCGGCGGGCTTCGGCGCCAGCGTCACCGTGTTCGACGTCAACCTCGACCGGCTCCGGAGCCTCGACGAGATCATGCCCGGCAACGTCACCACGCTCTACAGCGATCGGCACACCATCCGCGACGCGCTCGCGCGCGCCGACCTCGTGATCGGCGCCGCGCTCATCCCCGGCGCGCTGTCACCGCGCCTCATCGAGCGCGCGGACCTCGGGCGGATGCAGTCGGGGTCGGTCATCGTCGACGTCGCCATCGACCAGGGCGGCTGCGCCGAGACGTCGCGGCCCACCTGCCACGACGCGCCCACCTACGTGGTGGACGGCGTCGTGCACTACTGTGTGACCAACATCCCCGGCGCCGTGGGGCGGACCAGCACCTACGCGCTCTGCAACGCGACGCTGCCCTACGTTCTGGCTCTGGCGAACGGCGGCCTCGCTGGCGCTGCCCGGCGCGACCGAGGGTTCGTGGAAGCGGTGAACGTCCACGCCGGCCGCCTCACCAGTGAGGCCGTCGCGGAGGCGTTCGGGCTCAGGGCCACGCCCTTCGTCCCCTCACCGCAGACCAAACGGGAAACCCCGCTGCCCAGCGGGCACCTGGTGCGAGTCGTGAGGGAGCCCGTCCCATCCCTGGAGCCCCCATCGGTTCGCTAACGGCGTCGGCACCCTGGAAATGCCTTCAGGCGTGGCGATCCTGTCAGCGCGCGGTGGCGGCGAGCTGCTCCAGGAAGTCCATGGCGGCGGGCGCGAAGTAGCCGGTCGGGAGGGCGCGACCGACGGACGCCGTGAAGGCGCAGAAGCGCGTGCGCGGGCCGCCGCAGTCGTACTCTGCGCAGTCGTCGTCGGCCACCATCCCTGCGAACGTGAGCGGTTCGGGGTCAGGGGCGCAGCCGTTCTGAGCGAGCCAGAACTCTCGCTGTTCGAGGCCGAACTCGAGCGGAAACTCGGCGTCGCCGCGCCCGTGGAACGACCACTCGGCGACGGTCCCGTTGCAGCGGGGCGCGTCGTCGTCCGATGCTGGGAGGTAGTAGGGGGTGTTCGCGTGCACCGGGACGACCGCGTCGAACAGATCGCTCGCGTAGCAGCCGAGCACGGCGGCAAACTCCCCGCCCCAGCCCCAGCCGACCGCGGAGCGGTGCGACGCGTGCAGGCAGCGTCGCTCCTCCAGGTCCTCGACGAGATCGCGCACGAAGTCGAGATCCTCGGTGCCCCCGTAATAGTCGGTGGTGGGCCCGTTCTGCCAGCCCGCGGCGACGGAGCCGTCGGTCCACTCGCGCACCAGCGCGTCGGGGTAGACGAAGACGGCCGCGCCCGGCGTGGCCGCCGCTTCGAGGCCGAGGTCGTCGCGGATCTGCGCTCCGGTCCCGTCGCGGGCGTGCAGGCCCATCACCAGGGGGATGGCGCGCGTGGCGTCGTAGGTCGACGGGACGGCGACGAAGTAGCGTCGGACCCGACCGCCCGACTCCAGGGTGAGGTAGCCCTGCTCGCCCCCCCGGAGGCAGCCGGTCGGACCGCTCGCCGCGCCCGCGCCGCCGTCCGCGTCGGCGCGGCGGTCCGCGCCGACGTAGACCGTGCGGCCGCCGTCGCAGCCCGGCAGGAGCGCGAGGCTCGCGCCGAGGAGCGCCCACGCGCCGCGCGCGCGTGCGCGACGACGGGTGCGCTCGCCCCTCACGGAGATGTCGCCCCCGGGACGCACGCTTGCCCTACTCGCGGCGCCTGCGGCGAGCGCGGCCAGCGCGCAAGGAAGCGCGCGGCCTCGGTGCGCGCGGCGGCGTGACGCCCCGCCGAGCAGAGGGCGAAGACACGGGCGGCCGCGCGCTCCTCGCCGAGCGCGCCCCGCTCGAACCGCCGGTCGTACTCGTCGAGCAGCTCCAGGGCTCGCGCGGCCTGGCCCCGATTGGTCGCCGCCTGCGCGCTGGCGATCAGCGCCGTCTCCGCCGAGAGGTCGCCGGGCGCGCGACCGCGCGACGCCGGGCGCGACGGCGTCGACGGCGCGGTGCCCTCCGGGACCGCCGCGCTCGCGGGCGCCGCGACGTGGCCAGCGGGCGTGGCCGGGCCGGCCGGTGCCGTCGCCCGCGCCGCGTCCGTCTCCGCCGGTGACGGCACCGGCACGCTCGGCGCGGCGCGCTCGGCGCGCCAGACGAGCGCGGCCGCGCCGCCGACCCCGCCGAGCACCCCGGCGGCCGCGAGCAGCGCCGCGACCGGCCTTCGCCAGCGCGGCGCGCCGCCGGCCTTCGCCGCGGTGGAGAGCGCGCCTTCCACGCGCCACCGCACTCGCGCCCGGTTCGACGCCGTCGGCTCGTACGCGCCGCGGGTAGCCTCGATCAGCGCGCGTGCCTGCTCACCGAGCTCGGCCTGGCTCACGATGCGCCTCCTCTCTCTGTCGGGATTGCCCGTCGTCGCGTCAGCGCCCGCTCGAAGTCCGTCCGCCCCACGCGCAGCCGCCAGTAGGCGGTGTTCACGTTGACGCCGAGCGCCTCCGCGGCCTCGGGCACGGTGAAGCCCTCGATGTCGACCATCACCAGCACGGCGCGCTTCCGATCGTCGAGCGCGTCGAGCGCGCCCTCGAGCTCGGCCACGACCTCCCGTCGCGCCATCGCCTCGTCGGGCGCGTCGCCGCCCGCCGTCCGGCGTTCGGCCAGCTCGGCGGCGTCGCTGGTCGCGTCGAAGCGGAAGTGCCAGCGACGCAGGCGTCGCCGGTGGTCCCGAGCGACCCGCAGCACGATCCCGAAGAGCCAAGTCTCCACCCGCGACCAGCGGGCGTCGTAGGAGCCCTGCCGCCGGTGCACGACGAGGAAGACGTCCTGGGCGGCGTCCTCGGCGACTCCCTCGGGGACGCCCAGACGCCGGAGGTTGCGCCAGACGAAGCCGAAGTGGCGCTCGTACAGCGCACGCTGCTGCTCCCGCGTCAGGCCGCGAGCGGGCCCGTCCCGCGGCTCGGCGGGCGCGGGCTGCTGGGGTGCCGGGATCACGTCCATGAATGGCCGAGCGGGTGCGGTCCCGTGGCTCGGCGCGTCGCGCGCCGGGGAACCTGGGGCCTAGAATCCTAGCTCGACCGCGAGCCCGCCTCCGCCGCCGAAGCGCGCGGGCCGGTGCAGCTCGCCCACGTTCTCGATGGCGAACCGCGGCCGAACCAGCGGCCGAGACACCTCCACGGCGCCGCGCAGCGCCACGCGGCCGGACAGGCGCAGCGCCACGCCGGCCTCCGCCACGAGGGTGCCCCAGGAAGCCGCGGCTCGCCCCGGGTCGGACATGCCGAAGCCCCGCGCCCGGAGATGGGTGGCCTCGAACGCGGCGCAGCCGTCGAGGCGCACGACCCCGCCTCCCGGTCGTCCCCGCAGGCACAGCGCGGGCGCCGCGGTGAGCATCCAGAGGTCGGCACCCATCTGCGGCTGCTCCACGCTGGTCACGGTCCTCGGCAGCCAGGCTTCCAGGCGAAGCTCCGCCGATCCCGCGCCGTGCGCCACCCCGAGGTGAAGCCCTCCGCCAACGGCCGTGCCGGGGAGCGCCCCCGCGCCGACGACCACGGTCCCCCGCGCCAGCGCGGGCCAGCCGGAGGCCGGCGCCGGTGGGGCGGACGGTGCGGGTGGTGGCTCGGGCTCCAGTTCAGATGTGGGAGCCGGAGCGGGAGCGGGCGCCGGCGTCCGCGTCGCGGGTTCGGAGCCTGGCGCGAGCATCAGCGCCAGCACCAGCGCCGCGGCGTGGGCGATCTCCGCGCAGTCCTCGCCCGTCAGGTGGCGCTCGCCCGCGGCGCCGCCGCGCCGGGTGCCGAGCGTGGCGTCGTACCGGCCGTCGCCGCCCTCCACGACCACCACGGTCGCCAGCAGCTCGGGGCCGGGGCGCGGCGCGGCGCCGAGGATCGCCAGCACCTCGGCCTCCACCGCCCAAGCCGGCGGACAGTCAGCGGGCGCCGACCAGCTGAGCACCAGCGGGGCCGCCGGCGCCGGGCGCGGATCGGCGCTCGAGCTGCTCGCGGCTCCGACCAGGGCGAGGGTCGCGGCGGCCCCACACCATTGCGCGCACCTGCTCACCGTCGATGACCCCGCGCGGCGCGCCGCCTCGCGCGGCGCTCGGGGGAGTATCCGCGGCAACCCCGATCCCGGCAACGCTCGGCCGCGCCCGCGGCCTCGGCGCGGCGGGCGCCGCGCGATTGCCGGGGCCTCGCCGCGACGTTACCCTGCCCGCATGAGGCCAACGGATGGGCTCGGACTCGCGATCGTGCTGGCGGCGCTGCTCGCCTGCAAGCAGGGGCGCGACGCCGATGGGCGTGAGGGCAGCGCCTGTAGCGCGGACGCCGACTGCCGCAACGGGCTCGCCTGCCGCGCGGAGCGCTGCGTCCCGGTCGCGCCCGCGCCGCTGGCGTCGCCGTCGCCCGTCGCGGCGCCCACGCCCGCTCCCCCGCCGAGCGCCGCGCCGCCCCCCGCGCCGGCGCTCGGGATGCTCTTCGATGGCCCTCCGCAGGGACGCACCCTTCAGCGACTGGTGCCGCTCAACCGCGCTCTGCCCCGGGATCTTCTGGTCTGGGCTCCGCCCGGCTGGAAGACCTTCGAGCAAGAGCGGTACGACGATCTGTTGAACGCCCACGCTCCCGACGAGAAGGCCAACGTCCTCATCAACTCCGGCCTCGGCAAGGTCGGTGATCCGGGCCGCAAGCTCTGGACCGAGAGCATGAGCGTGCGTGGCGCCACCTATGGGGAATGGGAGGCCGGGACCCTCGGCGTCGAGCGCTGGCCCGCGCGCGTCTCCCAGGGGACGGGCACCCTCGACGGCGAGGCGGTGGAGCTCTTCGCCGTGATCGTCCCCCGGCCGCGCGGGGACTGCCTCGTGATCGCCGCCATCAAGGCGAGCGCGCCGCCCGAGACGCGCTCGCTCATCCTCGACATCGTCCGTTCGCTGCGGCGCGGGTGAGTGCGGCGGTCCCACCGGGCCCGCGCCCCCGGCGCCGCCCGCGTTCGTCGAGCTAGCGAACGATCTCACAGACGGTCCGCGCGAAGATCCGTTGGGCGTCTGACCGTTCGCCGCTGATCACGTAGCGCCGGCCCACCACCAGCTCGATCCCGGGCAGGCCCAGGGCCCACAGCGTCAGGGAGTAGTCCGCGATCGGGGGCGTCTCGCAGAAGATCCAGTCAAGCTCCATGCACTGTTCGCAGTCAGCGTCCTCGGGGCAGGGGGGACAGGGGATCTTCGTGCGATCCTCGCAGAGCGTGGCCGCGACCAGGATGGACTGGCCCAGGGGCACTTGCAGCGCCTGGGGCAAGGAGAGTGCCACCGGTCGTGGCTCGGGACAGATGGGCGCTGCCTGCGTCGCGGTGGCGTCGGCCGGGGGTGCGGGGCCCCGGGCGTCGGCCTGGGCTGCTGCCGGCCGGGTGCCGGACCCGCACGCCCCCGCCGCGAGCGCCAGGCACAGAGCCCAGCCGACCTTCGTGGCCCAACGGGTGATCGCGGAGGCCTGGCGAGCGAGGCTCGTGGCCGGAACGGCGTGGACCGATTTCGTACCACCCATCACTCGGAGCATAGCAGCGCGACGACCTGGTCCGTGAAGTCCCCGGCGCCAAACCGCTCGGCTACCGCGCCGCGCCCGGCGTCGCTACGGCCAGCGTGATGGCCCCGTTCGGGCAATCGAAGACGCAGCCTCCGCAGGCCGTGCACCGGGTGGCGTCGACGGTCACGGTGTCGTCCATCCGGATCGCCTGCTGCGGGCACACATCGACGCAGTGGCCGCAGCAGGTGCAGCGCTCCGGATCGATCGTCGCCACCCTCCACACGAAGCCGCCCTCCAGGGCGAGCGCCGGCGGCGGCTCGCGCGGCGCCGGTGCAGCGGTGTCGCTCGCCTCGAGCTGCGCGATCCGTCGGGTGATGGCGCCGAGCTGACTCATCAGCTCGCGCGCGCGCCCCCGGAGCCCCCCTGCCAGTCCGGAGGAAGCGGCGCGGTCTCCCCTCGCATCGGGGGCAGCGCCGACCACCGGCGTCATCGTGGCGCCTCGGCCCGTTCCGTTGCCGGCGTGTCGTCCGAGGCCCTGGCCCCGGCCGAACCCAGGTCCGTTGCCGCGACATCGTCCCCTGCCTTGGCCCTGTCCCCATCCCCTGCCGCCGCCACCTCCACCCTGTCCGCGTCCGTGCATGTCTCTACTCGTCTCTCCATCGCCGCTCGCCGGGACGTGAGGCCCGTGGCCTCTCGACGTCCCGGCGCCAGCGCCCGCCTGAGCCCCGGGGGCTACCTCGTCTTCGGTTCCTCCGCGGCCGTCTCGATCCGACCGATCCGCCCCCGCAGGTCATCCAGCGCTTGCTCGAGCGATCGGGCCTGGCGCTTCAGCACCTCGACCTCTTGCTCTGGGGCTATCTGCGGAACGAAGTCCATCCGAGAGGGCGGCGCGTCACCTCCCCCCGCTAGCGCCGCGCGCTGCCAGCCCGTGAGTCCGGTGGCATGAAACCAGTGGCGATGGCGCCAGCCGCCACCACCCTTCCCGCCGCGTCCGCCCCCCCCGCCGGCGCCCCAGCCGCGGCCACCGCCGCTCCCGCCGCCACGGCCACCGCCGCCGCCCCAACCGCCGCCGGGACCGCGGCCACCGCCGCCGCCTCGCAGGGGGTTCAGGGCCCCCGCGACGGGGTTTCCCGCGCAGAGTCCGGCGCCGTGCCCCGTCATCGGGCCCGCGCCGGCGGGACCCGTCCTGTCTCCTCTTGGCATGAATGAGCTCCTCTCGTATCGATGGCTCGACGCCTCGTCAGGGGCACCGCCCCCGTCGTCCATGACGGTGGCGGTGCCGGTTTCGTCGTCCGGGACATCCCGGCATCAAGAAGGCATGCCCGGTGAGGTGGCCCGCGAAGAACGCGGAGAGCACCTCGTCGATCGGGCCGCAGGTGTTGAAGACGACCCGCACGCCGGCGGAGTTGAGCGTGGCCTCCAGCGGCCACGAGATCGCCCCGCAGACGAGGACCGTCGCGTCCAGCGCGGCCAGGCTCCTGGCCTTCGTGATCGGATCGGCGTCGGCGATGACCAAGTCTCGGTGGCTCAGCGAGCCGTCCGGGCTCGTGGTGACCAGGACGAAGCACCGCGCCGCGTCGAGCAGCGGCGCGATCCGGCCTTGGTCGACAGCGAGCACGATCTTCACGACGCCAGCGACGTAGCAAGGAGCACGCCAGCACCCATCTCCTGCGATCGCCGCCGAAATTCGGCGATACCCTCACCGCCGTCCCCGGGGCCGGATCCCCTGACTCGTGCAGGATGCAAGTCACTCTTGCAAATGGCACGTTTGTCCCGTGCCCCCCTCCAAGCCGCGGCGACCGTCCTCGGGCTCCCGCGCGGTCGCTCGGCAGCGGCCCGAGCCGCCCGCGGCGCTCGACGTGGCCCGTCACCGGGATCCCATCCTCGAGTCCATCAACGAGGGCGTCTTCACGGTGGACCTGGACTGGCGCATCACCTCCTTCAACCGTGCCGCGGAGACGATCACGGGCATCCGACGGCAGGACGCCATCGGGCACCGGTGCAGTGAGGTGCTTCGGGCGAACGTCTGCGCGGACGCCTGCGTGCTGCGGCGCGTCCTGGCCGACGGGGCGCCGGTCCGCAACGCCTCCGTCTTCGTCGTCGACGCCTGGGGCGCGCAGATCCCCATCGAGGTGTCCGCTGCCGTCCTGCACGACGAGGCCGGGCGGGTCGTCGGCGGCGTGGAAACCTTCCAGGATCTTCGTCGCGTCGAGGAGCTCCGCAAGCGGCTCGAGGGCAAGCACAGCTTCGCCGACATCGTCGGCAAAAGCCCCGCCATCACCCAGCTCTTCGAGCTATTGCCCCAGGTCGCCGACAGCGACACGACCGTGCTCGTCCACGGCGCCAGCGGCACCGGCAAGGAGCTCGTCGCGCGCGCCATCCACGCGCTCTCACCGCGGCGGCAGGGGCGCTTCGTGGCGGTGAGCTGCGGCGCGCTCCCGGACGCGCTGCTCGAGTCGGAGCTGTTCGGCTACAAGGCGGGGGCCTTCACGGATGCGCGGCGCGACAAAGCCGGGCGGTTCGCCCTGGCCGAGGGGGGGACGCTGTTCCTGGACGAGATCGGCGACATCTCGCCCGCGATGCAGGTGCGCCTGCTCCGCGTGCTCCAGGAGCGAACCTATGAGCCGCTGGGCTCGGTGGCGTCCGTGCGGGCCGATGTGCGCGTCGTGGCCGCTACCCACAAGGATCTCGGTGAACTGGTCCGCGCGGGAAGCTTCCGCGAGGACCTCTACTACCGGATCCACGTCGTGAAGCTCGAGGTCCCGCCCCTGAAGGAGCGGCGCGAGGACATCCCCCTATTGGTGGACCACTTCATCGCCAGCCACAACCTCCTGCAAGACCGGCGGGTCACCGGGCTCTCGCGCGAGGCGATGGCGATCCTGGTTCGACACGACTTCCCGGGCAACGTCCGGGAGCTGCAGAACGTCCTCGAGCACGCCTTCGTGCTCTGTGGCAGCGGGCTCGTCGAGCCCCGGCACCTGCCGCCCGAGCTGACGCGCGGCACCGCCCGCGAGTCGGTCGAACCCGGCGGCACCATGAACCTCGAGGTGGTCGAGGAGCGCCTGGTCCGCGCGGCGCTCACCAAGCACCAGGGCAACCGGACCCGGGCCGCCGCCGAGCTCGGCATCGACCCGAGCACGCTCTACCGCAAGATCCAGCGCCTCGGCATCGAGCCGCCCGAGCGGGACGGCCGCGGCCAGCGCGCGCGGTAGCGCAGCGGCCGGTGCCCGCGCAGGACGTGCCCTCGGCTTCCCCGCGCGCGCCGCGTCTTCACTCGGCGCGGCTGGGAGCGCGCGAGATTCGCGGGGGTGCCCCGCTGAGCTGGGTGTTCGCCACCTCGTCGCCGAGGGTTCGCGCCAGCACCTCGATGAAGTCGCGCAAGACGTGGATGTCGCTCTCGGCGCGGAGGCTGGCGCGGGGAACGTGGAAGGCGATGGGCGAACGGAGCAAGAACTGGAAGAAGCTGTCGGGGACCTGGCGACCAAAGGTGACGACCTGCAGGTTGGGCCACTTGCGTCGCAGTCGCCGCAGGCGATGGAATGCGCGCAGAGCCAGCGTGCGCGTGCGGGCGAGCAGATCGAGATCGACGATCAGGGTCGGCTCGGGGTCATCGCTCGCCAGCAGCACCGGACCGATCCCATCGAGGCCGGGTACCGTGACGAGAGCGATCCCGCTCGAGCGCAGCCGCAGCTCGAGCCCGTGACGGATCAGGAGGTCAGCGGTGGCGATGAACGCTAGTCGGGGCTGAGCCAGCCAGGATGCGTCGCCGAGCGGTGGCGGCCCCGCTGCCGTGGGGTCACGACCGGCCTCCGCCGAGGCAGCGCTGGCGGCCTCGGCGGCCTCGGCGGCCAGGCGACGCAACTCCGCCGTTTCGACGACGACGCTCGGGCCCTCGAGCTTGGTGACGATCTCGGGGCTGACCTCCTGCAGCTCGAAGGCGCCGAAGCTCCACCCGAGCACCTCGGCGAGCACGGCGCGGACCTGGAGATCGAGGCCGACCCCCAGCTTCTCCGGGGTGAGCGCGCCCATCTCGACCAAGATCTGTCCGATCAGCCGGCGCTCCGAGTCGTCCAGCTGCCGGCGCAGGGCCTCGTGCAAGGTGTCGAAGTCGATCCAGCGACGATCGAGGAAGTAGCTCGCGAGATGGTGACGCGGCGGGTAGAGCTGAGCGACCACGATGCGGCCGGCGACGTAGGTGATCGACGCCCGCTCCTCACCGCGCTCGATGGCCAGGAGCCCGGTTCGCTCGGTGACGCGCAGGACCTGCAGGACGTCGACCAGGGGGACGTCGGCGACCAACCCGCGGATGGGGCCCGGCTCAGCCGTGGCCATCCGTGACCCCGGTCTTGAAGAGATCCAAGAGGCCCTGTAGCGTGAGGACCTTGCGCTCGAGGCGCTGGTACCGGAAGCTCGACATGAGCGCCGTCGCGGCGTGCGCCGCGAGCAGGTCGAAGAGCTCCAGGTCGAAGGCGTCGAAGGCTTCCTTCTGCACCAGCAGGCGGAAGATGACCACGACGCCGACGGGATCGCTCCCGATCAGGAGGGGGAGGATCGCGATCGGTTGCTGGCCGCTCGGCAGATCTGCCTCCTGGACCTCCACCCTGAAGGACCCCGAGCGCACCACCTGGGAGATCAGGTTGTCGCTGAACGGAACGATCTCGTCAGCGGGATCGAGGTTTCCTTCGTAAGCCGCACGGCGGAACTGTCGGCCCGACTCCTCGTAGACGTAGATGGAGAAGACGTCGGTGCCGACCAGGTTGATGAGGATCTCCTTGATGTTGCGGAGCACCTCGTCGAACACCAGGGTGGCGTGGATCTGAGACGACGCGACGTAGAGGCTGAGGAAGTTCGAGTTCTGCCGCTCGAGGTCCGCGTAGTCCTGGAGGAGCTCCTGGTGGTGGGCCTCGAGCTCGATGAGCTGCCGCGCTATCTCGTCCTCGTGGTGGTGGCCCGGTGAGCCTCCCCCCTGGGAGGCCGGCCCCCGGGGAGGGCGGTCGGCCCGTTCGGCGCCCCCGTCCGTGGCGGCGGCGCCGTCGGGGCCCGAATGGCGCCCCGTCTGGAGCTCGGTGACGAGCGCGCGGAGCCGCCGGTTTTCGGCGTGGACCTCCGCTGCGAGGCGTCGTCCCGATTCGAATACCTCGGTCAGCGCTGCGAGCCAGGCTTCGTCGTCGTTCATGGATCTCGGCCCGCGCCCCGACCCGGTGCGCGCGGCGGGCAGTATACCGGACCCGTCGGCGGGCGGCGCATCTGTGCTACCCTGGCGAATTCGACGAGCCCCGAGGCGATGACGCGCGGCACGAGAGAGACCCCGAAGCCCGGTGAGGCGGGGGGGGCGCCCCCGCGGAGGACGCACGAGCGCAGCTTGGGTCAGCTTCGCCACCGCGCGCTGATGCTGGCCATGCAGGGGCGCCACGCCCAGGCGGCACAGGTGATCCTCGACGATCTCGGCGCGGGATCGGCCGAGGCGCCCGTGCTCGACCCCGAGGCCAGGCGCCTCGCGAGCATCGCCGCGACGTACCTGGAGAAGGCCGGTGAGCACGCCCGGGCGGCGGAGCTCTTCCACGCCCTGGGGGAAGAGGAGCGCGCCGCGAGCTCCCTCTCGTCGCGGTCGATCGTGCGACGAGGTGGGGAGGGCGTGGGGCTCTCGACCTCCCCTCGGGGCGAGGGCGACCAGGAGCCGCCCACGCTTCGCTGCAGCGTCGAGCCCCTGATCGGTATCCCCGGCGAACCCATGGTCGGCTCTCAGCGCGGAGGGAGGCCGGCCGCGTCCGCGCCCCCCCCGCCGCGTTCTCAGGTGCTCGACGAGGCGCGCTCGCTGATGGGGGGGGGCGACGCCAACGCAGCGGCCACCCATCTGGCCGCGCACGGCCTCTGCTACGAGGCGGGGGCGTGCCTGATCAAGGCGGGCGACCTGCCCGGCGCGCTGGACTACCTGACGCAGGTGCCCGTGGACGATCCGCAGTACCCGATCGCGGCGCGCACCGTCGTGCGCGTGCTGTGTCGGCGCGGCGCCTGCGACGCCCGGCAACTGCACTTCCTGCGCGACTGGACCGCCGCCGGTCCCGTCGATGACGAGCAGGCCGAGCTCTTCCTCCGCTTCGCGGAGCTGGTGGAGAGCACCCGCGGGGCCAAGCCTGCCGAGGCGGTGCTGAGCGCGATCCTGCGACGGCTCCCTTTGCACGAGGAGGCTGCGGCCCGACTTCGTCGCCTGGTCGCGCTGGCCCAATCTCACACCGTGTCCGCGCCCTCGGCCGTGCTGGCCGCGGCCGCCCAGGACGCGCCGCCGCCGGCGCCGCCGGAGGACGACCTCCGGGTCGGGATGACGGTGGCGAATCGCTTCCGCATCGACGCGCAGATCGGGCAGGGCGGGATGGCCACGGTCTTCAGCGCTCGGGATCTGGAGCTCGACGAGCAGGTGGCGCTCAAGGTCTTCGCCGGCCAGCTCATCACGGCGAGCTGGCAGCAGGAGGCGGTGGAGCGCTTCCGGTTGGAGCTGAAGGTTTGTCGGCGGCTCCGGCACCCCAACATCATTCAGGTCTACGATATCGGTGTCTTCTCCGGACGCAGGTACTACACGATGGAGCTCCTGCGGGGCCACGGCCTCGACCAGCTCCTCGGTGAGCCCGTCGACGTGCCTTGGGGGCTCGAGTGCCTGATCCAGGCGGCGAGCGGCCTCCACGCGGCTCACGAGGAGGGAGTCGTGCACCGCGACGTGAAGCCAGAGAACCTCTTCGTGACGGAGGAGGGGATCGTCAAGGTGATGGACTTCGGCATCGCCAAGAGCACGAACCAGCAAGGTCGCACGCAGGTCGGGACGCTCGCCGGCACGCCCGAGTACATGGCGCCCGAACAGATCAACAACTTCTCCTTGGTCGGCCCCGCCGCGGACCAGTACGCGCTCGGCTGCGTCGCCTATCAGATGTTCACCGGCACCGTCCCCTTTGCCAGCGAGCAGATGATGGAGATCCTGATGATGCACATCGAGCGGACGCCGACGGCCCCGCGGGCGGTCAATCCCGAGGTGCCGGAGGAGCTTGAGGCGGTGATCCTGCGCATGATGGCGAAGCACCCGCAGGCTCGCTACGCCTCTCTGTGGGAGGTCGTCGAGGTGCTCGACGGCCTCCGGGAACCCGCGGTCGAAGGGTAGGGCGCGGGGCCACGGCTCCAGCGCCGTCGCGGTTGCCGTTGCCGTCGGCGTGAGCGCGGGGGTGGCGCGGAGGGCGGTGTGGCGTCGAGCGACAGCCCCGCGGGCGGGCGCACGCTCGCCGCACCTTCGCGCCACCACCTCTCGGGGTCAGCCGCCGATACCGAGCGTGTCGAGGAAGCCGTTGTACTCGTCGACCTGATCGGCTTCGACCACGTCGACGCCGGTGTCGAGGCGCTCATCGTCGAGCATCTGGTCTGCCAAGAGGTCCACCGTCGCGTCCAGGCCGAGCACGCGGATCGAGTAGATCGCGTAGGGGACCAGGTAGCCCATGTAATACTGGCGCTGCACGTGGGTGGCCTGGATGTACCCGCTCTCCATGTACCTGAGGGTGTCGGGCTCGAAGTCGAACGCCGCGATCTTGATCTCGCCCGGCTCGTAGCCGAGGTCCTCGACGATCTGTGCGCAGCGGTAGGCGTTGGAGAAGATGCCGAGCATGCCGACCACCGGCGGGTCGGCGGTTTCCACCATCTCCGGCAGGACCTCCATGTCGTTGGCCACCTCGTCGTCGGACCACCCCACGCGGTGCACGATGACGTCGTAGCCAGCCTCCTCGAGCGCCTCCTTGGCGCCCATCGACCGGGCGTAGCCGTCCGGCCAGTCCTCGTCGGGGTAGCCGAGGATGATGACGGTCCCCGCGTCCTCGGTGAGCAGATCCACCAACGTCTCGCCCGAGGAACGCCCGGATTCGCCGTTGTTGGTGCCGATGTACAGATGGCGATCCGAGTCGGGGAGGTCGCTGTCGATGGTGACCACCGGGGCTCCCTCGGCGACGAAGGCATCCATCTCCTCGGTGAGGGCCTCGCGCATCGGGGCGATCCCGAGGCCCCCGTACCCCTCCTCACGCCGGTTCTTCACGATCTCGATCTGTTCCTCGGTCGTCACGTCGGGATTGTCCTCGTCAGTGGGCGCCTCGACCTGACCTGTCAGCTCGAGCTCCGCCATGGCGCGATTCGCTCCGACCTTCACCGGCTCCCAGTAGCCGCCGAAGGGCTTGGTGACCACGGTCATCTCGAAGTCGTCGGCCTCGGTGTCGGTCAGCGCCTCGACCAAGTCATCGATGGTTGCTTCGAGGCTGCTTGGCTTGAAGTCGCTGTCGGCCACCTCGACCCGGTCGATCTGCTTCTTCTCCACGCTCTCGTCGTCACTGCCGCCACAGCCCATCGCGAGGACGCTCGCCGCCGCCGCGCTGAGCGCCCACTGGTACGTCGCCTTCATGAGACTGACCCTTCCTCTCTCGTGGCCCGTATCAGGGGCCCATCCCGTTACTTGGGTTGCCGCAGACACCGAGCCTGCAGCAGCCCGTCGCTGTTGTAGTTCTGTCGTCGAACGCGCCAGGTATCGAAGACCAGGTGCTTCGCGGCGCCAAACTGGTCGAAGTCGTACTCGGCCGCGGCCCCGGCATAGGCGATCGCCTCGCCGTCGCGCAGCGCGTCCATCGCAGCCGGGAGTTCGCGCCAACCGATGCGCTCTGCGGCGGTCGCCGACATCTCGAGGATGGCGTCGTGCAGCTCGGACGACGTTGGCTCGTCGTTGCCATCGGCGGCGACGCGCTCCAGCCCCATCGCCAGCAGGATCACGGCGTCGTAGTAGAAGTGCGCCGCCGGGAAGGGGCGGTTTCCCTCCCAGCGCCGCGCGTAGTAGTCGCCGAAGGCGTCCGCGTTGTCGCGCCGGCACGAGATGCGTCCGCGGAAATCGATCGGCTTCTCGTCGCACTCGCTCGCCAGGCTGAGCGTGGGGGAGAGGACGAAAGTGTTCTCGAGGGAGGAGAAGGGGAGGTTCTGGAGGAACCCGGGGGTGTGCAGCATGGGGCCCAGGAGCCAGGCTCCCTCCCCGTCCGAAACCGCCCATTCGGTGAGCAGGGTAGAGGCGGTCGTCGGGTTGACGATCAAGAGGGTCCGGTCGGCGCTACGGGCGAGCACGGGTTCGATCCGCTCCGCGTAGGAGCTCGCCCCGGCGCGCACCGTGATGGATGGCAGCACCTTGCCGTCGATGCCGTTGAACTCGGTGGAGAACTCCGAGGCGACGCTCTGGCTGAAGTCGTCCTGGGCGGAGATGGAATTTGCCGCCTCGACCCCGAGCTGGCGAGCCAGCTCGCTGAGCCCGCAGCCAAAGGCGAGCGGCGACGGGGGCAGCCGCAGCCGCCGGCCGCGAGTCTCCTCGCGCTGCACCGAGGGGGACGCGTATCCCGGCAGGATCTCGAAGACGTCGAGGCCCTTCAAGTCCGGGATGATCTCGCTGGCGAGCTCGTTCTCCTCGGGCCCGACGAGGTAGCGAACCTCATCGAGGTAGAGCAGCTCGAGCACCGAATCGAGGCCGCGCGCCGTGCCGGAATTGCTGTCCCGGCTGGCCAGCCGCAGCCGGCGACCGTTGACGCCGCCCGCACGGTTCACGTCCTCGACGGCGAGCAGCAGCGCCTGCTCCAGGTTCTGACCGATGGTCGCTCCCTCGCCCGTGAACGGCAGCGCCGCCCCGACGACGATCGCGTCCGGGTCGACCTCGTCATCCGGCGAGGCGCAGGCGAGCGTCGCGGCGGCCGTCGCGACCAACGCACCCAGGCGGCGGCGGTGGTGAGCCCAGGCGGTTCGCGGCGCGGCGGGCCGCGCGCCGCCCCTGCGCCCTCCCGCCGTGGTGTCCCGATCGCGCGTCGCCATCACGCTACCCCCCCACTCCCGGCGGCGAAACCGAGTCGCTGCCGGGGCCCGAGGACCGACCCGCCCGGTGCGGCTCCGAGGAGTCGAGCTCGCGGTGCAGCAGGACGGAAACCTGTTCGAAGTGCTCGTGGATGTCCTTGGCTCGCTCACCCATACCCGCCACGTCGCCCGCGTCCGCCGCGAACTGCATGGCCTCTGCCAGCTTCGCGAGCACCTCGGCACCAACGGCGAGGCAACTCCCCTTCAGCTTGTGCGCTCGATCCCGGATTCGCACGGAGTCCGCGGCGGCGACCGCCGCGTCGAGCTCGACCAGGATCTCCGGAGTTCGTGCCAGAAAGAGGCTGGAGAGTCGCGGTGACCGCTCGAGCTCGAGATCGAGCTCCACCGGCGCGCGCGACGGCGCCTCCTCCGCGGGCGGCGGGACGACCTCGACCGGATCGCTGGGCGGAGCGGAGTCGCCGCGGGTCGTCGCGTACCGCTCCAGCATCTTCTCGAGCGAGTGGGGCTTGAGCGGCTTGGAGAGATAGTCGTCCATGCCGGCACTGAGGACCTTGTCGCGCTCGCCCGCCATCGCGTGCGCCGTCAGCGCGATGATCGGCGTGTGGTGGCGGTCGCCCTCCCAGGCCCTGATCTCTCGAGTGGCCGTGTACCCATCCATCACCGGCATCTGACAGTCCATCAGGACCACCGCGTACTGCCGCTGCTTCACCATCCGCACGGCCTCGCTGCCGTCCCCGGCGACGTCGGCCTCGTACCCCGCGAACTCTACCTGCTCGAGGGCGACGAACTGATTCGTCTCGTTGTCGTCGACGATGAGAATGCGTCCCCGGCCCCGCCTCCGCCCCCGGGCCTGCGGGCTCGGCGTCCGCGCCTGGGCGCGCGGGTCACCAGTGAAGGCGTGCAGAATGCACTCGTACAGCTCGGAGAGTCGGAGCGGCTTGGTCACCTGGGCGGCGACCTCCTTCTCGACCTCGGTCAGGGTTGCCGTCTCGCCGAGCTGCGTGAGCACGATGAGCGGCAGTTTGCGTGCGGACGGGATCTGGCGCAGTTGCTTGACGAAGGCCTCGATGGCGACGTCCCGCAAGCGGGCGCCGACCACGACCAGGTCGAACGCTTGGTTGCCCGTCGCCTTCCGCAGTTCCTCGAGGGCGGGAAGCCCGTCGTGGTGGACGCTGCAGGAAAGGCCCCACGCCGTCATGTGCTCCTCGATGATCCGGCACCAGCGCCGGCTCGCCTCGACGACGAGCGCCCGATGGCCGGTCGGAAAGGCCAGCAGCGACGGTCGCCCGGGGGCGGTCGACGCGGAAACCTTCATCGTGAACCAGAAGGTGCTGCCCACGCCCCGCTCGCTCTTCACACCGATCTGGCCGCCCATCATCTCCACCAGGCGCTTCGAGATGACCAGTCCGAGTCCCGTGCCGCCGTGCCGCCGCACCAAGGAGCCATCCACCTGGGAGAAAGCCTCGAAGAGACGCTGCTGATCCGCCTCGCTGATCCCGACGCCGGCGTCTTGGACCACTGTGCGCACCACGATCCCGTCGGCACCCCGCGAGTCGACGGAGACATCGACGAAGATCTCGCCGTCGTCCGAGAACTTGACCGAGTTTCCCACCAGGTTATTGAGGATCTGGCGGTAACGGTCGGGGTCGCCGGTGACCGAGTGCGGGATCTCCGGATCGCAGCGGTAGACGAGCTCGATGCCCTTGTCGTGCGCGCGTCCGGCCTGAAGCTCGGCGACCTCCTGAACGACGCTCATGGGGTCGAACGGTACCGATTGAAGCGTGTACTTGCCCGCCTCCATCTTGGAGAAATCGAGGACGTCGTTGATGATGGTGAGCAGGGCGCCGGCGGACGCATCGATGGTTTCCGCATAGCGCCGGAGCTTGCTCTCCAACGGCATGCGCAGGATGAGCCGGATCATCCCGGTGATGCCGTTCATCGGCGTCCGGATCTCGTGGCTCATGTTGGCCACGAACTCGCTCTTCAACCGGGAGGCCTCGAGAGCCGCCGCCATCGCCTCGCTCAACCGGCGCATGGCCTCCTCGTTGGCCACCTGCATCTGGTTGAACGCGTCGGCCAGGACCTGGAGCTCGTCCGTGGTGTCCACCTCGACCCGCACCCCGGCCTCGCCCGCTGCGATTCGCTGCGACGCCTCGGTCAGGCTTTGCAGCGGTCGGACGATGCGGGACGCCGCGCGACTGACCAGGAAGGAGCCCACCAGGGTGACCAGGATCACGTCCAGCGCGATCCAGAGCAGGGTGTTCCGGAGGGTCGCGCGCGACTCCTCGCGGACCTGCTCCAGCGCCGCCTGCAGGGGCGCCGTGCTGAACCCGTAGCGGAGCATGCCGACGACCTCGGTGCCGTCGGTCACCGGCCGCGAAACCTCGAGCACCGGCTGTCCGAACTGGATCACCTCCCGTTGGCTCGGCTGGCTGCTGCTCCAGCTGCCCGCGGGAAGAGAGATCTCCTGCCACTTCGATAGGATTGCGCGCGTGTCGTCCGGATCCATCTGCCGCGTGCTCGGCGATGCGTAGGCCCAGGGCGTTCCCTCGGCGGAGACGAAGACGCCGTAGATGACCTCCGAGTCGCCGACGACCGTCTGCTGAACGACCTGCTGGACGTCGGTGAAGGCGTTCTCGGCGACGAGCCCGCGCAACGCGAGGGCATGGCTGTCCGCGGTGACCCGCGCCTTGTCGGCGATGCCAGCCCGCACCTGCGCCTCGATCTCGGTCAGCCGCTGCTGCTCGGTCTGGGCGTTCACCCAAGCCACGCCGACGAGGGTGGTGATCCCGACGAGGCAGAGGGCCGCTACGACGATCGCCTGGAGCTTTCCGCGGAGGGAGCGGGTTCTTCCTTGGGCTGTCATGGGCTTCCGGCTCGGTTGCGGGAGGGTGGGGGGCCGTGGAAGGCGCCCTTGCGGCGCAGGAAGGCCGAGGTGACGGTGGTGACCAGGTGGGTGCGGATCTGACCCTTCTGCACGACGGCGTCCGCGTCCGCGGCAGCGGCCAGGGGCGTGAGCTCGTGCAGCGGCCGGCTCGACACGAGCACGATCCCGAGCTTGGATCCGCGCGGGTTCTGCCGCAGCAAGCGGGCGAGCTTGTCCCCGCTGATGTCGGGCAGCATCACATCCACGACCACCACGTCGATCTGGTGCTCGGCGATCATCCGGGTCGCGCCGATGGCCGACGGAAGGTCGAACACGGTGTGGCCGCCACGCTCGAGGGTGCTCATCAGGAGTTCACGCGCCACATCGTCGTCGTCGATCACCAGTACGCGGATTTGCTCAGCCATGGCCGGGGGGGGAAGCGCGTCGAAGGATCGAAGCCGGCCAGGCATCCGAGCGAGTGGAGCCAGCGGGACGCGGGGGACGCGACGCGCGGCTACTCGACGATTCGGTCAACCTGCGCCAGTGCTCCTTCCTGCAGTCGGAGGCGATTTCGGGCCTGCGTGGAGTCGATGGTGATGGTGGTGGACAGCGGCAGCTGCGCGGCGGCGCCGGGCGGCAGCGCCCACCCACCGTCGGCGATCTCGAAGACGAGATTGGCCGCCTGCACGCCGAGCGCGGTGTGGTCGGGCAGCACCGCGAAGGTGCCGAACGACTGTTGTGCCGACACGAGTGACGCGGCGCCGACGATGGTGGGCCGCCACGGGCGCTCCTCCAACCCGGGCAACCACCCCTCGGTGATGAGGTCGGGGGTGAGCAGGCGGTCATCGTTGAGGAGCCACAGCGCGTCGGCGTGGACCTTGGCGAGACGGATGGCGCGCCGCACCTCGGAGAGGTTGGGCTTGGCACTGACGCGCTGCTCGACGATCGTGATCTGCTCGCGCTCGGCCAGGGCGCGCTGGCGCGTGACGAACCCCGCGAGGGGGGCGCGGAAGACGACGCCCACGCGGTCCACCGGCGACGCCACGATGCGGCGCAGGCTGGTGACGGCGGTGATCAGCGGCACCTCGTAGGCGATCCCGATGGCCCCGAGCCCCGCCAGTTCGCTCGACTCCAGGAAGGAGGTCATGACCACCACCGCGGGGAGGCGGCGCGCGGCCTCGTGGTGAAGCAGCGAATCCCGGTACGCGGCCACCGTCGGGTTGTTCATGAGCACGAGGCCCGACGGGTTGTGGCGCCGAATGCCCTCGGCGATGGCGGAGGCGTCCTCGGGGCCCTGGACCCGGACGGCGACCAGCCCGAACTCGCCGCCGAGCTCGTCGCTCAGTCCCGTCCACACCTCGCGCGTCTGCGGGGTGTCCGGCATGAAGACCAACACCTTGCCCGCGCCCGGGCGGCCGGCATCCTGGCGAAGCTCGGCGTACCGACCTCCGGAGGTCGCCGTCCGACTGGCGCTGCCGCAGCCGACGGCTGCTGCGCTCGCCGAAGCGAGGACGAGGAACTGACGCCGTGTCACCGCCATTCGTCGACTCCAAGCGTGCGTGAGACGTTGGCCGGCAGCCGGTCGATCGCGGCGAGCACTTGGGCGCCGCCGGCGCCGATCGGGCTGGCGGCGGGCAGCCCGATCCGCGTGTCGAGCTCGCGGTGCGCAAGGGTGAGGCGTGTCATGGTCTTGACCTCCGCCACCAGCCGAAGCGGCAGCACCACGGCGTCGGCGCGCTGCATCTGCAGTAGGGCGAGCAGATCCTCCACCTTGCTCACGCGCTCGACGGCTGGCGTGGCGCCGACGATGCGGTGCACGAAGGCAGTGGTGTCGCTGCGGCCGAGCAGATCGAGGGCCCCGACGATCTTCACCCGCGCCGGATCCGGGGTGGCGCCGGCGCCGACCAGCGCGTACGGCTCGTCCGGCTTGCCAGCGCGTAGCCCCTGCAGTGACGGGGCGAGCCCCTTGGCATCGAGCACGAGCGGAAGACTCAGGATCGCGTCCTGGCCGCCGGCGAGCGCGCGGTCCACGTCGGCGATGCGCCCCACCGCCGTCACCGTGACCCCGGGAAGGACCGCTCCCAGCTCGGTCTGCAGGGCGCGCTGGGTCTGGGGCACGTGGAGGAACACCAGCAGGCGCGGCGTGCCGGCCCAGGCGGAGCGCGGCAGGAGCATCGAGGCCAGCGTGACCGCGGCCGCGCCCATGGCGTAGAGCCGCGAGCGCGACGGCCCGTCGTCCAGCGCGGACGGCGTGGCTGTCGGTGCCGACGGGGGCGGGGACGACGGGGTCTTCGGTTGACGGGGCATGGGAGGTGAGGTCGCGATGTTCGAAGGCGCACGCGACATCAACGTCTGAGTGTAACCCTTCACCGCAGACACTCGCAAGGCTCCGATCGCGGCATGGACATCGATTCGGTAGGCGCAGGTGGGTGAGCGGAGTCCAGTCGGTGATCGTCGGGGCTTCTCGTCGCTTATTGATGTCGCTTGTTTACGCCGCTTATTTACGTCGCTAGGGGGCGCCGGGCTATGCTCGCTGACCGAGCAGTTGCTCGGCGCGGGATGAGAGGCGTCGCTCGGCTCGGGATCAGCGGTGCTCTTGGCGTTACGGCTGCGGCGAATCCTGGCGAGTCTCTCTTCAGGATTGGAGGGTGTCGGTTATCGTCAGTCGGTTTCAGGTGGCTCGCGTGCGCTCGCGATCGCGCGCGGCTGGAATGGACTAGTCTCGCTGACGTCTGTATGCTCGACGTACACTGCCTCGACTGGGCTCACCCCGGCACGGTGCGGTGTGCACGGTGCGGTGCCGCGGGCTCCGCCCAGCAAGAGCGATCCGATGCCATCCAGATCATCGCACGTCGTCGTCGCGCTGGTCCTCGCCAGCACACCGGTCCTCGCCAGCACACCGGTCCTTGCCGAGGAGACGCCCACGGAGTCCGATTCCGTCGCGGACGTCGACCTCGTCAAGGTGTTGAACGTCGAGGTCTCGACCGCGACCAAGACCGCCGAGGGGCTCGAGGAGGCGCCCGCCGTGATCACCGTGGTGACGCGCGCCGACATCGCACGCTGGGGCTACCAGAGCGTGGCGGAGGTCCTCCAGCACACGGTCGGGTTCTACCTCGTAGACGATCATGTCCTGCCTGACGCCGGGGTGCGCGGGATGAGCGGCGGGCTCGGCGCCGAAAGCGGTGCCATCAAGGTCATGATCGACGGGCGCTCGGTCGCCTACCGGACGACGTCGGGCAACTGGCTCGGTGTGGAGCTGATCCCGCTCGGTTCGATCGAGCAGATCGAGATCCTCCGCGGTCCGGCCTCGGCCCTCTACGGCGCCGACGCATTCCTCGGCGTGGTCAACATCATCACGGTTCCGCCCGAGAAGCTGCGCCCGATTCGGGTGCGAGGCGCGGCCGGGGTCACCGAGTCGAACCCCGGAGGACGCGTCGACGTCGTGGCCGGGCACCGGTTCGGTCGTTTCGACGTCCTACTCGGGGCGGCGGTCGAGCGCACGGATCGAAGCGGCCTCGTGCTCCCAACCGAGTCGCCGGCGCCGGTCCTGCCGAGCGACATCGGCTCGCGGCGCGTGGCGCTCGACCTGGAGCGTCGCTCTACCGTGCTCCAGGGGCGAGTGGGATATCGGGTGAAGGACGCCGGGGCGCTCGTCCTCAGCGCCTACGGCTCCACCGTACGGCGAGGTGGTGACTTCGCGCACTGGGTGCAGCTCACCAACGAGATCGACGACGAGGGACGCGCGGTGGGGACCCAGATCGGGCTCCAGCAGCTGCGCCTGAACCTCGACGGGAGCGTGCGCGCGACCCCGCAGCTGGAGTTCGCGCTGGGTAGCACTTACTTTCAGGGCGGGTTGCTCGACGCCGATCGGATCGAGATCGGCAGCGATTTCTTTTACGGCGAGCGCGACGAGTCCTACCGAGGGGTCGACTCGACCGTCGAGGCGCGCTGGACCCCCGGGAAGCGACTCAACGCGATCGTGGGCGTCGAAGCCGTCTACGATCACGAGGAGATCGGCGCGCCGCGTCGCATCAACCGGAGCTCCGGGGACGTGGTGGCGGTCGGCGAGGCCGGTGGCGCCGCCGAGGGCGTGGACCTCACCAACGTGGGCGCCTTCCTGAGCGTGAATGCGCGCATCTGGGATCCGTGGCTGAAGCTCACGGGCGGCGCGCGTTACGACCGGCACAGCCACTACGGAGACCAGATCAGCGGCCGGGTGGGCGCGGTGTCGCGGTGGTCTCCGGCGGTGGTTTCGAAGCTCCTCTTCGGCAGCGCCTTCAAGGCACCGTCTCCGTACCTGCTCTACGCATTCCCGCTGCGGGTGGGCGACGTCGTCGGGAACGCGGATCTTGAACCGCAGCTGGTCCGCACGGTGGAGTACCAGCTCTCGGTCGTGCCCGGTCGAGCCTTCGGCGTCACCTCGGGCTTGGCCTACAGCTGGCTCTCGAACAAGGCCGAGTTCACCCCGCAGGGGATCAACCAGACGGCGCGAAACGTCGCCACGCAACGGAGCCTCGCCTGGGAGTCACGCGCGGACCTGCGGCACCGCGAGGACTACCGGGCGTACTTGTCCGTAGAGGTCGTGGCTGCCCAGCGCGATCTCGGGAGCGAGGGGTACGTCGCCGAGCTGGTCGGTACCAAGAACGTGGTCTACCCGCCCTGGATCGGCCGCGGAGGCGTCCTGGTCGCGGTGCCCTCGCTGCCGACCGTCCCGCTGGAGCTCGGCGCCGAAGCGATGGTGGTCGGGCCGCGCCGCGCCGCGGACGCGAGCATCGTGGCGCAGGGGGAGGACCTGACGTTCGATCCGTACCTGATGCTCGACGTGTCGCTGGCGACACGCGAGGTCTTCCTCGCGCGCCGCCATGAGACGCGGTTCGCGCTGCGCGCGCGCAACATCCTCGTGGAGCGCGGGCCGGATCCGGGCCCCGCGGGCTTTGAGGTCCCGCTGCGGCCGCCCGAGATCTTCTTCGAGGCGGAGCACGTCTACTGACGGTCGCCCCGGGCGCTTGGGCTCAGCGGATCTCGGGCACCTCACCCGAGACGCAGCCGAAGAGCAGCTGCACCCTCGCCGTGAGGTCGCTCTTCACTGCGTTGCAGGTGTCGGCGCAGAGCACGACCTGATCCTGGTCGTTGAACTGCCAGCCCTCGCTGCATTCGCCGACGGTGTCGGGGAGGAGGAGCTTGGCGCCCTCGCTCGTCTCGAGGATAAGGTTCACCTCGGTTAGGTCGAGCGACTGTCCCTCGGGCGGCTCGGGGACGTTGTAGGTGCACTGACCGATCTGGCCGATGACCTGGGCGAGTCCGGCCCGGAGCGCGGCGGAGAAGTCCGGCGCCTCGGACATGTCCAGGTGGCAGTAGTCGGGGCCGGCGATCGAGCAGCCCGGGGCCGCGGTCCCGCCGACGGAGGCGGCCTCCGAGAGCCAAGGTCTGGTGTCCTCGTTGGTTTCGACCGCGCGCTCGCTCCCGGGCGACCCGATGACGAAGGTGCGGATCCCCTCCGCGTCGCGGGCCCGCTGGATCTCGTCGATGATCGGCTGCGGGTCGACCGCGTCCACCGCCATGCCGGTTCCCGTGCACTCGAGCGAGTAGGTCGGCTGCCCGTCGGTGATGAGGAGCATGAACTTCTCGAAGGGTGTCTCGTAGGGGATGAGGCCCTCCTCGAGCGCGTACCGATAGGCGTCGTGCGTGGGAGTCCCGCCGCCGGTGTTGGCGTCATCGAGCGTCTCCTGCACCGCGTCGCGCTGCGCGGAGCCGGCCTCGCCGAGCACTTCGATGGGCAGGAGGGCCGAGGTGCGGACGCAATCCGTGATCGGCCTCGCCCGGCTGCTCTCCCCGGTGTTGTCGCGGTTCGGGAAGAGCAGCATCCCCGCGGCGGTGGCAGGGCCGAGGTTGTCGATCGCGTCGAGCAAGGCCTCGCGCGTGACGGACCATTTCGAGCTGCGGCTGCCTGGCGCGGCGTCCTCCATCGAACCGCTCACGTCCACGACCAGCTCCAGGACCGCCGGGACGATCTCTCCCTCGCCCGCCCAGCCCGCGCAGGAGCCGGTCTGGATCGCGGTCACCTGCTCGGGCGTCAGATCGACGCTCCCCCCGTCCTGCACCGTGCCGGTCGAGCCCGTCGCCAGGACCGATCCGGTGGCGCCCGTCCCGCCGCCGCCGGAACCCTCGCCGGACGAGAGCTCGTCTTCCTTCCCCTCTTCGTCCGAGCCGCAGGCCAGCGCCACCCATGCCACGAGCACACCGAGCGCCAACGAACCGAGCTTCTTCATCGGGCTTCTCCTTGAGACTTCCGGCCAGGGGTCGCCGCGGGCTGAACCCACCGGCCGAGTATGGTCGCAGCGGGGGCTCTATCACAGGCAGAACTTTCCATCATGGCGGGCCATTCTGGATGCGCGCTGCCTGGTCCCGGAGCCGGTGGGCCGGGAGCGGCCCGCCGCACCTTCCGGAAACCTCGCCATCACCCCCGCCGCGCTCCGAGGGCGACCTCGACGGCGTGGAGCAGCTCCGCGCTCCGGTAGGGCTTGGCGATCGCGGCCCGGAACCCGTGTCCGCCGTAGTCGGAGAGGATGGCGTCGTCGGCGGTGCCGCTGCTGACGCCGGCGACGAGCCCGGGATCGTTTCGCCGCAGCGCGACGATGGCCTCGGCGCCGCCCATGCCGCCCGGCACCGTGAGATCGAGGACGACGAGATCGAACGGCGTGCCGCCGGAGCGATGCTCCTCGAACAGCGCCACCGCCTCCTCGCCGTCGGTGGCCGGCAGCCAGATCGTGAAGGTCGTCCCCTGGCCCGGCGTGGAGGCCACCTCGATGCGGCCGCCATGGCGCTCGACGATGGAGTAGCTGATCGCGAGACCCAGCCCCGAGCCCTGCTGCTTGGTGGTGAAGAACGGGTCAAACACCCGATCACGGGGCGTGGCTCGGGGCGGATTGAGCCCCGAATGAACGGCTCTCCGGGGCCCGGCACGGCCGGGCCCCGCGTCGCGCGGCTCCGTCTCCGCGCCCTCGCCGAGCCGTAGGGGCGTCGCGGTCGCCCGACCTGTGCTTGAATCCCGGTATGGGAGCCGCCCACTCGAGCCCCGCTTCAGCCCTCGGCGAGGGCGGGGCCAGCCGCCCACGCATCGGGCTCGTGATCAACGGCGTCGAGGCCGAGTACCAGTGGGGGATGGTGGAGGCCGCCCTGGCCTCGGCGGAGAGCTCGGGCGCACGGCTCTACGTGTTCGCCGCGGGCGTCGTGGCGCCCCCGGGTGCGGGTGCACTCCCCGACAATGCCCTGTTCGACCTGGTGACCCCGGCTTCGCTCGACGCGGTCGTGCTGGTGTCGAGCACGATGGGGCACGCGCTCGGACCCGAGGGGCTGGCGGAGTGGGCCCACCGGTTCGATCCGCTCCCGGTCGCCAGCATCGGGATCGACGTGCCGGGGCGGCCGAGCTTCCTGGTGGAGAACGAGTCCGGGACCCTCCGGGCGACCTTGCACCTCGCCCAGCACCACGGCTATCGGCGGATCGCCTTCGTGGAGGGGGCGGCCGGGAGCCGTGAGGCCGAGGCGCGCCGCCGCGGCTACGAGCGCGGCCTGCTCGAGGCGGGGCTCGAGCTCGATCCGCGCCTGATCGTCCCGGGGGACTACACCGTGGTCGCTGGGCAGTCCGCGGTCGCGCGCTGGTTCGATCAGGAGCGGGTCCGCCTGGGGACGCTGAACGCGATCCTCACCGCTAACGACGCGATGGCCTTCGGCGTGATCGAGGAGCTCCATCGACGAGGCGTCGAGGTCCCCGGGCAGGTGGCGGTGATCGGCTTCGACGACGTCATGATCGCGCGCGTGGGCCCCCCGCCCCTCACCAGCGTGCGGCAGCCCATCGAGCGCCTCGCGGCCGCCTCCATCCGCGCCGTGCTCGGCGCGGTGCGGGGGACGCCGGAGCCGGGCGGTGTCCTCGACACCGAGCTCGTGGTCCGGCGGTCCTGCGGCTGTCTGGTCAGCGCCGCCCCGGTGGGGGCGACCGGCGGCGGCCTCCGCAGCGCCTCCGAGGTCGCGGTCCTCGCCCACCGCGAGCAGATCACCGCCGTGCTCGCGCGCGCGGCGCGGGGGCGCATGGTGGGCGCCGGCAGCGGCTGGGAGCAGCGCCTGCTGCTGGCGGCGGTCGAGGACGCGCGTGGGGGCGGCGCCCACCTGGTCGGGGCCACGGACGACATCCTCGCGCGCCTCACCCGCGCCGGCACCGATCCGAGCGTGCTCGACGACGTCCTGTCGACGCTCCGCGCCGAGGTCAACGCGGTGCTCGAGCCGGGCGCGGCGTCACGCCAGATCGAGGACGCCTTCCACGATGCCCGGCGCACGCTGAGCGACCAGGTCCTGCGCCGGCGCATCCACGAGCGCGCGGAGCTCACCTTCGGGATGCAGAACCTGGTCTCCCTTGCCCGGCTGCTCCGCGCGCCGCCCGGCGCCGAGGACGCGATCGCCGAGTTCGTCCGCCAGGTCCGCGCGCTCGGCTGCGACGCCGGGCTCGTCGCCAGCCTCGACGCCGACCGGCGCACGGCGCGCACCGTGATCCACTACGATCGCTCCGGCGCGAAGCCCCCGCAGGTTTTCCCGGCCGAACGTCTGTGGCCCGGGGAGGAGCCCGATAGCGCCGCGAGCGGCGTCGTCGTGCACCCGATCGTGGACCAGGGTCGCCTGATCGGCTTCTGCGCGTTCGCGATCGGAGCGATGGACGGGAGCTTGCACGAGCTCTTGCGCGAGATCGTCACCACCCGCCTGCGGTCCGGCGCGGCCCCGCACCCCCTCGGACCCGCCGACGGCTGACGCGGGCCGCCCGCGACTCCTCCCGGATCGGCAGCCGGGGAGCGGCATGCTAGCCTGCCGCTCCATGTCGCCGCGTCTCGGGAGTTGGGCCTGGTTGGGAGCGCTGGCGCTCGTCGCCACTGCGTCGGGGTGCTCCTCGACGACCAAGAGCGAGGACGGCGGGTGCACGCCGAGAGGTGTCGCGGCTTGCCTCTGTCCCGACGGCTCGGCCTCGGTCCGTGAGTGCGGCGCCGACCGGAGCTTCGGGCCCTGCCAGTGTGACGGGAGCGCGGGGGGCGGCGGCGGCGAGGTCGCGAGCGGCGGCGGCCCGACCGGCGGGCGGTCGCCCGTTGGCGGTGGAGCGGGCGCGGACGCCGCCGGCGGCGACTCGTACGGTGGCGAGACGGCGGGAGCGGGACCCGGCGGCACCAGCTCCGGCGCCACGGGTGGGAGCGCGGCGGGTGGTGGCAACGGGGGCGACGCGGGCGGCGAGCTCGGCGGCGCTGGCGGAGGCGAGGCGAGCGGCGGCTCCGGCGGCAGCGGCGGGAGCGAGCTCGGCGGCGCCGGCGGGAGCGAGGCGAGCGGCGGTGCCGGCGGCAGCGGCGGGAGCGAGATCGGCGGCGCTGGCGGGAGCGAGATGAGCGGCGGAGCCGGGGGAACGGGCGGCACCGGGGGCGAGGGGGGCGAGTCGGGGGGCGAGGTCGGTGGCACCGGCGGGAGCGAGGCGAGCGGCGGCGTCGGGGGACTCGGCGGCACCGGGGGCAATGGCGGCTCGGCGGGCAGCGCGGGCAGCGGGACCGGAGGCGTCGGGGGCTCGCTGCGCGACGGCTGCGTGCTGCTGCTGCACCTGGACGAGGCGGACTGGTCGACCGGACCCGGCACGGTGCGGGACGCGTCCGGACAGGGTAACCACGGCACCGCCCTCGACGGAGTCATGCCCACCGCGGGTGGCCGTTTCGGCGGCGCGGCCGCTTTCGACGGCAACGGTTGGATCGAGGTGGACGACGCTCCTTCCCTTCAGGTCACCTCGGCGCTCACGGTGTCGGCGTGGGTGTGGCTCGACAGGATCGGCCCCGACTACTGGCCCGGGATCGTCAGCAAGCGGATCGCCTACGGGGACCAGACCGCGTTCTCCCTGCACATGGGGACGAACGGTGAGGTCACGGTCGACGTCGGCGAGGAGTCCGATCGGTTTCTATCCACCGGGTTTCTCGGTAAGGCCGAGTGGAGACACGTCGCGTTCGTCTACGACGGCGGCGCGGAAGCGACCGAGCGGGTGCGGCTCTACATCGACGGGGCGCTGAACACGGTGGCTTACGCCGAGGAGAGCTCGATCGCGCCGAGCTCGGCCGATCTGCTCATCGGCAACCTCGTCAGCGGGGGGAGCATCCTCGAGGGTCGCATCGACGAGGTCGCGGTCTGGCTGCGGGCGCTCGCGCCCACCGAGATCCAGGCGCTGTTCAGCGATCCTGTGGAATAGGCCCCGCCTCGAACCCACCCCGACGTCCCTTGCTCTGCGGCGGGGAAACGGGGATTCTTGGCGCGATTGCCCGCGAGGGCGCCGCGCCGCGGGGGAGCTCGCGGCGCGTGCGGCCGCCAGGAGGAGCCGACCATGACGCGTGCCACGATCACCTTCGCCGGAGCCGCTGCGTTGCTCCTCGCCGGGGCGGCGCCCGCCTCGGCGCAGGACCTGAGCCCCTTCCGCATGCCGTGGAACGACGCCTCGCCGGGGCCCACCGATCGCGCTCCGGCGGGCGATGGCCTGGCGCCGCTCCCCATCACGGTCGGCGCCGATGGGCACCTGTACCGCGACGGGGAGCGCTTCCGCCTCTGGGGCATGAACTTCGGCTTCCTCGCCTGCTTCCCCGAGCACGACCAGGCGGACGCCGTGGCGGCCCGGCTCGCCAAGCTCGGCTTCAACATCGTGCGCCTGCACGGCTGCGACTCGTATTTCGGCGCGCAGACGGGCGACACGTTGCTCGACTATACGACCGACTCGGGCACGGCCTTCGACCCCGACGCCCTCGACCGCTACGACTACTTCATCGCCGCGCTCCGCCGCCACGGGCTCTACGTCGACCTCAACCTGCAGGTGGCGCGACGGTTTCTCCCCGGCGACTCGCCGGACCCGGCGGCGCCGCTGCCGCTGCCGCCCGTCACGCCGGGTGAGGGATGGACCGTGATCGAGATGGACGAGCACAAGACCCTCGGGTTCTTCGTCGACCGCGTGACGGAGGCCCAGCGACGCTTCGCGCGCGATCTGCTCGGGCACATCAACCCCTACACGGGGCTGTCCTACGCCCAGGATCCAGCGGTGGCCATCGTCGAAATCGTCAACGAGGCCGGGCTTGTTCACTTCTGGCTCTGGGATCGCCTCGACGCGCTGCCCGCGCCTCTGCTCGCCGAGCTGGGGGACAAGTGGAACACGTGGCTCCGAGATGGCGCCGGCTACGCCACCACGGCCGAGCTAGCGGTCGCCTGGGGCGGGGCGGAGCCCCCACTCGAGCTGCTCGAGAACCGGGAGCTCGCGCTGCCGCTCGATCCCTGGGTGCTCCAGGTCACGGCGCCGGCCGCGGCCGGCGCCACCGTCGACCCCACCGCCGACGGCGGCGCCCCGGCGCTGCGCATCGACGTCTCCGCGGCCGGGACCGAGGCCTGGCACGTGCAGCTCCTCCAGTCGGGCCTCGCGCTCGTGCCCGGCGAAACCTACGCGGCGCGCCTGCGCGCCCGCGCCTCGAGCGCGCGGCCCGTGAGCTTCAACGTGCTCCTCGCTGACGACCCCTGGACCACGTTTGCGCCCTGGACCGAACGCAACCTGACCACCGAATGGCAAGAGCTGTGGACCACCTTCACGGTACCGGAGGGGCCGGCGCCTGGCGCGGTCCGCTTCGAGCTTGGCATGCTGGGGCTCCAAACGGGCACGGTCTGGGTCAGCCAGCCGTCGCTCACCCAGGGCGCCGCGCCCCTCGAGCCGGGGGAGACGGTCGAGGCCGGTACGATCCCGCTCGTGGCCCACGACTCGCCGCGGGCCTGGTCGCCCGCTGCGCGGCGCGACTTCGTCGCGTTCCTCCGCGACACGGAGCGGGCCTACTACGACGCGCTGGCGAGCACCCTGCGCGACGAGCTCGGCGTCCGCGCCCTGATCAGCGGTTCGCAGGTGATCACCAGCCCGCCGACGGTCCAGGCCGCGCTCGACGTCGTCGACAACCACGCGTACTGGGACAACATGACCTTTCCCCGGGAGCCGTGGGATCCGGTCGACTGGACCATCACCAACACCAGCGTGGTGGGGTCGCCCCCCGGGATCTTTGGCACCCTGGCCAGCGGGCGCGTCGCGGGCAAACCGTACATCGTGAGCGAAACCAACCACCTCGCACCGAACACCCACGCGAGCGAGGGCCCGCTGATCACGGCCGCCTACGCCGCGCTGCAGGACTTCGACGGGGTCTTCTTCTTTCAGTGGTCGGAAGGGCGCGATCTCGATCACCCGACCTTCCAAGATTGGACGGACACGGGCTACCACGCGCCGTTGCTCGCCAGCCTCGCGGCCGCGGCGCCCTTGTTCCAGGGCTTCGACGTGTCTCCCGCCGCCGGGGCCTTCACGGTCGCGATGGATCCCGACGTCGAGCTCGAGGCGATCGTCGACGCGGGCGTCGACTGGAACGTCGTGGACGCGCGCAGTCGGGGGTTCCCGGCCGCGGCGGCCCTGCTCGGCCGGGTCGAGCTCGACGTGAGCCCCGGCGCCGTGGACTCGCCGGTGCCCGACCTCGCGGGGCAGACCCGCTTCGTGTCCGACACGGGCGAGCTCGTCTGGGACGCCGCCGCGGGCGTGGTCACCATCGACAGCGCGCGCGCGCGCGCCGTGATCGGGCGCGCCGACGGCGGGAGCTTCGCGCTCGGCGGCCCCGGGTTGGACTGCGCGATCCAGCCCGAGGCGTGCGTTACGTTCGAGATCGGCGCGACGCGCCAGGGCTTCTGCGCCCTGGCCCTCACGCTGCTCGAGGGCGCCTCGTTCGCCGCGGACGGGCGGGCGCTCATCAGCGCCACCGGCGACGTGGAGAACACCGGCATGGTCTGGACCGACGCGAGTCGGACCTCGGTGGGGGACGACTGGGGAGGGGCGCCCACGCTGGTCGAGGTGATCCCGGCGGTCGTCACGCTGCCGCGCGCGGCGAGCGAGGTCCGCGCCTTCGCCCTCGACGGCCGAGGCCAACGCGCGGCCGAGCTGCCGGTCACGGGCGACGGCGCCGCGGCGACCTTCGAGCTCGGTCAGGAGCTCGACACGCTGTGGTACGAGGTGGCGCTCGGCGCCGTGGGGGAGCCGCCGGGCGACGGCGAGTCGAGCCTGACGTCATGCGCGGCGGTCTGCGACGCCGCCGCGGCCGCCGTCCCCGGCTGTTACCTGCGCCGCGCCGACTGCGTCAGCGAGTGTAGCCGCCTCTTCGTCGAGCTGCGTTCGGCGCCCTGCGACTGTGCCGAGGCGGCGGACGCGCTGCTCGCCTGCGCCGGCGCCGCGCCCGCGGCGCTCGCCTGCAGCGAGCTGCCGCTAGGCCTCGATCCGGCGGGCGACTGCCTCGACGAGCTGGTGGCAGCGGAGCAATGCGCGGGGGCGGTCCGTCCCTGCGTGGCCTACGAACGGGAGCTCATCGACGATTTCGAGGACGGGGACGCGCGCGCCCTGCACCCGGAGTTCGGCGCCTGGGCCGCCGCTGGGGACACAGCGACGACGCTCGCCCCCGTTCCCTTCACCCCGACCGCGGACGGTGCGCGCGCGAGCGCCCATGCGGCCCGCCTCGACGCCGACGTCGCCGAGTGGGCCCAGCTCCGCGTGGCCTCGCGCAACGGCGCCCCGGTCGATCTCTCCGCGTACGCAGGGATCGCCTTCTACGCGCGGGGCCCGGGCGTCGCGCGGGTGGTACTCCGGGGGAGCGACCTCGCGGCGGCGGAGAACTGGGACGCGCACGGCATGGACCTCTCGCTCGGCGGTGAATGGCGGTATTTCACCGTGCTCTTCGCCGATCGTCGGTTCGCGCAGCAGGGGTGGGGCGACCCGGCGCCGTTCGATCCGGCCGCCATCGACCAGCTCCACTTCGAGCACGGTCCGGGCTCGTGGCAGCTCGAGGTGGACGACGTCACACTGCTCCGGGACCCGAATGCCGGCCCGGTCGGCGGCGCGGGAGGCGCCGGCGGCGCGGGAGCGGCGGGCGCTGCGGTGGGTGGCGCCGCGCCCGGCGGCGCGGCGCAGGCGGGCGGCGCGGTGAGCGCCGCGGGTGCGGCGAACGCGGGCGCGGCGACCGTGAGTGGCGCGGCGGGTGCCGCGACCTCGGGCGGCACGGGCGGCATCGTGTCGGGCGCGGGGGGCGCGGTGCTCGGGGGCTCGCCAGCGGGCGGCGGCGGCCCGACCGGCGCTCGGCCGGGCACGGGTGGCCTGGGCACGGGTGGCGACGACGCCCCGGGCGCGGGTGGCGATCCCGGCAGCGAGGGCGGCGCAGCGCACGCCGGGGCCGCCCTCGGCACGGGCGGCGCGGGCGCGAGCGGTCCCGAGAGTCCAGGCACGGGCGGCGACCGAGGCTGCGGGTGCCGCCTGCCGGTACAACCGCCGGCGCCGGGCTCGGGGGCGCTCGCGCTGCTTGCGGCGCTGGCTCTCCTGCGGCGCCGCCGGTGGGTGACGGCGCGGGACCCGCGTCGCGCCCAGTCAGCGGGGTAGCTCTCGACCGGCTCGACGAGAGCGTGAACGCATCCCCGCCGCGACCGACCGCGCGTCGCCCAGAAATCCCGCTGCGGCGCGGGAGAGGGTAGACTCCGAGGCGCCCCGGCGTATGACGGGGAGCGAGGGGGAGGACGATCGATGATGCAGAGGGGACGACGATCGATGAACGACCGCAGCTACCGCACCACGCTCTCCGCCATCGTGGCGGTCATCGGGCTATCCTGCACGATGTGCAACGCCGACGACGACGAGGTCCCCGCGGGCGGATCCGCCGGGCAGGCCGGAGCCGACAGCACGGCGGGATCCTCGGCGGAGGGGGCTGCCGCCGGCACCGAGGCCGAAGGCGGGGAGCCGGCTGCGACCGGTGGCGGCGGCAATGGCGGCGCACCCGGTGACGCGGGCGCGGGCGGGGAAATGAGCCTCGGGGGCGCCGCCACTGCGGGCGCCGGGAACGCGGCTGGAGACGCGGGTGGCGAGAGCGCCGCGGCCGGCGCGAGCAGCCTGGCCGGCGCGAGCGGCATGGCTGGCGCGAGCGGCCTGGCCGGCGCGAGCAGCATGGCCGGCGCGAGCAGTTCGGCCGGCGCGAGCAGCCTGGCCGGCGCGAGCGGCCTGGCCGGCGCGAGCGGCCTGGCCGGCGCGGGCGGCGTGGCTGGGGCGGCCGGGGCGGGAGCCGACGACTGTCCCTCCCTCGCGACGATCTTGCCGAGCTTCTCGGTCGAGGCGGACACCGAGATCCCCGCGGGCTGCTACGTCGTGCCGGAGACGGTGTTCGTCTCCTCCGGCGCCACGCTGGTGGTCCTGCCGGGCGTGACGCTGAGGTTCGAGGCCGAGGTCGGGCTGCGCGTCCTTGCCGACGGTGCCCTGACCGCGGTGGGGACCGCGTCCGACCCGATCCTGATGACCGGCACCGAGTCGGTCCGGGGGCACTGGGACGGGGTCGCGCTCGTCAACAGCGCGAGCGACGCGAACGTCCTCGATCACGTCACCATCGAGTACGCGGGGTCGGAGGAGATCCTCGACGCGGGGGCAGCGCCGCTCCGGGCGAGCCTGTTCCTCGAGTCGAGCGGCTTCGAGGTGAGGGCCGCCATCCGCAACACCACGCTGCGGCACGGCTCGGGCTACGGCCTGTACCTCGGGGGCGAGTCCGTCCTGCCGGAGTTCTCCGGCAACGAGATCACCTCCCACGCGTCCGGCCCCGTCTACGTCTACGCGGCCGAGGTCCACAACCTCACGGCCCAGAGCTCCTACGCCGGGAACGACCAGGACTTCGTGTTCGTGAACGGCGCTTACGAGTTCGGGGACGAGCCGCGCACCTGGGAGCGGCTCGACGTCCCCTACCGCGTGGACGGCGTCTTCATCCTGTACACGCACCTCACGCTGGAGGCGGGGACGCGGCTCGAGTTCACGGACGAGTCCGGGCTCAGGGTCGTCGACCGGCTCGCGGGCGTCAAGGCGGTCGGCACCGCCGAGGAGCCCGTCGTGTTCACCGGCGTCACGGCGGAGCCCGGCGCCTGGAACGGCCTGTACTTCGCCAATCTGAACGAATACGGGGATCCCGAGGCGCGCAGCCGGTTCGAGCACGTGGTGGTCGAGTATGGGGGAGCTTTCGTGTTCCAGAACCGCGACGCGCAGGACGTCTGGGGCGACTTCCTCATCGACTCCTCCGGATGGCCGTCGAACATCGAGCTCGTGGACAGCACGATCCGGAGCAGCTCCGGCCTCGGCGTGTGGCTCTCCTGCGGGGCGAACCTCACCAGCGTGGGCGTCGTCTACTCCGACAACGCCGTGGTTGACGTGGGTCGGGAGGACGAATGCGTCTGAGCGGCGTGGCGCCGACGCCGTTGGCAAACCGGTCGGTGCTCTAGACGGGCGAGGACGAGGCGATCGACGCGACCTGCGAGGCGCTCGGGTGAGGTGCGCCGACCCGCGGTCGGTGACTTGGGGTCGGGCGACGACCGAGCGGAGCCTGAGCGCGAACCGAGGTCATTGGGATCGCGTCGATTCTGCTCCTCGTGGTAGTCATCGGGGTCGTTGGTCAGCTCCCCCTCGTCTTCCCCGCCGACGGCATCGTCCCGGACGCGCGGGCTGCTTCGGATGGTCCCGGCGTTGGACTCGCTGCGGACCTACACGCCGACCGACGCTCGCGCCGATCTCCTGGCCGGGTTGACCGTCGCCACCGTCGCGGTGCCCCAGGCCATGGCCTACGCGATCGCCGCGGGTGTCCCCGCGGAGTACGGCCTGTACACGGCGATCGTGAAGACGTTGATTGGGTCCCTCTTCTCCTCTGCTCGCCAGCTCATCAATGGTCCCACCAACGTGGTGTCGATCGCGGTGCTCAGCGCGCTCGCCCCCGTGCCCGTCGAGCAGAAGGTGGCGGGCGCGATCACGCTGGGGCTCCTGGTCGGGCTCATCCAGCTTGCGATCACGGCGGTTCGAATCGGTGACTTGACGCGGTTCATCTCGCACTCCGTGGTGATCGGGTTCACGGCAGGGGCGAGCCTCCTGCTCATCCTCGACCAGACGCGCAACCTCTTCGGATGGACGGGCCTGGGCCCCCCGCATCAGCATTTCTTGCTGCGCACCTGGCACACCTGGACGGCCGGTGGGCTCCCAAACCTGCCGACGTTGGCGCTGGGGATGGGCACCATCGCCGCGCTCCTCCTGCTGCGTTGGGTCAAGCGCCGCCTTCGCTGGCCGCTCTTCCCGGAGTTGCTGCTGACCGTGATCGCGTCTGCACTCTTGGTCGGCGTCCTCCGGCTCGACGAGGCGGGAGTCGCGGTGGTGGGCAGAATCCCGCAGAGCCTCCCCGTCCCCTCGGTGCCTTCGATCCCCTGGGAACACCTCCGTAGTCTCACCGAGAGCGCCTTCGCCATCGCGACGCTGGGACTGCTGGAGTCGCTGGCGATGTCCAAACAGCTCACCAGCCAGTCCGGACAGAAGCTGGATCTGAACCAGCAGTGCCTCAGCGAGGGGGTCGCGAACCTGGCGGGATCGTTCTTTCAGTGCATCCCTGGTTCCGGGTCTCTCACCCGCTCGGCGATCAACCAGCAGGCGGGGGCCCGAACTCAGTGGGCGGGGGTGATCTCGGCGGTGGCGGTGGCCCTGATCACGTTGGTGTTCGCGCGCTACGCCCCCTTCATCCCACGGGCGGCGCTGGCAGGGATTCTGATGGTGACGGCGTTCGGCATGGTCGACTGGAGGGCCATGCGCTTCCACCTTCGCGCCACCCAGTTCGACGCCGCCATCGTCTTTGCGACCGCCTTCGCCGCGGTGGCGATCTCCATCGAGTTCTGCATCCTGATCGGGGTTCTCGCGTCCTTCATCCTGGCGGTTCCGCGCGCGGGACGCATGACCCGGATGGAGTTCGTGGTTCACGCCGACGGCATGGTCCGCGAGCGGAAGGAGGCCGAGCCGCCCGATGACAAGGTGCTCGTGTTCGGCCTCGAGGGTGAGTTGTTCTTCGGGTCCAGCATCCCGCTCGACGAGCACCTCGACTACTTCGAGGCTCGCGCGCGCGACGCGGGGGCGAGGGTCATCGTGCTGCGGGTCAAGCGCCTCCGCAACCCCGACGCGGTCGGGATGCACGAGCTGCAGCGCTGGATCCTGGCGATCCAGGACGAGGGGATTCACGTCATCCTCGCCGGGGTGCGGAGCGACCTGCTCGCCGGACTGCGGGATGCCGGCACGCTCGAGCGGATGGGTTCGATCCAGGTCTTCCCTGAGCGCAAGACGCGGGGCTCCAGCACCGTCGAGGCGCTTCGCAGCGCCTTCGCCTACGTGGACGAGCGCTTCCCGGATGCCCCGTCGGCACCACGATCGCTGCGCGCGCCCGCGGTGGACTTCCCGGTGTGAGGCTCGCCGGGGCCGTGGCATCTTGTGGCGTGGGGCTCGTCTTCTTGTCGGCGTCCTGACGTTGCCGGATCGGGTGCGGTGGGTCGGAGGCTCTTCGACCTTGCCAGGTGCGCGACGGGCCCTGGACTCCGTGCCGCATCTGTGCAAATGCACAGAACCGGACCGTGGGGCGCCCCTGCTCGGAAGGCCATGAACCGAGGTGGCGACCGCGAGGAGCGAGGAGCCTCGAGCCGGAGTGGGCGCCGCGCGCGAGGAGAGATTGAGGCAGAGACGATCGAGGGTTCTCATCGAGCGCCGCGTGGACCCCAAGTCCCCCAGCCACGGAGAGAAGAGGAACCATGAGCGACGCAACCGGCGAGACGGCGAAGAAGCGAATCATCGTGGTCGGCGGCTCGGCCGCCGGACCCAAGGCCGCGGCGAGGGCGCGGCGCCTCGACGAGCACGCCGAGATCACCATCTTGCAGAAGGCGCCCGATCTCTCGATGGCATCTTGTGGCTACCCATATTACGTGGGCGGCTTCTTCGACGACCGCAACATGCTGCTGTGCACGCCGGCTGGCGTGGTGCGCTCGCCCGGCTTCTTCCTGAAGGCCAAGGGGATCGCCGCCAGGACCGAGACCGAGGTGATCGCCATCGATCGGGTGAGGAAGACCGTTACGGCGCTTTCGCTCAAGACGGGAGAAGAGGAAGAGCTGGCCTACGACAAGCTCATCCTGGCCACGGGCGCGACACCCAGGCTGCCGCCGATCCCGGGGATCGACCTGAACGGGGTCACCACACTGCAGTCCATGCAGGATGCGGACTTCCTGCGCAAGATCTGCGACGAGGAGAAGGTCAAGAAGGCGGTCATCATCGGCGGCGGCCTGATCGGCATCGAAACCTGCGAGGCCCTGCACCTAGCGGGCATCGACATCACGGTCGTCGAGCTCCTGCCGCAGCTGCTCACCTTCCTTGACTGGCAGCTCGCCAAGCTGGTCGAGAACCACGTTCGTGACAAGGGTGCCAACGTCATCCTCGGCAACGGCGTCAGCGAGTTCCTCGGTCGGGAGGGGCGCCTCGTCGGAGTCAAGCTGAAGAACGGCAACGAGCTCGAGTGCCAGCTCGCCGTGGTCGCCATCGGCGTGGTCCCCACTTCCCGCCTGGCCAAGGCGGCCGGGCTCGAGCTGGGAGCGACCGGCGCCATCGCAGTCAACGAGCACATGCAGACCTCGGATCCGGACATCTACGCGGCCGGCGACTGCGTGGAGGTCACGCACCTCGTCACCGGCCAGAAGGCGTATGCCCCCCTGGGCGATCTGGCGAACCTCGAGGGACGCGTCGCGGGAGAGAACGCCGTCCTGGGCAACACCGCCGTCTTCCCTGGCATGACGCAAACCGGCATCTGCAAGATCTTCGACTACACCGCGGGTTCCACGGGGCTCTCCGAGGCGGCGGCCCGCGCTGCTTTCCCCGATGGCGTCGAGACCGCGATCAACGCGAGCACGGACAAGCCCGGCTTCATGAAGGGGAGCCTCCTGGTGACCAAGCTCGTCGTGGAGCGGAAAGGTAGGCGTATTCTCGGCGCCCAGTGCATCGGGCCCGGCGACGCCAGCAAGCAGCTGGCGATCTGGGCCATGGCTATCAAGGGACGCCTCACGGTCGAGGACGTGGTCAACGCGGATCTGCCGTATGCGCCCCCCTTCTCACTGGCCATCGATCACAGCATCGCCACCGCCCACATCATGCAGAACAAGCTCGAGGGCCGCATGCACGGGATCTCGGCGCTCGAGCTGAAGGCGCAGCTCGACGCTGGGGAGGCGCCCTTCATCCTGGACACCCGGGGACCCGACGAGTACGAGCAAGTCCGGCTCGGGATTGGCGAACACCTCATCCCGCTGGGCGCGCTACGAGGTCGTTTCGGTGAGCTGCCGAGCGACAAGAGCGCTCCCATCGTCTGCTACTGCAAGATATCGCTGCGTGGCTACGAGGCAGCGCGGGTCCTGGTGGGACACGGCTGGACCAACGTCAGGGTGATGGAGGGCGGCATCGTGGCCTGGCCGTTCGCGCGGGAGAGATGAACGGGTGAACGTCTATCTCGACTGCATCCCCTGCTTTCTGCGGCAGTCGCTCGATGCGGCTCGCGCCATCACCGATGACGGGAGGGTGCACGAGCAGATCCTCCGCGAGGTCCTCCGGCTGGCGGCCGACCTCGACCTCGACCGGCCGCCGCCCTGGATGGCCCAGCTCATCCATCGTCGGCTGCGCGAGCTGACGGGCGTGAGCGACCCCTACCGGGAGCAGAAGGACCAGTTCAATCGCATGGCCCTGGCGGTGCTGCCGGAGCTCCGAGCGAGCGTCCAGCGCGCGCCGGATCCCCTGGTCGCGGCGGTCCAGGCGGCGATCGCCGCCAACGTGATCGATCTGGGGGCCAAGAGCAACCTGGGCGTGGACGAGGCGCGCAGGGTGCTGCTCGCGGCTTGCAGCACCGACGTGCACGGTGATCTCGCAGGGTTCCGGCGTCGAGCCCACGATGCGCGCCGGATCCTCTATTTGGCCGACAACGCGGGTGAGATCGTGATCGATCGCCTGCTCATCGAGCAGCTCGGGCCCGAGCGAGTGACGCTGGTCGTTCGCGGCCAACCCGTGATCAACGACGCGACCGTGGAGGACGCCCGCGCGGCGGGCCTCCACGAGCTGGTCAGCGTCATCGACAACGGCTCCGACGCGCCGGGCACCATCTTGGAGGACTGCAGCACGGAATTCATGGAGCACTTCCGCAGCGCGGATCTCATCGTGTCGAAGGGCCAAGGCAACTACGAGAGTCTGAGCGGCGTCGAAGCGAGCCTGGCCTTCCTGTTCAAGGTAAAATGCCCCGTCATCGCGCGTCACGCCGGTCTGGCGCTCGGGCTCCACGTGCTGCGCGGCGCCGGCGACGCCGGCCCGTCGCCAGGCTGAGGCCTCCGGCGTCATCAGCACGGTGGAGGACGGCGCTGCGCAGGCCCCGGGCCTGTTGGGTGAGCCCGTCGAGCAGGTGCGGGCCGGCCGCGCCACCAGCGCGTCGCGCCCGACGGCTCACCAGGCCTCGGGCCTCCGGCTCGCGCTGGTCTGGGTGAACCAGATGGCGATGGCGATGGTCATCACGGTCGCGGACGTCGTGGCGACGTTGGTCAGCGCCGGAACGGTGACGGAGAGGAGGGTCGCGCCTGCCCAGACGGCGACCGCCGCCCACGCCTTCGGCTCGAGCGTGTGAGCGGCGACGGTGAGGATGGCCGTCCCCAAGATGGCATCGAAGAGATTGGCCGTACCGGTGTCGAGCCCGCGGAGCCAGGCCGCCGAATCCAGGACCAGGGCCGAGCCGGTGGCGACCAGAGCCACGGCGAAGAAGCGGCGATTGTAGCGGCTCGTGAGCACCTTGAGGCCGACCACGGCGACCCCGATGAACAGGGCCAGGATCTGCCCGACGTCCATGAGGATCGCCGAGGTGATGGGCGTCTCGATCCCGGTCATGACCTCGCTCGCCGTGCCGACGACGTTCACGGCCGTCGCGACGATCAACATCGCCGCCAGCGCGAACGCCCGCGGCCCGCGCCACACGCCCGGGTCCATCTCCTGCGCAATCCGGGCCGCGGTGGCGGCTCGCTCCCGCGCCCGGCGCACCCTTGCTTCGAGCTCGTCGATGCGCGTCGCCAGCGCTGCGTTCGGACGATCCAGCTCCGCGTGGAGCGACCGCGCCGCCGGCGCGTTCTCCAGCTCCAGCTCCCGCGCGATCATCCAGCCGAGGCAGGCGTCGAGGCCGCGTCGGGCGGGCTCGTTGTCGCGCCAGTCCCGCAGCGCCTCGAGGAACGCGAAGCGGCACTCGACCAGCTGCTGCATGACCTCGATCCCTGCCAAGGACCCGGTGGTGGCCTGCTTCGCTTCGAGCGCGTCCAGCCTGGCCTGCGCCTGCGCGGTCATGGCGATCGAGGTGCGGTGGTGCAGGTAGGTCGCGATGGACTGGCGGAAGACCGCGGCGCTCGCGGGGCGTCGATCCGGGTCCGGGTGGGTGGCGGCGTTGCACAGCTCCGCGAGCTCGCGGGGCACCTCCGCGGCGTAGGGGAACGGGGCTGAGACCTGCGCGCTGGCGAGGGCATCCAGGAGCGAGGTCGCGGCATGCCGATGCCGGCCCGTCAGGATCTCGTGGAGCGTCGCGCCGAGCAGGTAGACGTCGGTGCGCGCGTCGATGGCGTCGACGTCCCCCTGCAGCATCTCTGGCGCCATGTAGGCCGGCGTGCCGAAGAAGCCAGCGCGCTGCGTCGTGCCCCGGCGGAGGGCCATGCCCCAGTCGAGGAGGTAGATCTCGCCGAAGGGCCCCACCATCACGTTCCCCGGCTTCACGTCGCGATGGACCACGCCGCGGGTGTTGGCGAAGTGAACGGCGTTGGCCACCTGCATCAGGATCTGCAGGTGCGCGGCGAGGCGATCCTCGCCGGCCAGCCCGTCGCAGGACCACGCGGGGTGGTGCGGATCGTCGAGCAGCTCGGACCAGGCTACCCCCTCGACGCGCTTCATCACCAGCACGGGGAGCCCCCGATGGTCACGACCGACGGCGTGGACGGGGATGATGTTGGGGTGCTCGAGGGACCCGACCAGTCTCGCCTCCGCGACGAGCGCAGCCTGCAGGCGGGGCTCGAGATCGCCCTCGCGCGCGAGCTTGACCGCGACCTCGCGCCCGAGCGTGCGCTGCTGGGCGAGGTAGACGATGCCCATCCCGCCCATGCCGAGGATCCCCGTCACCACCAGGTCCGCGTCCGCGGCGCCGACGTCCGCGCCCTCGGGGGCCAGATCACCGTCCGCGAACGCGAGCGAGATCGGCCCGAGCTCGCCCGGATCCGGCGGCGGTGGGACGGAGCTCCCCGTCCCTGCCGCCATCCCGAGCCCGACTTCGGCGAGCGTCGCGTGGGTGAGGCGCTGAGTGAGCTGGTCTTGGAGATCCCCCGCCACTTGGAAGCGTCCATCCTAGCCGCCCAGGTGACCCATGGTGGAGAAATTGGTGATCGTCTGTACCTCCCTGGCCGTGCTCACCCCGGCCGCGCAGCAGGAGGCGGCCGCGTGCCTGGCGCTGCCCTACGCTGACGCCGGCGACTGCCTCTACGACGCTGGCGCGATCGGCTGGGACGTCCCCTTGCCGTAGCTCCTGGGATCGGGGCGGCGCGGGGCTCCTCCCACCGCGCGCCGCGTGCGTCGCGGCCGCGTCACGCGCGCCGCCGGCCCCAGCGGCGGCGGAAGGCGTGCAGCACGGCAGGCATGACCAGTACGGCGGTGGAGGTGGTGGCAAGCTCCCCGGCGATAGCGTACTTGCCGAAGGACTGCAGGGCGGGACTGTCCGCGATGAGGAGGGCGGCGTAGCCGATGATGGTGCAGAGGCTGCAGAGGAAGACCGCGCCGCCCGCCGACTCCACCCCGGCCGCGACGTCCCCGGACTGCACGCGGATCCGTTCGAAGACATTGATCGCGTACTCGACGCCGAGACCCAGCGTGAGCGGGATGGCGATGAAGTTGAGGAAGTTGAGCCGGACGCCGAGCCAAGCCGCCCCCCCCACGGTGAGCAGCGTGGCCAGGAGCACCGCCCCGAGCACGCTCAGGGAGGCGACCACGCGGCGGGTGACCAGGACGGTGAGGGTGACGATGAGCAGGAACGCGGCCAGGGTCGCACGCGGCGCGTCGCGCGAGATGCTGCGGATGACGGCGGCGAAGATGGTGGCGCGGCTCGCGTTGGGGACGACGCGGCCGTCCGGGAACTTGACCGCCTCCAGGATCGAGGTGATGGCGAGGATGTTCGCGCCGTTGCTCTGGGAAACCCCGCGCGTCAGGTACGCGAGGATCGGGGTCCCGACGCGCCCGTCTCGCTCCCCCCAGAGCTCGCGCAGGAGCGGCGGCAGATCGTCCGGCGTGAGCGCGCGCAGGCGCTCCGGCGGCCGCCACTCGTCGGCGATGCGCGCCTCGTCGCCCTCCAGGCGCTGGCGGACGGCGTCGAGGTGGCCGCGGATGTCCGCCAGCAGCGCGAGCTTCTTGGTGACCGTGGCCGGGGCCCCGCCGAGGTAGTCGTAGATGGTTTCTACCCGCTCGACGTAGCGGTCGCCGCCGAGCGCGACGTCGGCCTTCTCTACCTGTTCGGCGATGGCGAGCGCCTGCGACATGTCGTCCGCCAGGAGCAGGACGGGGGCGCCACGCACGCCCGTCACCGCGGTCGCCTTGTCGCTCCAGGCGCCCGCTCCGGAGCGCTTGCTCGACTGGCTGGTGAGGCGCGAGAAGTTGTACTCCCAGGGATCCTGGAGGTAGCTCGGCAGCCGGACGGCGGCCGCGATCGCCAGCACGGCGGCGATCGCGAGGACCGCCCCGGGCGCGGCGCGGCCGATCCGGGCCGCCACGTCGCCGCCGAACCCGGCGTTGCGCCGGGGGGCCGCGGCCGTGGCGCCGCGGCGCCGGCGTACCTCGAGCCGATCCACCGCCGAGATGGTCGCCGGCATGACCAGGAATGCCGCCACCCAGCTCGCCAACATTCCGAGCCCGCCGATGAGGCCGAACTCGCTGAAGCCGCGGAAGCTGGTGACGAGCAGGCAGCCGTAGGCGCCGCTCGCGGCCAGCGAGGCCAGCCAGGTCCCGTCGCGCACCGCCAGCGCGGCCTCCACGATGGCCGTCTCGAGGTCGTCTCTCGCGGCGCGCCGCTCGCGGTACCGCGCGAGGAACATGATCCCGTAGTTGATCCCGTTACCGGCCACGATCGAGATGAGGAAGCTGGTGGCGGCGTTGAGGTGGCCGTAGGCCAGCTGGGCGACGGCGAAGGCGAGCGCCGTCCCGGTCGCCGTGCTGAAGCCGAGGTGAAGGAGCGAGGTGGCCGAGCGGAAGTAGACGATGATCGAGGTGAGGACGAGCGTGACGCCGAGCACGGCGACCATCCAGACGTCCTGGATCAGCGCCTCGCGCTCGGCGATCGCGTTGGGGATGTTGCCCGACAGCCCCACCTTCATCTCCGGATGGAACGCGGACGGGCCAAGCTCGGCGATGATCGCGTCGAGGCGCTGCACCAGCGCGTCGTTGCTGAACTCCCCCATCCCTGCGCCGGGGGCGGACACCATCAAGAGCGCGCGGGTCCCCTCCGGGTTCTGGTAGTAGCCGGAGGGGAAGCGGTCCACCTCGGCGGCTCGGGCCTTCGCCTCGCGCTCGAAGCGGCGGAGCGGGGGCTCGTCGCTGGGCGGCGCCGCGGTGGCCGCGGGCGGGGCGCTGCGGGCGGCCGCCCCGGGCAGGGCGCTCGGCTTGGCGGGACCGTAGTCCTCCTCGATCTGCACCTCGCAGGGGTCGTCGATGTCGAGGCTCGCCGGGCCGGCGGACGCCCGCGCCTTGGCGAGCTCGCACTCGACCAGCGCGAGCTCGCGCTCGGGGACGAAGAGCCAGCGCCACTGCTGGTAGAAGGCGCGGAGCTCCTCCGGGCCGTGATCGACCCGGGTCACCTGCGCGGGGGGCAGCGACCGCACCCGCGCCTCGAGGGCGTCGATGAAGCGACGGTTCTGCGCGGGGTCGGGGGACTCGACGACCACCTCGAGCGATGCGCCGCTCCCGCCCTTGCGCGCGAGCGCACCGTTGTAGCGCTGCGCCGTCGGATCCCAGGTGGGCAGCAGGTGCACGAAGCTCCCGTGGATCTCGAGCCGGGACGAGAGCAGGACGCAGGCGAGGAGGACCACGCCGGTGATCGCGATCACGCGCCAAGGGCGGCGAACGGCCGCCAGCGTGTAGGCGACGAAGAGACGATCGACGAGGCTGCGGTGCGGCTCGCTGGGCATCGGTCCCCTGGTAGCACAGGACGTGCCA
>CAYOLF010000048.1:0-15314 GCA_964404725.1 uncultured Polyangiaceae bacterium
GGCGTGAACCCCTTCTCGCTCGTCTACCTGACGAACATGTACGATCACGCCGCGGAGAACTGCGTCAACGAGATCTATCACACCTGGTTTGCTGACGGCAGCGCGCTGTGGGACCGGGTCGGGGAGTCGACCTACGGTCCCCCGCCGGGGTTCCTCTCCGGCGGCCCCAACGCCTACTACGAGTGCGGTGACAGCAGCGATCCTGCCTGCGACCCGGCGCTCATGAGCCCGCCACTCGGTCAGCCCCCGCAGAAGTCCTACAAGGACTTCAACGACGTCTGGCCGGAGGGCTCCTGGAGCATCTCCGAGCCGAGCGATGGGTACCAGGTCGCCTACGTGCGCCTGCTGTCCAAGTTCGTGCGCTGACGCGCGGTGCCGCTCGGGGGCGCCGAGCTAGTTCGCCGCCTGCAACGTCCAGTACACCGAGTAGCGCTGCTCGCTCCTCCTGCTACAGGGAGCTGAAGAACGACCACACGTCGTCCGGGACCCAGGAGCAGGGGCAGGAGTCCGAGCAGCTGCTCGGGGGCGTCGCGCAGGTGTTGTAGAGATCGGAGGTCCCGTCGACGATCGCGTTGCCGTGACCCGACTGGTGCACGCACCAGCGCAGCGGATGCTCGCCCGAGCACCCCGCGTAGTCGGTGCAGACATGCCCCCCCGGGTTCAAGTAGGGCGGGGGCTGCGGGGGCTGCGGCGGTTCCTGCGGCGTGCAACCGTTGTTGGCGACGAACTTGTCGCGCATCGGTTTGGCCATGTCCACGGTGCAGACGCCGTCGGTGAGCCCGGCCATCTGCCAGTACGCGATGGGGTCGTTGCCGCCGTCACACCCGCTGAGCACCGCTCCGTCGTAGATCGCGACGCCACGGAACACGTCGGCGCGGGCGCAGGCGAGCGCGTAGCTCATCCCGCCGCCGTAGCTGAAGCCATTGGCGAAGAGACCCGCCTCGTCGACGCAGTAATTCTCCTTGATCAACGCGACCATGGCGTCGACGAACTCGAGGTCGCGTCCCCCGGAGTTGGCCCAGCCGCCACCGATCCCGTCCGGCGCGACGAAGATCGCGCCGTTGCCCGACCGCTTCTGGAGCCCGAAGTGGGCCATTTCGTACCCGTTCGACCCACCGGTGTCGACCTCCTTCGAGTTGCCGCCGTTCCAGTGGAACCCGAAGATCAACCGGTACGGGTGGTTGTTGTCGTAGTCGTCCGGCAGCCTGATGGCGAAGCCCCGCGACTGCCCACCGCTCTGGATCGTGACGTAGCCCCCGTCACCGACGCCCACGCTCGTTCCCGACTCGCCCGGCACGGCCCCGAAGGTGAGGGTCGAGGTCTTGCCGCAGCCGGTGCTCCCCACGGAGCCGGAGCTGCCGCCGGTCGCGGCGCCACCGGTTTGCGCGCCACCGGTTTGCGCGCCGCCGGTTTGCGCGCCGCCGGTTTCCGCGCCGCCGGTTTCCGCGCCGCCGGTCTCTGCACCGCCGGTCTCCGCACCGCCGGTGGTGGCGCCACCGGTGGGAGCCCCGCCCGTCAGCTCCGCTCCGCCCGTGGCCGTGCCGCCCGTCGCGACGCCGCCCGTCGCGATGCCGCCCGTCGCGATGCCGCCCGTCGCGACGCCGCCCGTGGCGACGCCGCCCGTCGCGACGCCGCCCGTGGCGACGCCGCCCGTGGCGACGCCGCCCGTCGCGATGCCGCCCGTGGCCGTGCCACCGGAGGGGGTTCCGCCGGTCGGCCTCGCGCCGCCGGTCGTCGCCCCGCGGAGGGACGTGCCACCCGTTGATTGGCCACCCGTGGGCACGCCGCCGGTCCCGAGCCCGCCGGTACCGATCGCGCCGCCGGTGCCGCCGCTGCCGGCGCTCGCACCACCGGTGCTCGGCGCCACCCCGCCGGAGCTGGAGGCGCCGCTGTCCGAGTCGTCGCCACCGTCCGAGCTGCCGGAGGTGTCGCTGCACGCGACGGCCAGCATCGCGAAGCACGTGGAGATCAGCGCTGCCGGGAGACCGCGCCGCGCAGGGAAGAGGGTCAGCTCGTGGTCGTTCATGGCTCGGATCCTCTGTGGCTCGCGTTCGACTCGTCCGCGACAGCGCCCGAGTCGCTCGGGGCCGCTGCCCATCAGTGAAGAATTCTGACCCGATCTTGGCGGCAGCAAAGAGGCTGGGTACTTCCGCTGCAATCTGGATTCCAGCCGGGCCACTCCGGCTCCGCGCGGAATCCATCGGAGCGAACTGACCTCCGTATCCGCGCGCCGTCGTCGGCACGATCACCCCCTACGTAAACTCCGCGAGCGCCCCCCTGGCGGCGGAAGCCCCTGTGCCCGTCGTCGAGGGCGCAGCTCGCTCAGCGACTCGTGCCGGCGGCCGAGAGGCCCGATGGTCTCGTCACCGTCCGTAGCCAAGAGCGACGATGTTGGCCTGGATCAGCTCGTCCACCTCGTCCGGCGGGTTGCCCTTGGTAATGACTCCCTCGAACCAGGTTCCGGTACCGCCGTTGCTGCCGTCGCCGCCGGTTCCCAGGATGACCGCGCCCCGCAACGTCTTGGGGCTGTAGCCGTTCGGCGGACGCGCCCCGTCCCACATGGTCACGAGCGTGCCCGACTGCGCATCGCCGGCCTTGAGCGTGAAATGGTTCCCAGACGGTCCCTTGAGCATGGCCGTCGCGTAGTCCGCGTCGATGGTCTTGGCGCTGGGTACTTGGAGCGCTTCTGAGCCCCACCCCCCCTGGTCGCATTTGAACATGCCGTTCTCCAGATCGGCCGCGACCCACGGGCCAGTCCCCTCGCCCCGCCCCCCCCAGGTGATGTCGGACCCGAAGTAGATGCACTCCATGGTGCCGTTGCCTTCGTCCCAGCCAGACATCTCTGAATTCCCGTAGCCGAAACAGCACTGGTCGCTGTGGCGCCTTCCATCCACCACCATGTACATGGACTCGGCCTCGTCGCCGACCGCCACCCCTCGGGTCGTGTTATCCCAGACGTCGCTCGCCGCGCTGGAGGTGCCAGTGTAAGGGCTCTTCAGCGTCACCGTCGTCGAGTTGGTGATGTCGGCTGCGGTCCACTGGGGCAGGAACTTGCAGTTGTTGGGGAATGAGTCGGGCGGGCAGTCTTGGGTGTTCACCCGGAAGAAGAGCGGCGTGTTCGCCGGGAGCGTCTGCGGCTCCGAGAAGGTGACCGTCGTCGAGCCGTTGGTGATGGAGGCTGTCCCCGGAAGCTGTACGCCGGTTCGGTAGCCGACATCCGTACTGTAAGCCGTGACTCTGATGCCATAGACGGTGTGCCCTCCCACCGTGATCCTCTGACCATTGGCATCGGCCGGGTTGCCGCCATCCCGCAACCAATACGCCCACCACACGACGCGCAGGTGGTTCTCGTTCCCCGATTGGTCGTAGATGACGGGGATGGTGCAGCTCGTGTTGGCGCAGAACGAGTCTTGGACGGCCGTGTCGGCGAATCCTCCGTCGCCGACCGAGATGTCCGTGGTGGCCCCGTCCGATGCTCGCTGGATCTGGTAGAGGGGTCCGGCATACGCGGAGTAGAGCGCGCGAACCGTGGCGTGGGCTGCGACGCAAGGCGTACTGGCAGATTCGTAGATGTCGCAGGGCCCGATAGGGCCGGTGGCCCCACCAGTACCGGTCGTGCCAGCTTCCCCACCGGTGCTGGCGCCACCGGTGCTCATGCCGCCGGTGCTGTCACCGCCGGTGCTGGTGCCGCCGGTGCCGGTGCCGCCGGTGCTGTCACCGCCGGTGCTCATGCCGCCGGTGTTGGTGCCACCGGTGCTGGTGCCGCCGGTGCTGCCACCGGTGCTGGTGCCACCGGTGCTGCCACCGGTGCTGGTGCCACCGGTCATCAAGACGCCGCCGGTGCTGGTGCCACCGGTGCTCATGCCGCCGGTGCCGGTGCCGCCGGTCATCACCACGCCGCCGGTGCTGGTGCCACCGGTGCTCGTGCCACCAGTACCGCCGGTGCCGACCTGCGCGCCGCCGGTCCCGGGGGCCGCCCCGCCAGTGGCGTAAACGCCACCGGTCATCACCACGCCACCGGTGCCGACGCTATTCCCTTCCCCACCCTGCGCGCTCTTGTCCTGCCCGTCGGATCCCCCGCCACACGCGGGCGTTGCCGCCAGGGCGAAGGTCCCAAGCAAGCTCCAGCGCCACACCGGGCGGACGGTCGTGAGAGACTCGGGCATCAATGGCAGCTTCCGTTTCATAGGGTGCTCCGTCGACTTGCGTGAGCAGTGGCCCGCCTCCGGCCCCGACGCAGCCCGGTCAGGGCGAGGAGAATTCCCGCGAGGCTCGAGCCCCAAAGCGTGCCCGAGGCGCCGCGGCTCGTCGCGCAGGCGCACCCCGAATCGCTCGCTCCGTCCTCGCCGGGATCGTCGAGCGTGTTCCCCCCCGAGGCCGGGGCGTTGCCGCCCGTCGCAGGGCCGCTACCGCCGGTGCCGACGGCGGCGCCGGTACCAGGAGCCGCGCCGGTGCCTGAGCTGCCACCGGTAACGGGCACGCCACCAGTCGTCGGAACGCCGCCGCTCGTGCCGCCGGTAGGGGGCAGAGCCCCGGTGCCAGCGCTGCCGCCGGTAAGGGACACGCCACCGGTCGTCGGAACGCCGCCGCCCGCGCCGCCCGTAGCGGGCAGAGCCCCGGTGCCTGAGCTGCCACCGGTGGCGGGCACCCCACCGGTGGCCGGCGTGACACCGCCAGCGCCACTGGTCCCGCCGGACGGGGTGGCTCCGCCGGTGTCGCCCGTGAGCCCACCGGTGTCGGGGGCTCCTCCCGTCACGCTGCCTCCCATGGACGGCGCTCCACCGGGCGAGTCGCCTCCGGTTCCCATCGCGCCCCCCGCGCCGCCGGTCCCGGTAACGATGGGATCTTTGGGCGTGAACTGCCAGAAGTCGAGGTTGAAGAGCGAGCCACTGCCGCCCTTGAAGACCAGGAACAGGTCCTGCACGCCGGTGACGTCGCCGACGTCGCAGGAGACGAGCTGCCACTGTTGCCAGTCGCCGGTCACCGGCACCGTGCAGGTCCCCAGGAGCGCGCCGTCGTCGGCGTCGAGGCGGAGCTCGATGCTGCCGCCGCTCCCAGCCGAGGCCACGCTGGCCTCGAACGAGGTGGCACCCGTCCGGAAGTCGACGGATTCGACCTTGATGTGGTCGCCGTTCTCGATGTTCGAGACGTCGCGGCCGCCCTCGCTGCAGTCCTCGACCTCGATGCCCGAACCCCAGGCCATCGTCTCCCCTTCCACTCGCTGATAGGGGTTGAGCGGTGCCACGGACTCGGTCACTCCCCCCGAGGTCTTGGTTATGGTGGGGAAGGTCCCGTCGGCGTTGTAGGTGAACTCCTCGACGGCGACGGAACGCTTGAAGCCGCCCCCGCCCGGGAGCTCCTGGGTGTGATAGAAGAAGTACGAGTGGCCCAGGAAATCGATCACGCCTGCGTGATTGGTGAAGGCGTGGCCCGACTCGCTCTTCATGATGACCCCGCGATAGGTCCACGGTCCCAGCGGCTCGGGGCTGCTCGACCAGCCGATCTGCTCCGGGAGCGGACCCATGGCGAACACCATGTGGTAGAGGCCGTCGCGCTTGTAGAACCAGGGGCCTTCCTCGTAGAGGGTGGGGCGGTCGGCGTCGCCGCTGCGCTGCCCGAAGCTCGCGGTCGTCTCCGGGATCTGCTGGACCTGCCCCGAGTACGAGATCATGTCCTCGTTGAGCTTGACGTACCAGAGGCGCGGGTTGCCGAAGTAGAGATAGGCCTGCCCGTCGTCGTCGATGTACACGGTGGGATCGATGTACTGGTAGTTGCTCACCAGCGGCCGCCCGATCGCGTCCTCGAAGGGGCCGGTGGGGCTGTCGGCGACGGCCACGCCGATGGCGTCGGAAACCGGAACGTAGAGGTAGAACTTGCCGCTGCGCTGGACGCAGTGCGGCGCCCAGGCCTTCCCCGTCGCCCAGGAGAAGCTGTGGTAGCTCAGCGGTGAGCCGTGGTCCGTCCAGTTGACCATGTCTTTGGACGAGAAGACGAACCAGTCGTTCATGGTGAAGAAGTTGTCCACCGTGACGTCCTCGTCGTGGCTGGTGCACAGGTAGACCGTGTCACCGACGACCATGGGCGCCGGGTCGGCCGTGTACATGTGCTGCACGATGGGGTTGTCCGCGCGGGCGGGCGGAGCGCAGAGCACCCACGCCGGGGCGATAAGGCAGAGGGGAACGAGGGCGCGGGTGGGGCGGAGCGGGGATGGGCGCATGATGTGGCTCGTGGCTCGGGGTGCGCCGCGCCGGGTGGGCGACAGCCGCGCTCGCGCGGTCGGATACGCGATGGAGCGCTCTCACATTCTGACCGGCGAGCCCCCGGCTCGGGAGGGAACGGCTCTTTCCCCGGGGGGGTGGATTCTTCCTCGGCTGGAGGAATCACCCCCGCCTCCGCTCGGCCCGTCCCCGGCGGGGAGCCCGCGGCTCGCCAGGGAAACCCGCCGCGCGGCACTAGTCGCGGCTGACGACCACCTCGGCGCCGGCGTAGTCGACCACGCGGTCCGGAGCGCTCACCTCGCTGCCGACGCCGTGGCTGGAGTCGACCCACACGACGTTGAAGGTCCGGGTGCTGAGCATCCCCTCGAAGGTCCCGCTGCGGGCGGAGATCGTCAGGTCCTGGGTCGCCTCGCTCCAGGTGAACCGGATCTCCGCGGACTGTCCCTGCTCGTAGGCGTAGGTGTCACCCTCGTCCTCGTAGAGGACGAAGGAGCCATCCGCCCCCGCGTAGACGCGGATCTCGAGGGGATCGACGCTCTCGTTCGCGTGCTGGATCTGGGGGCCCAGCGGGACGATCGAGCCCGACCGCACGAACAGCGGGAGCTGGCTCAGGGGCGCGTCGACGTCGACGGAACGGCCGCCGTCGCTGGTCGCGCCGGTCCAGAAATCGTACCAGGTCCCCGCGGGCAGGTAGACCGGGCGCCGGGTGACCCCGGCGGCGGTCACCGGGTTGACCAGGAACGCCGGGCCGAACATGAACTCGTCCTTGAGGTCGAAGACCTCCGCGTCCGTGGGCCAGTCGAACACCAGCGGCCGCATCATGGTGTAGCCCTCGTGGGTGACCTTTGCCGCCAGCGAGTAGACGTACGGCATCAGGCGGTACCGCAGCTCATCGAACTTGAGCAGGTTTGCCTTGGTGGTGGCGCTCCAGCCGTCACCATAGAGCTCCCGCGACCCGCCGCCGTGGATGCGGAAGATGGGGCAGAAGGCGCCGTACTGGAACCAGCGCGTGAAGAGCTCGTTGTTCTCGGCCGTGCTCCAGTCCAGGTTGTGCCCCCAGTACCCGCCGATGTCCGTGGTCCAGTAGGGCATCCCGGCCGCCGCGAAGTTGAGCCCCGCCGGGATCTGGCGGGCGTAGGTGGGAAAATCGCTGTCGATGTCTCCCGACCAGCAGGTGGTCGAGTACCGCTGCTGCCCGGCGAACGCGCTCCGGGTCAGCACGTAGACCCGCTTCTGCTCCGGGCCGATCGAGCGCCAGCCCTCGTAGAGCGCCTTGCTGTGCTGCAGCGGGTAGGCGTTGACGTACAGCGCCCCCTTGCCGAGCGCGGTGTCCGCGGCGCGCACGTTGACGCTGTCCGGGTACGGCTGGGGCTCGGTGTTGTCCGCCCAGATCCCGTCCCAACCGAAGGGGCCCAGGAGCCGATCGAAGATCTGCTGGTAGACGAGGGTTCGCGCGGCGGCGTCGAAGGTGTCGTAAAAATGGTGGCTCCCGCCGCTCGCATAGAGCGCGCCGATCGCGTCGAGCGCCTGGTAGTTGTCCTGATCACCTTCCCGGAGTGGTGCGTCGGTGTACTGGTACTCGGGCCAGATCGAGATCATCGTGTGGACGTTGGCCTCGTGCATCTCGGCGACCAGGCCCGCGGGATCCGGATAGCGGCCCTCGTCCATGAAGTGGGACCCCCAGGTGTACGGGTTCCAGTAGTCCCAGTCCTGCACGATGCAGTCTAGCGGGATCCCGTTGTCACGGTAGCCGTCCTTGACGCGGAGGAGCTCGGCCTGGCTCCCGTATTTGTCCTTGGAATGGAAGAGGCCGTACGCCCACTTCGGGAACAGGGGCGCCGGACCGGTTGCCGTCCGATAGAGCGAGACGACCTGATCGAGGGTCGGTCCGTAGAAGAAGTAGTAGTCCACCAGCTCGCCGGCCTCGGACACGTAGCGGTACCGCGTGTTGTTGGCATCGCCACCGTAGAAGTCCGAAGCGGAGTAGTTGTCCCAGAAGACGCCGTAGCCGCGGTTGGAGACGAGCAGGGGGACGTTGATCTCGGTGTTCGCGTTGACGATGCGGCGGTTCCTCCCCTTGCGATTCATGACGTTGTCCTGGTGCTGGCCAAGACCGAAGAGCGCCTCGTCGGTGGGCGAGTCGAAGGCGGTTTCGACCCGATGGGTGGCCACCCCCTCGACCGTGGCCGGGGTCACGGACTTGCCGTACTCGGCGAGGACGACGGCGTCCTCCAGGTCGGTGTAGGTCAATTTTCCGCTGCCAAGCTCGACCTTGGCCTTCATCCGGTGGGTCGTCAGGGTCACGACCCCGTCCGCCTCGGTCACGCAGAAGCTGGGGGTCGGCCAGGTCCGCTCGACGGAGAGGGACGTCTTGGCAGGGATCGCAGCCTCGTTCGTGAACTGGGTGCGGATGATGTCCGCTTGACAGACCTCCACCCGCGTGAGGCCATCGTCCACCTCGAAGGTCACCCCCGTCGCGTCGATCGAGTACGACTCGGGGTTCTCGGGCGCGGGCGGGCAGTCGAGCGGCGGCGCGCCACCGGTACCCCCGCTACCCCCGCTTCCACCGAGGCCGTCACCGCCCGTACCCGCCGCGCCCCCTGGGTGGGTGCCGCCCTCGGGTGGAGCGCCGCCGTTGCCGCCGCTGCCACCGCTGGCGACCGCGCCGCCGGTGCCGCCGCTGGTGGTCACGCCGCCGCTGGTGGTCACGCCGCCGCTGGTGGTCACGCCGCCGCTAGTGGTCACGCCGCCGCTGGTGGTCACCCCGCCGCTGGTGGTCACGCCGCCACTGGTGGTCACCCCGCCGCTGGCGGTCACCCCGCCGGTGCTTCCGCCCGTCGCCGCGGCCCCCCCGAGGCTCTGGCCCCCCGTGACCGCCCCGCCCGTCCCAGCTCCGCCGCTGCCGCCCGTGGCGCCGCCGTCAGCGTCACCGTCCGGGTTCGCCGGATCGCCGCCGCCACAGCCGAAGGAGCCGGTGAGCGCGAGCAGGAGGCAGGATCTCGCGGTCTTGCCGCGGTTGAGAATGGTCATGGAGTTCTCCGTCGTCGCCGGGGCGTCCGTCGGGTGAAACGCCCCACAGCGTTTCATTGTCGATGGCCGCCAGCGGTTGTTACGGCTGCCGCGGCCGTTACTCGGCGTTGAAGCTCGTGGGGTCGAGCAGGAGCTGGCGGATCCGAAACGCCGGCAAGGCCTCGTCGATGCCCGTCACGAGCTGGACGGGGCCGTCCGCGGCCGGGGCGAGCAGGACGATCCCCTCGGCGCTCTCCTCGGCGACCTCGACGCGCGTCGTTTGCGTCACGAACCCCGGGTCCACCACGGCCAGGACGCCGACCTGGTCCGCGGCGCGCGGGTCACCGGTCCAGACGTCCGGCTGCTTGGCGCGGACCCACTCCGTGAAGGCGTTGGCTGGCAGCTCCGCGAGCAGGCTCTCGGTAACGTCCTCGCCCTGCTGGTAGAACGCGCTGACCTGCACGTAGCGGAACCGCTCGGCCACGATGCGGTCCGCCCACGCGTCGAGCTCCCCGTTCGGGACCCCCATCTCCCCACCCTCCGCGGCGACGGCGCCGAGGGACGACACCACCACGACGCGGTCGGGCAGCGTGCGATCCAGGAGGTAAGCGTCGGCGACGTCCGTGAGGCTCCCGCCCGTCACCACCACGAGCGGTCGGTGGGGCAGCGCCAGGCGTCCCGCGAGCTCGACGAGCAGGCGCGCCCCGGTGGACCCGTTGGGGATGGTCGAGTCGATGTCCCCATCGCTCGGGCGGATCAGCGCGGGGCTATCGCTCGGGGTGGGATCGGGGATCTCGCCGAGCCCCGCGGCGCGCGCCGCGGCCGCCAGCTGCTGCCAGCCGCGCAGGTTCTCGGCCAGGTCCGGCCAGTTGCCCTCCCGGCGGACGATGATGCCCGCCAGCGGCGGCCCGGTCGTCCCCGCGAGCAGCACCGCATACTCCCCCTGCCAGTTGTCGCGAGCGCCGTCGTTGCAGAGCACGATCGGGTTGCGAGCGTCGACGGGCAGCGAGCCCCGGGGCACGTCGTGTCCCGCGTCCAGGACACCGCCGCAGGCGATGGCGGCGAGCGAGCAGCCAGCGACCAGCCCGCGGCCTGTCCCGGAGCGCAGCGACGCGGCGCCGCTCACGGCGGGGGTCCCACCATCGTGTCGATGCTGTCGCCCAGGGCGCTCCGAGGGAAGCGCTCGCGGAAGTCGTCGCCGGCGCGCTGGGCCTCCGCTGCGCGTCCCGCCCCGAGCAGCGCCTTCACGCGGAGCGCCTCGCGCTCCTCGGCGAGCTGCCCGGTGGGGAACCGGCGCTGGTGCTCCGCGATCGCCGCGAGCGCGGCGCCGAAGTCCCGCCGCGCGACCGCCTGCCGAGCTGGCTGCAGCAAGAGCAGCTCACGGGCGTACGCTTCCCGCGCCGGCAGCGGAGCGGGCTTCGCCGCCGACGGCCTCGTCGGGGCGACGATGGGCGGCGGAGCGCTCGCCGCTGGCGTGGTCGAGGGGGCGACCAACGGCGGCGGCGTCACCGTGAGGACGACGATGGTCGACGCGATGGCGGGCGCCGTGGCGCTGGGGGCAGCGCCGTGACGCGGCGCGTGGTAGCCGGCCAGGTACCCCAGCGCGCCGAACGCCGAGAGCAGCAGCGCCGCGGCACAGAGCTCCGCCACCCTCGCTCGTCGGCGTCGTGGCGCCCAGCTCGGCAGCGTCGTGGGGGGGCAGCGAGGCAGCGCGGCGCGCGCGCGCTCTACGGCACGATGGCGCACCTCGGCGGGCTCTGCCGCGAAGCACCGCTCGGCCGCGAGTAGCGACGCGATCGGGGGTGCCCGCCGAGCGACCGGGTCGCGGGTCACGGCTCCCTCCCGTCGCCGAGCAGGGAGGTCACCGCCGCCGCGAACTCCCGGCGCGCCTTGCGCAAGCGGGAGTAGCCGGTGAAGCGGAAGATCGAGAGCGTGACGGCGATCTCGCTCATCGAGAGCTGGTCGATGTCGTGCAGGACGAGCACGGAGCGCCGCGGCAGCGGCACCTGCTCGAGAGCGCGCAGCACCAGCGCTCGGGCCTGGTGCGACTCGGCCACGCGGTCGGGCAGGGGGCCGCCCGCCTGCTCCTCGCCGACGGCGCGCCCGGCTTCCCGGCGTCGCTTCCGCGTGTGATTGGCCGCGACCCGGAAGGCGATGCCGAACAGGTAGGCGCGCAGCGATCGGGTCTGATCGTAGGCGTCCCAGTTCTGGTAGAGCACCAGGAAGACCTCGTGGGCCAGATCCTCGAGGTCGTCGCGGGGAACGCCCAGCCGTCGCAGGGTTCGGATGAGGTAGTCGAACTCCCGCTCGAACGCGACGAGGCTCGGGTGGCTGGTCTGGTCGCGCGAGGGTGCCCCCTCGGCGCGATATTGGCTCGATACCAGACGAAGCTGCGGCATCCTCGACCTAATGGGGTATTGTCTCGGTAGACCCCGGGTTGTTACGGGAATCGGGCGGCGAGCCCGAGCCCGGCGCCGCCGCCCCAGCGGGGCATGGTCCACCGCGGGACCTGATTGAGCTCCACGGTCCAGGGCGAGAGCAGGTAGAGGGCGTCGCCGTACGCCTGCACGGCCAGGTGGCTACCCAGACGCGACGACGCCAGGACCCGCGCCCCGAGCTGAGCCAACAGCCCAGAGGCCGACACCGGGCGGTCCACGCCTAGGCCGTCGACGCGGATACGTCCGAGCTTGGTGACGGCACAGGCGGAGGCCCACCTCGACCGCCCGCACGCGGCCAGCGTGCCGAGCTCCGTGCGGAGCCGGAAGCCGTCCCCCGCCGCGGAGCGCGTGCTGACCGGCAGGTTGCCCTCGCCACCCAGCTCGAGCCCGATCCGGCCGAAGGTCACGGCCAGGAAGGCTCGCCCCCCGGGCACCGCGCGGGGCGCCAGCCCGACCCCGAGCGAGGGACCCGCCCCACCCTCGAGCGACCAGGGGGATGCGGCTCTTGCCGGTCGAGCCTGGGGTGTCGCGCGGTCCTCGGGGGGGGCCGCGCCGGGAGCGCCATTGTCACTGGCCAGCGGCGGCTCGGGGGGCGGTTCACGATCGGACCCCGCCGCCTCCGCGGCCGGCGCGGGAGCAGTCTGGATCGCCATCAGCTGGATCTGAACCGTCACCACGAACGCCATCGTCGCGACGAGCTCGCTACAGTTCTGGTCTGGTGCCGTGACCTGCCGCTGGCCGACGTCCTGCGCCGTCACGTCGCTCCAGCGAATCGTCCCGCCGAGCTCGGTGTCGATCGGCTGCACGAGGACGTCGATGTGCAGGCGGGAGCCGGGGCGGTGGGGATCGTAGCCGAGCTGCTGGGCGACGAGCCCGCGGAACTCCGCCTCGCTCGGGCAGCCGTCCACGGTGGCGTCGACCCGATAGGCGATGTCGACGCGAAGCTCGGACGTCGCCTGGGCGAAGGCTGGCGCGTCCTCGAGCGCGACGCCGCCCAGGGCGCCGAGACATCCCGTGGCCCAGCCCAGCCGCCGCAGGTTCCTCCGCCGCGGGCGGTCGAGCAAGGGTCGGTGGGTCACTCCCAGTTCTTGCGTTGGGGGTTGGTCCACGGCGCCGTGCACAGCACGCAATCGTCGCCCCAGAAGTAGTCCCTCGCCCCCGTGTCGTTGTAGATCCAGTACCGCATCCACGCGATGATCGCGGGTCGCTGGACCCCGCCCGTGGCCTCCTGGATGTAGCCATGCCCGGCGCCCTGCACGGTGCCCAGGAACGTCTGCACCTGGGACGCGTCGTAGGTCTGCTGCTGCATCGGGAGCCCGACGTTGTCCTCGGTCCCGCTGGTCTGCAGCATGGGCCCGTGCAACGCCGCCGAGGCGATGTGCCCGTGGATGGAGACGGTGGTGGCCACCGCCGCGTGACCGCCGATCTCCACCGCTGCGGTGCCACCGACGGAGTAGCCCATGGAAACGGCGTGGGTGACGTACAGCTTGCCCTGGTAGATGCCCGGTTGGTCGTTCTGGTCGAGGATCCAGTCGAGCGCGTTCTCCATGGCGCTGCGGTTGTTCGGGTCGTTGGGGCCGCCCTCGAGGACGCCGGTTCCGATGACGACGAAGCCGTGCGACGCGAAGCTGAGCAACAGATCCCGGAGCTGGGTCGCCTGCATGCCGATGCCCGGACCGAAGACGATCGGCGCGTGCAAGAACCCGTCCTCACCCAGGGTCACCGGTCGGAAGATCGTGCACTCTCCGTTGGGGCCGACGTTGCTGTCCGTGGTGGTTTCGAACGGACCCGGGGCACCGTAGTCCGTGGTCGCGGGCAACGGCGACGTGCCCCCGGCACCGGACGTCCCATCGCCGCCGGTACCGGGTTGCCCTCCCGGCTCCGAGCCGCCGATGCCGGGCTGGCCTCCGGGCGCCGCGCCACCCTCGCCGCCGCTCCCACCGGACAGGCCCCCGCCGCCAATCGGCTCCGAACCACCCGTCGCGGGCTCGCCGCCCGTCGCGTCGCCGCCGCTGCCACCCGCGGAGTCACCGCCGGTCCCGAACGGGGTCGAGCCACCCGTCGGCACGCCGCCGGAACCAGCGAGCCCGCCGAGCCCACCCGTACCCGGGGAGCCGCCGCCGCTGCCGAGCGAGCCGCCCGTCGCGACCCCACCGCCGCCGGTGGCGCCGCCGGTTCCCGGGTTCGGGGTTCCTCCCGTCGCTACGCCGCCGGTGGCGCCGATCGGGTTACCTGCGCTGCCTCCCGTCGGCGTGCCCCCGCCCCCCGACGCGATCCCGCCCGTGCCGCCCGTGACGACGGCGGCGGTCCCCCCCGTCACCACCTCGCTGGTTCGTCCCTCACCGTCCTCACCGGCGCAGGCGCACAGCAGCGCTGCGAACGTCACGAGCCGGGCGAAGCGCGGGGTGCTCGGGGATCTCTGGGTCATCGTCGGCTCCGGGACGACCAGACCACCCGGCGAGCTTCGTGAACGCGGAAGGGGGCTGGCTCCGATCAAGTCTCCGCCGCAGGTCACCCGTCGCAAAGGGGGCGGCGACTGCCCCCGCGGGCTGGAGTTTTGGAGGCCGGGGGGGCGTTTCCACTCCCCCCGCCGCGCCCGGTGCCGGGCCCGGAATTGCCGGGAAGGCGAGAGGTTCTCTCCACCCTCGCGCCTTCCGGGGTCAGGGGCCGAGGCCGAGCGCCTCGATCATGGCCTCGCCGTAGCGCTGGCCGAACGTGCGGTAGCCGGCGCTGTCGAAGTGGAAGGAGTCGACCCCGTTCAGCCCGGCGGCGGACACCACGTGGGCGTTGGAGACGCGGTCCGGGAGCTGGGCGATGATGGCGTTGTGTCCCTCGCAGGCGCCGCCGTATAGGAGCTCTCCGGCGACGAAGGGGGCCTCGCCGAGGTCGAGATCCGAGCGCAGGTCGTCGACCATCTCCTTCACCTTGTCGAGCCACACGGTCTGGCCGCTATCGGACTCCCCCTGGTGGAACAGGATGCCGTCGATCACGCCGCCATCGGCCTGGGCTAGCCGCGCGCGCTCGACGACCCAGTCGTAGGCGGTGTCCCAGTGATCGTCGGGGGGGATCGTGAACTCGTCCCGCCGGGACGAAACCACCCCCTTGCGGAAGAAATCGATGTCGACTCCGGGGATGCCGCAGGGAATGAGGCCGATCGTGTCTCCCGCGGGCAGCGCCTCGATCAGGGTCTTGGCGAAGTGATCGGCCGGGCCGATACCGTTGCTCCAGCAGGAGTGCAACGGAGGGGCCGCGGTGTCCCACTCGTTGTAGACCCGGCCGGTCGCCGCGCAGGCGTCGTAGCCCAGCACGCGGATCCGCTCGTCCTCGACGCGATCCTCGGCGTTCGGCTCGGCGCCTCCCGCCATGTTGGACTGCCCGATCAGCAGGTACACGCGGAAGAGGTTCGACTCGCCGCCAGTGCCGTCGCCGCCGGTGCCGTCGCCGCCGGAACCGTCGCCGCCGGAACCGTCGCCACCCGTCGCGACGCCACCGGTCGCGATGCCGCCGGTCGCGATGCCGCCGGTCGTGACGCCGCCGGTCGCGATGCCGCCGGTCGCGATGCCGCCGGTCGTGATGCCGCCGGTCGCGACGCCACCGGTCGCGATGCCGCCGGTCGCGATGCCGCCGGTCGTGATGCCGCCGGTCGCGA
>CAYOLF010000048.1:15414-39429 GCA_964404725.1 uncultured Polyangiaceae bacterium
CCGGTCGCGATGCCGCCGGTCGCGATGCCGCCGGTCGTGATGCCGCCGGTCGCGACGCCACCGGTCGCGACGCCACCCGTAGCGACGCCGCCCGCAGCGACGCCGCCAGTCGCGACGCCGCCAGTCGCGACGCCGCCAGTCGCGACGCCGCCGGTCACAGCGCCGCCGGTGGTGGAAGCACCACCCGTCGCTGCGACCGCACCGCCGAGCGCGCCCCCGGCGCCCGTCACGCTTCCGGTGGAATGCCCCCCGTCACCCGCGGTGGACCGAGGCTCTGTGGAGCCATCGCTGCACGCGGCGAGAGCCGCCACCAGGACGGGGGCGAGTGGGGACCAGCGCCACAGCGAGCGGCGTGGAGGGGAAGGGTCGCTCGCGAACGAGTGAGCGAAGGGCATTCGATGCTCCGAGGAGGCTGACCGTGACTGCCGTGCTGCCGCCGCGCTGATCCGCACGCGGGCGCCCGGCGCCTCGCTAGAAGCTGCCCCAGTTCCTCGCGGCAGACCAGAGCCCCGAAGCGTTCTCCGTTCGGGGGATCCTGCACCCCCGGGGGGAAGATTTTCTCCCCCTCCCTGGTCGACCGCTGCGGCGGCCTGGCCGGATGCTACGGATAGGCGTTGCCCCCCGGGCGGTGAATCTTGCAGCCGTCGGGGGAGAACCTGCGCATCTGATGCAGCGACCTGCCCATGGCATTCTCGTGGTGACGGCGCCCGAAGCCGCCCGCGGCCAGCCGGGCGCGAACCAGCGACTCCGGAGGCAGGGTGGCGTCCGTCGCTCGACCTTGACTCGAGCCCACTGAAGGAACGAGCGCATGACGCCCCAGACCGCGAACAGCTTCCGAATGGCGTTTGGCCTGGCCGCTGCTCTCACGGCTGCGTGCGGCGCCAGCGATGACCCCGAGAACGACCCCGGCGCCGGAGGCACCACCGTCGGAGCCGGAGGCGCGTCGGGGGCGACCGGCGGCAGCGCGAGCGGGGGCCAGGCCCTGGGCGGCGCCCGCACGGGCGGTACGTCGAGCGGCGGGTCCACGGGCGGTACGTCGAGCGGCGGGTCCACGGGCGGTACTTCGAGCGGAGGGACCACGGGCGGCACGTCGAGCGGAGGGACCACGGGAGGAGCGTCGAGCGGGGGCACCACGGGCGGAGCGTCGAGTGGAGGGTCCACGGGAGGCACGTCGAGCGGAGGGGTCACGAGCGGCGGGCAGGCCACCGGCGGCGGTACGCCGAGTACGGGTGGCGACGCCGGGACGGGCGGCAGCATCGGGGGCGCCGGGGGGACCACCACCGGAGGCACGGCGCCGGGTGGTGCTGCGGGTGCGGGCACCGGCGGAGTCGAGGAAGACCCCTTCACCGTCTCGAGCCCCAACGGTCGCATCAGAGCCGAGCTGTCGACGACGGACTCCGTGCTGCGCTATCGGGTTACGGTCGACGGCACCGAGATCCTGGCACCCTCCGAGGTTGGGCTCCGCAGCGACGGGGTCGACCTCGGCCAGAACGTCACCCTGGGGACCATCGAACGCAGCTCCGTCGACGAGCAGTACAGCCTCTTCGGTGCCCATTCCACCGCCGTGAACCAGGCGAACGAGGGCTCGTTCCCCGCGACCACCGGGAGCGAATCGTTCACGGTCGACCTCCACGTCGCCGACGATGGCGTGGGGATCCGCCTGCGCCTGCCGGCCAAGCCTGGAAGAAGGATCGAGGGCGAGCGCTCGGCCTGGCGGCTCGTCGGAAACCCGACCGTGTGGGCGAGCGAGCTGGAGGCGGCCTACGAGAGTCACTATCGCACCACGACGCTGGACTCGCTCGGGACCGCCTCCTACGGCCTGCCGCTGACGGCGAAGGTCGACGACCGCTATGTCAGCATCACCGAAGCAGCGCTGAGAGACTACGGTGACATGGCGGTGAGGCGCGGCAGTGGCGGGGCGCTGGAGGGCACCCTGTACGCCGATCCGTCGGGCTGGGCCACGGACGCGGCGGTCGTGCAGCCGTGGCGCGTGACGATCATCGCCGACGACTTGAACGCCCTCGTCAACACCACGCTCGTTCAGAACCTGAATCCGCCGCGGGATGCGTCGCTCGACGGCGCGGACTGGATCCAGCCGGGCCGCTCGACCTGGCAATGGATGGCCATCGGCGCCCCGCAATTCGCCGACCAGCACCAGTGGGTCGACTGGACCGAGGAGCTCGGCTTCGAGTACTACCTCGTGGACGACGGCTGGAAGGCCTGGTCGGACGCCTGGAACTCCCTGGAGTCGGTGTGCACGTACGCTGCCAGCAAGGGCGTGAAGATCTGGCTCTGGGTGCACAGCAACGAGGTCGACGACGCGGCCGCGCGGCAGGCCTATTTCAGGCAAGCGGCGGATGCGGGGGTCGTCGGCGTCAAGATCGATTTCCCGCCGGCGTGCGATCGATGGTGGTCCACCTGGTACTGGGACGTGGCCAAGGACGCGGCCGAACACCGGCTGTTGGTAGACGTGCACGGTGCCAACAAGCCCACGGGCATCGAGCGCACCTGGCCGAACATGCTCACGCGCGAAGCGATCCGCGGCCACGAGTACCACATGACCCGGTACTCGAGAGTTCTGGAGCCCCAGCACGACACCATCCTGCCGTTCACCAGGCTGGTCGCCGGTCCGGGGGACTACACGCCCACGGTGTTCGCGCCGGAGGAGCTGCAGGGGACCACGTGGGCGCACGAGCTGGCCCAGGGCGTGGTGTTCACGTCGCCCTTCCAGTGCTTCTCCGGCCACCCGCGGGACTACGTCGCCAATCCCGCCGTCGACGTGCTGAAGGCGATCCCGGCCGTGTGGGACGAGACCGTGGTCCTCCCCGGGAGCGAGCCCGGCAAGGTCGCGGCATTCGCTCGCAGGGCGGGCAACGACTGGTTCGTCGGCATCCTCAACGGGCCGACTGCGACGAGCCTGGACCTGTCGCTCGGCTTCCTGGGGGCTGGCAGCTGGAGCTCGATCCGGCTGGGTGACGTCTCGGGCCGGGGCGACGCGTGGGATCGGCAGGAAGGGACCGCGTCCGCGTCCGACTCGATCACGGTGAACCTGGCGAGCCGCGGCGGATTCGTCGCCTGGTTCCGGCAGTGAGGCGCGCCGAGTCCGCATTACACCTTGCTCGCCCAGAAGGGCACCTCCATCGGGAGCTACTTCAGAGTCTGCGAGGACGATAGTGCACCGTACTCTCCCGGATCGGCCTGTACGCGAGGCAGCCGCCTTCTTCTCTACAGAGCCAGCCCCGCGCGTAGGTATCCGAACCCGACCGTGTAGTCCCCAACGCGCCCGATGCCGGGGCGAAACGTGAACTCCACCGCGACCGGCAAGCGGCGCGGCTTGTACATCACCTCCCCCACGTCGACGGAAAAATAGTACCCCGCGGTCCAGCGTGGCGCGAAGAAGTCAGCATACTGTGTCTCCAGCACGCCCTTCAGCGGCCCGGTATCCTGCATGGAAGTTTGCGCACGGTTGATCATGACGCCTGCCTGAAAGCGACTGATGAACTCGAGGCTGAAATACTGGTCGTCTCTGCCGTTGACCCACCGAAACAAGAAACCAGTTGCGTCGCCCAGGGCATTTCGCTTCACCCACAGCGTGCTGGCAAACGGCATCCCGACCGAAACGTACGGCACGATCTGTTTTGCCGACTCGGTCAACGAGATGTCTCCGTTGCCGGTCGTGATGGATGTGGCGGTGTAGGTCACGCCCACCCTCAGGATGTCCCTGTGCAACGACCGGGCCACGTCGAGCCCACCCGTTCTGAAGTTGTCGGTGCTCCAGTACACCGCCGGGTGGGCGACGGTGGCGTATCGCGTCAGGTCCTGGTCCAGGCAGTTGACGGAGTCACAGGCGTCGCCCATCACTCGACCGTATCGGTTGTCATTCTTGAGCCTGGCGAAGCCAAACCACGCCCCCCCTCCAAAATGGTGCTTCCGATACACTTCGGCGTAGGCGTTCCCCGTCGGGCCATGGTCCCGGCGCGAAGCCCCGGCCTTGTGCTTCTTGTCCGGCGGGGCAGGGAACATCGACTGCAACGCCTTGCTGTCGCTTCCGTAGGCGTAGTCGGCGGCACACAGGCCCACCCGATTCCTCGCCGTCTGGTCCGCGCCGGCCCGGAGCAGGAGCTTGACGATCTCGAGCGACTTGTCGGCGGTGGCTCGCATCAGTGGCGACATACCATCCGGCTGCGCCAAGTTGACGTCGGCGCCCGCCTCGATCAGTGCTGCCACGATGGCGGATTGCTGATTCTCCACCGCGAGGTACAGGGCTGTGGCGCCGGCATTGTTGCGAACGTCCAGGTCGGGGCGGCAGCTCAGCAGCACCCGGGTCAGCGCCATCGAGCCCTTGCTGGCCGCGAGGATCAGCGGCGTCCAGCCGTCCTCCTGAGGCAGGTTGATGTCGGCTCCGGCGGCGATGAGCCTCTGGGCGATCTCGGTGCGGCCCTTCTCGACTGCAATGTAGAGCGCGGTGGCCCCGAACTCGTTGCCCGCGTTCGGGTCGGCGCGGTAGGACAGCAGCAGGTCGACCAGGTCGACGGAGCCGTTTGCCGTCGCCTTGATGAGGGGAGTCCAGCCTTCCTTCTGCGCCAGGTCGGCGCTGGCGCCCGCGGCCAGGAGCGACCTCACGATCTCGAGGTGCTTGCTCTCGACCGCCATGTAGAGCGCGGTTCCGCCGAATGAGTTCCGTACGTTCAGCTCCGGGTGATGCTCGAGCAGTAGTTCGACCAGCGCCAGGGGACCCTTCTCGGAGGCGAACATCAGCGCGGTGAAGAGTTGTTCGGTCTGGACATTCACGTCGGCCCCCTGTTCGAGGGCCGCTGCGGCCCTACCCAGGTCCCCGGCGAAGGCTGCCGCAAGCAGTGCAGCGTCGACGCCGCGCTGCTCGGCTACGGGAGCCTCCTGCGCGTGCGCGTGCGCGGCGATGGACGCGAAGACGAGGCAAGCGGGCCACATCAGCAACCGTCGCCATGGAGCTCTGAAGCCAAGAAGTTGCAGCAGAGCAGGCGAAATAGACAGGGCTGACATCGTCGCCGGAGGCTATCACAGACCAACTCGATTCCGTCGCGCATCACTGCGCGCCGCGTGCTATTCAGAGGCATTGACTCGCAGTCCCTGCGGCCGGGCCTAGAGCGGCAATCGGTTTGATTGCCGCGAAGAATCAACGACCTAGGGACCCGCGTCCTCCGGGTCCCACCCAGCCACCGCTGGGTGGGTGAGGGCGTGGGGTACCGAGCGAGCAGCAGATCTCGCCAAAGGCGCCCTGGGAAACGCCCCCTCGCTCCGCATGGGGGCGTTTTTCAGGGCGCTGACGCAGTTCGCAAACCGGTCGGTGCTCTAGGGGTGTCGGACCCGCCACGCTCATCCGATGGCGGACGAGAGATTCTGGGCTGCGGATTGCGCTTGTCGTGCGCACGGTGCGCTGCGCCACTTCGGGCGGCGCACCGGAACGGTGGTGCCCAGGACGACGCGAGCCGAATCTCCGCCGCGCTGGCGGCGCGCGCGGCCTGGCGAGGTTCCAGCGAACCCAATGACGTGATAGAATCCGGACGATGCCGGCCGCCGAGCAACGCTATCCGACGCCTATCCTCCAGTCAGCGTCAAAGCGCCGCCTTGGGCGGTCCCACACCGTCGGCGGCGAGCCTGGGTTTCGGCTCGAGTCGCGGGCGTTCGAGCGACTGGGCCTCGCTCTCGTGCCAGCGCTGGCCCTGGGCCCCGCGGCCACGGGTTGCGTCTACGCGGAGGTTCTCGGCGGGTACTCCGTGGTATCCGCGCCGTCGCCAGTCGATCCCGAGGTTGCCGTGTCGCGCCAGGCGACCGAGGCGGATCCGGGCTTCGCCCTCGGCATCAACATCGGGGTCGTGACCGAGGTCGACCGCGACGTCCGGGTCGCCGCTGGCGGGGGCGCCCATCTGGTCCATACCGAGCGTGGTGCTGGAGCTACCTCCGATCACGGGACGACCGGGGCCATGCTGCGAGGTGACTACGCCCCGGTGCAATTCGGGCGGCGAAGCCGCTTCGGCGGAGCAATGGCGCTCTTTGCCGGCGAGATGAACTCCCGCTACGCCGAAGAAGGGGGCCAGCAGGGGTCGGGGTCGGAGAGCCGCACTGCGCTGGGCGGCTGGGTCGGGCCGGCCCTGACGTGGGTGGTGAGTGACGATGTGAGCCTCACACCCGGACTTGGCGCTGAGTACATTGCGACTCTTGGTGGCGGTGCCGAGCGAATCCGCGCTGTGGGACCCCAAGTGCGCTTCGTCGTGACGTGGAACCTGATGGGGAACAACGACGCGCGCTCCAACGAGCCCGACCAACTGCTCGCCGCCGGAGCGGCCGAAGTTCAGGGCGGCAACCGCGACCAATCGGCCCAAGGTGTCGAACTCGGGGACGCGGCCGGGACAGTCATCAAGTTCACCACCGAGGTCCTCTCTCGCGCTGACGCTATCGCGTCCCTCGCCGAGGGCGCCATCGACCTGGGTTGCGACGTGGTCGACCGTGCCACCGACCGCTTCGTGGCGATCTGCACTCGGGGCGCAATCGGCTTCGTGCAGGAGGGGGAGCGATTGGCTGCCGTTTGCGTGAAACAGGTCCCACGCGAGGAGTGCGCCGGAATGCTGGCATCGATCCTGAAGGCAACGGAGCGGCGCGCCGAGCACCGTTAGGGCTGCGGCCGCTCCTCCGGCACCTTGGCCTCCGCGATCTCGACCTTGAGACCGCCACCGATCACTCGGGGAATGGCGGCGTAGGTCTTGCCGGCCTCGACAACGGCCTTGAACTGGAAACGGTCGGTGACCGTTGCGGTGCCGTCACCCTCGGCGTGCTGGTACTTCGCGTCGATCTCGTGCTCGCCTGGCAGAAGGTGAAAGCAGAGTTTCCCCGCCATGTTGGGCGGGAACGCCTGAAAACTGTAGATGCCGCCAGGGATTCGCCCATCGACACGCGAAACCTTCAGATCGCAGCCCGTCATCGTGCACTCTTGAACGCACAGCACCGCGATCTCGTCGGCGGGTCGCTCGGGGCCACGGTAGCGCTTCCACTCCCCGCTGAAGGCTTGTCCCATCTTGCAGCCAACCGCCAGCAGGACGAAGGCAACGAACGCAGTTATTTGGGTGGCTCGGACTGACATCTGGCGACTCCTTTGGGTGGCAGGCGAGCACAAGGGCGTCTGATGATGCTCGCACGGCTCACTCGGCTCACTCGCCGCGAAGACTGCGCGGGAGACTCGCGCTTCCATCGTCGCTCGTCAACACCCCACTGCGATGCAGCGAACAGAATGCTCGAAGGGCCAACCCTCCGCGCCCTCGCGAACCCTACCTGCTACTCCTATCGGCGCGCCGAGCGCTTCCTGAACCGCTGGACGACGATGGCGATGCGATCCCGCCCGCGTGCTGCGCATGGAAGTCTGCACCTTCGTGCAAGCGCCCATCCTGATGTCCCCCCAGATAATTCATCACGGACGCCAGGCGATCGTCCGTCTGCTCGCCTGGCGTCGTGACCTTCCCATCCGGTTCCGCGTCCCCGACGCTCTCTGGCTGCGGGCCTACCCGACGCACTGGTGCCCGGGTGGTCCGCTCGTTGCTCACAACTCTCCGTCGCGACGAAGCGAGGACCCACGCCCACGACAAGCAGCACCCCCGCGCCGGCGAGGCCGGAAGGGAAACCCGCACCCAGGCGCCTTCGCGGGGACCGAACACCCGAACGCTACCGTTCGGCGTTTGGACTATCGATTGTTCTGGGTCTAGCTTGTGCCTGCTGGTTGCGGCAGCGGAGCGACCGTGAGCTCCGCCGCGCGTCGGGTGCAGCCGGAGCGGGCGCTCGCCGCCCTGGGGAGCTAGCCCCCTCCTACCGCTGGTATCCCGCGGCCTGGACGTTGCTCAGGACGGCCGCGTCGGCTTCGTTCGAGGACCAGCCGTCGGTGATGACGCCCTCGAAGAAGGTCCCATCGGAGGAGTTGCTGTTGTCGCCGCCGATGCCCAGGATGATGCCGCCCTCCAACTGCCAGGTCCAGCTGCCCTTGTCGCCGTCCCAGGCCGTCGTCAGCTCACCCTGCTGGGCATTGGCCATCTTGAGCGCGTAGCTCTGCCCGCCGACCTTGAGCATGCCGAAGGCGAAATCCATCGTCATGGACGGGCTGTTGGGGTTCTCCCAGTTCGAGGCTCCCGTGCCTCCTGCCCAGACCCCAGCCTCGAAGTCACCCAGGAACCAGGGGCCGTCGCCGGCGCCGCTGCCCCAGTAGCCGGTCCCCAGGTAGAGCGCCGCCATCATGCCGGTGGGGCCGTAGCAGTTGTTCCTCGAGGCGGTCCCGAAATTCCAACAGCAGCAACAGCCGGCGCCGCGACGGAGGCCGCTGCCCGCCGCCACCATGTACACGGTCTGTTCATCGGCGCCGGTGGCGGTGCCCACGGCCTCGTTGTTCCGGTAGCCCTCGTGCTTGTCCATGTAGAGGGAGTAGACCTTGTGACCACCCACCGTCACGGACTCACGCTTTGCGTCGGACTCGTAGTCGTCCTCCGACGCCGTCCCCTCGTAGCAGCCGGCCTTCGCCACCGTGAGATCGTTGCCCACCCCGGACTGGTCATACAGCCTGGAGACGGTGCAGACGCTGGTGCCGCAGAAGGCCTCCAGGCTGGCCGCGTCGGCGAAGCCGTCGATGGTCGGGATGTCCTGGACCTCGCCGCCGGAGCCGGTGTTCGGATCCGGGCCGCCCTTCCTGACCTGGTAGAGCGGTCCGCTGTACGTGCTCGAGAGGATCCGCACCGTGCTGTACGCCCCGACGCAGGGCGTGCCGTCGGCCTCGAAGATGTCGCAGGGGCCCTCGACGCCGGTCGTTCCACCCGTCGCCTGGCCGCCGGTTTCCGCGCCGCCGGTCGGATCGGCGCCGCCGGTGGGGCTGACGCCGCCGGTTTCCGCGCCGCCGGTCGGATCGGCGCCGCCGGTCGGAGTGGCCCCGCCAGTCGGAGGGGCCCCGCCGGTCGGATTGGCCCCGCCGGTCGGATTGGCGCCGCCGGTCGGGTTGGCGCCGCCCGTCGGGTTGGTGCCGCCCGTCGGGTTGGTGCCGCCCGTCGGATTGGCGCCACCCGTGGGATTGGCCCCGCCGGTCGGATTGGCCCCGCCGGTCGGATTGGCGCCGCCGGTCGGACTGGCCCCGCCGGTCGGATTGGCCCCGCCGGTCGGATTGGCCCCGCCGGTCGGACCGGCCCCGCCGGTCGGATTGGCCCCGCCGGTCGCGGCACCGCCGCTGCTCGTCCCGCCAGTGGGCGTGGCGCCGCCCGTGGAGGCTCCACCACCGCCGGAAGAAACCCCGCCGGTGACGCCACCCGTGCCGGGGCCAGCGCCCCCGGACCCAGTCGCGGGCTGCTCCTCCGAGTCGCTGCAGCCTGCCGAGACGGCGAGGAGGAGTACGGGAAGCGAGAGCCACCGCTGGGCACCAAGAGCCCTCGCGATGCCGACAGGACGCGTTGCGATAATGCGACTGGTCTGCATTCTTGCTTCCCCTTGTGGACGCCTTGATCGAGTCAAACGACCCCGGACGCCGGCAATGAGCCTCGGAGCCATCCTTCCGTTTTCAGCTTGGCAGGCGCACGGAACCCCCGGCAGAGGGCCCCTTTCTCCCCCCTTGGTGGGATTCTTCCATTCGAAGCGGACCGAATCGACACTCTAGATCGAGGCCGCGACGACCCCCACGGCGTCCACGACCAGCGTGCCGCTCAGCACCTCGAGCTGTACGATGTGGGATCCCGGCGCGAGGTCGCGCAGCGTGTAGGTCTGGTAGAGCTCCGCGGCGGACATCGTGTCGGCCGACGCTGCGACGACCTGCCCGTCCACCGACACCCTCAGCACCGCCGAGCCGTCGTTCGGACCCAGGACGTCGAGCCCGGTGCCCGTGAACGCGTAGGCCAGCGTGGCGCCCGCGCCCCGGCTGGTGGAGAGGGACCGCTGGTAGTTGTACATGCCCTTGCCGTTCTCGTGCGCCCAGGCGCCCTCGTACACCAGCTTGGCCGCCGGCACCGCCGCCAGATCTCCCATCTCCAGGTCGTCCAGCAGCTCCGAGTAGTAAGGGGGCTGCCCGTCGATCGTCTCCACCAGGAGGTTGTCGAAGCGGGTGAAGTAGTAGCCGCTGGCCAGATCGACCCGCCCCGACCGTCGGGGCTTCGGATCGGAGAAGCTCGCGAGCGCCTGGCCGTCGAGGTATGCGGTCACGGCAGCGCCGACGACCTCGAGGGCGAGGTTGTGCCAGGCGTCGGGGGCCGCGTTTAACCCCGGGATGGTGACGCCGCCCGAGCCATCGACGACGTTCCCGGTCGCCACGGGGCTGCCGTCGACGAGCAGCGCCCAGCTCCCGTCGAACGAGAACGTCAGCAGGTACGGCGTCCCGTTCTTGTAGTGGGAGCTCGAGCCGCCCTGCTGCCGGGCGCCGATGCCGGCGTAGTTGTCGCCGTTCTCGGTGCGGTCGTGCTCGAAGGAGACGTCGACGCTTGCCCGGTAGTCGAGCCAACGGTTGTCGCCGATGCCGGTGATGGGGCTGCCGTCGTTCCAGGTGCCCCCCAGCCCCATGACCGATCGATCCACCTGCTGGCGCAGCACGAAATTGGCCGATCCGTCGGGGAGGAACGCCTCGAAGGCGCCGTTGCGATCGCTGGTGTAGCGGGGGATGACGCCCTGAGGGCCGCCGCGGGAGGTCACGAAGCTCTCGGTCCCGACGATCTGCCCGCCGGCCCCGATCACGGGGACGGTCCGCGCGGAGTAGTCGAAGTCGTCGGCGTACAGGACTCCGTCCGACGCGTCCGGGGCGGCCCCGGTCGCGTCGGTGTCCAGCACGGCCCGCGCGTCCTCCACCGGCAGCGGCGTCACCGCCTCCGGCTCCGCGGTGATCGCCAGCGTGGTGGCGGTGACGACCGAGTACGGCGCGACCGTGACCAGGTAGGCGCCGCCCGAATCGGCGGAGAGGCTACAACGGTACCGGAGGTAATTGCTGTTGAAGGCCGTCCCCGGCTCCGCGGCGCGGGTCTCCCAGAGCTCCAGGGAGGGGGAGCCGGTGAGGGCCAGGTTGGCCGTCTCCAGCCGGTAGCGCCGAACGGTTTCGCTGTCGTTCACGAAGACCGTCGAGAAGTCCTGCCGGTCGGGCGCGGCCAGCGTCAGGTAGCTGGGCGTCCCGTTGCGGCCGTTGATGGGGTTCGTGCCCGTCGCGCCGGTGTCGCTGGCCTGCGGCACCACCCGCCAGATCCCGGCGGTGTTGCTCGGATCCTCCCAGCCGGTCCTGGCGAAGCTGCTGAAATGCCGGAGGACCAGGAGGCCGGCGTCATAGTGGATCCAGCCCGACCAGGGATCACGAGCGCCGACGAGCTCCTTGAAGGAGTACTGCCCGCCCTCGTAGAAGGCGCCGATGGCCGGCTGGTAGACGAAGTGCGTGCGGCGGGACTTGACGAAGCCCTTGATGACGGTGTTGCCCATCTCGAGCGGACCGCCCGCGCCGCCGATCCCCGTCCCCGCCACCGTGGGATCGCGCATGTTGTTGTAGGGGCGGAAGGCCGTGTTGCTGAAGGTCGCCTGGCCCTCGCTGTTCCAGACCTCCTCGTCGAACTCTTCTGCGAGCCGCGTGAAGTTGCCGCCGGCGTCGTCGTCGGTGTTGTAGTGGTACGCGGCGACCGCGACGGCGTCCCGTAGGGCGGCGTCGCTCACCAGGCTGCCGCCGAAGCTGCCGAGCCCGGCCTCGTCGGAGATCACGACGCGGATGGAGTTGTAGAGCGCCTGTTCGGTCGCGTCGGCGAACCCCGAGGCGTCGCTGCGGACCCGCGTCGCGTACTGCTGGGTCCAGGTCAGATCCGCCTCGCGCTCGTTCACGCCGGGGTTCACGTACTCGACCATGTACCCATAGCTCCGGTACGCGGCGAGGATGGTGTTCTTGTACCAGGTGTAGACCCGGTCGTTGCTATTGACCCAGGCTGGCGCGTTCCACCGCAGGATGCTCACCCTGAGGTCGGGGTTGACCTGCTTGGCGTCGGCGGCGAGCTGGAAGCCGGGGTGGCGCTGGACGTTGGCGGCCTCGCTCTCCAGGCGCATCGTCGCCGGATCTGGGCCGGTGGAGTTGTTCCGGTCGTTGCCCATCTCGACCTTGACGTGGGTCATGATGGGGCGGCTTCCGCCGAACAGGACGCGGAGCAGTTCGGCGTATTTTTCCGGATGCTGGGCCTTGTAGTCCATCAACAGCGCGCTGGTGCCGTTGGCGCTCAGCACGCCGAAGCCCTTGAAGGTGAGCCCGTTGACGTTGTCGGCGGCGACGTCGCCGCCATCCAGCAGGATCGGGGTTTCGTCCCCGGTTCCCGCTGCCGCGTCGCACTCGACCGGCTCGATGATGAGCCCGGTGCCGGTGCCGGTGCCGGTGCCGGTGCCGGTGTCGGTGCCGGTGTCGGTGCCGGTCCCGGTGCCGGTGCCGGTTTCGGTGCCGGTCCCGGTGTCGGTGGGGGTTCCGGTGTCGGTCCCGGTCGCGGTGTCGGTGCCGGTCGCGGTTCCGGTCCCGGTCGCGGTCGCGGTCGCGGTTCCGGTTCCGGTTCCGGTTCCGGTCGCGGCTCCGGTCCCGGTCCCGGTCCCGGTCCCGGTGGCGCCGGTTGCGGTTCCGGTCCCGGTCGCGGTTCCGGTTCCGGTCCCGGTTCCGGTTCCGGTCCCGGTGTCGGTGCCGGTGTCGGTGGGGGTTCCGGTTCCGGTGCCCGTGCCGGTGCCTGCACCCCCTTCGCCGTTCACCGCCGTGCCGGTGTCCGGCAAATCGGCGGACTGTTCGCGCGACCCATCGTCGCCCGCACATCCGGAGCCGACGAACGCGACCACCAGCAGGGTGCCGAGCCTGACCGCAGAAGGCCGTTTCATGGTGTCCCCTGGATCATACCGTAGCGACCGCGAGGGCTGGGGTCTCTACGGTCCGGCCTCGATCTCGATGGCCCCCGCCGTCAGCGAGCCGGAGCTGGCGGTGAGCGTGATCCGCCCTGGCGCCGTCGTGGACCGGACGATGGCCAGGGCCTTGCCGCTGAACGCGGACCGCGAGGTGCCCTGATAGGGCTCGTGGCTGATCGCGTCCCCGTTGTCCACGCCTGCGAGCCGGCCGGGGCCGTCCACCGTGAAGTCGATCCGGTCGGTCGCGCGCGGAACGACGACCCCCTCCGCATCGACGACCGCCACCTCCACGAAGGCGAGATCCCGGCCGTCGGCGGCGATCGACGCCCGGTCGACCGTGAGCGCCAGGGCCGCCGGATCGCCGGCCGTCCGAACTTCGTCGGTCGCGACGACTGCGCCGCCCTTGACGGCGTCTGCCCGCAGGGTGCCGGCCGCGAACGGGACGGACCACTCGAGGCGCCCCTCGGTCCGGTTCACGGCCTTCGAGCCCAGCGAGTCCCCGTTGAGGAAGAGCTCGACGCTGTCGGCGTTGCTGTAGGCGAACACCCGCACCGCCGCCCCGTTGCGCCAGCTCGTCCAGTCCATGGGCACCAGGTGCACCATGGGCGGGCCGTCATAGTTCCAGCGGCTCTGGTAGAAGTAGAAGATGTCCTTGGGGAAGTTGGCGGTGTCGATGGCGCCGAAGTAGGAGCTCTTGGCGGGCCACTCGTACGGGGTCGGCTCGCCGATGTAGTCGATACCGGTCCAGATGAACTCCCCGGCGATGAAGTCACGCGTGTTGACGTCGCGCCACGAGTCTTCCGCGCTCTGCCCCCAGCCGACCACGTTGTTGTCGTACGACGAGCACTGCGTGTTGCTGTTGTCGTAGATCCCCCGGCTCCTCACCGCTGAGGAGGTCTCGCTGCCGAGGAGCTTCCAGGTCGGGTGGCTCGCGTGCTGCGAGTCGTAGAGCCCTGGGTTGTAGTTGAGCCCCACGATGTCCTCGATGCCGGCCGTGCCCTCGTCGTAGGACCACTGCGCGAAGGCCTGACCGATCACGCGCGTGTCGTCCTTGGCACGGACCGCGTCCATCAGCTGCTGGGCAACGGCCTGGTCGGCGGCCTGCGGCACCTCGTTGCCGATGCTCCAGATGATGATGCTCGGGTGGTTGCGGTCCCGAGTCACCATGTCCCCGATGTCGATGTCGGCCCACTCGCGGAAGAAGCGCGCGTAGTCGTGCTCCGTCTTGGCGCCGTACCACATGTCGAAGGCCTCATCCATGATGAGGATGCCCATGCGATCGGCGAGATCGAGCAGCTCCGGCGCGGGCGGGTTGTGCGAGGTGCGCACCGCGTTGGTGCCCATCTGCTTCAAGAGCTCGAACCGGCGCTCCATGGCGCGGGTGTTCACGGCCGCGCCCAGGGCGCCCAGATCGTGGTGCAGGCACACGCCGTTCAGCTTCATCCGCTGGCCGTTCAGGGAGAAGCCCTGGTTCGCGTCGAAGGCGAAGGTCCGGATGCCGAGCGGGGTCACGTAGGTGTCGAGGACGGCGCCATCGACCGACACCGTCGTCACCACCGAGTACATCGTCGGCGACGAGGTCGACCAGAGCTGGGGCTCGGCCACCGTCGCGCTCTCTTCCACGTTGGCGGTCGTCCCGGCGGCGATGGACTCGGTCGTCGCCGCGGTAGCGGCGATCTCCGCGCCCGCGGCGTCGCGGATCGAGCTCGCGACCGTCACCGATTGGCTGGCGTCGGAGTCGTTCTGGACCGCCACGACGACGCGCACGGTGGCGCTCGCCGCCGAAACCTCGGGGGTGGTCACCTGCGTGCCGGTGTACGCGACCCGAACGGGGCTTACGGTCTTGAGCCAGACGTGGCGATAGATGCCGCTGCCGGAGTACCAGCGGCTGCTCGGGAGCTCGTTGTTGACGCGCACGGCCAGGACGTTCTCCCCGCCGAAGCTCGCGTCGTCGGTGAGGTCGCACTCGAAGGAGGCGTACCCGTAGGGTCGCGCGCAGACCTGGGTGCCGTTGAGCCAGACGGTGCTGTCCATGTAGACGCCATCGAACTGGACGAAGACCCGCTGTCCCGCGCTCTCGGCGGGCAGCGAGAAGGTCTTGCGGTACCAGCCCAGGCCTCCGTCGAGGTACCCACCACCCGAACCAGCGGACGAGGTCTGGTTGAACGGCAGGGAGATGCTCCAGTCGTGCGGCACGTCGAGCGCCGTCCAGGAGGCGTCGTCGAAGCCCGGCTGCTCGGCGCCGCTGGCGTCGCCCAGGTGAAACCGCCAATCCGTGTCCAGGCTCACCGTGGTCGCGCGGGCCCCGTCGTACGTGTTGGTGAACGAGGACGGCACCGTGACCGCGCCGCCCGTTCCGACCTCACCACCAGCACCTGCTGCGCCGGTGCCCGCACCGCCGCTGCTCGCGCCCGCGCCGCCGCCGCTCGCGCCGCCGGTGCCCGGATCGGAGCCGCCGCTACCGCCCGTGCTCGACCCGCCGGTGCCCCCCGTCGGCGGCGTGCCGCCGGCGCCCGCGCCCCCGGTGACGGGCGGGGAGCCGCCGGTCGCGCCGGTCGTGAGGCCCCCGGTGCTGCTACCACCGGCCGGAGCCCCGCCGCTCGGCGCGCCACCCGTGCCGCCGACGCCCGCGAGGCCTCCGGTGCCGCCCGTGCCTCCCGTCGCCGCCGCTCCACCCGTTACGGGCGGCGCGGTGCCGCCCGTGCCGCCGGAACCCCCCGATAGCGCGGCCGTGCCGCCCGCGCCGGCGGACGCCGGATCGTCATCGTTCCCCCCGCACCCGGTGCTGAGGGAGAGGCAGGCGAGCGCGGCAGCGCAGAGCGAGAGAAGACGCATTTCATCCTCCGACCAAGAGAGATGCCGCCCCTCCGGCAGTCGTGGTGAGCACGCTCGCCGTTGGTGACCTCCAGGCACTCTGCTCGACCGCGGGACAGGAGGGGAGGGGTGGGCCGAGTCCCCCGTCGCCTGGAAGGCTGCGATCGGGGGGGGCGCTCCGTTTCCCCCCCCTCGTGGATCGGCGGGCGCCGTCGTCGTGCGGGCGCTGAAGCTGGCCGGGATCTCCCCATGCAAACGGGATGGCCTCGACGCGAGTGTCGGGTCAGCGCTCGGGTCGACGGGGCGCTGTGCGGCAATGTGGTTCCCCCCCGATCTGGAAGATTGGACCCGACTGAGGCGAAAGATTCACACCTGCCGCGGGACGCTGGGAACCGTCATCCTGTCGAGAACGGCCCTCGTCCGGGCATCGCGACGCGTCGTGGGCCCGCGGATGTTCTGGCCTCTGCGCTCATGGTGGTCCTATGCCCACATTGTCCAATCCCACGCGCTGGATCCTCGCGTCGAGTCTCGGATCCGCCCTCCTCCTCGCGGCGTGCGGACCGGACAGCGGTCCGGCAGACGAGAGCGCGATCGGAGGCGACTCAGCCGTCCAGGTCGGCGGCTCCGGCGTCTCCGGCGGCAGCCCGAGCGGCGGTACCGGCGGCAGTCCGAGCGGCGGCTCCGGCGGCAGCCTGAGCGGCGGCTCCGGTGCGGGTCCGAGCGGCGGCTCCAGCGGCAGCCCGAGCGGCGGTGCGGGCGGCACCGCGAGCGGCGGCGTCGTCACCGCGACGGGCGGCACGAGCGCGAGCGGTGGGGGGCCCTTCGGCACCGGTGGGACCGGTGTCGGTGCGAGCGGTGGGGCGGGCGGCCTCGCAATCGGTGGTGCTCCCGGCGGCGGCGGTGCGGCCGTCACCGGCGGCACGGGAGGGACCGCGAACGGCGGCACCGCCGGCGAAGGGCCAGTCGGTACCGGTGGCGCGAGCGGCGGCGCCGGTGGCGTCGGCGGCGCGAGTGACGTCTGCCCCGCCGAAGCCCAAGACTGCTACTACGTGTCACCGTCGGGCAGCGACGACGCGAGCGGCAGCGCCAGCGACCCCTTCCAGACGCTCGCCAGAGCTCGCGACGCGGTGCGCGGCGTCAACGCCGACATGACGGGCGACATCCGCGTGTACCTGTACGGCGGCGACTACCGGCTCACCGAGCCGGTCGCCTTCGGCCCCGCCGACTCGGGCACGAACGACCGCCGGGTCTACTACCAGGCGTACCCCGGCGAGACGCCGGTGCTGAACGGCTCGACCCGGGTGACGGGGTGGACCCAGCACGAGGGCTCGATCTACCGAGCCCCGCTGGATCGGGGCACCAAGCTCCGCAACCTCACCGTGAACGACGCGCGGGCGTTCATGGCCAGCAAGTCCATCCGCTCGAACGGGGGCTACGGGACCTACTCGGTGACCAAGGGGCAGGCGAGCTGGGCCTGGGAGAGCGGCAGCGGCAGCGACGGGATCAAGTACTCCAACAACGATCTGCCCGAGATCCCCCAGAACCAGGATGACCTCGAGATCATCAACGGCACCACGTGGAACGAGAACATCGTCACCGTCCGCGCGGTGGAAACCACCTCGGACAACAACCGGGGGCTGTTGCTGCAGCAGCCCTACGGCGCCATCGCCCAGCTCCCGGGCTGGAACGCCGGCTTCAGCGTCCAGGGGACCCATCTCGTCGTCAACGCGTACGAGCTGTTGAGCGCGCCCGGGACCTTCTTCTTCGACAAGACCGCCGGGACCCTCTACTACGTCCCGCGGCCGGGCGAGGACATGGCCACCGCGGTCGTGGAGGCCCCGGTCGCGGAGCGGCTCATCGACGTCGCCGGCACCTCACGGAGCGACCGGGTCCGGAACCTGACGTTCCAGGGCCTCACCTTCGCGCACACGGACTACCAGCTCTACGAGGTGGATGGCTCCCGCGGCAAGGCGACGTGCCAGGGCTCGACCTACTGGATCGCCTACGGCACCGGGGACTGGCACGCCTTCCGGTACGAGATCGTCGATACGCCGCCGGCGATGTTCAACGTGGACAGCGCCGAAGCGATCGAGCTCGTAGGCAACGTGTTCAAGCACAGCGGCAACGAGGGGATCGCGATGCACAACGACGTCGTCGACTCCCGCATCGTCGGCAACGTCGTCACCGACTCGGCCGGCAGCGGCATCACCATCGGTCACCCGCAGCACATCTACCTCGGCGACGGGGGGACCCACGCCAAGTACTCACCCGAGGTGGAGGGGATCTGCACCAACGTCACCATCGACAACAACCTCGTCTACAACGTGAGCACTGTCCCGGGGTTCGGCGGGCATTCGGGGGTCATGACGTTCTTCGTCGATACCATCAACATCACCCACAACTACATCCACACGACTGGCTACAACGGTGTCAGCCTCGGGTGGGGGTGGCGAAACTGGAAGGACTCGACGACCTGCAAGGACAACACGGTCAGCTTCAACCGCTTCAACAACATCATGGCGCGGCTCCATGATAGCGGGGCCGTGTACACGATCGGGCAGATGCCGGGGACGGAGATACACCAGAACTACGTCCGCGGGATTCCGCCGGCCACCTCGGGCCCGACCTACGGTCTACACAACGACGAGGGCAGCGCCTACATCACCGAGAACGACAACGTCCTCGACATCGATCCCGGGGTCACGTACACCATCAACTGCGAGGATTTCGGCGAGAAGCACGATCTGACGATCCTCAGGACCTACGCCACGGTCAACAAGATGGGCGTCGACCCGCCGAACAGCCAGATCGACCGCCCGATCGTGGTCGCGGACGCCGTGTGGCCGGTGACCCAGTACGGCTACGCCCTGAACTCCGGGATCGAGGAGGCGTACCGGAGCATCATCCCGAGCGAGCTACTGTCGGTGCAGGACTACGTCTTCCCGGCGAGCTGCGGGGTGCCGAGCGGCACCGGCGCCGTCGACATCAGGAGCAGCGGCGACCCGGCCAATACGGTGTGGCTCGCCCCGGCCGGGACCTCGACCTTCCTCGAGGGGGCGACCATGACCCGGGCCCCGGGGGACGCGACCTCGATCGCCGTGCCCGCGTCGGCCGGGAGCTACCGGCTCTTCGTGGTGGACGCGCAGGGTCAGCGGCTCGGCGAGTCCGCGGCGCAGCTCCGGGTCGGCGGCGGCTAGGGCGGCATTCGGTTCGACGGGCGCGGGCCCGTTCGGGCTCGGGTCCGCTCGATGCGCGCGGGGGCCCGCCACCACCGCGGGGACGACCCGCCAGTCCCGTTACGTGGTACGCTTTCGACGAAGCCCGTTCGACCCATGAACTCCCAGCTCCTGATCGACGCGCTCGTGCGTCAGTCGATGGTCCTCATCGCCCAGATCTCGACCGCCGAAGGGGTGCGCTCGCCGCTGTCACACATCGCGAACGAGGTGTTCGTGAGCCTCGTTCACGAGCTGGAGAGCCAGGGCCTCGGCAAGCGGGTGATCGCCGACATGTTCGGTCTGGCTGAGCGCTCCTATCGGTACAAGGTCCAGCGCCTGAGGGAGTCCGTCACCTCGCGAGGGGTCACCCTGTGGGGCGCCCTGTACGCCTTCCTGTCCGAGCGCGACGCGGCCACGCGCAGCGAGATCCTCGCGCGCTTCGATCTCGACGAGGAGATCACCGTGCGGAGCATCCTCAACGATCTCGTCGAGAGCGGGCTCGTCGCCCGGATCGGGCGCGGGCGGGAGACGAGCTACCGCGTTGCCACCGAGGAGGAGCTCGAGGAGTTCGGGGCATCGGTGACCGAGGACTCTGGCGAGGCCAGTGAGGCCCTCGTTTGGTTGCACGTCGCGCGTGAAGGTCCCCTCCGCCCCGACCAGCTCGCGGAGCGGGTGCCGATCCCCGCGACGGCGCTCGAGGAGGCGCTCCAGCACCTGGTTTCCAGCGGGCGGATCCGCGTGGAGTCCGGTCCGGAGGGCGACCGATACACCACCGAACAGTGCCTGATCCCCGTGGGCGAGTCCGCCGGTTGGGAGGCCGCGGTCATCGACCACCACCGAGCGGTGCTCGCCGCGCTGGCGGCGAAGGTCGTGACCGGGCCGCGTGCCTCCACCTCCAAGGACGAGGTGGGCGGCACTACGCTGCGCTTCGACCTGTGGCCCGGGCACCCGCGGGACGAGGAGGTGCGAGGCCTCCTCGTCGAGATGCGCGGGCGGATCATCGACCTGTGGGACGAGGTCGAGGCGCACAACCGCGCGCACCCCGAGGAGGCGACGCATCACGTTACGTTCTATTGTGGGCAGTACGTGACCAACGAAAAGGAAGACCTGTGAGGCTGCACGGAAGGTTGGGGGGAGCGCGAGCTGCCGCGGGTCTGGTCCTCGCGGCTCTGGTCCTCGCGGCGGTGGCCGCCTGCGGTGGCCCGCAGACGGGCACCCAGACCAACTGGCTGCGCGCTTGTCAGACCGACGAGCAGTGCGGCGACGCGCTGAAGTGCCATTGCGGGACGTGCACGCTCGCCTGTGACGAGAACGGCTCGAGCTGCGCGGACCTCGCCGGGGCCGCGTGCGCCCCGGCGGCCGACGAGGGCACGGTGGCGCTGTGCGACGGGAGCGCGCCTCCGACGACGGGGTTGTGCCTCCCGCGCTGCGCGGACGGGGGCTGTCCGACGGGGACCGCCTGCGTGGCGGGGGTCTGCGCGCCGCTCCGCGAGGCGACCGAGGTGGTCACCGTGGACCCCTCGGCTCGGCATCAAACCCTGGTCGGGTTCGGGGCGGGGGTCGGCTGGCTCACCGACGAGATCGCAGCGCACCCGGCCGCGGCCGCCCTCTTCGACGCGATGTTCGTCGAGTCGGGGCTCGACGCCGTCCGGCTCTTCAACCGGTACGACGACTACGGCACCAGCGATCTCTCCACCTCGGTGGCGATCATGAGCGCTGCCACCGAGCGACTCGGCGCGCCGCCGACCCTGCTCCTGACCTCGACGAGCCCACCGGCCACGCTCAAGGCCAACGGCTCCGAGCTGTGCAGCAATAACCCCGACACCTGCACCCTCGCCAGGCTCGCCGACGGCAGCTTCGACTACGCGGGCTTTGCCGAACACTGGCGGGCGGTGGTGGAGGCATACGCCGCCGCGGGGATCGAGCTCGACTACGTCAGCATTCAGAACGACCCCGAGTGGCTCCCCCCGGCGGAGAGCGAGGTCGACGCGTGCCGGTTCCTCGCCACGGAAGGCATGGCGACCGTCGACGTGGTCGGCGCCGAGGTAGAGGTCGAATACCCCGGGTACCGCGAGGCGGTGGCGGCCGTGAAGGAGGCCCTCGCGGGACTTCCCTCCGCGCCGTTGACCACGGGGCCCGACACGCGGACCGTCGAGGGCACGTTGAGCTTCGCCGCAGAGGACGACCTGGCCGGCATCGACGTGATCGCTCACCACCTGTACGAGACGGATCCGAGCGCCGTCGACCGGGATCCCTTGCTCGCGCTGAGTGACCTCGGGCAGCGCAGCGGGAGACCGATCTTTCAGACGGAGGCGCAGGCTGAGGGCCTGGGCACGGCGATTCTCCTTTTCGAGGCGCTCAACACGCTCGGCGCCTCGATGTACCTCCAGAACGACCTCGCGGTGTCGGCGCGGCTGGGGATCCCCAACCCGACCGCCCTCTTCGCCCTGACGGAAACGGGCTTCGACCTGCAGGACCCCTATCATGCGATGCGCCATTTCTCCCGTGACACCGAGCCCGGGTGGGTGCGGGTCGACGCCAGGTCCGAGCCGGGGAGCGTGCTCGCCACCGCGTGGTCGTCGCCCGACGGGGACGCGATCACGGTGGTGCTCGTGAACCCCGGCGCGACGGCGGCCGCCGTGGAGATCGCGTTCGACGAGGCGCCGTCGAGCGCGCGGGTGAGCCGCACCGTGTTCCCCGGCATCGAGCGCTCGCGGGAGCTCGGCGCGCTGCCGCAGAACGGCGTGGTCGCGGTGCCGGGGGAGTCCGTGGTGACCGTCGCGGCTCGTCGCTAGAGCAGCAATCAGGTTGATTGCTGCGACAAATCAACGACCTAGGGACCCGCGTCCTCCGGGTCCCACCCAGCCACCGCTGGGTGGGTGAGGGCGTGGGGTACCGAATTGGGAGCAGACTTCGGCGAAGGAGGCCTGGAAAATGTCTCCTCGCCCTGCACGGAGGCATTTTCCGGGCCTCCTTCGCTGTCGGCAACCTGTTCGGTGCTCTAGAGCGGCAATCCGTGCCAAAGGCCGCGGAATAATTTTACCCGGAAGATATTGACAGCCGGGCCGCGTCGGGGTGACATGGGCGCCCCATGGACGGCAACTTCACCGCGTTCTTCGGCACGACCTGCCTCTCCTCCGGCCCGCTGCCCGAGCTCTTGCGCGCCGCCAAGGCGCACCTGGACGGCGGGGGCCCGGAGCCGCTGCTCATCTTCAACGAGGAGACGGGGCAGCAGGTGGACTTCGACTTCCGAGGGACGCCGGACGAGGTCCTCGCTCGCGCCCTGCCGCCGCCCCGCTCCGGACCGGGGCGGCCGCGGCTCGGCGTCGTCAGTCGCGAGATATCGCTCTTGCCGCGCCACTGGGAGTGGCTCGAGCAGCAGCCGCAGGGGATCTCCGCCGCGCTGCGCCGCCTGGTCGACGAGGCCCGTAAGAAGGCCCCGGGGGAGCAGCGGGGCCGCCTCGTTCGGGACGCGCTCGGCCGCGTGATGTGGTCGGTGGCGGGCAACCTGCCCGACTTCGAGGAGGCCACGCGCGCGCTGTTTTCGCGGCGTGACGGCGACCTCACGGCCCTGGTCCGGGACTGGCCTCCGAGCGTGCGCGACTACGTGGAGCGGCGGCTCCGCGAGGCCACCGAGCTCGAGCGAGAGGCGTAGCGTCGGGTCCATCTGGGGCCTCCCGTTGGCGACGGATCGGGCGGGAACGCGGCTACACAGCTCCGGGTTCGAGCAGAAGCTCCAGCCACGGCCACGCTCCGTTCACCCCGCTGGCGACGGACCCGGCGGGAACGCGGCTTCGCAGCCAGAACGCACCAAGGCGAGCCTCCTCGGTCCTTTTTCGTCTCAGCGAGGGATGGCCGAGGCGGGGCCCACGGTGAGAAGCAATTCGCTCGGGCGCGTTGCGTCATCGGAAAGGTGACGCCGTCAAAGAGGTCGGCTAGATCCGGGCCGAGTCCTGGAACGGAGAGTGGGAAAGGAGACCTGATGATGACGGGATCAAGAAAGCGCTGGCTGCTCGGCGTGAGCGCGCCGGCGGTGCTGCTGCTGTCGGGAACGAACGCCTGGGCCCAAGAGGTCGCGGAGGGCGTCATGGCGCAGGACGCCGCGTCCAGCGGCTCCACCGAAGTGGCCAAGGAGGGCTTTGCCACCGCCGCCGTGGAGGAACCCGAGGCGTCGAAGGACGCGACCGAGCTCAACCTCTCGGCGGGGGCGCAGCTCGCGTCCGGCAACTCGCGCTCGGTCGCCATGACCGGAGCGGGCAACTTCCGCGCTCGGCGCGCCTCGAACCAGCTGACCATGGCGGTCGCGGGCAACTACGCGCGCTCCGCGGTGGAGCCCGGCGAGGACATGGAGACGGCGGCGGCCAACCTGCAGGGCAACACGCGGTACGACCGGTTCCTGGCCGGCGGCCTCGCGGCCTTCCTCTCCCTCTCCGCCCGCAACGATCGCTTCCAGGGCTTGGACCTGCGCCTCAACGTGGACCCGGGCCTCGCCTACTACTTCATCGATCAGGCGAGCCAGCAGCTCCGCGGTGAGGCTGGCTACGACTTCCAGTACGACTTCCGCCACGGAGAGACTCTCCGCGCCGCCCGCCTGGAGGGTATTGACCTCGAGCGCACCGAGTCCCGGCACAGCATGCGCCTGTTCGCGGGCTACCAGAACTCCATCAGCGAGGCCGTCGCCTTCCAGACGGGCCTCGAGTACCTCCAGGGGCTGCAAGATACGCAGTACTGGCGCCTCAACTGGGACGTCGGCCTGTCGTCGTCGATCAACGACGCGCTCTCGCTCGCCGCGACGTTCAGCCTCCGCTATGACCACGAGCCCCTCCCGGGGATCGAAGAGCTCGACACGGTGACCGCGCTCAGCCTCGTCTACCGGCTGATGTGAGCCTTCTTCCAGGAGAGACCACGATGAAATCGCTAAAGTCATCGCTTCTTCCGCTCCTCTGCGGCGTGCTCGTCGCGCCGCACGCCGCCGCTCAGGCGGCCGACGCGTCTGGCGGGGTCGAGGTCACCACCGCCGGAGCGAGCGCCGACACATCGGCCGACGCCGCGGCGCCGGCCGCGGACGCCACCGTCGACGCCACGGCGCCGGCGGTCGACGCCACCGCCA
>CAYOLF010000048.1:39529-41485 GCA_964404725.1 uncultured Polyangiaceae bacterium
CCGGCCGCGGACGCCACCGTCGACGCCACGGCGCCGGCGGTCGACGCCACCGCCACGCCGGCGGTCGACGCCACCCTCGCGCCCGAGCCCGTGGCCGCCCCCGCGGCCGCCCCCGCTCGGGAGCCCTACATGAAGCGCTATCGGCCCAAGGACAACCTGGTCGAGATCGGCCTCTTCGGCGGCATGATGTTCCCGTCCGACGATCACGGGCTGTTCGACGAGCGGCGCGAGCACGTGCCCTACGCCAACCTGGCCGGCGAGATCGGCCTGCGCTTCGCCTATTTCCCGTTGAGCTTCCTCGGCGTCGAGATCGAGGGCGCAGGGATGCCGGCCGGCACCGACCCCGGCAAGGCGGGGCTGTGGACCGCGCGCGCCCACGGCGTGCTGCAGTTGCCGAGCGCGAGCATCGTCCCCTTCCTGCTGCTCGGTGGCGGCGTGCTCGGCGCGAGCAGCGACGTGATGGGGTCCGATCGTGACGCCTCCACGCACTTCGGCGGCGGCGTGAAGGTCCCCTTCGACGACTTCCTCTCGCTGCGCGTCGACCTCCGGGACACCCTCATCCCGAAGTACGCGGAGGAGGCCCAGGTGCACAACGCCGAGCTGCTCTTCGGGCTCAGCTTCACCTTCGATCGCCACCCGCCGAAGACGCCCGCCGGTGACCAGGACGGCGACGGCGTCCTCGACGACAGGGACTCCTGTCCGGACGCCGCCGGTCCGGCGCCCACGGGGTGCCCGCCGCCGCCCGATCAGGACTGTGACGGCGTGCCGGATGCGGACGATCGTTGCCCCGAAGAGCACGGCAAGGATGGCGCGGGCTGCCCGGTGCCGCCGGCGTGCCCCTCCTGCGAGGCGCCCAACCCCGACCCCGACGGTGACGGCATCATCGCGCCCGAGGACAAGTGCCCCACCACGGCCGAGACGAAGAACGGCTTCCAGGACGCCGATGGCTGCCCGGACGAGATCCCCGAGGAGGTCAAGAAGTTCACGGGGACCATGGAGGGCATCACGTTCGAGTTCGCGAGCGCCGTGATCGCGCCGGCCTCCTACCCGGTGCTGGACGGGGCCGCGAAGACGCTCGTGGACTACCCCGATCTGCGCGTCCTCATCACGGGCCACACCGACAACGTCGGCGCGCGTGACACCAACGTGAAGCTCTCGGAGCGGCGGTCGGAGGCCGTGAAGACGTACCTGGTGGGCAAGGGCGTCGCCGCGGATCGCATCGAGACCCGGGGCGCCGGCCCCGATGAACCGGTGGCGGACAACGCCACTCCGGCCGGTCGCACGCAGAACCGGCGGATCGAGTTCAAGATCCTGATGAAGTGACCCCAACCGGACGGACGCCGGCGTGCCGCCGCTCTCCAGGAGCGGTGGCGGCCGGCGTCCGCACGCGTCTAGAGTGGCAGCGGTAGCAGCGCTCCGCGCGGCGTCGGACCCCGGCGCGTCAGCCGCGGAGCCCGGCGGCCAGGAGCGGGACGAGCGCCCGCAGGGCCGCGCTCCGGTGAGAGCGGGCGTTCTTGGCCTCCGCGGTGAGCTCAGCGCTCGTTAGGCCGACGTCCGGGAGGTAGAGGAGGGGATCGTAGCCGAACCCGCCGGTGCCGCGGGGAGCGTCCGCGACGAGCCCCTCGTAGGTGCCTCGCGCCTCGGCGACGATGCTGCCGTCGGGATCGGCGACGCAGACCGCGCAGACGAAGCGCGCGGCGCGCTCCGCCACGGGGACGTCGTGCAGCGCGTCCAGGAGCTTGTCGTTGTTGGCCCGGTCGCGCTCCTCCCGCGTCCCGACGACGCCGCCGTAGCGCGCGGAGAACACCCCGGGAGCACCGCCGAGCGCGTCCACCGCGAGGCCGGAGTCCTCCGCCAGGCATCGCTCCCCGAGGGCCCGCGCGTAGCCGACCGCCTTGAGGCGCGCGTTGCCCTCGAACGTGTCCGCGTCCTCCACGGGCTCGGGCACCGGGGGGA
>CAYOLF010000048.1:41585-48442 GCA_964404725.1 uncultured Polyangiaceae bacterium
CGCCCGGTGACCAGCACGACGACCACCTTGCCGCCCCCGCGCTTGGCGTTGCGGACGGCGGTCACGTCGTCCACGTCGAGCGCTAGCTGGGTCCGGTAGCCGGCCGCCTCGGCGTACGGGGTCTCGCCGATCACGACGACGGCCGTCTCTCGGGCCGCGGCGCCGCGGCCGTCGACGGCGTAGCGCAGGCGGCGCCGCCCCACGACCTTCTGGATCGACCGCCGGATCGTGGTCCCCTCGGTGACGGCGCCGCTGCCCCCCGAGAGGCCCAGCGTCCAGCCCCCGCACTGGTGGCCGAGGTCGTCGGCGTTCTTGCCGGCGACGAAGACGTTCGCCGTCCGGGCGAGCGGGAGCGTGCCGTCGTTCTTAAGCAGGACCGCGGAGCGCGCGACGGCCTCCCTCGCCAGGGCTCGGTGCCGCGGCGAGCCCACCACCGACGGGGGCGGGCGCGGGTGGGCCTCCGGCTCGAACATGCCGAGCTCGCACTTGACGGCGAGGATGCGGGCGACCGCGTCGTCGACGCGCGCCTCCGGGATGCGATCAGGCACCAGGGCGCCGAGCGTCTCGATGAAGCCCTGGTACGACCGCGGCGCCATCACCATGTCGACGCCGGCGTTGACGGCGCTCGCCACCCGCTCCGCCTCGTCGCCGGGGAGCGCATCGATGGCTCCCCAGTTGGAGACGACGAAGCCGCCGAACTTGAGCTCCCCCTTGAGGACGTCGGTTATGAGCTGGTGGTTCTGGTGCATCAGGCGGCCGTTCACGCGGTGACCGGCGACCATGATGCTCCCCACGCGCGCCTCCACCGCGGCCGCATACGGGGCCAGATGCACGGCGCGGAGCTCCGTCTCCGACAGTTCCGCGTTGCCGCGATCCTCGCCGTTGACCGTGCCGCCGTCGGCGAGGAAGTGCTTTGCGCACGCGAGCACCGGGTGCGCTACCGAGCCCGGGGGGCTGCCCTGCAGGCCGCGGATGCTCGCCGCCGTCAGCTCCCCCACCAGCCGCGGATCCTCGCCGAAGGCCTCGTAAACGCGGCCCCAGCGCTCGTCGCGCGCCACGGCCGCCATGGGCGCGAAAGTCCAGTCGACCCCTGTCGCGGCCATGGCCTCGGCCGTCGCGGCCGCGACCTGCTCGACGAGGCTCGGATCGCCCGTGCAGCCCAGGCCGACGGCGTGCGGGAACACCACGGCGCCGAGCACGTTGTTGTGCCCGTGCACGGCGTCCGTGCCGTAGAGGAGCGGGACATGGAGCCCGCCGCGCGCCGCCGCCTCGTGGTACCGCGCCGCCGTGTCGCGCCATTGCGCCGGCGTCGGCTCCGCCGGAAGGGACTCGGCGCTGGTGAGCACGGCGCCGACCTGCAGCGCGGGGACGTCCGCGCGCGAGAGCTGGCCCGCGTCCGGGAGCGTCATCGCCGCCGCCTTTTCGGGGAGCGTCATCTTCGCCAAGATCTCCGCGGCCCGCGCCCGGCAGGAAGCGGTCGGCCAGGTGGCGTCGGTGGTGGACGGCGTCGTTCCGGCGCGCGGAGGGGCCGCCGTCGGCGGCGTACAGCCGACCAGCGCGATGACGCTACCGGCGACCAGGCCACGGAGGCCGCTCCCAGGGGTCACGGCGCGATTCTATCACCCTCGCGGTGACCGCGCGTGCCCAGCGCGCGATGGCCACTTCGACCCGGCGGCGCGCCGGCGGGCGACGACGCGGTGGGCGCTGGCGTTGCGGACTCGGGAGAGGCGCCCTACACTGAAGCTCGATGGCGAATCGTGGCGGCTCCTGGGGGTCGGTCGTCGGTGAGGCCCTCGGGCTCGTGCCGCTGGTCGGTCGCGTCGTCCGCGAGCGCGTCGGCGAGCTGGTGGACGAGAGCCGCACGGGCCTTTCGGAGGCGCTTCGCGAGGTCAAGGACCAGCTGAACCAGGAGCTCGACGAGCGCCAGGGCGACGGGACCGCGACGGGTGAGCCCGGCGCGGAAGACGGCCCGGGCAGCGCCGGGCCAGCGGCGGCCGGCAATGGGGCCGAGCCCGGACCGCCCGAGCGCCGTTCGGACGGGCGGACCTGAACGGCGGGCCAGCGTCGCGGGGGGAAGACCGCTGAATCCGCGACCGGAACTTGGTAGCGTGAGCCGGGTGCAACGCACCGCCTCGGTTCGAAAGGAGCAACGCATGGCGTTTTTCCAGCGACTCGCGCCGCTCGGCGCTTCGATGCTGCTCGGTGGGCTCGTGTTCCTCGGGTTCGGCACGGAGGCTCGGGCCCAGAGCATCATCGAGCGGCCCGGTGACCACCCCGCGTACGGGGTGGAGCTCGACCCGCACCTCGTCGTCCAGTACGGCTACACCCCGGTCTGGTTCGACGAGGGGATCGGCGTCGGCTTCCGCGCGAGCATCCCCTTCCTCGACGGCCCCATCCCCACCATCAACAACAGCATGGCCATCACCTTCGGGGGTGACTGGGCCTACTTCGGGGACAACGACTGCTACGACTATTACCATTCGTACTACTGGGACGATCCGCCAGACGTCTACTGGGGTGACCACGGCTGCCACGGCCACGCCTTCACATTTCCCGTCGCCCTGCAGTGGAACTTCTGGCTCACCGACATCATTAGCGTCTTCGGTGAGCCGGGGCTTGCGCTCGGGTATCGCCGGTGGGAGGGGCTCTGCCGCTACCGCGACACCTGGGGGGACTGCGACGATGACGACGTCGAGTTTCTCCCCTTCGTCATGTGGGCCGGAGGGCGGTTCCTCTTCGGCGAGCGCGTGGGGATGACGGTGCGGCTCGGCTACCCATCGGTGAACATCGGCGCGACCTTCCTGCTCTGATACCGCCCCAGGGTTCGAGCGGCGGCGCGAGCTACGCATCGTCGGGCGCGGCGTTCCGGTCGAACGCGACCGCTAGGTCACCGTTGATGAGCGCCAGCGGTGGGCCCGGGGGTCGGGATTGGTGCCGACGCTCGAACTCCTGCCAGGAGTCGGCGCCGAGCGGGACGGGGTCGTCCCTCCACAGGCGCGCGCCGCCAGCGAGCCCCTGGATACTGCCGAAGACCCGCACGCTGCCGGGCAGCGCGTCGGACAGGTACCGGGCGTTGCCGCCGCCGACGTACAGGGCGTCGAAGTTCCAGGTGCGCTCTAGCTCGGACACGACCCGGAGGATGCGCTTGCGCCAGCGGCGCTTGCCGACTCGCCGAAGCGCGCGCTTGCCGACTCGATCTTCGTAGGTCCGGTCGCGCTCGAACGGGTGATGGCCGAGCTCCAGGTTCGGTACCAAATGTCCGCTGGTGAAGAGGGCCGACCCCAGTCCGGTGCCGAGGGTCAGGACCAGCTCGACCCCCTCACCCGAGATCACGCCGTACCCTTGCATGTCGGCGTCGTTGACCACGCGGGCGGGCGCCTCGGTCAGCTCCTCGATCGCGCCCTGGAGGTCGAAGCCGTGCCACAGCGGGGAGCCGAGGTTGGGCGCCGTCCGCACGACCCCGTGGAGCACGACGCCCGGGAACCCGACGCTGACCCGGTCGAACGGGAGCTGCGTGGCCATCATCTCTCCGATCAGCCCGAGCAAGGCCCGGGGCGACGCGGGCCGCGGCGTCCGGCGCCGCAGGCGCGGCGCCAGCGGGAGGCCCTCGGCGTCGAGCACGAGGAGCTTGGTGCCCGTGCCCCCGACGTCGATGGCGAGGGTTCTCGGTCCCGGCGCCTCCTCAACCGTGATGGCCGTCGCGGTGGGCGCCATGCGTCGTGGACCCCCGACGGCGCCGCCGCTACTCCGTGGGCAGGAGCTGCTCGAGGATGATCTCGGTCGCCACCAGGATCGCGTTCTTCTCGCCCTTGGGGGCCATCTCCTCCGGGTCGAGCAGGCGCGCGACGAGCAGCCGGGGATCGTCCGGGGACCGGCGCACCGAGACGCGAAGGGCGCCGAGCGCCGTCGGGCTGGTGGCTCGGTTGGTCTTGGCCGGGACGCCGTCGGCGCGCATCAGATCGGAGAGGGCGTCGGTGGCCGGCGAGCGTTGTGCCCTGGCGGGCGGCGGCGCTGCGAGGGGCGCCGACTTGGGCGCCGCGCCAGGCCCGCTAGCCGGCGGGGTCACGGGGACGGCCTCGGGGGTCGCCGGCGTGAATTGCGGTTCCGGCGAGGGGCTCACGGGCGGTGGGCGGGCGGCGGAGGGTGGTGGTGGGCGACTCATGCTCGGCGGCGGGGGCGGCGAGGGAAACGGCCGGGGCCCCGTGCGCCCCTGGAGGGCGGCGGCGACGCTGGGATCGATGTCGCCGGTCTTCGTCGGCTGGGGTCGGCTGCTCGGCGGGCGGACGGGGCCCCGGTCGGGGCCCGAGGAGAGGTCGGCCGCCGTGCGTGCGAGCGCGAGCGCTCGCGTGTCGTCGCCGGCCTCTTCGGCTGACTCGGCTGCTCGTCGCAGCCAGCGAATCGCGTCCTGGGTGTCCCCCCGCTTCCACAGCGTCGACGCCGTCTCGAGCGCGAGGACCACGTCTTCTCCGTCCTCCGGGGCGGGGGCGGGAAGGGCCATGCTCGGGTCCGCCATGGGTCGATGAGTAACATTCACGGCCCACGTCGGACATACGATTCTCTCCCGCCTCCGGCGCGAAGCCCGCGACGACGGACCCGGCACGGCGCGGCGCGGCGCATACGCTGTCGGCCCATGCTGGTGTTCATCGGGCTTCGAGCGCCCCGGTTGAATCCTTGCCGTGCAAGAGGAACGGAGCTGGTTCGACCGGAGCGGCCGGGGTGAGGGGACGTCGGTCGGCGTGCGCCCGTCGGCCGCCCTAGCCGCCGCGCGTCCTCGCTTTTTCTGCGATCCTCCGGCGGAGAAACACCGTAAGATACGCGGGGTCGGGGGAAGGACCGCCGCGATGGGGGAAGACACGATGCTGGAGGGGGATCCTTTGGGTGAGCGGGCGACGGAGCGCGCGCCACGGCGTGCGAGCGCCGCCAACGCGCGCGATTCGCTGTCCCCGTCGAGCGGGGCCTACAGCGTCAAGGCTCCCGGGGAGACCACCACGATCACGACCGGCCGACCGCCGCCCGGGCCCGTCTCGGCGTCCGGGGTCGTTCGCGCCGTCGCCGAGCTGAAGCAGCGACCGCTCGCGGCGCTGACGTTGGCGGCCGACCGGCGTGTGCTCGCTACCAACGAGACGGCGCGGTGCCTGCTCGAGCTCGACGTCGGGTTCGACCTGGACGAGGGGCGGGTCCGCTGCACTGACTCGCAGAAGGCCGCACGCTTTGCCAAAGCCGTGCACGACGCGGCGCGTGCCCAGTCGCTCGGGCGTGTCGTCACCGACGTGATCGAGCTCGGCGTGCCGGGGACGGTCGGGTGGCTGGACGTGGTGGTGGCGTCCCCGCGGGATCCTCGGCAGGGCGCGGTCGCGCTCGTCGTCGTGCGCTGTCGCGGCTGAAGACGCCCGGCCCGGTTCAGCCGGGGGATGGCCTCCGCTCGGGCGGGCGCGACCGCCGCGCGTCCCACGAGCAGTGCACCACCAGCCGAGCGACCCGCGGAGCGTCGGGGCCGTCTCGTCCCGGCGACGCTGGCGGGCGGACGACGTGCATCGAGCGAAGTCGCGCTTCCGCTCGCTCGAGGAGTCCCCGGAGCTCCGCCGGGAAGTACTGCCGCTCCGCGAGCAGCGCCGAGCGGTCGCCGTCGAGGGCCCGGGTCAAGATCTGCTCGAGCGTCTGGTACTCGGCGTCGGGTCCGGGATCGCTGAGCACGCGAAGGTCGGGGAGCGCGACGTCGAGGCGGGCCAGGCCGCCCGGCGCGAGGTGCTCCCGCACCCGCGTGAGGAAGGCGCGGACGTCCTCGCCGTCATACAGGTGCTGGAAGGTGCCGTCCGCGATTAGCACGACGGGGAACCGCTCGCCGACGACGACGTCGCGCATGTCCCCGTGGAGGATCTCGACGCGGCTCCGCACCTCGTGCCGTTCTCGGCAGAGCTGCGCGGACAACCGATCGAGCATGGCAGCGGATCGATCCACGCCGGTGACGCTCACGCCGGCGCGGGCGAGCGCCAGGGTGATCCGGCCCGTGCCGCAGCCATACTCGAGCACGCGCCGCCCCACGCGCTGCACCGCGCGGACGTGCACCCGCGGTGGCAGCGACCGCGGCGCCAGCTCCGCGACCGCTCGCTCCGGGTTCGCGTAGGCGAGCACGGCCCCGGGGCGGAGGGTGCGCGGGAGGCGGGGGCCCACGAGGCGGACGCTACCACGGGGAGTCGGGCACAAGTCCGCGTGGTTGACCGCTGCGCGGGGGCGTGCGATTCCCGGTCAGGGTTCGGCCGGTCCCCTGGACCGGCCACCCGCGGCCATGCGACGGACGCTCTATCGGTGGCGGTGTCAGCACGCGGGCTGGGTGGCGATGCTCGCTGCGCTCGTGGCCTGCGTGCGCGCCACGGGGACCTCACCATCGGCGTCTCCCGTGCCGGCGCCGGGGTCCGCCGCGAGCGTCAGCACCGTGACCGTGACGCCCCCGGATGCGCCGGGCCCCCTCGACCGCTCGGCGCTCGCTCAGATCGACCAGGCCATCGAGGAACTCTACCTCGCCGGTCGGGAGAGCGACGCAGAGGCCCAGCTCAAAGGGGTCTACCAGGCCTGCGCGACTCGCTGCAGCCCGGGCGTGAGAGCGCGCGCCTGGATGTACGTCGGCGTCATCTGGGGTAACGGGACGACGCAGCGAGAGCGCGCCCGAGAGGCCTTCCGGTTCGCGTTGACGCTCGACCCCGAGCTCACCCTCGACGAGGCCCTCGCCAGCCCGGGGACGCGGCGCTCTTTCGAGCTGGAGCAGGCCGCCGTGAACGACGTCCCCCCGGCCCCCGACGGGGAGCCCTAGAGCACCGATCAGGTTGCCAATGGCAACAGCGCCGCTGAAGACGCACCCC
>CAYOLF010000049.1:0-8862 GCA_964404725.1 uncultured Polyangiaceae bacterium
CGGGTCCCTAGGTCGTTGATTTGTCGCAGCAATCAACCTGATTGCTGCTCTAGAGCCCCGCGGTGCGCTCAGGTGCAGACCCCGTCGAGGCAGGTCTGGTCCGCGTCGCAAGCGTCGTCGCAGCGGCCGCAGTGCTGGGCGCTCACGGAGAGCTCCGTCTCGCACCCGTTTCGCTGGTTCCCGTCGCAGTTTCCCCAGCCGTGGTCGCACTGCCGCACGACGCAGTTGGCGCCGCCGCAGGTCACCTCTGCGCGCGGCAGGGGCTCGCAACTGGCGCCGCACTCCCCGCAGTTGTCGACGTCCTCGTTCAAGTTGGCCTCGCAGCCGTTGCTCGGGTCCCGATCGCAGTTGCCGCGGCGCTCCGCGCACGCGGCAACGATGCACTCCCCCTCCGCGCTGCAGGCCGAGGTGGCGTCCGGCAACGTGCAGGGGTCGCACCCGATGCGGTTGCAGCCGTACTGCGGGCTCAGGATCGACACGCACTCACCGTCGCAGATCTTGTAGCGCTCATCGCAGCCTGCCACGGCGCAATCCCCGGCGGCGGTGCAGGTCGCCCTGCCGTGGGCGATCGAGCAGGGCGCGCAGTCGCCAGCGCCGCAACCGTGCTCGGGGTCGTCCATCGCCACGCACTCGCCGGCACAGGCCTTCTCGCCGGCGGGGCAGCCTTGCTGCAGCTCGTCGACGTCGAGTCCCGCGAGGCAGCCGGCGAGCCCACCGCCCGCGAGGAGCGTCAGGAGCCGCGGCCCCCTCACCGAAGCTCCCCTTGCACGCTAACGTATCCCCCGTCCGGCGCGACCGCCACACCCCATGCGGTCCGGCGATCTCGGCGATGAGTCGGGCCCACGACGAACAAGAGGGCGGCCGTGGCCGCCGAGCCGACGGCGACCACCGTGGAGACGTCGGCCACCACGGCCCGGCGGCGGATCGCGTCGACCGTGTCGTCATCGCACACGGGGGCGCAGGAGCGCGCGGCATCATCGCGGTCCTTGCGCGCGCTCACGCCGAAGACGATCGCGCTCGTGGTGCCGACCACCGCCAGCGAGCCCAGCAGGTACGTCGGCCAGGTCGCGGGGCGCGGCGCCCCGTAATCCGGCGGCGGTGGGGGCGTCTCCGTCGGCGCTGCCGGCGGTGCCGCGACGGGCTCGGGCTCGGGGCGAAGCACGAAGGTGACGGTGACGACGCGGTCGTGCTCGCCCGCGCGGAGCACGACCGGAACCTCGATCGGCGCGGCCGCCGGGTGCTCGAAGCGCAGCCGGTACGCGCCGGGATCGAGCGCGACGGGCTTCCCGTCGAGCTGGGGAGCGACGAGCTCACCGTTGGCGAGCACCCGCACCTCGCTCTCGTCGCCGTCCTCGGACTGCGCGGCGAAGATCACCGTGGGAAGCTCGCTGGACACCGCCTCGGTCCAGCGGACGCAGTCGTCACGGATGACGGCGGGGCAGACCACGTCGGCGCACAGACGGAGCCCGGCCGCCGCCGCGCGCAGCTTGCCGTCGAGGCGGTCCACCTGGGCCTGCTCGTGCGCCTCGAGGCAGCGCGTCTGGGCGTCCGCCGGGTCCTGTGCGTGGGAGACGCCTGCGATCGAAATCACCCCCAGGGCGCCGAGCCAGCGCGTGGGGCACGGGAGACACCCTGCCGCGCGCAGCCGGCGAGCCCGCTCCTCCCGCACGTCGCTCACGATGCGCATGATACATGCGTCGTCGTCCGTTGGGGGCGTGCCGCGCCAGGCTGGGATCGATGGAAAGTGCGCCGCCCCGGTGAACCGTCCGCGCATCTCGGGAGGTCGGGACCGGCGCAGCGGCGTCCCCCCCGCTGCCGCAAAACGGCCGGCCGGCTCCGCCGCCTCCGCGGGTGTGAATCGCCCGGGATGCGCAAGACGCCGGCGGGCACTCGCCGCGCGCCGTCCCGGTGTGGAGCGCGCCGGCGCGGTCGGGGTACCCGTGGCATTTGGGGGTTGCTACCTTTGCCCGTCGAGTCGTCGCGCGGCGGCATCGCCGTCCCGACCCGACAGCATGCGCACCGATCCCCGAGCACCCGCTGTCCCGATCCGGGCAATGCTCTTGGTGGGCTGCTGCACGATCGGCTGCTTCGACGACGGTAAGGACGACCCCGCCGCCGACGCGGCGGCGGTCGGCACCGACGAGGGCGGTGCCGCGGCGGACACGGTCGAGATCTTCAGCTGGTGGACGTCCGGCGGCGAGGAGGACGCACTCGACGCCGTCATTCGGCGCTTCGAGGCGGAACACCGCGGCGTCACCGTGATCAACGCCGCCGAGGAGTACGCAGAGAAGGCTCGGGAGACGCTCCGGGCGCGAGTGGCGCTCGGCAGCCCGCCCGACACGTTCCAGGCCAACATCGGCGCCGACTTGCTGCGCTGGGTCGGCACTACGGACGTCGACACTGCACTCGAGCCCCTCGATCCGCTCGCCGAGGAAGACGGCTGGATGTCGGCGTTCCCGGCCGCCCTGCTGGATGGCGCCAGCAAGGACGGGCACCTGTACGGCGTGCCGGTGAACGTGCACCGAATCAACTCCCTCTTCTACGACAAGCGGCTCTTCGAGCGGCACGATCTTACGGTGCCCACCACGATCGAGGCGCTGAACCTGCTCGTGCAGCGGATCGCGGAGGACCCCGCGATCCAGGCGGAACACGAGGGCGGCGTCGCGCCGCTCGCGCTCGGCAACCAGTGGGACTGGACCCTCTCCCAGCTGGCCTTCGAGAGCATCCTCCCCGCGCTCGCTGGCCCGGACTACTACGAGGCCTTCTGGGCCGGGCGGGCCGACCCCACGGATCCCGAGATCACGGACGCGCTGGAGGAACTCCTCTTCCTGCGCTGCGGTCCCCGGCCCGAACTCGGCTGCGCGGGGTTCTTCAACGACGACACCGACTCCATCGACTGGGCGCCGGGTGTCGGGCTGCTGGCGGACGGTCGGGCCGCGATGGCGCCGATGGGCGACTGGGCGAAGGGGTACCTCGAGGGCGAGGGACTGGTCGCCGACGAGGACTTTGGCGTGAGCCCCTTCCCGGGCACCGCGGGCACGTTCGTCTTCACCACGGACACCTTCCCGTTGCCCAAGGGGGCACCGAACCGCACGGGCGCGATCGCCCTGCTGCGCAGCCTCGCCTCGATCGACGATCAGGTGGCGTTCAACGCCATCAAGGGGTCCATCCCGGCGCGTGGCGACGTCGCCCTCGGTGACTTCCCCGAGGCCTTTGACTCCATGCACCGGACGACCGCGGCCGATTTCCGGCGCGATCGGCTGGTCATGGCGCTCTCCGGCGTGCTGCCGTCCGGGACCCTCGAGAACCTGGCCCCCGAGGTCAAGGCCGCGATGCAGGCCGGCTCGATCGAGATCATCCAGAACTACCTGGTCGCCAATTACGTGGCGCTGAAGTAGGCGCTGGCCGCGGCGCCACCGCGGGCGCTCAGAGGCACTCGGGTTTGAACTTCTTCACCCCGCGAGCGTCGAGGTAATACGGAGGGGTACAGTCGATGTTGGCGACGGGTGACGGAGGCGGTGGCGACGGTGCCCGAACCATGACGGGCGGCTTGGCCGTCACCGCCGCCGTCACCGTCGGTGGGACCGACCGCAAGGAGAGGACCAGCTCTTGATCCCGGGTGACGTGGAGACTCCGCTCGATGGGCAGGTGACCCGGTGCCTCCACGCGCAGCGACACCTCGGCCCCGGCCCGGACCTCGCGTGCGCAGGGGTTCTCCCCCGTCTCCCGGCCGTCGATCAGCACCCGCGCAGCCGCTGGGAACGCGGTGATCCGCAGCTGGGCGGACGCCGGGGGTGGTGGCGGCGGCGCGAGGTCGCGTGACGCGATCGCCGCCGGGCCAGCCCCCGCGCCGCGGGCGAGCCAAACTGCTGCCGCCGTGATCGCGGCGAGCGCCGCCGCGGCGAGCCAGAGCCCGCGGGTCCGGCGGCGTCGGCGTTTCGGCAGGTTGGAGACGGAGCGGGTCGGGTCGCAGAACTCGCCGATCGAGTCCCGGGCGTCGCGGCTCCCTGCCCCTGCCGGGCGCTGCGCGAAGGCGCCGGTCGCCCGCCCGTCGGCCGCCAACTTCGCCTCGATCTCCCGGTCTCTGGCCCGGCGGATCTCGCCGAACTCGCGCGTCATGGCCTCCGCGAGCGCACGGACGTCGCCGGGCTCGCCGAGACTGGCGGCGATCGCGTCGATGTCGTTGGCCAGCTCCGCCGCGGTGGCGTGTCGGTCCTCGGGGCGGCGCGCCAGCGCGCGCATACAGACCCGCTCGAGCTCGGCGGGAACCCGCGGGCTTACCGTGCTCGGAAGCGAGATGCCCCCCGCCAGCACGCGGCGCGCGATCACGGGCTCGCTGAGGTCCGTCCAGAGGCGCTGACCCGTCGCCGCCTCCCACAGCATTACCCCGACGGTATAGACGTCGGCGCGCCGATCCAGCACGCCGTCCTCGGCGAGCTGGTCGGGCGCGATGTAATGGACCCGGCCTCGCAGCAGGCCGGACTTCGTGTCCGCCGTGCCCGCGATCCTGGCGAGGCCGAAGTCGAGGACCTTCACCTGGCCCGCGAAGGTCACGAAGACGTTGTGGGGCGACATGTTGCGGTGCACGACCTCGAGCGGCGTGCCGTCGTAGTCGCAGAGCTCGTGCGAGTAGTGCAGCCCCCGCAGGGCGTCGGACAGCACGCGGAGGTGCAGCGCGAGCGGCAGGCGGTCACGACCGCGATCGAGGATCTCTGCCAGCGAGCTCCCCTCCAGGTACTCCATCACGATGATCGGGATCCCCTCCTGCTCGATCACCTCGTTGACCTGGACGACGTTGGGGTGGTTCAGCCGGGCCGAGAGGCGCGCCTCCGAGAGGAACAGGCGTCGAGCGGCCCGATCTCGCGCGATCTCGGGCTTGAGCGCCTTGAGCACCACCAGCTTGTTGAAGCCGGCCGAGCCGTCCACCACCGCGAGGTAAACGTCCGAGGTCCCCCCGCGGCCGAGCTCGATCAGGATGCGGTATTGCCGCTCGCCCTTCCCCAGCGGTGGGAGGGAGCCCCCCGTCATGCCGCCCCGCCCGCCTCTCGCGAGCCCCCGGCGCCGCGATGGTCCTGGGGCTCGCCCGCCGCGGAGCGCGGGGCGGACCGCGCAGGAACCCACCCCCGCGACCCAGACCGCCGACGCCGCGGGGCAAGCGCGAGCCGAAGAGGGAGCGCCTCGACGTGCAGCGAGTCTCGGTCGGCCGTGGCACGATCTTACACCCTCGGCTCGCCAGCTCCGGCGCGGTCGTGCCGGCGGCCTCCGCGAGCCCCCGTCGGCGTCATTCGGCCCTGCTGGTGAGACTGTATTATTTTAACCCGGGCAGCATGAGCCCCGACAGGACTTCCTCGAGCCGCCTCCCGGGATTCCGTTCCGCTCGCATTGTTGCGCCCATTCCGAGGGTTGCGTACCCTGGCAAACTGGTGTCGAGAGCCGCCGCCTCCACTGCCAGCTCGTCACCGCCCCGGTATCGGCTCCTCCGGGAGCTCGGGGAGGGTGGCACCGCGCAGGTCTTCCTGGCCGTCGCCCACGGCCCCGAGGGCTTCGAGAAGCTGGTCGTACTCAAGCGCTTGAAGCGCCACCTCGCCAGCGACCCCGATCTCCGGCAGAGCTTCCTCCACGAGGCCCGGCTCTCGGCGCGCCTCAACCACCCCAACGTCGTCCAGGTCAACGAGGTCACCGAGCACGAGGGGCTCCCCGTGCTGGTGATGGAGTGGCTCGAGGGGCGAGCGCTGTCGGAGATCGTCCTCCGAGCCGGCGGCGAGCTCACCCTCCCGATGACGCTGCGCATCCTCTCCGACGCGCTGGTCGGGTTGCACTATTCGCACGAGCTCCGCGACTACGACGGCACGCCGCTCGAGGTCGTGCACCGGGACATGACGCCGCAGAACGTGTTCGTGACGTTCGACGGCGTGGTCAAGGTGCTCGATTTTGGTATCGCGCGGGCGGGTGTCGGGCAGGACGACACCGGGAACGGCGTGGTGCGGGGCAAGCTCCGGTACATGCCCCCCGAGCAGCTCATCGGCGAGCGCGTCGATCGCCGCGCCGACATCTACGCGACGGGCGTGATGCTGTGGGAGGCCGGCGCGCGCGAACGGCTGTGGAAGGACCTCTCCGACGCCGCCATCATCAATCGCGTGATCAGCGGGGAGATCCCGTCTCCGCGCTCCGTCAACGGCGTCTGTCCCGAGGAGCTCGAGCGCATCTGCCGGCGTGCGCTCGCCAAGGCCAAGGTGGACCGCTACGCCACCGCGGCCGAACTCGGCGTCGACGTGGACGCCCTGGCCGCGAAGCTCACGCCGCGCGTGCGGAACGCGGACATCGGGCGGCGGATGGCGGTCTGGTTCGCTGATTTTCGTGGCGAGACGCGGCAGGCGATCGAGCGCGCTCTGGTCGACGACACCTCCCTCTCGCTCACCGGCCAGCAGGCATTGTCGGTCCCCGTCCCGGCGGGCGACGGCGTGAGCCGCCGGCGCCGGGCTCACGCGGCGCGCTCGTACGCCGCGCTGGCCGGGGTGGCAGCGGTCACCGCGGGGCTCGGGCTCTGGTGGTGGGGCGCGAGCGGGACCGGCGCGACGGGGCCGCCCCCGCCGCCGAGCGCGGACGCCGCGCCCGTCCCCCGGGTGACGCTCCGGGTCACGGCGTTCCCGGCGAGCGCCGTGATCACGGTGGACGGTGTGCGCGCGCAGTCCAACCCGTTCGCGGACGATCTCGCGGTCGACGACGCCTGGCACGAGATCGTGGTCGAGGCGGTGGGACACCGGACGGTGACGCGTCGGGCGCGCCTCACGCAGGACACCGATCTCGTGCTCGCGCTCGATCCGCTCCCGGCGCCGTCGGCGAGCGCGCCCGCCAGCGCGGAGCCGCCGCGCCGCGCTCCTGCCTCGTCGCCATTGCGCCGGGCCAGCGGCCCCGCGCCGTCGGCGTCTCCCCCCGAGCCCGATTGCGCATCGCCGTACTACATCGACGCCCGGGGGGTGAAGAAGTTCCGCGCCGAGTGCCTCTGACGAGGTGGTCCGCCGGCAGCCGTGCTCAGATCTCGACGGCCGTCATCCGGATCCGATTGAGGTCGTGCACGCCCAGCCCCAGGTCCGCCGCGGTGCGGATGTAGCGGGGGGTTCGCCCCGCCTCGTCCAGCGTCTTGATGCCCAGCGTCCGGCGCTCGTCGTCGATCACCTTCCAGCCGATGGTGTCCATGGCCACTGGATCGGTGGCGGCGTAGACGGCGCCGTGAGGCACCCGCAGCCGCGGGTCGCGGTCGAGGGGGCCCTTGTCGGGGATGATCTTGAAGGCGTCGGTGACGTGGAGCCGCACCCGGCTCGTCACGACGGGGTGGTTGTAGAGCATGGCGATCTGGGGGCTCGCCTGGTGACCGTGGTGCTCGTGGGGGTTCGTCACGCTGCCGAAGGTGACGTTCTTCATCGTCCCGGTGTAGCCGCAGATCGAGTGATCCTTGATCAGCGTCATGTCGATGACCGCCGTGGCGTCGGTGAACGTCGCGACGAAAGCGGTCTCGATCCCGCCAGCGATGCGGATCCGGGGCATCTTCACCCGGAGGCCACCGTGAGCGTCGGTGCGGACCCCCTCCGGCAGGCGCCATTCCTTGACGTTGACCCGCGTGCCCCGCAAAAACTCGGTGGTCTGCTCGTACACCGTGATCTTGTCGGCGGGCACGCCGACCGCGAGGCACGCCTCCACGATCGGCAGGATGACCTCGTAATTGACGGCCATCGTCTGGCCCTTCTGGCCGGCGATCCCGTTGACCTTGATGGCGACGACGTCCGCTCGATGCACGAACCGCTGCATGGCGCCCACCAGGCTCGGGGCGCCGGTCAGATCCATCAGCGCCCGCTCGACCAGGCGACGCGCCACCTCGGGACGCGGCCAGAGCTCGTTATTCTGCATCATGGACGCGAAGTCACCCTTGGCGGTGACCTTCGCCACGCGGCCCGGGAGGGTCAGCGGCGCGAACCCCGCGGGCGGCTGCGTGATGAGCTCGGCCGGGACCCCTGCCACCAGGGGTCGTGGCTCTGCGTTCGCGCCCCGTGGCCTGCCGACGGCGGCCGCGCTCGCCGCCGCCGCAGCTCCCAGGAGCCAGCGGCGGCGAGTCAGCGGGTGGTGGGTTGGCTTCATGGCTCCTCCCGAGCCCGGTCCGGCGGGGGGGCGGCGCCGCGACCCCACGCGGGTGGCGGCGCTGCGGCCGGCCTCACTGCAGCGCCAGCTGGAAGGTCCCGGGCTCCGGGACTTCGCTCGTTTCCACGTACTCCATGGCGTTCCCGCTCACGCAGTAATCGAAGGTCCGGCCGTCCGACAGCGTGAGGACGTTCCCGTCCACGGTGTAGGCGGTGGCTTCCCAACCCTCCTCGCCCTGCGACACCTGGCAGTCGCAAGACTCCGCGCTCTCCACGCAGGCCACCGTCGACTCGGGGGCGGTCGACGCGATGACCGACTCGAGGTCGGCGCAGCTGCCGATCAGCGTGAGGCAGGAGGCGGGCATGACGAGGTCGAATTCGGCAGACCATCCGCCATCGCGCGCCACCGCGCCGTCGGAGAAGCTGACCGTGCCCGTCACGCTGAAGGTGGTTTCGTAGGTCGCGGTCGGACAGATGGCAGTGAGCAGGGCGAGGGTTTCCTCGTCCATACCGAGCGACGCCGGATCGAAGCAGCCGGCCGTGTAGGCCCAGGTGCCCTCGAGGTCGCCGCCGCAGGGGGTGAAGGCGTCACAGTCCCCGATGTCGATCGTCACCGGGGCACCGCCGGCGCCCCCCGTTGCAGCGGCGCCCGCGTCGCCCTGACCCGAGCCGGCCGCGCCCGCCTCGCTGGTGGCGCCGCCGCTGGGGGTGCCGGCCGCGCCAGCGCTCG
>CAYOLF010000049.1:8962-44737 GCA_964404725.1 uncultured Polyangiaceae bacterium
CGCCGCCGGTTTCGGCGCCGCCGGCATCCTCCCCGCCGACCTCGGCGCCGCCGGTCGTGGCGCCGCCGGTTTCGGCGCCGCCGGCATCCTCCCCGCCGACCTCGGCGCCGCCGGTTTCGGCGCCGCCGGTCGTGGCGCCGCCGGTTTCGGCGCCGCCCGCCTCGTCGCCGCCGGTTTCGGCGCCGCCGGCCTCGTCGCCACCGTTGGTCGTCCCGCCGGTGCGCGTCCCGCCGGTGGTCGCCCCGCCGGTGCGCGCGCCGCCCGTGGACGAGACGCCGCCCGTGCTCGCCCCGCCCGTGTTAGCGCCGTCGTCACCCTCGTCGTCGGACTTGCCGCCACAGGCGGCCAGCAGGACGGTAAGGATCGCGGCCGAATAGCAGATCTTCGCGTTCATCAGGTTCATCCTCTTCCTTGGGGGTCGGGCTCGGTCCCTCGACTGCCGCTCGCCCTCGTGAGTCAAGACGGGGACGCCGGCTCGGAGCCCGCGATCCTTACCCCGACTCGGCACCGGGACGCCACTTCGTTCCCCGTCCGCGCCCGCCGCTCCGCCGCGGCGAACGGATGGCGGGGTGGCCGCCGGCGCCGCCGGCGAACGCCGTGGCTCCGGCGGCGGTTCGTCGCGGATCCATCGGCCTCGAGGGGGTGGCACGCCCGTCGCAAGGGTGCTGGCCGCGCCCCTAAGGCGTCCCCCACAAGACACGGAGATCCCCCATGGACCAGTCGAAAGTCAAGATCGTCTACAACGTCACCGAGCGCGCTGGCAGGAGCTACTGGACGCGGATCGGCGTCGCCTTCGTCAATCGCGACGGCTCCCTCAGCGTGCGGCTCGAGTCGATGCCCATCTCCGGCGAGATGCAGATCCGCGACCAGGCTCCGCGCGACGTGGCCACTGGCGGCGACACCCTCGGACCCACGCCCGGCAACGGCGCGGCGCTCGAGGCCGAGTCCACCCTGGTGTGAGCGAGCGAGGGAGATCGTGAACGCCACTCGCAGTTCGCCGATCCCCGCCGGGCCCCCGGAAGAGCCGGGGGCCCGGGCCCTCCTGGCCCCGCCGCGCGACCGTCTGTCATCGCCGGGCGCTGACCCTTGGCGCCAGCTGCTCACGCGGCTCGCCGCCTGGCGTGACTCCGTCTGGTTCCCGGTCGTCGGACGAGCGGCGGCGCTCGGCGCTGTCTTCGCGGCGCTCGGGACCGTCGGCGCGATCTCCGTCGCGCTGGGGCTGCCGGGCTCCAACGAGCTCCCCCCGGGCTTCGCCGTGGCCGAGCTCGCCGTGCCCTGGCTCGCCCCAGCCCGCGCCGGAGGGGCGGACCACGCCCAGCCCGCGGCCCGCCGCGCGTTCGTCCCCACGGTGCCCGGGCCGTCCAGCGCCCGTCTAGGCCCCGTCGTCGAACCCGCGCAGGCCCTGTCGGCCGCCCCCGGGGCCGCTGCCAGCGCAGAAGCTCCGGCGCCACCCCCCGGCTCGGCGGGCTCCGCCGCGCCGGTGCCCGCGCCGAGCGCGGAAGGTGGCGCCACGCCGCCCCCGACCGGGCTCACCCCGGACGGCAAGGTGATCCTCAACCAGGCCGGCCTCGGTGACCTCACGCGCCTCCCGGGCGTCGGACCCAAGCGCGCCGAGGCGATCCTCGCGCTCCGGGAGCGACTCGGGCGCTTCCGTCGTCCGACGGACCTGCTTCGCGTGCGCGGCATCGGTCCGGCGACCCTCCAGAAGATGCAGCCGCACTTCGTGCTCGATCCTCCCCCCCCGCCCGCGCCGTCCCCGCCGTGAACGGCCGGGATGGCGGCCCCCGTCGGTTGAGCAACCGACGGTGATGCTCTAAGCGGGAGACGTGACCCCGTCACGGCGGGCCGACGGCCCTCGCGCTGCCGCTCCCCCGCGGGCGGCGACCGCCCTCTTGGCGAGCCTCGCCGTCGCTGTCGCCTGCCACCTGCCCGCCGCCTCGAGCGGCGGGGAACCGCTCGCCTCGCCCGCGGCAACCGCCGCGGGGCCCGCGACCGCGGGCCTTGTCTCGTCAGGAGTCGATCCCTCGCCCGCGCCGTCGGCGTCGCCGTCTTCGGCGCCCGCCGCGGGGCCGCCCGCGCCCCCGGCGTCGAGCGCTTGTGCGGAGGACATGGTCCACGTGGTGCACGAGTTCTGTCCCGCGATGCAGCGCCACTGCCTCGACAGCGAGTACGAGCCCTCGAACCACATCACCCTCTGCCACCGCTTCGCCGCCGAGCGGCAGCGGTGCCTGGAGACGCGCGTCCGCCTCGACTTCTGCATCGATCGCTACGAGTTCCCGAACCGCCCAGGGGCCCACCCGCCCGTCATGATCGACTGGCACGAGGCCGATCGTCTCTGCACCGCGGTCGGCAAGCGACTCTGCACCGAGAGCGAATGGACCGCCGCCTGCGAGGGCCCCGACGAGCTCCCTTTCCCCTACGGGCAAGCGCGGGACCCCTCACGGTGCAACATCGACAACCCCTGGATCAGCCCGCAGCTGTCACGACTCCATTCGCGCAACCCCGCGACCCGCGACGCCGAGCTCGTGCGGCTCGATCAAGGGGTCCCGAGCGGCGCTCGACCGGGCTGCGTGAGCGGCTTCGGGGTCTTCGATCTCACCGGCAACTTCGACGAGTGGGTCCGGGCCGACCCCCACGCCGTGCCACCCCGCCCGCACGCCGCCGCGCTCAAGGGCGGGGCCTGGGGGCACGTCCGCAACGCGTGCCGACCGGTTACCACCAGCCACGCCCCGGGCTTCGCCTATTACTTCGTGAGCACGCGCTGCTGCCGGGATCCAGCGGCGGCGAACGACGGCTGAGGCGGGCAGCGGCCCGCCGCGAACCGGGCTCGCGCGCGCTGCCGGGCGGGCTCAGTCCTTGAGGGTGGCCTCGAGGCTGGCGCCTCCGTGCTGGCACTTGATCCGCTGGAACCCGAGCGCCCGGGCCGTCTGGCCCTCGTTCGAGTCGACGAAGCGCTCGAGCAAGAAACCGTCGCAGTGCTCGCTGACGATGCGCAAGGTGCGGCGACCGGGGCCTTCGGCGTTCACCTTCGCCGGCTTCATCCGCTCGCGCAGCGCTGCCTCCGTTCGGGTGCAGAGCGCGCCGCTCGCCGCGGTGCGCAGCGCTTCGCGCTCCCGCTCGTCGGCGGCGGCCGCGAGGAGCGCGCGCGCCCGCGCTGGCTCGCAGGGAGCGCGCTCCGCGCAGAGCGCGGTGGCGGCCGCCGTCCGGTCGCTCGCGGAGAGCCCCGTCAGATCGACCGCAGCGGCGGCGCTGGCGGAGGGCAGGGGGCGTGCGGTCGGGTCGTCGCGGCGCGGACACCCGCCGAGTAGCGCCGCGAGCGCCCCCGCGCCCAACGTCGCCACGATCCTCGTTCGCGTGGGGCTCACAGGAGCGCAGCGTATCAGCGGCGCCCTGGCGACCCAAGCCACGTCAGCAGGTCGGCCGCCCCGTGGCGGGTGGTGTCAGCGCAGCGCCAGGAGGAGCGCAGCCCCGTAGGTCGCGAGCGCGATCAGCCAGGTCACCGGCCAGGCGCGGAGCCCCTCGCGCCAGCCGAGGTACGGCGCGGTCGGCGGGACGAGGAGTGCCAGGACGCCGCGCCAGGGGCGCGGACCATGGAGCAAGGCGGCGAAGAGCGCGACGTGCGCGGTCACCAGGAGCGCGAAGGCCCCCACGAGCAAGAGCAGCAGCAGCACGTCCACGGCGCAAGGCTACCCCGGCTCGCCGCGTTCGCCGCCGTCCATGCCCTCCGCGGCGGCTAGGGCGGCGGTGCCCGTCGGCTTCCTGGCCCGGTGGCCGCCCGTCGCGGAGCCGGCACCCGGGGCGCGAATCCGGCCGTCACCGCTCGCCGCCCTGCTATCCTCGCCGCGTGCGTCTCCGGAACCTCGTCCTGGCCGCGGCGATCGCCGGCGTCCTCGCCCCACTGCCCTTCCTCGGCGCGGCGCGCGCGGACGGTGTCGCCACCCGTCGGGATGTGCTCCCGGTCGCCGACATCAAGCCCGGGATGAAGGGGTACGGGCTGACCGTGTTCCAGGGGTACCGGCCGGAGCGGTTCGACGTCGAGGTGATCGACGTGCTGCCGAACTTCCGCCCCAAGCAGGATCTGATCCTCATCCGAACCCGGCACCCCCGCCTCGACGTCACCAAGATCGTCGCGGGCATGAGCGGCAGCCCCATCTTCCTGGAGGGGAAGATGGCGGGCGCCTACGCGTATGGCTGGACCTTCGGGTCCGAGCCAGTGGCGGGCGTGACCCCGATCCGTAACATGCTCGACGATCTGGACCGGCCGCTGCCGGACTCCATCGACGGCTGGCCGCTGAGCCCGTTGCCCGCGCGGTCGGCTCGAGCGGGGACCCCGCCTCGGAGGGGTTCCGGAGCGACGGGTCGCGTTGCGCCCGCGGCCTCGCCCCCGGTCGGGCTCGCCGCGACCGCGGGGCGACACCGGTTTCGGGGCAAGCTCGCGGAGTACGACGTTCGGGCGCACCTCGCGGAGGTCACCGCCGCGACGGCCTTCTCGCCCCCGCGCGGGACGCCCGCGCTCACCCCCGTCGCGACCCCACTGGCCGTCGGCGGTCTTACCCCGGGGGCGCTGGCGCTGGCCACGGAGCTGCTCGCGCCGCTCGGCTTGGAGCCGCTGCAGGCCGGCGGCGGCGCGGCGATCGATCCCGCGGCGCCGGACCGGTACGTGGACGGCGGCGCCATCGGCGTCGACCTGATCGGCGGTGACGTCAGCATGTCGGGCCTGGGCACCGTGACCCGCGTCGAGGGTGACAAGCTGGTCGCCTTCGGCCACCCGATGATGGAGGCCGGCGTGACCGCGTTGCCGACCTCCGTCGGCCGCGTGGCCTGGATCATGGCCAGCGAGATGCGGAGCTTCAAGGTCGGGAGCCCGGCGCGTCCCTTGGGCGCCATGGTCAACGATCGCCAGTCCTCCATCGTGGTCTCGCACGCGACGCGCGCGCCCACCGTCCCGGTCACGATGAAGATCCGCGGCGTGCGCGGCGCCCCCGAACCCCGGTGGAGCTTCACGGTCGCCCACGAGAAGCTCCTGACGCCGATGCTGGTCGCCGTCGCGCTCGGCAGCGCGCTCCAGACGACCGCAGGCGAGCGGCAGGACGTGAGCTGGAACCTGCGCTCCACCGTCACGGTCCGCGGCCACGGCGACCTGGTGATCGAGGACTACGGCGTGTCCGTCGGCGGCACCCCGCAGGCGGGCGAGTTCTTGCGCCTCAACCTGGTGAAGGCCGTGGGGATGCTGCTCAGCAACCCTTGGGAGCCCGTGATCATCGAGGCCGTGGAGGCGGACATCGAGCTCCGCTTCGCGCGGGAGATGCTCCGGCTGCGCGGCCTCGAGGTGCTCGATCCCGAGCTCGAGCCCGGTCAGCCGGCGCGCCTGCGCCTCACCTTCGAGCCGTGGGCGGGGCCCCCGGTCACCCGCGTCGTCAGCGTGCCGATCCCCGAGCAGCTCGCCGGCGAGACGGTGCGCCTCGAGATCGCGCCCGGCTACACGCAGAGTCGCGATCGTCCCAACCCGGAGAGCGTCGCGACCCTCTTCGCCAACCTGAAAGACCCGGTCTACCCGAGCAAGAGCGTGGTGGTGAGCTACGTGAAGAACGCGGCGTCGGTCGCCTACCGCACCCACGTGGCGACCGACCTCCCGCCGGGGGCGCTCGACGCGCTCCGGCCCACCACGACCTCCATCGGTCCGGAGGCCTTCCGTACCGAGGCGCGCTACGTCTTCCCGCTCGAGGAGTTCATGGTGGGTCGAGACTCCGTCTCCGTCTCGGTGAAGCGAGTCCGTCGCTAGGGCGCCGCGTCATCCAGCACAGGGCAACATGAAGCAACTTCTCTTGCGCCTCTCGGTTCTCGCCTTCGGGCTCTCCGTCCTCCTGGTCGCCGCCCCCTCGGACGCGGTGGGGACGCGCCGGTTCGTGCTCCGCGAGGCCAAGGACTTCCAGGGGGGTGACCTCGAGGGGACCGCCATCGACTCGAACGGTCGGGTCCGCGCCGGGTTCGCGCTCCGGGCGGTCCCGGCCTCGGCCGCCCCCACCGTTTGGAGCGCGCTTGTGCGGCGCGACGGCACGGTCCTGCTGGGGACCGGTAACGATGGCAAGCTGCTCCGGGTTCGCGGTGACGTCGTCGAGCTCGCCGCCGAGACCAAGGCCCTGGCCGTCACCTCGGTCGTGGAGGCGTGGGGCGGGGCGGTTGCGCTCGGCACCATCCCCGAAGGCAAGATCTTCCGCTGGGAGAAGGACCGGCTCACCGAGCTCGTCACCCTGCCGGAAACCGACCACGTCTGGGCGCTCGCGTTCGACGCGCGGGCGGGCGCGCTCTACGCCGCGACGGGTCCCGCGGGGAAGCTGTGGCGGATCACGCCCGGGGGACAGGCGCAGGTCTACCTCGACGCGGAGGAGGACCACCTGATGAGCGTGGCGGTGGCGTCGGATGGCGTCGTCTACGCGGGCGCCAGCGAGCCGGCGAAGCTGTACCGCGTCAGCGGCCCCGGCCGCTCCACGGTCCTCTACGACTTCGGCCGCACCGAGGTCCGCGGGATCGCCTTCGGTCCCCAGGGAGACGTCTTCGCGATCGCGAACGAGCTCACCGGGGGCGCCTCCGTGCCCAAGCGGCCCGCGAGTGACGGCACCAAGCCAGCGGCGCCCACGGCGAGCGCCGCCAAGGTCCGCGGCAAGGGCGTGCTGTATCGCTTCGACGCGAGCGGGACGCCGGTCGAGCTCCTGGCGGACAAGGAGCAGCATTTCACCGCCCTCGCCGTCGGCACCGACGGGCAGCCCTACGTGGGGACGGGCGTGGAGGGTCAGGTGTTCACGGTCGACGCCGCCCACACCTCGACCCTGGTCGCCGACACCGAAGAGCGGCAGATCGGGGCGCTGCTGCTGGGGAGCGGGGCCCAGTACGTCATCGGCAGCGATCCGGCGGTGGCCCACCCGATCGAGGGGATCGGGGGCAAGGACGCCGTGTGGACCAGCAAGGCCCTCGACGCGGGGATCCGGGCCACCTTCGGCCGGATTGCCTGGGACGCCTCCGGCAAAGTCGAGATCTCGACGCGCGGCGGCAACACCAAGGAGCCGGACGACAGCTGGAGCGACTGGAGCCCCCCGCTCACGGCGCCGGGGCCGGTGACGAGCGCGCCCGCGCGGTTCCTGCAGCTGCGCGCGCGGTTCGCCGCCGACCCGAAGGCGGAGCTCCGCGAGGTCGAGGTCACCTTCGTGACGGACAACCTGCGGGCGATCCTCACGGCCATCGAGGCCAAGTCGGGCGCGACCGCGACCGGTTCGGGAGACGGGGTGCAGAAGTCCGGCGAGCCCATCACCGGTGATCCGGACAGCAAGGTCAAGCTGACCTTCAAGGTCGACAACCCCGACCAGGACGAGCTCCGCTATCGCTTGGAGTATCGGCTGGTCGGCACCAAGTCCTGGTTCGATCTGTTGCCGCCGGGGGAGAAGCTCACCAAGGACAACTTCACCTGGGAAACCAAGGATCTCCCGGAGGGGCAGTACCGCATCCGCGTCACGGTGAGCGACGAGCCGAGCAACCCGCCGGAGCGCGTGCAGCGGCACACGCTCGAGAGCTCCATCGTGCTCGTCGACAACTCGGCCCCCGCCGTGCTCGGGCTCAAGTCGACCGGCCGGCGCGTGACGGCACGCCTGGTCGATGGCATTGGCCCGATCCAGCGCGTGGAGATCTCCCGCGCGGGGTCCGACGAGTGGGTCCCGTTCTTCCCCGTCGACGGCATCTTCGACGAGCCCAACGAGGAGCTCGACGCCGACGTCAGCGCGCTGGCCCCCAGCGGTCCGGCGCTGCTGGTGCTGCGCGTCTTCGATCGGGCCGGTAACCGCACCGTCCGCAGCGTGCTGCTCGACTGAGCGCTCACTGGGGCCGGCGTCGGTGTGCGCTGGCCGGGGCGATCGCTGCGGTTGGGCGCGCCCGTCCGCCGACCGCGATCCATCGTCCCTGCTCGAGCGGGTGCACCTCCAGCACCTCCCCGGCAGGGAACTCGACGATGATCCGATCCTCGAGGGGACCGGGCCAGGTCGCCCTCGCGGCGAGGTAGGCGGCGATCGCGCCGGTGCCGCAGGACCGGGTCTCGGCGGCCACGCCGCGCTCGAGCGTCCGGACGCGCAGGGTCGCGCGGTCGCCCAGCGCAAAGAAGGTCGCGTTGACGGCCCCGTCCCCGGTGCTGAGCGCGCGGCCGAGCGCGCCCACCTCGGGCGCCGTCACGTCGGCCACGCGGGTGACCCGGTGCGGTGTCCCCACGTTCACCAGGTGGACGCCCCCGCGCTCGCTCACCGAGATCGAGGCGCGCGGTATCGCCCCCCACGCGACGCCCTTCGCGTCGAGCCACGAGAGCGCGGTGCCCAGCGCGGTCAGCGCCGAGCACGGCTCCTCGCGGTCGGCGCCGACGAACGCGGCGAGGCAGCGGAGCGCGTTGCCGCACAGGCGCTCGGGCGAGCCGTCCGGATTGAAGAACCACGCCTGCGGTCGCGGGGCCGCGGGCGCGAGCACGGCGAGGATCTCCGCGTCCGGGTCGGGGCTCGCGCGGAGCAGGGAGCGCACCGTCGCGGCGTCGCGCGGGACCTCGGCGCGCCGGACCCACACCACGCGGTTGCCGGCGGCGTCGAAGGCGGCGGACTCCGGCGGCTCCGGGGCGCGGCGGGCTCGCGCGGCGGCGGCGCTCACGCCGGCCCCCGTCCCGCGAGCAGGCGCGCGATCACCTCCGGATCGGAGTGCGGCACCACACCGCTCCCGAACGTCATGCCGCGATCGTGCCCGCGTCCGGCGACCAGCACCACGTCGTCCTCGCGGCTCGCGTCGAGCGCGCCCCGGATGGCGTCGGCGCGGTCGAAGATCACGCGCACCTCGGCCGTCCCTCGCCGGCAGCCGCGCTCGAGGGCGGCGACGATGGCCGCCGGATCCTCGCGCCGCGGGTTGTCGTTGGCGAGGAACACGAGGTCAGCGCCGCGGGCCGCCGCCTCGCCCATCGGCTCGCGCTTGTCGACGTCGACCTCCCCGCCGGCGCCGAAGACGAGCAGCACCCGACCGGAGCCGGCGATGCGGCGGGCCGTCGAGCAGAGTCGCTCGATCGCGTCCGGTGTGTGCGCGTAGTCGAGGACCACGGTGGGACGTCGCCCGACGATCTCGAAGCGCGCCGGCAACCCCGCGCAGTCGGCCAGCCCCCGCTTCACCGCGGCGGCGTCGAACCCCGACGCGAGGCTCGCCAGCGCGGCGGCGAGGGCGTTCTCGCCGAACACCTCCCCGACCAGCTGGATCGAGAGCTCGCCCCCGAGCGACTCGGCGACGGGCGACGGCTCGAGCCTCACCCGCGTCCCCGCGGCCGTGACCTCGAACTCGCGGGCGGCGAGATCGACCGCGTGGAGGCGCGGTCCGCGACCCGGAGCGGCGTACCAGCGACGCCCGACGTCCGCCGGCGTCGCCCGGTCGATCAGGAGCGCCGCCTCGTCCGCGGCGTTGAGCACTGCCGTGCGTCCCGGTCCGAGCAGGACGAACAGCTGCGCTTTGGCGGCGAGGTAATGTTCCCAGGAGCCGTGCTCCGCGACGTGGTCACGGGTGAGGTTGGTGAATACCCCCAGGTCGAAGCGCCACTTCTTCGCGTAGCCGTTCTTCAGCGCGAGGCTCGTCACCTCCACGACCGCGTGGCGCGCCCCGCGCTCCGCGGTCTCTCGCAGCGCGCCGAGGAAGCCGCGCTCGCTACGCTCCACCGCGAGCGGCTCGCCGTCGGCGAAGTAGCCGAGCGTGGACTGGCAGAGCACCGCGTGCCCGGCAGCGCGGACCACGGCGGCCACCAGGTGGGTGGTCGAGGTCTTGCCGTTGGTGCCCGTCACCCCGACGGTGAAGAACGGCTCCGCCCAGGGGGCCCGCGCGGGGACGGGCCGGATCAGGCCAAGGGGAGACGCCGCGCTCGCCGCGGGTCCCGGGGGAGCGTCGGGTCGCGCCATGCAAGACCGGAGCGACCGCGGCGCGTGAGCGCGCGCCGCGGCCACCCTCGCTCGTCGCCCGTCAGTACCCGCGGCAGGACTCGAGCCGCGCGGCGCAGTCGCCGGTGAAGCTCGGGTCGTAGACCTCGCCCGAGGGGTCGTTGGGGTCCATGCAGTCGGCGACGTACCCGTAGTCGAGGCGCGGGTTCAGCGCGGCGACACAGGCGGCCTGGTCGAGCGTCCCGTCATCGCACGAGGTGAGGATCGCGGCGTGATCCTGGGCCCATTCGTCGGTGTAGCCGTCGGCGCAGGCGGTGACGGCCAGGGGGTTCTCGCAGGCCTGGCCGATGGCCTCCTGCTCGCAGGCGGCGATGGCGGCCGCGGCCTCGGTCGAGCAAGGGTCGTCCTCGATCGTGAGCAGGCAGTCGAAGATCGCCGCCTGGATCTCGCCGAGGAGAGTGCTGACGCCGTAGCAGGCCTCGAGGACCGGGTTCGGGTAGTACCCCTCGTAGCTCGGGTCCGTCTCCGCACAGTTCGTCAGCGGCATCGCGGTGTAGCATCCGAGCTCGACGCTGGCGTCGCCGAGGCACTCGACCTCGCCGCCCGCGCCCGCCGCGCCGCCGTTGGCCGCACCGGCCACCGCCGTGGCACCACCCTCGGTCGCGGCGCCGCCAACCACGGCTGCACCACCCTCGGTCGCGGCGCCGCCGACCACTGCGGCTCCACCCTCGGTCGTCGCGCCGGCCACCGCCGCCGCGCCGCCCTCGATCACGGCACCCCCGGTGCCCACGGCGGCTCCGCCCTCGGTCGCCGCGCCTCCGGCGACCACGGCGGCTCCGCCCTCGGTCACCGCGCCGGCCCCGGCGTTGCTCGCCCCGCCGCTGGCCGCGCCGGCCACCGGTTCGACCCCTTCGTCACCGGCGCTGCCGCCCTGGTTGCTCGCGCCTCCGTCGTCGGTGACGTTGCCCGGGTCGGCCGGATCGTCATCGGTCACGACGCAGGCCGTCGCCGCCATCGCGCCGGTCGCCAGCGCCATCGTCAAAGCCAAGAACCGGTTCATCTCGATCGTCATGAGCCCTCTCCTCCGCAGTGGGGAACGCGCGTTTCTAGCATGAGCCGGGCCGCCGTCGAACGGGCATCTCGCCCGGGCTGGGCGCCCGGCTCACCGCCAGATCCCGGCCGCAAACGGGCGTTAGACGGGGCTACTCGACGGGTATTCACGGCCGTCCCGGGGGCGGGGTGGCGGGTAGCTCCGGGTCTGCGGCCCCCTGCGCGGGGCCCCCAACCGCCCGCCTCGAGGCCTCACCGCCGGGCACCGCGAGGAGGGGAGGGCCCCCGCGCGCGGGCCCGACGGCGCGCCGCTCCGCGCGCCCTGTTCTCCAACCAACACGTCTGCTCAAACGGTGATCCGCGCAACTCCGGAGCGCGGAGGTGGGGTCGCTGGCGACCGCGGCCGGTCCCCTGCGGCGCGGCGCCGGCGGACGTTGACGGCCGCCTTCCTGGCGGACCCGTTGGCGCTCATCGAGGCGGTAGCGGAGCTGCTGCTCGCCTTCGACACCGACGAGATGGGCTTCACGATTCAGGACGACACGCCGGGCGACGACCGGTGCATCGGCCCCGGTGAGGCCGGCGCGGCTGCCATCACCGTGACCCAGCGAAGCGCCCAGCCAGGACGGGGAGCCCGGGACGTCCAGGATGGACCTCCCCGTTCTCCGGCGACGACCCGTTCGGGCAGATCCAGGTCCCGCTGGGCGGATCATCAATGGACTGAGCGGGACGGACCTTGCACACCCGGACGACGCCAGACTCTGGCTTGGTGGACAGCGAGAGCTACTGTGGCGGTAGCCTCCGGTCGGTGAAGACGGGCGACGGGATCTGCGGCGGCCTCAGCGGTGGCGGCAGGCGTAGAGCAGCCGCTCCAGCGTGGTCGTGGCAAGGGACATCACGGTGTCGGCGCCGCCGTAGTAGAGCTTGATGCCCCCATCGGGCTCGACGACGGCGCCGCAGGTGAACACGACGCTCGGGGTCTGCCCGACCAGCTCGTAGTCCATCTCCGGCGCCAGGATCGCGTCCTCGCAGAGCGCGGTGACCCGGGAGGGATCCTCGAGGTCGAGCAAACACACGCCGAGCTGGTAGACGTAGTGGGCTTTGCACTGCGTGCGCACGCCGTGAAAGAGGGTGAGCCACCCCTCCGGGGTGCGAATGGGGACGGCGCCCGGGCCGATCTTCGACCAGGCCCAGTGGACGGAGGCGTTGCGGAGCACGCAGCGGGAGCTCCCCCAGTGGATCAGGTCGGGCGAGTAGCTCACCCACATGTCGCCGAAGTCTCCGCCCGTGTTGGGCCGGTCGAGCCGGGCGAAGCGGCCGCCGATCTTCTCCGGGAAGAGCACCCCATTGCGGTTGTCCGTCTCCGACACGAACCCTAGCCAGTCGAAGCGGTCGAAGTCGTCCGTGCGCAGTAGGCTGAGGCGGCAGCCGTGCCCGCTGTGCGCGGCGTGCATCAGGTAATAGGTGCCGTCGATCTCGGTGATGCGGGGGTCGTAGTACATCCCCGCCGTGTACTCGGCGAACTCCGGATCGTCGGGCATCTTGACCGGGGCCCGCCGCGGCGCGAAACGGACCCCGTCTTCGCTGTCGGCCATCCAGATGAGGTCCCTCAGGGCGCGGTTCTCGGCGCGGCAGGCCATCAGGTACTGGCTGCCCCGCTTGATGACGCCGGAGTTGAAGACCCGCACGATCCCCGACTCTGGCGGGAAGTCCGCGCCGGTCAGGATGGGATTGGCGGGGTGGCGGTCGACGATGGGCCCGAACGACCGCGGGTCTGGGCCGTGGAAGGTCACGTTCGCTTCGGAGGTCTTCATTCTTCGTCCGGTGCTCGGAGCTCGGTCTTCTTCGCGTCGGCGGTCGCGCCGTACTCCCAGACGGGGCTGGTGATGCAGCCCATGCACAGGCAGGGCGTGACGAACCACAGAAACCGGTTGCCGATTGACCTCATGCGCCCTCGCGATACGCGCCGGCGCGGCGCCCCGCCCGGCAGCAGCAGTAAAACGATTTAGCCGGCCACTGTCAAGGGCGCCTCGGCGGCCTGCCGGCCCGTCGCCGCCCACCCCGTCACGGCCGGCCCGCGCCTCGTCGGGAGCCGCGTCCTCAGCCGGTCGGCGGCGCTGCCGTCGGCGTCGCCGCGGGCGTCGCTGCGCCGGGCCTCGCCGTGGTGGTCGGCTCCGAGCGCCCCGGCGGGGGGCGCCAGGTGACGAACGGGGTTGGGCTCGTCTCGGGCGGCAGATCCTTCGCCGCCATTCGACACGCCGGCGCCTCGGGGCCGAATCGCTCGGCGAACCCCTTCAGGAGCTCGCCCGTGGGAAGGCCGTTGTACACCGTGTAGTGGTCGTAGTCGGGGTACGGCGCCTTCAGGAAGTCGTCGTAGGCGGCCAGCATCCAGAACAGGGCGCCGTTGCCGCCGTTCAAGAACAGGAGATTGTTGTAGTTGGTGTACGCGGCCCGGCGCCGCTCCCAGCCCCAGGTGATCTCGAAGGTCTTCGGATCGGCGCGGACGATGGTGCCGTACTCTTCCATCACCGTCGGCTTGCCGATCTTCTGCGCCGCCACGACGTGGTCGATGATCCACTGATATCCGAACTTGACGCCAGTGCTCCAGTTGTCCGGATAGAGGTGGAAGGTGGCGAAGTCGATGTGGGGCAGGGAGGTCAGCGCCACGTGGTCGGCGCCGTCGCCCCCCTGGTACGTCCAGTGCTTGCCGCCGTCGGCGAAGAAGCCCTCGTCGCCGACCGCGATCATGTGGTTCGGGTCGAGCGACCGGATGTGCGCGCTCATCTCGTCGGCCCACGCCGTCAGGTGCTTCGGGTCGCACCCCGAGAGGTCGTCGAAGCGACCGTAGTTCTTGCACCTCGGCTCGTTGGCGAGCTCCCAGGCGAAGATGGCCGGGTCCTCCCGATACGGCGTGCCGTCGATGGTGTTGACGCGGTTGACGAGGTGCGCGACGTAGTCCTTGTACGCCTGCTTCACCCGCGGGTCGGTGTAGAACTGGTAATGGCTCTTCAGGCCGTACCAGATCAGGTACTGGTCCATCCCGCCGAAGTCCTTCCAGTTGTTGGTGAGGACCATGATCACGGTGACGCCCGTGGCGCGCGCGCGATGCAGGATGTAGTCGAGCCGCTCGAGGCCGTCGGGACCGTCGTGGTAGGCGGGCCTCCCCGCGGCCGGATCCCAGTACTGGAGGTAGACGTTCTCCTTGATGTTGTCGATCGTCTCGACCGAGCCGTCGAGCGAGCCGACGTCGAGGAACGCCCAGGTCCGCATGACCTCGAGGTGCATCGCCGGCATCTGCTTGAACACCTCGTCCACCATCCGCCGGGACTTGAAGTTGATGTAGTAGTTGTTGGTGCCCTGAAAGCAGAGGGGCATGCCGTTGGCCACGAAGTAGGCGCTCGGGACCCGGGTCTCCTCCACCTCGAGCAGCGCGAGCTCGCCGCTCGGGGCCACGTACTGGGACGCTGGCGGCGCCGTGGGCTGCGCGAGCTTCAGGCAGCCGGTGGTGGAGAGCAGCGCACCGAGTCCGAGCACCCCGCCGCTGGTTCGCAGATGATGTCGCATGGATCCGCTCCGTCGCGCCCCCCGCCGCGGGATGGTCCCTGCCCGACCCGGAGAGCGCAGCCACTAAATCGGTTAATAACGGCGTTCTGGGGCGACTTCAAGAGCCGGGCACGGCGGCCGTACGGCGGCAGCGGGCAGCCCCCGGAAGAGGTCGGATCCCGACGAGGACCGCAGCTCGCCGGGCACCGGTCGTGGTATGGGCTCGCCATGACGATCGATCCCTTCCTGGCGCGACTCGCCGCGCTCCGGGTCTTCGCCATCATCCGTGCCCCGTCCTCGGCCGTCGCGGTGGAGGTCGGCGTGGCCGTGGCGCGGGGTGGGATCGGCGCCCTCGAGGTGACCTTCACGACGCCGGGCGCGGCGGAGGCCATCGCGGAGCTGCGGTCGCGGCTCCCCGGTGTGGTGATCGGCGCCGGCACCGTCCTCGATCGGTCGACGCTCGAGGCGGCGCGGGCCGCGGGCGCGGCGTTCGCCGTGAGCCCCCACCTCGACCGCGAGCTCTTGGCGTGCGCTCGCGGACTCGACGTCCCCTTCCTTCCCGGCGCCTTCACGCCGACCGAGGTGCTCGCCGCCTGGAGGGCCGGCGCGACGGCGATCAAACTCTTCCCCGCCGCGCAGCTGGGGCCCGCGCATCTCGCCGCGCTGCGCGGTCCGTTCCCCGACGTCCCGCTGGTGCCCACCGGTGGGGTCGACGAGCAGAACGTCGCTGCCTGGCTCGCCGCCGGCGCGGTCGCCGTCGGGGTCGGCGGGAGCCTCGTTCGCGGTGACGGAGCCACGATCGAGGCGCGCGCGCGCCGCCTGCTCGCGGCCGCGCTCCCGGCGCCGAGAGGGTAGGCGGGCCGTGCCCGGCCGCCCGACGAGCGCGTCCTTCCTCACGCGCGCGTGCCGACGCCCCGGAAGAACGTGTACGAGAAGGTCCCGTCGGGGGCCGCTGCCCGCCGCAGGGCGGCGATCCCGCGCGCCCAGCGGGCCTCGTCGGTGAGGCCCGCCTGGAGCGCGGCGTCCGTCACCCCCTCGACCATTGCCGTGAAGGTGGCGAGGGTGAAACCCTCGACCAGCGCCGGGCGGCTCGCGTCGGCGTAGACGACGAGCGGCTCGACGGCGACGTCCAGCAGGCCGGCGGACACGAGCAACGGGTAGAGCGCACGCCCGATGAGCGCGTCGCCACCGCCCCGTGCCTGGAGCGTCACCAGGCAGTCGATGGCGTGGCGCGCGTCGGCGTCGTCCGGGTAATAGAAAGCGGACCCATGGTCCCCCTCGACGACCGTCAGGGTGCCGCCCGGTCGGATCACACGCGACAGCTCGCGCAGTAGCTCGGTCGGCCCGGGGACGTGCTCCAGCACGAAGCAGGCGAAGGCGTGGTCGAACGCCGCGTCCGCGAAGGGCAGCGCGCGGAGGTCGGCTCGGAGGAAGGTGACGTTCCCGTGGTCCGCCGCCGCCACCGCGCGCTGCGCGGCCGCGAGCGACGTCTCGTCCCGGTCCACCGCGGTGAAGAGGGCGCCGGGGCTCCGGGCGGCCAGTGTCACCGTCTGGGCGCCGACGCCGCAGCCCGCCTCGAGCACGCGGGCCCCCGGCGGGTAGCCCGTGCCGCGGTGGAGCAGGTCGACCAGGGTGCCCGCCTGGTCCTGGAGGCGTTGCGCCTCTCGCTCGGAGTAGCCGTGGACGTAGGACATCGGTTCGGAGGCGCCTCAGGATAGTTGGGGGGGGGCCGCTGGCCGCCAACGGGCGTTCACGGTGGGCGGTTGCCTCCCGTGCACGTCCGGCGGCATCCTAAGTCGAGATCCCGGTCCCGTCTCGCCCGAGGGGCGCCGGCGCCGGGCTGGCCCGGGGATTGCTTGGCTTGGTGGGCGGTCCCGGGGCTCCACGTCGTGACGGCGCAGTGACGCGCCCGGCCGAACTGAACGGAGGCTTCCATGCATCGACCCCTCGCGCTCCTGCTGCCGCTCTCGCTCGTAGCCTGCACCGCGGCGGAGGAGGACGACGGCAGCTTCGACGCCGCGCTCGTACAGGAGTATCGGAGCGCGCTCCCGTCCTCCGAGCGGCTGAGGTCCGGCATCCCGACGCCCGCGAGTCGCGCCGGCGCGCTGGCGCTCGAGGCGGATTCGGACCTCGCTCGGCTCGCCATCGAGGCCGCGTTCGCGGTCAACCTGCCCGCCGCGCTGATGGTCGCCACCCTCGAGGTCATCACCGCCTTTCCGCCGACGACCTACGACGCCGAGAAGCGCGAGCTCGTGTGGGGGCCGTGGGACAACGACGACGGCGTCGGGAAGGTGCTCCTGTACGTCGCCGAGAACGATGCGGACGCGGACTTCCGCTACGCCTACGCCTTCGCGCGGCTGATGGGGGACGACTCGTCCGCGGCGGTGCCCGTCATCGCGGGCGCGGCCACGCCCGATCGCGAGGATCCCGACCGCGGCGTGGGGGTCACGCTCTGGGACATCGACGCCAACAACGCCTTCGACGCCGAGCACGACCCGAGCTTCGTCCCGGAGTTACGCCGGGCCCAGGGGAGGATCGTGATGCTGTACGGCACGGGCGAGGACGCCGACGCCGAGTTCGCCTTCAACGTCGCCTTGCTCCGGGACTTCGTCGACGAGGACGCCGAGGTGGGCACCGATCCTGCGGACGCGGACTTCCTCTACGGCACCGCCCTCGACCCCGAGGGAGCGCGCCTGCATTTCATGGACTGGACCCTCACCGGCGATCTCTGCGACACGGCCGCGGACAGCTGCTTCGAGGGCAACGTCGTGGACGATCTCGACGAGAGGTTCGCGCTACGCGCGGCCTTCACCGGGACCGCGGGGCGCGGTGAGGCCGCCGTCACCGGTGGCGATCTCGAGGCGGACGTGAACCTCGTCGACTGCTGGGACGAGTTCATGGCGACCGAGTACTATTCCGTGGAGGCGGGCACCCTCACCATCAAGGACGGGACCTGCGCGGGTGGAGGCGAGGTGACCCTCGCCGAGCGGGGTGTCCCTACGCTCGACGCGATCGATCCCGAGCTGATGGACGCGCTCGACTGCGTCGCGACCGAAGGCCTCGACGCTTGCGAGTAAGCGGCGGTGCCCTGCTCGTCGGCGCTACAGGCGCTCGACGGGCGGGGTCAGGCGCTCGGCCTGGTAGGTGCCGACCTCCGGGGGAAAGGTGAGCTCCCAGCGGACCTGGCCGTCCGCGCGGCGGACCTCGAAGATGCGGCCCGACGCGCTCGCGCTGCGCATTCCGGCGGTGATGAGGACGCTGCCGTCGCCCAGGTCGTCGGCGTCGCCCCAGAAGGGCGTGTACCACTCGTCCCGGTACCAGGGGTCGACCGCGAACGAGTCGGGGAAGCTCCACCCGAGCCTCGCCGTCATCGTCCCCTCGTCGAGCGCGAGCTCGAGGACCCGCGACCGCTCACTCCCGCTGGGGGAGCGCGTGTACCCGCCGTTGTCGTAGACGAGCACGGTCCCGTCGCCGTGGATCTCGGGATCGTGCTCGTCGGCGAAGCCGGCCTCCGGGGGATCGAAGGTGAAGCTCCCGCCGTCGAGCCCCTCGCCGAGGATCCAGACGATGGACTGATCCCCACCGCGGTGGGCCTTGATCACGCCAAGCCAGCGGCAGCCGAGGTACACGAAGTCGTTCGCTTCGTCCACGCTGACCGAGTTCGGGTGGCACCAGTCGGGGTCGTCCCGCTGCGGATCCGGTCGAACGTGGTCGAACAGGCTCCAGGACCAGACGACGCCGTTCTGGGGCGTGACCTCCTCGATCAGGGCGCCCAGGAAGCCGTCGGCGTCGACCTCGTTGCGGAGTAACACGTAGTTGCCGTTACCGAGCTTGCGCGCGTCGTGCGTCATGATACCGGGGACGCCTTCGCCGCCGCCGCTGGGCTGTTCTGGACCTCGCCACACCAGGTCGCCGGCGAGATCGATCTCCTGCGGGGGGCTCAGGGAGGTCGGGCCGAGCAGGACGTGGCCCTCCCGGGTGAGCCGCACCGAGGCGTCTCCCAGCTCGTCCGGCAGCTCGCCGTTGACGAAGTACCAGACGGGGAGCCCCTGCTGGTCGTAGATGACGGCCAGGCCTGGCGGCTGCTGGCCTCCCACGCGCCGGGGCTGCACGCTCACCAGCGTCCAGCCCTCGCCGCCTCCCTCGTTGACGGTGAGCGTCGGGAGCGGCAACGTGGCCGGCAACGGGCCGGTCGCGAAGGAGGCTTCGCCGCTGGAAGAGCCCCCGGCCGCAGTGGAGATGGCGCGGAGCAGATAGGTCGACTCGGCGTGCATCCCCAACACCAGGACGCGGTGCGCGGTGACCGGGGTCGCGTCCCGGACCCGGAACTCGGAGCCCTCGGTCCCGAACTCCACGGCGGAGTCGGCCGCGATGTCAGTGGTCCAGCTCACGTAGGCCGAGAGGGTGTTGTTGGGGTTTGGCTCGACGACGAGGCCGGACAGGACGGGCGGCGCGACGAGGACGCCGCCGCCGCTCGCCTGACCGCCGCCGCCCACACCCGCGCCGCTCGCGCCCGCGCCACCGGCCCGGCTTCCGGCTCCCCCCGAGCTGCTGGCCCCGCTCGCGCCACCCGCGCCGCCGTAGCCACTGTCGCCCGCGCTGCCGCCGGTCGCGCTGCCGCCGCCCGTGATCTCGATGCCGCCCGTGCTCTCGACGCCGCTCGTCCCGCCGGCGCCGCCGGAGGTCCCACCCATCGCGACGCCCCCGGTGCTCGTCCCGCCGACCTCCGCGCCGGCGAAGCCGCTCGCGGGTGAGCCCCCCGCCGAGGCCGGCAGCGCCCCGCCGCTGACGGGGGAGGGCAGGTCGCTGCTCCGGGGGTCGTCCCGGTGACAGCCGGCGAGCGCCGCGGCCAGCGTCACGGCCGCGACCGCGCCGAGCGGTCGGCGCTCCCTCGCCAGCCTTCCGGGAGGGGGTGGGGGCGGCGCGATCCGGTGACCCGACTGGAGCGTGCGGCGGCAGTAGACCGTAGCCTCAAGAATACCCGACCGCGCGGGAGCGCCGCAACCGGGGCGGCTCCGGATCCCGCGCCGGCCCCGCACCGAACGTGGAGGCCCGAGCGCGGACCGCTCAATAAGGCAGGGCGAGCCGCTCGCCGGTCACCTCGAGGTTCGCCGCGAGGGGCGCACGCCCGGTCAGCGCGACGCTCCGCGGGTCGGGCTGGCTGCCGCCGACGGTGACGCGGAAGCGCCCGGTCTCGAGTACGCGGCCGCCCGCCTCGTCGATCAGTGACCGCGCCCGGGGCCGAGCGGGAACGAAACGCACCACGTCTACGCGCTCAGCCAGGACGACGCCGCGACGGGGTTGATCGCGCCCGATGGTAACCCCGGGGTCCTCGGCGCCGCAGAAGACGCAGCGCTCCCGCGGCGAGCCCCGCGCCGCAGCCGTCACGCTCGATCACCCTCGGCGCGGGCGTCGTGCCCAGCAGGTCAGCCGCGGGGTGCCCCGGTCCGACCGCTCGGCGCGGTCACCCTCCGCTTCATCAGGCCACGATGGCCTTGAGCGTGGAAGGCGGCCCGCCCTTGCGCGATGCCTAACCCGCCTTGCCGCTGTGCGTTGCCGCCGCCGAACGGCGGGCACGGGTGGTCGCCTTCTCGAGCTCCACCAGGAGCAGCAGGGCGGCACCGGGAACGACGCAGAGGAGCCAGTCTCCTGCGTCGAGCCCAGCGCTGCCGAAGAGGTACTGCATGAGAGGCAGGTAGGTGTAGGCGAGCTGAGCCAATGCCACCAGGCCCACGGCGACCAGCACCGGACGGCTCCCGAAGAGGCCGGAGAAGGAGAGGGTGGGCGCGACGATGAAGCGAGTGTTGAAGAGGTAGAAGACTTCGAAGGCGACCAGCGTGTTGACGGCAAGGGTCTGGGCGTGCTCGAGCGGATAACCCCAGGTCCGGGCCAGGCGGAACATGGCAAAGGTGCCGAGCCCGACCAGCAGAGAGACGAAGGCGATTCTCCCCAGGAAGTAGCGATCGAGGATGGCCGCATCGGTCGGCCGCGGGGGCCGGCGCATGATGTCTTCCTCGGGGGGCTCGAAGGCGAGCGCGAGGGCGAGCGTCACCGCGGTCACCATGTTCACCCACAGGATCTGGGGAGCGGTCAGGGGGAGGCTGCTGCCGAGCGCGATCGCGGCGAGGAGGGTCAACGCCTCGCCACCGTTGGTGGGGAGGATGAAGAGGACGGACTTGCGGAGGTTGTCGTAGACCGTGCGGCCCTCGCGTACGGCGCTGGTGATGGATGCGAAGTTGTCGTCGGTCAGCACCATGTCAGCGGCCTCCTTGGTGACCTCGGTGCCGGTGACCCCCATCCCCACCCCGACGTCGGCACGCTTGATGGCGGGGGCGTCGTTGACGCCGTCGCCCGTCATGGCGACGACGGCACCATGCGACTGGAGGGCGGTGACCAGGCGCAGCTTGTGCTCGGGGCTGACCCGCGCGTAGACGCTGGTTTCTGTGACCCACTCGCGGAGCTGGTCGTCGGTCGCCTGCTCCAGCTCGCCGCCGGTGCGCACGGTGGCGTTCGCGATCCCTATCTGACCCGCGATCGCCTGGGCCGTGAGCTTGTGGTCCCCGGTGATCATGATCACGCGGATGCCCGCGCTCTGGCACTCGGCGGTGGCGGCGATGGCCTCGTCGCGGGGGGGATCGATGATGCCGGCCAGGCCGAGGAGAACGAGGTCGCTATCGACGTCCTCGGCGGTGAGGCGCTCGGGGGCTGACTCGAGATCCTTGCGAGCCACCCCGAGCATGCGCAGGCCTTGGGCGGCCAGGGACTCCAGCCGTCGCTGCCAGGCGGCGGCGTCGAGCGGGCGCGGGCCGTCGGCGTGCTGGGCGCAGGTGCAGCGCTTGAGGAGCTGGTCGGGGGCGCCGAGGACGGCGATGCGGGCACCCCCCTCGGGACGGCGGACGAGTCGGGCGGAGTACTTGTGCTCGGAGGAGAAGGGGATGTGATCGATCTCGGGGTGGCGACGGCGGAGTTCGTCGCGATCGAGCCCGGCCTTCATCGCGCCGACGAGCATGGCGCCGTCGGTCGGGGCGCCCTCCAGGCGATACTGGTCGTTCTCCTGCCGCAGGTGAGAGTCGGTGCAGAACACCGCCGTCGCGAGCAGATCGTTGACGCCGGGGGCGTCGGCGGGGGCTAGCGGCCGCTCGTCACGGCTGAAGCCACCAGTGGGGGCGTAGCCGACGCCGCTCACGGCCACGTCGCCATCGGCGAGGGCGAGGGTCGTCACCGTCATCTCGTTGCGCGTCAGGGTGCCGGTCTTGTCCGAGCAGATGACCGTCACCGAGCCGAGGGTGTCGACCGCAGGGAGCTGGCGAATGATGGCGTGGCGCTGCGCCATGCGGCGGACGCCGATGGCCAGGGTGATGGTCATGATGGCGGGCAGTCCCTCGGGGATGGCGGCGATGGCGAGGGAAACGGCGGCGAGGAACATCTCGCCGGGGCCGTGGCTGGTGAACAGCCAGCCGTAGAAGAACGCCAAGGTCGCGATGCCGAGGACGACGTACGACAGGAGATGGCTGAAATGGGCCATCTGGCGGAGCAGCGGGGTCGTGATCTGCTGGACGTTCCCCAGCATGTCGTTGATGCGCCCGATCTCGGTGTGGGCGCCGGTGGCGACGACGACGCCGCGACCGGTGCCGAAGGTCACCAGCGTGCCGGAGAACGCGAGGCAGCTCCGGTCGCCGAGGAGCGCGTCCGGCGAGACGGGCTCGATGTGCTTGTGGCTAGCCACCGACTCGCCGGTGAGGATGGCTTCCTCGACTTGCAGGTCGCGGACCTGGAGGAGCCGGAGGTCGGCCGGGATCTTCTCGCCGGCGCGGAGCAGGACGACGTCGCCGACGACGAGCTTGTCGGCCGGCACGGTGATCTCGGCTCCGTCGCGGAGCACGCGGGCGTCGAGCGAGAGCATGCCGCGGATGGCGTCGAGAGCCTTCTCGGCCTTGCCCTCCTGGATGAAGCCGATGATGGCGTTGATGACGACCACGCCGAAGATGACGCCGGTGTCGAGCCAATGCTGGAGGAGTGCCGTCACCAGCGCCGCCCCGAGCAGGATGTAGATGAGGACGTTGTGGAATTGCTTGAGGAAGCGAGCGAGGGGCCCCTGCCCCTTGCGCTCGGGGAGGCGATTGGGGCCCTGCTCCGCCAGGCGCTGGGCGGCGAGCGCGCCGGGGAGGCCGGCGCTGCGGACGTCGAGGCGCCGCAGCACCGCGACGGGGTCGAGGGCGTGCCAGTCGCGCTGGGTATTTGGCTCTGGGGTCGTCATGGCATCAGGGGGTGGAGCGAGGGGGGCGCTGTGGAATCTACCCATTGACGGACTTCGCCTTGATGAAGGTGCCGCGGCGGAGATCCTCGTAGGCGGCGCGCAGCTCCTCCTGAGTGTTCATGACGATGGGGCCCTGCCAGGCGATGGGCTCGCCGAGCGGTTTGCCCGAGATCAGCAGGAAGCGCGCCGACTGCTCCTCGGCGCTGACGACCACCTGGTCCCCGTCGCCGAACAACACCAGGTGGCGGTCACCGATGGCGGGGCCTCGCTCGAGGTCGAAGTAGTTGCTGCCCTCGGCGTCGTAGCTGAACGGATCCCGCTGCTGGCAGAAGATCGCCTGGCCCCCGATCACGTAGGCCATGACCGTGTGGCCGCGTGGCGTGGGGTGGGTGAAGGTGCAGCCCGCCGGGACGCTGACGTCGAGGTACTCTGGGCCCGTCACCACGTCGCGCACCGGTCCGGTCACTCCGCCGATGGTGCCGGCGATCACCTTGACCGCGGCCCCACCCGCGGCCCGCACCTCGGGGATCTGTTCGGCCAGGATGCCGCGGTAGCGGGGGTCCATCATCTTGTGCGCCGCGGGCAGGTTGGCCCACAGCTGGAACCCGTGCATGGCGCCGTCGCCGTCGCCCTTGGGCATCTCCTGGTGCACGATGCCGCTCCCCGCGGTCATCCACTGCACGTCGCCCGAGCCGGTGACGCCGCTGTTCCCCAGGCTGTCGCCGTGCTCCACGTCGCCGCGCAGGACGTAGGTGATCGTCTCGATGCCCCGGTGGGGGTGCCAGGGGAACCCGGCTCGGAAATCCTGCGGCCGATCCGAGCGGAAGTCGTCGAACAGCAGGAACGGATCGCACAGGTGTGGATCCTGGAAGCCCAGCGCCCGGTGCAGGTGCACCCCCGCGCCCTCGATGGTCGGCTTGGCTCCGATGACCTTGCGGATCTTGCGGCTCTCCAGCATCACGCACCTCCCGTTGGGAAGCCGGAGGTTAGCAGAAGCCCACGGGCTCTTCGCGCGTCCGGTGACGCCCGGGGCTCGGCGCCCGGTGCTCTAGCTCAGGCAGGCGACGAACGCGGCTTGCTCGGCGGCGCAGGCCTCGATCGCCGGGATCCCCTGCGCGTCGCAGGTGACGGCCTCGCCCTCCGCGCAGGCCTGCAGCGCGTGGTACTCGGCGCCGCACGAGCCGTTCATCAGCGCCTGGCAGTCGCTCACGCACTCGCTCGCGGACGCGGGGCCGTTGTCGCAGGCGGCCGCCAGGGTATCGACGCAGCCGCTCGTGCAGGGGTCGGCTCCCCCTCCGCCGGTGCCCGCCGGGCTCGCGCCGCTGGCGCCGTTGCCGCCCTGACCCGCGCCGCCCATCGCGCTGCCGCCCCCCGCGTCGCCGTCCCCATCACCGCTGCAGCTCGCGCATGCGATCGCTCCCGCCAAGGCCAACGCGAGGTACCCGTTCGCCGTCATGGGTGGCGATGAAACCTCGCCGCCGCCTGCCGGTCAACCGCCGGGGAACGGACGTCCGCGCCGCGGTCGAGCGCGTCCTCGGCAAGCAGCTCGGCGGCGCGGATGCGAACCACCGCCGTCGCCGCGTGCGAGGTCAAACGACGACGGTGAGCTCCAGGACGATCTCGAGCCGGAGCACCTTCGAGATCGGGCAGCCGACCTTGGCGGCGGCCGCCGCCTCCTCGACCTGCGTCTGGTCCGCGCCGGGCGCCTTCACCGTCGTCCTGAGCACGCTCCTCGTCAGCGTCGAGTTCTCGAAGGTGATGGTGCTGGTCGTCTCGACCGCCTCCGGCGTGATCCCCCGCTCCCCGAGCTGGGCGCTGAGCGCCATGCTGAAGCAGCTCGCGTGCGCCGCAGCGATCAGCTCCTCCGGGTTGGTGCCCGGCTCGTCCTCGAAGCGGGTGCGGAAACCGAACTTCTGACCCTGGATGGCGCCGCTCGCGACGCCGAAGCTGCCGTCCCCGTCCTTCAAGCCACCGTGCCAGGTGGCGCTTGCGCTACGCTTCATCCTTCTCTCCCTTCGGTGGTCGAGCCAGGCACCCGGTCCTGGTGCCCGTCCCCCCCATCCCTAACGCACTTGCGCGCGCATCGGGAGCCCGAGGCCGTGGATCAGGCGCGCCGGCGCGGGTTCGGCGCCGTGCCGGCGGGGCTCGAAGCGGCGAGCGCGGTCGTGATAGTGTGTCCGGCATGGTGCGAACCGCGGCGCTGGCCTGGGTCGTTGGGGCAGGGATTGGCGCGTGCGCGGGCTGCGCGAGCTCGCAGCGAGCGACGCCGCCTGCCCGACCCTCCGTGACGGTGGAGCCCGCGGCGCCTGCATCGGCAGGGCCGGTCGAGGTCGCGGAGCCGTCCGAGCTCAGGTTCCCCTCCGCGCAGGCTGCCTGCGCAGAGGCCGAGGAGCTCGGAGCCAAGACGGGGGACGAGCTGGTGACCGCGGTCTGTCTCGAGCCCGCCTCGCTCGGCGGGGGCGCGGACGAGACGGGTCGGTGGTTGATCTGGCCAGAGCCCGCGGGCCAAGACGGCGACGGGTCGACGATTCGTCGGAGCCAGGTCTGGTCCGCGCTCTGGGTGGACGCCAGCGGTCGAACGCTCCAGGGGCCGCGCTTCCTCTCGACGCAGGACGACGGGTTCGAGAACCAGAAGGACGTCCCCGAGCTCGGCGTCGTGCGCCCCCTCTTCGACTACGACGGCGACGGGCGGTCGGAGCTGCTGCTGCCGGTTCGACAATACGAGCACGCGAGTGAGGGACCGCGGCGCCTCTGGGTGCTCACGGTCACCGACGACGGCCGCATCGTCGAGTACGCCCCCGAGCTGAAGCCCGTCGTGTGGGCGGAGGACGTCGATGGCGACGGGCGTCCAGACCTGATGCTGGACCCCGACGACACCCAGGCAAGCGCCGCCTACCCCGCGCACTCGAGCGTCGTCCGCGCCGGGTGGCGCCTCGCCCACTCGCTCCCCAACGGCTCGTTCTCGACGACCGACGCGGTGGCGACGAGTTTCGAGGGCGGGGAGTAGAGCGACCGCGGCCAATGGGCGGGGGCCGGGCGGTGCCGTGCCCATCACGTCGTCCGACCCACCTGGCTGTGCCGGTGGCGTTCCGTTCGATGACGGCGTCACGCTCGACGTAGTGTGGATCACGACGCGTCGTCGAAATCGCAACTCGTCGAAGTTGTCGAGGTCGCAACGGATCCAGACTACCCCGGGCAATCCGCGCATTTCCCGTCGGCACGGCCCGTGCATCGGAGCAGAGGTTCAGCCCGATCCTCTTCCCTCCCGGCCTCGAATGACCCCACGCCGACCTCTGACCCGTCCTCCGTACCGGCGCGCCGACTTCGACCGCGCCCCGTTCGTCGTCTTCTACGAGCTCACCCAGGCCTGCGATCTTGCCTGCCAGCACTGTCGAGCCAGTGCGTGTCCGGAGGCGCACCCCGGCGAGCTCGACGCGGCCCAATCGCGGGCGCTGCTCGCCGAGTTTGCCCGCTTCGAGCCCAAGCCGGTGGTGGTGCTCACGGGCGGTGATCCGCTCAAGCGCGGCGACCTCGGGTCCCTGGTGGCATTCGGCAAGGCGCTGGGGCTACCGATGGCGCTCACGCCGTCGGCCACGCCGCTGCTCACCCGAGCCGCGCTCGAGTCGCTGGCCCGGGCGGGACTCACGCGCCTCGCGCTGAGCCTGGACGGCGCCGTGTCAGAGACTCACGACGCGGTCCGCGGCTTCGCGGGGACCTTCGCGACCACGCTGCGCGCCATGGCGGCCGCTCGCGAGCTCGGGATCCCCCTGCAGATCAACACCGCGCTGACGAAGGACAACCTCCACGAGCTCGAACCGCTCGCCACGCTGCTCGGCCGTCAGGGCATCGTGCTCTGGTCGGTGTTCTTCCTGGTGCCCACGGGGCGCGCCGCGGCCGATCGCCGGCTGGCCCCGGAGCAGTACGAAGAGGCCTTCGCCCTGCTGTGGCGAGAGTCGCGGCGGCAGCCCTACGCCATCAAGACGACGGAAGCACCGCACTACCGGCGTTACGTCCTGGAGGCGGGCGGCGCGGGCGCCGCTCGCTCGAGGCTGGGGGTTCCGACCTCTTCCGAGGTGCCACCCCCGCCGCGCGCCCCGCTGGGAGCCAACGACGGCAAGGGTGTGATGTTCATCGGGCACACCGGGCAGATCTACCCCAGTGGATTCTTGCCGATGCTGGCGGGGACCTTCCCCGAGCAGTCCCCGGTGGAGGTCTATCGCGACGCCGCGGTGTTCCGCGCGCTGCGGGACCCCGACCTGCTCCAGGGAAAATGCGGGCGCTGCGAGTACCGGCGGCTCTGCGGCGGCAGTCGCGCCCGGGCCTTCGCGCTCACCGGCAGCGCGCTCGCCGAGGAGCCCGACTGCGCGTACCAGCCGAGGGGCGACGCCCCTCGCTCCCGCTCGGCGTCCCCGCCCAGGGTGCGAGGACTCGAGCGCCGACTGCCGACCCTCCCACCCGAGCCGACCCGACCGTGAGACGAGACGTTCGACTTCGAGCCCTGTCCTCCGACCACCACCGAGCCTTGCAGCTCGCGACCACCATCGAGCGGGTCGCCCGCCGCGACGCGCTCGACCAGGTCCTGGTGGAAACCATCCGAGACGCCTACCAGCGGGAGCTACTGCCCCACTTCCGCCTCGAGGAGGAGGTGCTGCTGCCCGCCCTGGCTGCGACCGACGCCGCCCACCTGGCGGACCGCACTCGAGCGGAACACCGCGAGCTGGGGCAACTGCTCGCCGCCGCCGGGGGCGGCGAGCTCGGGGCGCTCGCGCGCTTCGGCGCCCTCCTCGAGGCGCACGTCCGCTTCGAAGAGCGGGAGCTCTTCCCGTCCTGCGAGGCTCGGCTGCCGTCCCACGTCCTGGACGAACTGGCGCGGCTCCGCCCTTGGCCGCGCGACGGTGAGCCTCCCCCCGGCGCTGCTCCGGAGGAGCCCTCGACGTGAGCCCCCCTAAACGACGCACACCGCCGCGGCAGCCGCCCCTGAACCCACCACACCCGGAGCGCGTGTGCTGGGGATGCGACCAGTATTGCCCCGCGCACGATCTCGCCTGCGGGAACGGGACCGAACGAACCCAGCACCCCTGCGAGCTGTTCGGCTCGGACTGGACCACATGGGCGATGGACCCGGCCTACGAGGAGCCTCCTCGGCGGTGAGGCGCCGGCCGTCGTCGGGACCAGTCGCTGCCTGGCGTAGTGCGCCGGCAGGGATCGCTCCCCGGGTTGACGCAGATCAACGCGCCGCGCCGCCCATCGGCTAAGAGGCCCCCCGTGTTCGCGGTCCGCCCCGCTCGTCGGGGCAGTGGCTCCGCGACCCCATCCGTCGTCTCCCCCGTGGATCCCGGTCCCCCCGCTGTTGGAGGGCCGTCGGTCTACCGGGACGGAGGCGGCCGAGACAGGAGACAGTGATGTTCTGCAACCAGTGCGAGCAATACCGAGACCAGGGGTGCACCGAGCCGGTCGGCGTCTGCGGCAAGGATCCCGACGTGCAGTCGCTCCAGGAAACCCTCCTGTACGGCCTCAAGGGGATGGCGTCCTATGCGCACCACGCGCGGCGCCTCGGCAAGGTCGACGAGGCCGTCGACGAGTTCATGGAGCGAGCCCTCTTCGCCACCGTGACCAACGTGAATTTCGACCTCGGTTCGCTCCTCGAGCTGGTCCTCGAGTGCGGGGAGAAGAACCTCCGCACGATGGAGCTGCTCGAAGCGGGACACACCGAGCGCTACGGCACGCCGTCGCCCACCGAGGTGTTCGAGGGGACCGTGGCGGGACCGGGGATCCTGGTGACGGGGCACGACCTGCTCGATCTGGAGCAGCTCCTCGAGCAGACGGCGGGCACCGGCATCAACGTCTACACCCACGGCGAGATGCTGCCGGCGCACATGTACCCTCGGCTCCGGGCGTTCCCGCACCTGGTCGGGCACTTCGGCGGCGCCTGGCAGAAGCAGCGGCGCGAGTTCGCCGAATTCTCCGGTCCGGTGTTGGCCACCACCAACTGCGTCCAGATCCCGACCGAGAAATACCGCGACCGGCTCTTCACCTTGCGGGAGACCGCCGTGCCGGGGGCGACGCGCCTGAAGGGAGGGGACTTCTCGGCCCTGATCGCGCGCGCGCGCACCACCGCACCCCTGCCGGCGGTGGCGGGCAAGCGCTCCACCATCGGGTTCTCGCGCCACGTCCTCCTCGGCGCCGCCGAGCACTTGGTGGCCGCCTTCAAGAACCACCAGCTGAACCACGTCTTCCTCATCGGCGGCTGCGACGGGGCGGAGGTCGGGCGCAGCTACTTCTCCGAGTTCGCGGCCAGCACGCCCAAGGACTCCGTCGTGCTCACCCTCGGCTGCGGTAAGTACCGGATCCGGGAGGAGGACTTCGGCACCCTCTCGCTGCCCGGGGTGGGTACCCTCCCTCGCCTGCTCGATATGGGACAGTGCAACGACGCCTACGGCGCGATCCAGGTCGCGGTGGGGCTCTCCCGTGCCCTCGGCTGCGGCGTGAACGATCTGCCCCTGACCATCGTGCTGTCGTGGTTCGAGCAGAAGGCGGTGGCGGTCCTGCTCACCCTGCTTCACCTCGGCGTGAAGGGGATCCGCGTCGGGCCGCGTCCGCCGGCGTTCCTGTCGCCGAACGTGTTCCGGCTGCTGCAGGATCGCTACGACCTCAAGCTGACGGGGAAGGCGGCCGACGATCTGCGCGCGAGCCTGCCCGTGGTGTCCTGAGGCCCACCGCGCTCTGTCGGGATCCCCCCGACCCGGCCCCTACACGACGGGGGACCGAGCCGGGGAGCAGAGCCGACGCGACCTGGGTGACGAGCAGCGCTGGGGTTTCGTCGGGCAGCCGACTCGGCGTGGCGTCGTCGCTCGTCCCGGGGTATCGACTCGCGCGGGGGAGCCGTCAGCTCCGGGCTGCTCCCGCGTCGAGCCCCCATGGAGATCTTCGTCGCCACTCGTCCGTCCGAGGTGCCCGCCGGCTGCCGCCGCTTCATCAGCGTCGACGGCAGCGTGCCCGGCGCCATGGTCACCTGGGACCATCACGTCACGGGGGAGGCGATCAACCTCGACGCCATGCCCGAGCGCTTCGACGTCGCGGGCTTCGATGGGGTGGCGACGACCTCTCCCGACGCCGACGCCCTGGTGAGCGTCGTCGCGGTGCTCCGGGGCGGGAAGGGGGAGCTGCCTCGTCCCGTGCGCGCCTGCTTCGAGGCCGCGGCCCACTGGTGCGACCACCTGCAGCCGCATCCGGCGCACGACCCCGAATCGAACCGGCTCGGTCGCGGGCTGCTCGACGCCATCGACGCGGAGCTCGCCGGCACCCGCGCCGAGCGCGCCGCGCGCTTCGTCGCCCTTTGTCGACGGATAGCGGCGCTCGTGGCGGGGGCCGAGCCGCTGCCTTTCCTGGACACCTGGCCCGAGCAGGTCGCGCTCGCCCGGCGCCTGGTGCGCGAGGGGCGGCTCCGCACCGTCGCGGGCGCGGACCACGTCGCGCTCATCGACGTGCGCGGCGCTCCCTCCGTGGATCCCGGGGCGCTCTACGCCGAGCACACCTGCCCGATCGCCATCCACGTCGAGCGGCACGACGACGGCGGGCTCCGTTACACGGTCGGCCTGCGACCGGGCCCGGCGACGCCCCTCAGCGACCTCGGCCCCGCCCTGCGCGCCCTCGCCCGCGCCGAGTTCGACCAGGGCCCCCCCGCGCTCGCGGCGGAGCCGGTTCCGGGCGCCGAGAACTGGGGCGGCCGCGCCCGGGTGTTCGGATCGCCCTGGAACTACGGCAGCCGGCTCGCACCCGAGGCGGTCGCGCGGATCGTCGAAGGGGCGCTGTTCGGTTGAGGAGGCGCGGGCCGCCGTGGCCCGGTCGGTGGCGGCGAGCGCGGCGGGTGGGCGCTCGCGGGGAGCTCAACGCTCGAACGTGTCCACGTCACCGATGATCCGCTCTCGGTCGTGGATGCCCTGGCTCAGCGTGTAGACGTAGTCCTGATCGACCGCCAGATCGACGATGTCGGCGCCAGACAGGGCATACCGGCGATCCTCGCGCCCGCCCCACGGTGCGCTGCACAGGCGGCGCGACGGTCCGTGGGTGTCAGCGCTGCACCCGAAGTAGACGCGGTCACCAAACGCCGCCAGCTCGAAGGCGCTGAAGATGCTGAACACGGCCTCGAAGGCGGGCTCGCCGGTCGCCTGCCTTCGTGGAGCCTGTTCGCCGGTTCGATCACCTCCACTGCGGCCCCCTCGAACTCGACTCCGCCGGGGTCCGGTGACGAGCCGGCCGCACCGTCGCCGGGAGGGGCGCTCCCTTCGCCGCCGGCCCCGAGGTCGCTCCCTGCCCCGTCACCGTCGTCGCAGGGGGCACAGTCGCAGGGCCCACGGTCCACCGTTCCCCCGCAAGCCGTTCCGAGCCCCCCGACGTGCCCCGCCAGCGCGCTACCGAGCCGTGACCTCATGTGTCCATGATGACCGCTGGGGCGCGGCGCGATCACGAGAAATGGGGCCGGTGAACCGTGCTGAGCGGGCCGCGTCCATCTCGATCCGGAAGTCCTCGTGGATGAAGGGGCCCGTCGGCAGCGTGGTTGTCGGTCGCCCCGGGGGCGCCGGCCAGCCCCTTTCGGCCGCCGCGGCTGCCCGGTTTCCCCGCCCTGGGCGGGGCTGGTAGGACGGACGCCGTGGAACTGTCCGCGCCGCCTTCGCCGGAGCGGCCCGTCACCGTGCGGGCGGTCGCGCTCGACTTCGCGAAAAAGGTCGAGCGCGAGCTCGGGCCGGCGGAGATCGCCGGGGCGCTGGCGCTCGGGGAGTCCGTCTGGGTGGACGCCCGCGTCGACCACCTCGAGGGCGCGTTCGCAGCGCTCCAGCGCCTCGGCCTGGTGCCGGAGGACATCATCACGGACGCGCTCGAGGGCGAGCCGCACACCCGCCTCGCCCGCTTCGAGGACTGCATCCACCTCGTCGTATCGGGCTGTCGCCCGCGCGGATCTGCCTTCGATCTCGAGCGCGTGGACGTGGTGCTGGGGCGGGGCTTCGTGGTCACCCTGCACCGCGGCCCGGTCCTGTTCGTCTCGGCGGTGCAACGCGACTATCGCGCCGACTTCCAGCGGCACGCTCAGAGCCTCAGCTTCTTGCTCTTCGAGCTCTGGGACCACCTGGTAGAGAACTACCTCGCCGTGCAGAAGCTGATGGAGGAGCGGGTGGAGAGGCTCCAGAACGAGCTCCGCGGCGAGCGCGTGGATGACATCGTCTTCACCGCCATCTCGGAGCTCGGCGCCGATCTGCTGCACCTGCGCAAGGTCGTGCTCCCGGCCCGGGCGGTGCTGACGGACCTGGCGACGCGGAAGACGATCTTCGTCGGCGAGGCGACGCAGGCGTTCCTCGCCAACATGGTGGGCACCGTGGAGCACGTGCTCCAGGATCTCCTGGTCGATCGCGAGATCCTAAGCGAATCGCTGAACCTGTACATGTCGCTGGTCAGCCACCGCACGGGCGAGGTCATGCGGCGCCTCACCGTGGTGAGCGTGATCTTCCTCCCGCTCACCTTCCTGGTCGGTGTCTACGGGATGAACTTCGACCGCCTGCCGGAGCTCCACTGGGAGCATGGGTATGCGTACTTCTGGCTGCTCGTCATCGTCATCGCGGGCGGCCTGCTCTGGCTGCTCCGGCGCCACCGGCTCCTCTAGGCCCAGGGCGTGGGGCGTTCGGCCCCGGGGCCCGCCGCCGCAGCGGGCTGCGGGGCGTGCTAGCGTCCGCGCGCCGCCATGACGGACCCGACCACCGCCTCCCCCGGTCCTCTCGGCGGCGCCGGCGCGGGTCCCGCGCGGCAGGCCACGGCGACGCTGGTCGCCTCCTCGCTGGCGGGCTTCCTCGGGGCCCTGATGGGCTCGTCGGTGAACGTCGCGCTGCCGGCGATCGGGCGCGCGCTGCAGGCCGACGCGGTGACCCTCAACTGGGTCGTCACCGCCTTCCTCCTCGTCTCGGCGTCGCTGCTGCTCCCGCTCGGGGGTCTGGCGGATCTGCTCGGACGGCGGCGCCTGTTCGCGATCGGGCTCGCCCTCTCGATCTGCACCGGGATCGCGAGCGCGTTCGCGCCGAACGCCCTCACCCTCATCGCCCTGCGCGCCGTGCAGGGCGTGGGCGGCGCGCTGCAGTTCAGCACCTCGCTCGCCATCGTGGTGGCGGTGACGCCGCCGGCCCGGCGTGGGGCTGCGCTGGGGATCGCCATCGCGTCCGTCTACGTCGGCCTCTCCGTGGGACCGTTCGCCGGCGGCCTGCTCACCGAGGGCCTCGGCTGGCAGGGCGTGTTCCTCGTCCCCGCGCTGGGGACCATCCCGGCGCTGGCGCTGGTGCTCTGGGCCGTGCCGGACGACGCGCCCGAGCCGCGCGGCCGGCGCTTCGATCTCCTGGGCTCCGTCGTGTACACGGCCGCGCTCGCCGCCCTGCTCCTCGGTTGCGCCACGCTGACCTCGTCGGGCGGGGGCCTGCTGGCCCTCCTCGGGCTGGCGGGGCTCGGCGCGTTCCTGGCGCTCGAGCGGCGCCTCGCCCACCCCCTGCTCGACCTGGGGCGCTTCCTCCCCAATCGGGTCTTCGTCCTGTCGAACCTGGCGGCGATGATCCACTACGCCGCGACCTCGGCCATCGGCTTCTTCCTGAGCCTGTACCTGCAGAGCGTGCGTGGCCTTGGCCCGCTCGCGGCGGGCTTGGTGCTGATCGCGCAGCCCGTCTGCATGGCGGTGCTCTCGCCGCTCGCCGGGCGCCTCTCGGATCGGGTCGAGCCCCGCTGGCTCGCCTCCTCGGGCATGGTCCTCTCGGCGCTCGGCCTGGCGGTGCTGGTGCCGATCGGAGCGGCGACGCCGCTCGCGGTGGTGGTGGGGGCGCTCGTGCTCCTGGGCGTCGGCTTCGCGCTCTTCTCGTCGCCGAACACCAACGCCGTGGTGAGCGCGGTCCCCAGCTCGGACCTGGGGCTCGCGAACGCCACCCTCGCCACCATGCGCAACGTGGGGCAGGCCCTCTCCATGTCCATCGCGCTCCTGCTCGTCTCCGTGCACGTCGGGCGCGTGCAGCTCGGCCCGGCGACGTCGGTGGGGCTGGTGGCCGCGATGCGGGCGGCGTTCGGCGTGTTCGTGGTGGCGACCCTGCTCGGGGCGCTGGCGTCGCTGGCGCGGGGCCCGCGCCTCCCCATCGGCGCCCGCGCCGCGCCGCGGGCGCCCGGCGCGCCTCCTGAGCAGAGGGGAGGGGAGTCATGAGGTTATGCCGCTACGTCGACCCGCGCGGCGCCGTTCATCACGCCAGCGAGACCGCCGACGGGACCTGGCTCCGGATCGAGGGCGACCCGTTCGCGGAGCCCCGCGTCACCGGCGAGCTCGCCCAGATCGCCCGTCTCCTGGCGCCGGTCACGCCGGCGGTGATCTTCGGGATCGGGCTCAACTACCGGCGTCACGCCGAGGAGACGGGCGCGCGGCTCCCGACCCACCCGGTGGTGTTCATGAAGGGCCCGAGCGCGGTCCAGGACCCGGGGGCCCCGATCCAGCTTCCGCGTCACCTCCCGAGCGAGGAGGTGGACTACGAGGGCGAGCTCGCGGTGGTGATCGGGAAGGCGTGCAAGAACGTCCCGCGGGAGCGGGCGCTCGAGCACGTGTGCGGCTACACCTGCGCCAACGACGTCTCGGCGCGCGACTGGCAGAAGCGGCTCGGCGGCGGGCAGTGGTGTCGCGGCAAGACCTTCGACACCTTCGCGCCGCTCGGCCCTTGCCTGGTCACGCCGGACGAGCTCCCGGACCCGAACGCGCTCACGCTCCGCACCCTGGTGAACGGCGAGGTCCGCCAGGCGTCGAACACGCAGGACATGATCTTCGACGTGCCCACGCTCATCGCCTTCCTGAGCGGGAGTACGACGCTCCTGCCCGGCACGGTGATCCTCACCGGCACGCCCCACGGCGTCGGCATGGCCGCGACCCCACCGCGGTGGCTCCGGCCGGGGGACGTGGTGACGGTCGAGATCGAGGGCATCGGCGCCCTCACCAACCCGGTCGAGCTCGAGCCGGGCTGAGCGGGGGGCTCACTCGCAGTCGGAGTAGACGGTCACCCCGCGATCCACCAGCGCCTTGAGATCGCCCGCGGCCGCGGCGCAGTCGAGCGGTGTCCCGTCGACCATGACCCAGTCGTTCTCCCCGATCCCGGGGTTGTCCACCAGCGGCCCGAGATCGGACACCTGAGACCTCGCGACGTCGACGTACTGTAGCGCCGTCGCGTCCACGAGGGGCCCTAGGTCGGCGACCGGCGTGTCGCTGAGGTACAGGTTGGTGAGCGTGGGGTGCCCGGCGAGCGGCCCGAGGTCGGTCACTCCCGTGCCGTAAGCGTAGAGCGTGTCGAGGCGGCGGAGCCCCGCGAGGGGGGCCAGGCTCGTGATCGCGGTGTCGCTGACGACGAGGTAATCGAGCCGGGTCGCGCCCTCGATGCCCGCGAGGGACTGGAGCGGCGCGTTGCCGTCGAGGACCAGAAAATGGAGGTGGGTGAGCGCGGCGAGCGGGGTCAGCGACTCGACCTCGTGCCCGTCCAGGTCCAGCGTGTGCAGGCCCGTGTGCGCGCTCAGCGGTGAGAGATCGCTCACGCCGCCTGGGATCTCGCAGTGCGAGTACTGGCCGAGGCTGAGCAGGGTGAGGTTGACGACCGACTCGAGCGGCGCGAGGTCGGTGACGGGGTTGCAGGTGGCGTCGAGCTCCCGGAGCCAGGGCAGGGCCGCGAACGGGGTCAAATCCGTGAGCCCGACCTCGTCCATCCAGACCCAGCTCAGCGCCGTCATGCAGGCGAGGCCGGTGAAGTCGCTGATGGTTCCCTCGTACACGCCGAGGCTGTTGACGTCCTCCAGCGCCTCGGCGGTGATGGGCTCCCCCTCGGCGAGCCCCGCCTCGCGACGCACGGACGCGGCCAGCACGGGATCCGGGAAGTCGATGTTGCCCGAGCAGTCGACCTCGCAGCGCCGGCCACCGAAGCCCAGGGGGCAGGTGCAGATCTCGAGCGACCCGGC
>CAYOLF010000049.1:44837-47603 GCA_964404725.1 uncultured Polyangiaceae bacterium
CCGGCCGGCGCGCCCCCCGAGCCGCCGCCACCGGGGTCGCCGCCGCCCGCGTTCTCGCCGGCATCCGCGTCCGCGCCGCCCGTGGCGCTACCGCCGGTGCTGGCGCTTGCGCCCGTGGCCTCGAGGTCGTCCGCGTCCGCTTCGTCGTCGCGGCAGCCGACGGCTCCGAAACCAACCGCGCAGCAGCAAAGCCAGATCCAAGCCGATCGCGAACGGTTCGAGTAACGCATGGTATCGCTCCAGAATCACACAAGAAACGGGACTTCGGCCAGCGCGGGGCCCCCGCCGCGGGACGGTCTGCCATACGACGTCGCCTCGGGAAAGCTTCCGCGGTTCGAGCCCTCGCCCCACCGTCCCCGTCGTCCCCCCGACCGAGCGCGGGGGCGCCGGCGGAGAAGGGTGAAAATCCCTGTTGGAGCGGGCATTTCCGGTTCCCCGAGGGCCGTCGCGCGGCCTCCGGGGGCCCCTTCGTCTCTGCGACGTATCCGGCAAAAACGCGCAGAGACTTCCGTCTCACCGTGGCACCATCCCGATCACCATGACGATCAGGAGCACGACTCGACTGTGGGCAGGGTGGACCATCATCGCTGGGGCGACGCTGGCTTGGGCCTGTGCGTCGTCGCAGCAGCCGCCGGCGGAGCCGGGCTCGGCGGCGCAACCGGCGTCGGGTGCGGTGCTGCTCGGCAACGAGCCGGAGCCCGCGAAGATCGAGCCGCTCCCCGCGCTGCCGGTGAAGCCCGCCAAGGGCAAGGCCGCGCCGGCCGAGAACCCGTTCGTGGGGGCCGACTTCTATCGCGACCCGAAGTACGCCGAGAAGATCGCGAGCACGAAGACGGACGACAAGGCCATCAAGGCGATGCTCGAGAAGATGAAGGGGTATCCGACCGGGCTCTGGCTCGACCGCATCGCGGCGATCGAGCAGCTCCCGAAGTGGCTCGACGAGGCCGCGGCCCAGTCGAAGAAGGCCAAGAAGCCGGTGGTGCCCGTGGTCGTCGTCTACGACCTGCCCAACCGCGATTGCGCGGCGAAGGCCTCGGCGGGTGAGCTCGACGCGGCGAGCGGCGGCGAGCAGCGCTACCGCGCGGAGTTCATCGATCCCATCGCCGCGCACTTCAAGAAGCACCCGGATCTCAAGATCGCGGTCGTCCTCGAGCCGGACTCGCTGCCCAACGTGGTGACCAACCTCCCCATCGAGAAGTGCGCCAAGTCGGAGCTCATCTACAAGAACTCGATCGCGTATGCCATCGCGGAGCTGTCGCTCCCCAACGTCTACCTCTACGTGGACGCCGCGCACGCCGGCTGGCTCGGCTGGCTCCGCAACCGCACCGGCTTCGCCACGGTGATGAAGGAGGTCCTCGACATGGCGGGCGGACCGGACCGGATCCGCGGGTTTGCCACCAACACCTCCAACTACAACGCGCTCGACGGCGACTGGGGGCTGAAGCTCGAGCCGTCGTCGCCCACCCCGAGCGAGTACGCCTACGTCAAGGGCCTGGCCGAGACGCTGGCCGAGCACGGTATCAAGGACAAGGGCTACCTCATCGACACCAGCCGCAACGGGGTCGCGGAGGCGCGGACCACGTGGGGCAACTGGTGCAATATCGCCAAGGCGGGGATCGGTGAGCGCCCCAAGGTGGCGCCGCGGCCGCTGCTCGACGCGTACTTCTGGGTCAAGCCGCCGGGGGACTCGGACGGCGTGGCGGACAAGGCCGCGGCGCGCTTCGACGAGAACTGCCTCTCGCCCGACGCTCGCCCCGACGCCCCCGAGGCGGGGCACTGGTTCCCCTCGCACCTCATCGACATGATGAAGGCCGCCAACCCGCCGCTCTGAGCGGCCCACCGGGTCGGCGACGACGGCGCGCGGTCGCGAGCGCCACCCCGATCGCGAGTAGCCAGCCCGCCGGTGTCGCGGGGGGCTCGCTCCCCGGCAGGTGACACCCGCAGCCGCGGGGAGCCACGGCGCTCGTCGCCGCCGACTGTGGGAAGGCCGCGCATAGGGCCGTGGCGTCGAGCGGGGTCAGCTCTTCGCGCAGCGCGGGGGCATACATCACGGACTCGGGCGGTCCGTCCGGGCAACCCCGGTTCGCGTCGTTCCATTGGCCCCCGCAGGCATCCTCGAAGCCCAGGACGTGCCCGAGCTCGTGGACCAGCACGGCCTTCAGCGGCACGGTGACGGGCTTCGGCTCGGTCCCGAAGGGGGCGAAACGGAACGTCCCCGCGTTGAGCTCGACGTCGGCCTCCACCACCGCGCCCCCGCGCGCCCCGTCGGGAAACACCGTGGTCATGGCCATGACCATCGTGGGGTAGGTCCGGCCGTGACCGCAGTCGTCGTTGTGACAGAAGGGGGCGCCGCGGAAGGTGAAGAGCGAGAGCCCGTCCTGGGCCACCGTGCGCCGCGGCGCGGGCGCCGCGACCGCGAGCTCGACCGAGGTGCAGGCGATCCGGGGGGCGCTCCACTCGCGGGCGGCCTCGGCGACGGCCGCGCGCCACGCCTCGGCGGTGAGCCCGGCCGGCAGCTCGTGGCTGCCCGGGGTGAGGACGCGGCGGTTCCCCGCGCTCATTCCGGGTACGGGTGCTCGTCGATACAGGGGCCGAAGGCCATCAGCTCGGTCAGGCAGGTGCCCGTCTGCGGCTGGGAGTAGCCCTCCTCGCAGTACCAACTGGCGTCGGGCGTGGCCAGCACGCACTCGACGTAGGGCCGCAGCACGTCGGCGCAGTACTCGCTGTACCAGGCGCATTCGCCGGGGCAGTCGGGGTGCGGATCGA
>CAYOLF010000050.1:0-23074 GCA_964404725.1 uncultured Polyangiaceae bacterium
GGCGGCGCCTGCACCTCCTCCTGCGGCGATGGCCTGCTATTGAACGAGGAGCAGTGCGACGACGGCAACGCCGTCAACGGCGACGGCTGCTCCTCCACCTGCCAGATCGAGCCGGGGTACGAGTGCGAGCAGCCCCCCGTCGGCGAGTCAATGGAGGTGCCGGTCGTCTACCGCGACTTCCAGGAGGCGCACGCCGACTTCGAGCCGGGAGCGACCGGCTGCGACGAGGTGAGCCCGAACATGGCCGCCACCACCCTCGACGCCGACGGCAAGCCCACCCTGGGCACCGGCTCCAGCAGCAGCCCGGGCTGCAACTTCGTCACCAGCGCCGCCACCTTCGCCGAGTGGTACCGCGACGAGCCGAGCGTCAACGCCACCATCGCCACCACGATGACCCTCTGGGACAACGGCGAGGGCGGCTACGTAAACCGCTACACCGACGACGGCGGGGCCTATGTCGCCTCGGTCGACACGGGGAGCGAGCAGGGAGGCTACGGCGACAGCGCGGCGGAGTGTGACGCGACCTGCACCACCCGGACCCGCGACAGCCTGCAGTGCGAGAACGTCTGCCGCCCCGACCACGACATGGTCGCCCAGCGGGGGCGGGAGCTCGAGCAGGTCGAGCAGGAGCTGGAGCGCGCGGAGATCGCGGAACCCCTCGACGAGGACCTCATCGCCGACCTGGAGGCGGAGATCGCCGCGATCGAGGAGGACATCGTGGCGCTGGAGGCGATCGCCGCCGAGTGTGACGCCGACTGCGACGCCGAGTTCGCGACTCGAGAGGCGGCTTGCCAGGCGCTGTGCCTGCCCTGCAGCTACAACGCAGCGCAGTGGTGCATCGGCGGCGAGCTGGTCGAGTTCGGCGGCTCCCCCACCTTCTTCCCCATCGACGACAGCACCTTTGACACTGCCCGCTCGACCGCCTCGATCCCCGACGCCTACGGGGGCACCTGGCAGGACGACCCGACCGGGGTCGAGCACAACTTCTGGTTCACCAGCGAGGTCCGCTTCTGGTTCGCCTACGACGCGAGCGTCGACCAGGTCCTCGAGTTCACCGGGGACGACGACGTCTGGGTGTTCATCAACAACCGCCTGGCGGTGGATCTCGGCGGCATCCACACCCCCCTCGACGGCAGCGTCAACGTCCGCACCGTGGGCACCAACCTCGGCATGGTCGACGGCAACGTCTACGAGATCGTGGTCTTCCAGGCCGAGCGGCAGACGACCGGCTCGAGCTACCAGCTGACCCTGAGCGGCTTCAACGCCGCCCCGAGCGAGTGCGGCCCCATCTGCGGCGACGCCGTGGTGTCCCCCGGCGAGGCCTGCGACGACGGCGAGAACGTGGGCGGCTACGGCCACTGCAACCCCGACTGCACCCGGGGCGCCTACTGCGGCGACGGCGTCGTCGAGCCCGGGCACGAGGACTGCGACGACGGCCGCAACCTCAGCGCCTACAGCGCCACCGGCGCCACCGGCGGCTGCGCCCCCGGCTGCCGCGCCGTCCCTTACTGCGGCGACGGCGAAAAGCAGCCCGAGTTCGGCGAGCAGTGCGATCTCGGCGCCGACGGCAACACCGGCGAGTATGGCGGCTGCCTGCCCGACTGCAAGCGCGCGCCCTTCTGCGGCGACGCCATCACCCAGGCCGACCGGGGCGAGGAGTGCGACGAGGGCCTCAACGACGGCGCGTACAACACCTGCGCCCCCGGCTGCGTCCACGGCCCCCGCTGCGGCGACGGCATCCTCGCCCCCGAGTGGGGCGAGATCTGCGACGACGGCAACAACGTGGGCGGCGACGGCTGCAGCCCCACCTGCGGCGAGGAGGGGATCTGCGGCGACGCCATGGTCCAGCCCGAGTCCGGCGAGGTCTGCGACGACGGGGTCAACGACGGCGGCTACGGCGAGTGCGGGCCCAACTGCCAGCTCGGGCCCCACTGCGGCGACGGCGTCGTCGACCCCGAGCACGAGGAGTGCGACGACCGCACCAACGCGGGCGGCTACGGCGAGTGCGCCCCCGGCTGCGTCCTTGGCCCCCGCTGTGGCGACGCCATCGTCCAGCCCGGCTACGAGGAGTGCGACGACGGGAACGACAAGGTGCTCGACGGCTGTACCCCCACCTGCAAGGTCGAGATCACCGTGCCGCGGTGACCGCGGCCCCGGCAGCTGGGGCAGCGTCCCCCAAATAGTCGCGAGATCGGCCCCCCGCGCTGGCGCGGGCGCGCCGCGAGCGCCGCCTCCGGCGGGAGCGCGGCGCGGCGCGTCGATCCGTGGGGAGCGGAACCGGAGGGTGCGAGCGCACGCGCCGCCTCCCCTCCGTGCGGCGCGACGACCGACGGGGTAAATGATCTGGTGAGCAGATCTGCGGAGGCCCGCCGTGCGCACATCCCCCTACTCCTTGGTCTCAGCCCTCTCCCTCGCCCTCTTGGGCTTCGCGGCCTGCGGCCCGAGCACCGCGAGCGAGCGACCCGAGCTCACGACCGACCCCGGCAACAAGGGGAGCGGCACCGGGGGAGACGGCCCCGTCGTCGGCAGTGGCGGGGGCCAGCCCGTCCTCGAGGGGACCGGCGGCACCACCGAGGAGAACCCCTGCCTCGGCGAGAACCCCCCGGCCGACCTCTGCATGCTGGTCGCCTCCGGGCCCGCCTGCGGCGACGGCAACCTCGACGCCGACACCCTGGGCGAGGAGTGCGACGACGGCAACGCCCTGCCCGGCGACTGCTGCAACGGCATCTGCAAGGTCGAGCCCAACTGCACCTGCCCCCCCGGCCAGCCCTGCGTCTTCAACTTCGAGTGCGGCAACGGCGAGATCGAGCCGGGCGAGGTCTGCGACGACGGCAACGCCGACGGCGATGACGGCTGCAGCGCCGACTGTACCGAGCAGAGCCGGAACTTCGTCTGCATCACCCCCGGCCAGCCCTGCGAGAAAATCGTCGAGTGCGGCGACGGCCGCGTCGCCGGGGACGAAACCTGCGAGGACGGCAACGACCCCCCCACCGCCGGCGACGGCTGCGACGCCGACTGCAACCTCGAGACGGGCTGGGTCTGTCCCACCCCCGGCCAGGAGTGCAGGCGCTCCCCCATGTGCGGCGACCGCGAGGTGACGCCGGGCATCGGTGAGGTCTGCGACGACGGCAACCAGGAGGACGGCGACGGCTGCACCGCGAACTGCGCCTTCATGGAGGACGGCTGGGCCTGCCCCGAACCGGGCGAGCACTGCGAGAACCTCAACCACTGCGGCGACGGCATCGTCACCGGCGCCGAGGAATGCGACGACGGCAACGAGACCCCCGGCGACGGCTGCGGCGCCTGCGCGCTCGACCTCGGCTACGAGTGCCCCTTCCCGGGCGCGCCCTGCATCGCGCTCTGCGGCGACGGGATCCTGCTGCCGTCGATGGAGATCTGCGACGACGGCAACACCAGCGACGGGGACGGCTGCACCAGCACCTGCCGCTGGGAGGACGGCTTCGCCTGCACCGGGACCGCGCCGAGCTACACCTGCCACGCCACCACCTGCGGGGACGGCCGCGCCGAGGGCAACGAGTCCTGCGACGACGGCAACAACGACCTGGGCGACGGCTGCAGCCCCACCTGCGGCGTCGAGCCGATCTGCGACGCCGGCGCCTGCACCTCCGCCTGCGGCGACGGCCTGCTCCTGAACGAGGAGCAGTGCGACGACGGCAACAGCGTCAACGGCGATGGCTGCTCGTCGACCTGCCAGGTGGAGCCAGGCTACGAATGCCACCAGCCGCCGATCGGCGAGACGATGGTGGTGCCGGTGGTCTACCGCGACTTCAAGTCGACCCACGCCGACTTCGAGCCGGGCGCGACCGGCTGCGACGAGGTGAGCCCGAACATGGTCGCCGGCACGCTCGACGCCGACGGCAAGCCCACGCTCGGGAACGGCGCCAGCAGCAGCCCGGGCTGCAACTACGTCTCCAGCGCGGCGACCTTCGCCGAGTGGTACCGCGACGTGTCGAGCGTGAACGCCACCATCGCCACCACGATGACCCTCTGGAACAACGGCGACGGCGGCTACGTCAACCGCACCGACGAGACGGGGGCGACCTACCAGGACTGGTCGCGGGCCGACGCCTGCTGGTGCGGGAACGCGAGCCAGCCCAACTGGGACGAGAACGGGGAGGAGATCCCGTGCACCTTCTGCGCATGGGACGACACCGCGACCGAGGGATGTGACAACGTTCAGCAGACGGCCTGCCAGGACCCCGCGAACCCCTGTTCGAACTTCACGGAATGCGTCGTCGGCGACGACGGCGCCTTCCACGGCATCTTCCTGGAGGCGGAGTACGACGGCGATCCGACCTTCTTCCCCATCGACGACAGCAGCTTCGATTCTGCCCGCTCGACGGCGTCGATCCCTCCCGCCTACGGCGGCGACTGGCAGGACGAGGCGGGCGGAGCCGAGCACAACTTCCACTTCACCAGCGAGGTCCGCTTCTGGTTCGCCTACGACGCGAGCGCCGATCAGTTGCTCGAGTTCACCGGCGACGACGACGTCTGGGTGTTCATCAACAACCGCCTCGCGGTGGATCTCGGCGGCATCCACACCCCGCTCGACGGCAGCGTCAACGTGCGCGACGTGGCGACGCGCCTCGATCTGACCGACGGCAACGTCTACGAGATCGTGGTCTTCCAGGCCGAGCGACAGACAACCGGCTCGAGCTACAAGCTGACCCTGAGCGGCTTCAACGCCGCCCCGAGCGAGTGCGGCCCCATCTGCGGCGACGGCGTGGTCTCCCCCGGCGAGGCCTGCGACGACGGCGAGAACCTCGGCGGCTACGGCCACTGCAACCCCGCCTGCACCCGGGGCGCCTACTGCGGCGACGGCGTCGTCGAGCCCGGGGAAGAAACCTGCGACGACGGCCGCAACCTCAGCGCCTACAGCCTGACCGGCGCCACTGACGGCTGCGCCCCCGGCTGCCGCGCCGTCCCCTACTGCGGCGACACCCTCGTCCAGAGCGAGTTCGGCGAGCGGTGCGATCTCGGCACCGACGGCAACACCGGCGAGTACGGCGGGTGCCTGCCCGACTGCCAGCGCGCGCCCTTCTGCGGCGACGCCCTCAAGCAGACCGAATGGGGCGAGGAGTGCGACGACGGGCTGAACAACGGCGCCTACGGCACCTGCGCCCCCGGTTGCGTCGACGGGCCCCGCTGCGGCGACGGCATCCACGACCCCGAGTGGGGCGAGCTCTGCGACGACGGCAACATCGTCGGGGGCGACGGTTGCAGCCCCACCTGCGGCGAGGAGGGGATCTGCGGCGACGGTATCGTCCAGGCCGAGAGCGGCGAGGTCTGCGACGACGGGGTCAACGACGGGGGCTACGGCGAGTGCGGGCCCAACTGCCAGCTCGGGCCCCACTGCGGCGACGGCGTCGTCGACCCCGAGCACGAGGAGTGCGACGACCGCACCAACGCGGGCGGCTACGGCGAGTGCGCCCCCGGCTGCGTCCTTGGCCCCCGCTGTGGCGACGCCATCGTCCAGCCCGGCTACGAGGAGTGCGACGACGGGAACGACAAGGTGCTCGACGGCTGTACCCCCACCTGCAAGGTCGAGATCACCGTGCCGCGGTGAGCCGCGGGTGCCCCCGCGACGACGGCGCCGCCGGGGCTGGCCCCCGCCCCGCGGGCGCGGTGGGTGTCGGTGACGCCCGTCCTGTGATATCCGGAGGTGCCTCCCGAGTCGTACCATGGCCACCATCGGTCTGAGCGCCTCCGAGCTGGCCGATGCCTGGCCGGTCCTCTCGCTCGATGAGCGGGTGGAGGGCTTTCGTCTCCTGGCGGAGACGGAGATGGACGAATTCTTCCTCGGGCGGACGGCGGCCGATCAGGCCGCGCTCCTCCTCGCCTCCCCGATGGTCGAGCGGAGGCGCTGGCTGGGGCTCCTGGTCACGGACGCGATCGCCGACGTCGTGCACGAGGCCGGGCGCTTCGGCATCCTGAGCCTGCTCGACGAGCCCGCCCGCCGCGAGGTCGAGGCGGTCCTGAAGCTCGGGGCCGACGACGAGAAGGTCGGGGACGGCGTCGAGCCGGGCCGGGAGCGCGCGGGCGACGACGACGAGCGACGGCGCGAAAAGCTCCCCTCCGAGGCCAGCTACCCGGAGGACGACGATCCCGGGGCGCTCGACACCGACGAGGCCGGGACGCTGGAGGCGTTCGCCGCCGGAACGCTCGACCTGGACGAGCTCGCGCGCGACGCGGCCGAAGCCTCGTCCCCCGGTGGCGCGACGCCGGTGCCGGGATCGGAGGCGCCTCGCGCGGCCGAGGCGAGTTCGGCCACCCCGCTCCCGACGCACCGCCCCCCGGCGCCGATCCGGGCCCCGTCGGCCGCCCCGCTGGCGCCCGCGACCCCCGGGGAGATCGCCATCTACCGATCGGAGGGCGCCGAGCTGGTGCGCGAACAGACCGTCGCGCCGGGCGTCTGGATCAACGTCGTCAACCCCGGCCCCGCCGAGGTCGCCTGGCTCACCGAGGCCCTCGACGTGGAGGTCGATCTGCTGCGGGCCGCGCTCGACGAGGAGGAGCGCCCCCGCATCGAGGTGGACAACGGCTCCACGCTCATCATCGTGGACGTCCCCGCGCTCGCCCGCGACGGCTCGCTCGACGTGTACACCACGATCCCGCTCGGCATCGTGCTCGCCAAGGGGTGCGTGGTGACCATCTGCCTCCGCGCCGACACGGTGCTCCAGGACTTCACCTCGGGGCGGGTGAAGCGCTTCGTCACCAGCTACCGCACGCGGTTCGTGCTGCAGGTCCTCCACCGCAGCGCGACGCGCTACCTGCAGTACCTCCGGAGCATCGACAAGGCCAGCCACCGGATCGAGCAGGAGCTCCAGAGCTCGATGAAGAACCGGGAGCTCATCCAGCTGTTGAAGCTCGAGAAGAGCCTCGTCTACTTCGAGACCAGCCTCAAGTCGAACGAGCTCGTGCTCGAGAAGCTGATGCGGGTGGAGAACGTGCGGAGCTTCCCCGAGGACCGGGAGCTACTCGAGGACGTCATCATCGAGAACAAGCAGGCGCTGGAGATGGCGAACATCTACAGCAACATCTTGAGCGGGACCATGGACGCCTTCGCGTCCATCATCTCGAACAACCTCAACATCGTGATGAAGGTGCTCACCTCGGTCACCATCGTGATGGCGATCCCCACCATGATCTCGAGCTTCTTCGGCATGAACGTGGTCCTGCCGCTCGGCGGGCCCTGGGCCTTCGCCATCATCTTCGGGATCGCCACCGCGTCCTGCGCCGCGGCCGTGCTGCTGCTGTGGCGGACGCGCCTCCTGTAGCGCGCCGCGCAGCTTGCGAGCGGCGTCAGCTTTCTGCCGGCGGCGCCGGGCCCGCCGCCTGGCCCGGGTGCGGGAACGGCGCGAACCAGGCGATGACGATCGGCGGCACCGACGCGAGCAGCACGAAGACGAAGAAGTGCTGGTAGCCGAGCAGCTCCTGGAGCTTCCCGCTCACCATCCCCGTCAGCATCATGGTCAGCGCCATGATCCCGGTGGCGAAGGCGTAATGCGCCGTCTTGTAGGCCCCCGGGGCGAGCTGCTGCATCATGTAGAGCATCATGCCGCAGGTGCCCATCCCGTAGCCGAACTTCTCGATCGCGACCACCGTCGTGATGACGTACACGTCGCTCGGCAGCGTCTGGCTGAGGTAGAAGTAGGTGAGGTGGGGCACGTTGAGCGCGAAGGCGAGGGGGAAGAACACGCGCTTGACCGAGTAGCGGGCGGCGAGCGCGCCGCCGATCATGGTCCCCGCGATGTAGGTGACCGTGCCCACGGTGCCGTTGATGTTCCCCAGCACGTAGTTGTCGAGGCCGAGGCCACCGACGGCGCGCGGGTCCTTGAGGAACAGCGGGCCGATCTTCTCGATGAACCCCTCCCCGAAGCGGTAGAAGAAGACCGCGACGATCATCATCCAGATGTGCTTCTTCTTGAAGAAGCTCACCCAGGCGTCGACGGTGGTCTGCAGGGTGCCGGCGAGCGTCGATGGCGCGTCGGCCGCGCGCTGACCGGGCGGGAGCCAGACCAGGTGCCACAGCCAGGACACGATCATGATGCCGGCTACGACCACCATCACGATCGCCCAGGCGGTCCGCCACGACGGATCCGGCGCGGGCCCCGCGTAGGGAACGTCGCGCGCGCTCCAGTCGTACAGGAGCTTGGTGAGGCTCACCAGCCCGCCGGAGACGAGCACCCGCCCCAGGTTCCAGAACATGCCCTGCACGCCGATGTACAGGGCCTGCTCCTTCTCGGTGCTCGAGGTGATGTAGACGCCGTCCCCGACGATGTCCTGGGTCGCCGAGGAGAAGCCCGCGATCCAGAAGAGGATGATGGTAGCGGGGAGCCAGAACGGCAGCTGGAGCGCGACCGCCAGCAGCGCGAAGGCGACGGCGAGCACCACCTCCATGGCGAGCACGTAGCTGCGCTTGGTCCCGCGGAGCTCGAGCAGCGGCGCCCACAGGGGCTTGATCACCCACGGCAGGTACATCATGCCCGTGTAAAGGGCGATCTGGGTGTTGGAGAGCCCCAGATCCTTGTACATGATCGCCGCCACCACCGAGACGGCGATCATGGGCGTGCCCATCGCGAAGTAGAGCGTGGGGACCCAAAGCAGCGGGTGGGCGCGCTTGCGCGCGACGACGGCCATGGGGAGCGTGTCTACCAGATCCGAACCGCGGGGGTCGGCGGATTCACCGGGCGGGGGCGGCGACGCCTCGGGCGTGGATCGCGACCGCTGCCCGGACCCGCTATGCTGGTCGCCTCGCGCCGCTGCCGCGGCCCTCCCGAAGGACTGACCCCATGAGCGCACCGCTCGCCGGCTTCATCGAGCACACGCTGCTCCGCGCCGACGCCACTCCCGCCGCCGTCGAGCACCTCTGCGACGAGGCGATCGAGTGGGGCCTGCTCGGCGTCTGCGTGGCCCCGCTCCACGTCGCACGCGCCGCCGCGCGCCTGGGGAGCGCAGGACCCCGGGTGGTCACGGTGGTCGGCTTCCCCCTCGGGGCCACCGTCCCCGACGTGATGGCGACCGAGGCGCGGCGAGCCGTCGCCGACGGGGCCGCCGAGATCGACATGGTGATCCCCATCGGGCTCGGCCTCGCCGGCGAGCTGGATGCCGTGCGGGCCGCCGTGGCGACGGTCCGCGCCGCGGTCCCGGAACGGACGCTAAAGGTCATCCTCGAGACGGGCCATTTCGCGCCGGAGCCGCTGCGGGCTCTCGCCCGGGAGGTGATCGCCGCGCGACCCGACTTCCTCAAGACCTCGACCGGGTTCGGCCCGCGCGGCGCCACGGTCGCCGACGTCGCGCTCCTGGTCGATTGCGGCGGCGGCCGCGTGGGCGTCAAGGCCGCGGGCGGGATCCGGACCGCCGCCGACGCGCGCGCGCTGGTGGCGGCGGGCGCGACCCGGATCGGAACCTCGAACGGGGCGGCCATCGCCGCGGAGGACGGCGCACCGCGATAGCGCGGTCGCCGCCGCGTTGGTTCGGGACGGGCTCCCCTCATGTGGCTCTGGATCTCCCTCGGCGTCCTGCTCTTGCTCTGCGTGCCCCTGGCGATCGGCCTCCGGCGCGCGACGGACCTCTTCGTGATCGAGGTGGTCGAAGGGAAGCCCCGCCTGCAGCGGGGCCGCCTCCCCCCCGCGCTGATGAGCGAGGTCGTCGACATCGTGCGCCGCAACCGCGTCCGGTCGGGGCGATTTCGCGTCGTCACCGAGGGGGGCGAGCCCCGGGTCCTAGCCGAGGCGGGGCTGCCGGACGCCGCGGTCCAGCAGCTGCGCAACGTCGTCGGCCGCTACCGGGTCGCGCAGTTCCGGACGGGCCGTCTCCGGGCCTGAGACGACGCACGGCGTCACGCGGACCCGCGCGCGGGGGGCGCGCGGAACCCGTCCCGGCGTTGCCCGATCGGGAGTACCCTCCGCCGGCGATGTCGCCGCTCTCCACCTACGTCCTCGAGACGCTCGTGACGCTCCTCGGCGTCTGCGCCCTCGCCGTGGTCGTGCTGGCCGGCGCCCGGCGGCTCGGGGTGGGGCGTCCCTCGGGACCGGTGTCGCTATCCGGCCGCCTGGGCCTCGACGGCCGGCGGGCGATCTACCTCGTGCGGGTCGGCTCGAGGATCTACGTCGTGGGAGCCAGCGAGGCCGGCCTCGCCAACCTCGGCGAGCTGCCGGCGGCGGAGCTCGGCGAGATGCCGGAGGCCACGCCCGCGCGCCCGTTCGCCGCCGTCCTCGCCCGAGTCGCCGGAGCCCAACCGGACCCCAGCGCGGCGCGCGAGCCCGCGGAGGAGGCGAGCCGTGATTGAGCGTCGCGCGGGGTTCGCCTGGCTCGCCGCCGCCGCGGCGACGCTGGCGCCGCTCCCCGCGCTCGCCGCCCCCGCCGCAGCGGAGCCGGCGGCGGCGCCCCTCGACCAGCTGCTCGCGCGACCGGGGCTGCTGGTGCTCGCCCTGGCGGCGATGGCCCTTCTGCCCTTCGCGTTCATGGCCGTCACCGCCTTCGCGAAGATCTCCACGGTGTTGCACATCGTGCGCGGCGCCATCGGGGCGCCGAGCGTCCCCTCCAACGCGGTGGTCATGGCGCTCTCGCTGGCCCTCACGCTGATCGCGATGGCTCCGGTCGGGTCCCGGATCGCCGATCGGCTCGAGCCCGTGTTCGCGGACCCCGAGCGCCCGAGCTCGGAGCTCGTCCCAGCGGCGGTGTCCGCCGTCACCGAGCCGCTGCGGGGCTTCCTGGCGGCGAACGCGGCCGACCGGGAGCGGGCGCGCTTCCTCGAGCTGGCGCGGGGGTCCCGCCCGGCGGCCGAGCGGGACCGGGTGGGTCCCGACGACCTCGTCGTCCTGGTCCCGGCGTTCATGATCACGGAGCTGGTGGAGGCCTTCGCGCTCGGCTTCGCGATCTACCTGCCCCTGCTGGTGATCGATCTGGTGGTGGCCAACGTGCTGCTCGCCCTCGGCATGCAGATGATGACGCCGACGCAGGTGAGCCTGCCGTTCAAGCTCCTGCTCTTCGTCGCCGTGGACGGCTGGGGGCTGCTCGCCCAGGCGCTGCTGACGGGCTACGCGCGGCTCTGACCGGGTGCGCGCGGTTCGCGCCGCCGGGGGAGGCACCGGCCGCCGCGCTCGTGACCCCTCGCCGCTCCCGCTCCGGGCCGCACTGGACGCCCGGGCCCGTTCCCCGGGGGGAGCCGCGCGGGTTTTTTGCCCGTGTCGGGAATACGCTGGGGATTCATTGGTTATTCGCCAGCCGGCCGCTGTTGCGGACCGGCCGGGAGCGATGTTGACAGGGATCGCGCCGCCGCTACGATGCCGCCGCCTCGAGGCTCCCCCGAGGCGGCGCGGTGCCCGCCCAAGACGGCACCCGGCGCAAAAAGTTCGTGGATGGAGGTCGGATGGCAACCGACGTGATGATCACCGCGGAGGGCCTCTCCAAGCGCTTTGGCCCGGTCCGCGCCCTGGATAAAGTCAATTTCGAGGTGCGGCGCGGTGAGGTCGTCGGCTTCTTGGGCCCGAACGGGGCCGGGAAGTCGACCACCATGCGCATCCTCACCTGCTACATCGCGCCGACGGCCGGCGTGGCGCGGGTCCATGGGGTCGACGTCTTCGACGACCCGCTGGCGGTGCGACGGAAGCTCGGCTACCTGCCGCAGCGCGCACCGCTGTACACGGACATGACGGTCTGGGACTACCTCCAGTTCGTGGCGGAGGTGCGCGGGCTCGACGCCGACACCTTCCGGAAGCGGATGAAGAAGGTGGTGGAGGTGTGCGGCCTCGCCCGGACCCTGAACAAGGAGATCGGCACCCTCTCCCACGGCTTCCGGCAGCGGGTCGGGCTCGGCCAGGCGCTGATCCACGATCCACCGATCCTCATCCTCGACGAGCCGACCAGCGACCTCGATCCGAACGAGAAGGCCGAGGTGCTGCGGTACATCAAGGAGATCGGCCAGGACCGGACCATCCTGCTCTCGACCCACAACCTGGCGGAGGTCGAGGCCGCCTGCGCCCGCGCGATCATCGTCAGCAAGGGGCGCGTCGTCGCCGACGGGCCGCTGGACGAGATCCGGGGCAAGACGGGCCGGGTCAAGTACGTGCTCACCGTCGACGAGCGCCGGGGGCTGAAGAACGGCGCCCCCACCGCGACCCAGGTGCAGGCGGCGCTGGCGGGGATCGCGGGCGCCGAGCGCGTCCGCGAGCTGCCGACGGAGACGGGCGAGCACAAGTTCGACCTCGTCAGCAAGCAGGACCTCGACCTGCGCGGCGACCTCTTCCGGCTCATGGTCGAGCAGGGCTGGCTCCTGCTCGAGCTCCGGCGCGAGGCGCAGAGCCTCGACGCGGTCTTCCGCGACCTGACCCGGAGCGACGAGCACCTCGATCGCGGCGAGGCCTGGCGCAGCGGCGCCGACGACGAGGACCTCGAGGACGACGACGACGAGGATCTCGAGGAGGACGACGACGACGACCTCGAGGACGACGAAGCGGACGAGGACGACGACGAGGCGGGCGACGACGACGCGGACGAGGACGACGACGAAGAAGACGACGACGACCTCGAGGACGACGAAGAAGACGAGGACGAGGCCAAGGACGAGCCCGTCCGCAAGCCCACGAAGAAGGGACGCTGAGCCATGTCGCCGATGCTGACCATCGCGAAGCGGGAATTCCGCGCCTATTTCGACTCTCCGCTCGCCTACGTGATCATCTGCCTGAGCCTCTTCGGGGTCGGGATCCTGTTCTTCACGGTGGGCGACTTCTGGGGTGCCGATCGGGCCACCCTCCTGCAGCTCTTCCGCTGGGCGCCCTGGGGCCTGTGCGTGCTCGTCGTCCCCATCGTTACCATGCGCCTTCTGGCCGAGGAGCGCCGGAGCGGCACGCTCGAGATGCTGATCACGCTGCCGGTGAAGGACAGTGACGTCATCCTGGGTAAGTACCTCGGCGCCCTCTCGCTGGTGCTCATCCTGGTGGTGGCGACGCTCGCCTACCCGGCGGTGATGTTCGGCTGGCCGTGGAACCTCGGCGTGCTCGATTGGCGGGCGATCTGGGCCGGCTACCTCGGGCTGGTCCTCCTCACCTCGGCGGCGACGGCGCTCGGGCTGCTGGTGAGCTCGGTGACGAACAGCCAGGCCGTGGCCGCCATCGTGACCTTCATCCTGCTCCTGATGCTGTGGTTCGTGCTCGGGTTCGTCGCCGACAAGACGGGGGGCACGCTCGGGCTCGCGCTCCGCTTCATCAGCTTCGACAAGCGGCTCGACAGCTTCGCCAAGGGGCTGGTCGACACCCGCGACATCCTCTACTTCCTGACGGTCACGGTGGTGAGCCTGATCGTCGCGTTTCGGGCGCTCGAGCGCCGCAAGTGGGCATGAGCATGGCAAGCCAAGACCGCAAGCGAGTCGTTGCCGCCCAGACGGGCGTGTACCTGCTGGTGGTGATCGCCATCGGCGTGATGGTCAATGTCCTGTCGTACGGCTGGTACCAGCGGTTCGATTGGACCCGAGCCCAGCGTCACACCCTCAGCGAGGGAAGCGGCAGGCTGGTCAGGAGCCTCGGCTCGCCGCTACAGGTGGACGTGTACGTCACCAAGGGCCTCGCCCAGCTCGACGTCTTCGTCGACGACCTGACCGACCTCTTGAAGGAGTACGAGCGGGCCGGGCAGGGCAAGTTCAAGTTCACCATCGTCGAGGCGGCGGACGACGAGACGCGCAAGCAGGCGGAGGAGGCGGGGCTGCAGCCGATGGCGTTCGGCCAGGAGGGCGCCGCCACCGAGTCCGGCAAGCTCGAGCTCACCCAGGGCTACATGGGTCTGGTGCTGAAGTACGGCAGCGAGAAGGCCGTCATCCCCCAGCTCCAGCCCGGGTGGAGCCAGGGGCTCGAGTTCTGGATCACCAACAAGATCCGGGAGATCCGGGACAAGGCGGACAACGTCAAGCACCGCATCGCGGTGCTGTCCGGCAAGGATGAGCTCAAGCTGACCGACAACAACCTGGTGGCGCGCCAGGGACGCGGCGGGGCCCCCAGCATGAAGGGGATCCTCGACCAGGCCTTCCCCTTCTACAGCATCGAGGAGCTCGACCTCGCGGGCGGCGACAGCGAGATCGAGCCCGCGATCGAGGGCCTCATCATCACCCAGCCGCGCAAGGACTACACGGAGAAGGAGCTCCGACGGATCGACGAGTTCCTGCTCCGCGGCAACAAGAGCCTGGCGGTGTTCGTCTCGGCCGTGACGCTCAAGCCGAACGACGCCGAGATGCAGGCGGACCTCAAGCTGTGGGGCCTGGAGCCGCTCCTGGAGGGCTACGGGCTCAAGCTCAACAAGAACGCCGTCTTTGACTTCGGCGGCCAGTTCGAGGTCCAGGTGATGAGCGGGTTCGGCCGGCCGCAGGTGATCCCGCACCCGGGCATCGCCATCGCGCAGGACGACTCCCGCTTCGAGGAGAACGAGAAGCGCCTCGACACCTCCTTCCCCGCCTTCTTCCGGCTCGACCAGGTGGTGTTCCCGTACCCGTCCAGCATCGAGCTGCTCCGCGACAAGCAGCCCGCCGACGTGAAGCTCTTCCCCGTCGCCCGGACCACCAAGAACACCGGCGTGCTCACCACCGACACGGTGGACATGAAGCCGAAGGCCGAGTGGCGGATCCCCAGCACCGAGGAGCAGCGGATCATCGCCGCCGTCGCCGAGGGCAAGCTCAAGAGCGCCTTCGGCAAGAAGGACGACGCCATCAAGCCCAACGACGTGGCGCCCGAGCCGTCACGGGTGCTGCTGGTGGCGTCCAGCCAGTTCCTCACCAACCCCTTCGCCTACTCCGGCAACGGGCCTGAGCTCGGCGGGCAGTTCCAGATGTTCGGCGGCGTCGGCGGCGACAAGAACCTGCAGATGCTGGCCGATCCCTACGCGCGCGGCTTCCTCACCACCACCATCCTCGTCCTCAAGAACACCCTGGACTGGATGAGCGGCGACAGCGATCTGCTCGCGGTGAGCGCCAAGCTCGTCGGCGAAACCAACCTCACCTACGCGACCCTCGACAAGCCGAAGGCGACGGCCGAGGACGACGAGGAGTCGCTGCGCAAGAAGGACGAGGAGTACCGCAAGGCCCGGCAGCGGATCCAGACCAACGTCCAGTGGTCGCTCACGCTCGGCCTGCCGCTGCTCTTCGCGCTGATCGGCCTCGGCCGCTGGCAGTGGCGCCAGTCGAAGGGCAACCAGAAGCGAATCTGAGAAGAATCAGGTCACCATGGCACTCTCCACTGAGCACAAGCTGTACATCGGGCTCGGCGTCGCCGCTCTGCTCGGAGTCGGGATCTACTTCCAGAACCGCCAGAAGACAGAGGAGGCCCGGGTCTACAGCGCCGCCGCGGCCAAGGCGGACCTCCCCAAGATCGAGCTAGGGGAGGCGAAGACCAAGGAGATCGACAAGATCGAGGTCACCGTCCCCGGCGACGAGAAGGCGACCGAGGCCGAGAAGAAGAAGCCCTCTCGGGTGGTGCTCGAGAAGAAGGGCGAGGAGTGGCGCCTGACCGCGCCGGTCGACGCCAAGGCCAACGAGGCCAACGTCAAGTCGCTGCTCACGAGCCTGGAGAAGCTCACGGTCAAGGAGCTCATCGCCGCCGGCACCGACGCCTACGACAAGCTCGGCGTCAGCGATCAGAAGGCCCTCCACGCGATCCTCTACAAGAAGGACGAGAAGCTCGGCGACTTCTGGTTCGGCGAGACCGCCGGCCGCGGGACCATGACCCGCATCACGGGGCGCGACGGCGTGTACGGCGTGGACGGCTACTCGTCCTTCACCTTCAAGCGCGACGTGCGCGGCTGGCGCGACCGAGAGATCTTCAAGTTCGAGGACGACAAGGTCAAATCGATCGACCTGGTCAACGAGAACGGCACCTTCGCGTTCGCCAAGGTGGACGGGAAGTGGACGGCCAAGCACAAGGCCGCCAAGGCCCCGGCCGCCAAGGCGCTGGAGCGGTTCGACGTCAAGAAGGTGGAGGACCTGATCCGCGCCTTCAAAGCCCTGAACGCCGACGACTTCGGCGACGGCAAGACCCCCGCGGACGTCGGGCTCGAAGCCCCGATCGCCACCCTGACCATCACCCTCGAGGACGGGGCCCAGCGGATCGTGAAGCTCGGCGCCAACGCCGAGGGCGAGAGCCGCTGGATGATGCCGGGGACCAGCCAGCAGATCTACAGCATCTCCTCCTGGGCTGCGGGGTGGGTCCTCGCCAAGGCTGACAAGTTCCAGTCCGCCGCCGACGCGAAGAAGGACGACAAGAAGGACGAGACGCCGGAGCCCCCGGTGCCGGAGCTCGATCCCGAGCCGTTCGAGGAGTAACCGGCGCCGACCTACTCCCCTGCCACCGCACCGCGTAGGGTGCGGTGGGCGAGGGGCGCGAGGTGCCAGGCGAAGGCGGCCACGCTGGTCAGCGCGATCAGGGTGGCGCCGGCAAACACCACCCGCCCGCCCGCCGCGGCGTAGAGCGGCGCCCAGAGGAACATCGCCAGCGCCGCGCCGGCACCGCTGGCCGCGTTCAGGAGCCCCTGCGCGGTGGCGAGCACGGGGGCGTCCGCGCGCCGCCGCACGTGCTCGACCGCGGCGACGTAGACGAGGGCGAACGAGCCGGCGTGGAGCGGCTGGAGCCAGAGCACGAGCCACGGGGAGCTCAGCACGGAGAGCAGGGCCCACCGCAGCGCGGCCACCCCCGCCCCGACCACCAGGAGCTGCGGCGCTCCGAAGCGCTCGAGCCAGGGCCGGCAGCGCGCCATCAGGAGCACCTCCGCCAGCGTGCCAAGCGCCCACGCGGCCCCGATGAAGCCCGCCGAGGCCCCCAGATCGCGCAGGTGGAGCGAGATCAACAGATCGTAGGCCGAGTGCGCCGCGAGCCAGGCGAAGACGCCGAGCAGGAAGATCTGAAAATCCCCGGCCCTCACCAGCGCGCGCGCCGCCGACCACACGGGGGCCGGCGGCGACGCCGGCGAGGCGGGCAGCAGGTGAGCAACGCCCGCCGTGACCAGGAGCAGGCCGGTGACCACGAGCGGGTACGGGAGCGCCGCGTCGAGGTCGACGAGATGGCCGATCAGGGCCGCGGCGACCAAGAACCCCAGCGAGCCCCACAGGCGCAGCCGGCCGAAGGGCGCCGCCGTCTCCAGCGCGGCGACGTCGGTGAGCACGGTCATCGGCATGCGGCAGAGGGAGAACGCGGCGAGCAGGACGAACAGCACCGGGATCGTCACCACGCCGGTCGCCACCAGCGCGGAGAGCCCGGCGAACGCGAGCGCCGCGCCGAGGGCCGTCGCCCGGAGCAGCGACCGGCGCCAGCCGCAGAGATCCGCCAGCAGCCCGACCAGCGGCGGCGCGGCCATGCCGGCGATCGGGCGCAAGGCGCTCAAGGCCGCCAGCCAGAAGCCGCTGATCCCGCGCGCCTCGAGCCAGGGCGACAGGAACGGGAAGAACACCCCCATCGCCGAGAAGGAGACGAAGTAGAAGAGGGGCAGCGCGACCAGCCGCGAGCGCACGGGCGCCATTGTAGCGACGCCGGCCCGCCGCGCCCGTGCGCTCGCCGCGATCGCGCGCGGGGCCCACCACCCGCGGCCGGTCGGGCGCCTTCCCCTGACGCGGCCCGTCCGGCCAAGTGGCAGGGCGCCGCCCGCCGCGGCCGCGGGCGCGTCTCACCCGGGGAGGCTCGACGCCCCCGGGCGGCTCCGGTAGGTCCATCCCATGGTCGTGCTGCCGGAGTACGTCGAGGGGGTGCTAAACGTCAGCGGGTTCGAGGAGCCGGTGGCCGCGGCGACGCGGCCGCGGCCGGGGCCGGACCGGACGACGCCAGGCCACGTCGACTTCGGGCGGGCGAAGAGCGCGTTCGCGATCGCGCTCCACATGCACCAGCCCCTGATCCCGGCGGGGGGCGGCGATCTGCGCTCGGCCGCGCTGATCAGCAATCTGGCGCACATGTTCGCCAACCAGGGCGTCGGCGACAACCACAACGCCTCGGTCTTCCGCTGGTGTTATCAGCGCATGGGGGAGTTCATCCCGGCGCTGATCCGCGAGGGCAAGAGCCCGCGGGTGATGCTCGAGTACTCCGGCACCCTGCTCCACGGGCTCCGGCAGATGGGCGCCGACGACGTGCTCGACTCGCTCCGCGAGATCACCCAGAACCCGGAGTTCTCCTGGGCCGTGGAGTGGCTCGGCTGCCCCTGGGGTCACGCCGTGGCCCCCTCGACCCCGGTGCAGGACTTCCGCGCGCACGTCCGCGCCTGGCAGCATCACTTCGCGGCGCTCTTCGGCCTTCAGGCGCTAGGGCGCGTGCGCGGCTTCTCCCCCAGCGAGATGGCGCTGCCGAACCACCCCGACGTCGCCTACGAGTTCGTCCGCACGCTGCGCGACTGCGGCTACGAGTGGGTGCTGTTGCAGGAGCACACGGTGGAGGAGCCGGACACGGGGCGCACGCCGCAGCGCCGGCACGTCCCGCACCGCCTGGTCTGCCGCAACAGCCGCGGCGACGAGGCGAGCATCGTGGCCCTGGTGAAGACGCAGGGGAGCGACACCAAGCTCGTGGCCCAGATGCAGCCGTACTACGAAGCCTGCGGGCTCGGCCGCGTCGAGCTCGGCGGCCACCTCGTCCCCCCGCTCGTCACCCAGATCGCCGACGGCGAGAACGGCGGGGTGATGATGAACGAGTTTCCGTCCAAGTACCACGAGGTCATGCGCGCTTGCGCGGGCTCCGAGACGCCCGCGCTCGGCGGCACCGAGTACCTCGACCACCTCGCAGCGATGGGGGTCAACGAGCGCGACTTCCCCGTGATCCAGCCCCTCTTCCAGCGTCGGATCTGGGAGGCCATGCAGCCCGGCGACGGCCCCGAGCGGCTCGCGGCCGTCGTCGAGGAGCTGCGGCGCGCCGACGGTCGCTTCCACATGGAGGGCGGGAGCTGGACCAACGACCTGTCCTGGGTGAAAGGCTACGACAACCTCCTCGGTCCCCTGGAGCGTCTGTCGGCACGCTTCGCCGGGGTCGCGGCGGGCGCCGCGCCCGGGGAGCGGCGCTACCGCAACGCCCTGTTCCACCTGATGACGGCGCAGACGAGCTGCTACCGCTACTGGGGCCAGGGCACGTGGACCGACTACGGCCTCGAGATCATCCGCCGCGCCGACGAGATCCTGAGCTCCGACTTCTGAGCCCCGGGGGGCCGTGGTATGAGCGGGCCCGAATCATGCGCGTCTCTCATCGCTGGCTCCGCGAGCTCCTGCCCGATCTCTCCGCCGCGCCCGCGGAGGTGGCGGAGCGGCTCACCCAGGCCGGGCTCGAGGTCGAGGGGCTGACCCCGTTCGGCGCCGGACTCGAGCCGGTCGTCGTCGCCATGGTCCGCCGGATCGAGCCCCACCCCCAGCGGGACAAGCTCCGCCTGGTCACCGTGGACCGCGGCGGCGGGGTCGAGCAGCGGGTCGTCTGCGGCGCGCCGAACGTGCCGGAGCCCGGTGGGCTGGTCGCGCTCGCGCCGCTCGGCACCACCCTGCCGGCCGTGGGCATGACGCTCGAGTCCCGCGAGATCGCCGGCGTGGTCAGCGAGGGGATGCTCTGCAGCGAGCGGGAGCTCGGCGTCGCCGACGCCTCGGCGGGGATCCTGATCCTGCCGGCGGGCACGGCCGCACCGGGGACGCCGCTCGCCACGGCCCTGCCCAGCGTGACCGACACCATCTTCGAGGTCTCCGTGACCCCGAACCGCGCCGACGCGCTCTGCCACGTGGGCGTCGCCCGCGATCTGGCCGCGATCTACCGCATCCCCCTGGCGCTCCCGCCGGTGCCCGCGCCGCCGCGCCTGGCCGACGCCGAGCTCGCCGGGCTGATCGCGGTCGAAAACCGCGATTTCGAGCGCTGCCCGCACTACGGCGCGCGCGTCGTGCTCGGGGTGACGATCGGGCCGTCGCCGCTGTGGCTCCGCCACCGCCTGACCAGCCTCGGGCTCCGCCCCATCTCCAACGTGGTCGACGTCACCAACCTGCTGCTCTTCGAGGTCGGGCAGCCGCTGCACTCCTTCGATCTGGACCGGGTGCGGGGCGCGCGCATCATCGTGCGCCGCGCGGCGGCGGGCGAGCCGTTCACCACCCTCGACGGGGTCGCGCGCCGCCTCGACGCGGACGATCTGGTGATCGCCGACGCCGAGGGACCGAGCGCGCTCGCCGGTGTCATGGGCGGGGCGGTCAGCGAGATCCACGACGGGACGACGCGCGTGCTGCTCGAGGCGGCCTATTTCTCCCCCCGCGGGATCCGACGCACCAGCCGCCGGCAGGGCCTCGCCAGCGACTCCAGCTACCGCTTCGAGCGGGGCGTGGACTTCGGTGCGCTCGAGCGCGCGCTCGACCGCGCCGCGAGCCTCACCGCCGAGCTCGGGGGCGGCGCCTTGGTGCGCGGCGCCATCCACGCCCGGCAGGGCCTGCCCGAGGTGCCGACCCTGCGGCTGCGCTCGGGCCGCCTCGACGCCCTGCTCGGCGTCCCCGTCCCCTTCGACGAGGCCACGGCCATCCTCGATCGCCTGGGCCTCGCGGTCGAGTCGGTCGCCGACGAGGGGGGCGAGCGCGTCGCCCGGGTGCGCGGCACGAGCTTCCGCCCCGACGTGAAGGGGGAGCACGATCTCATCGAGGAGGTGGCGCGGATCCGCGGCCTCGACGCCATCCCCACCGTCCTGCCCCCGATCGCCCCGCAGCCGCCCCGCGTCTCGGGCAAGCTCGAGCGCGAGCTCGGGCGCGTCGCGGTCGAGCTCGGCCTCTCGGAGGCGCTGACCTACGCCTTCACCTCCCCGGCGGAGCTCGCGGCGGTGGGGGCACCGGCCGCGGTCGTCACCCTCGTCAACCCGCTGAGCGAGGAGCGCAGCGTGATGCGCACGAGCCTGCTCCCCGGCCTGCTCGACGCCCTGCGCCGCGCGCGCCGTCACGGCGAGCGGAGCGTGCGCCTGTTCACCATCGGGACCCTGTTCCTGCCCCCCTCGACCACCGCGAGGTCCGGCCGCGCCCAGGAGGCGCGCCCCGAGCTCCCCCTCGACCGCGGGATCCTGCCCGAGCAGCGCCCCGCCTTCGCGGCGGTTCTGGCCGGGCAGCGCCCCGCGCACCTCGCGCGACCCGAGGTGGACGTCTACGACGCCAAGGGGATCGCGGTCGAGCTCGTCGAGCGCCTGACGGGCCGCGCCGCCGAGATCACCCCCGCCGCGGGCGCGCCCGAGCTCGCGCGGCTCCACCCCCGGGGCGCGGCCACCATCGGCGTCGCCGGGGCGCCCGTGGGCAGCTTCGGACCGCTGCACCCGGACGTCGTCGACGCGCTCGACCTCGACGGGACCGCGTTCGTCGTGGAGCTGGACCTCGCGGCGCTCGAGCGAATCGAGCCGTTGGTGCCCCGCTATCGGCCCCTGCCCCGCCTGCCCGCCACGACGCGCGACGTATCGCTCGAGGCGTCCGACGAGCTCGGCGCCGGCGCGATGCTGGAGGCGCTGCGGGAGGCCGCCGGGGAGCTCTGTGAGGCCGCCGAGCTGCTCGACCTGTTCGTGGGGGCGCCCGTGCCCGCCGGGCGCCGCTCGCTCACCTTCCGCCTCACCTTCCGCGACCCGCGCGCGACGACCGATCCCGACCACGCGCGCACCCTCACCGATCGCGAGGTGGACGAGGCCCAGGCCCGGGTGCACGCGGCCGCCGCGCGCCTCGGCGCGCAGCTCCGGGGGTGACGATGCGAGCGTCGGCCTGCCTCCTCGCGGCATCCCTCGCCACCACGCTCCCCGCCTGGGCCGAGGCGCCCGCCGCGCCGCCCGCCGAGGCAGCGGACCCGACCGAGGCGGCGGACCCGACCGAGTCGGCCAGCAGCGGCTCCACGCTGGGCGACGACGCGCGGAGGCGCGACCTGCCACGGCTCGAGCGGGTCCGACGGGTCACGCTCGGCGCGGATCTGGGGATGCAAGCGCTCCCGGCGCGCTCGGGCGGCGCCGACTACGCCGCCGGCCTCGCCTGGGCAGGCTCCGCACGCGTGGAGCTCGCGCCGTGGATGGGGCTGCGCCTGGTCGCCCGCCAGAGCTCGCATGCGGTCACCCTCACGCGTCCAGCGATGGTCGGCGCCGACGGCCGGAGCGCCCCCGGTGACACGGTGCTCCGCCAGGACGCGCTCGACGCCTGGGCGCTCGGAGCTCGCCTCGAGCCGACCTGGGTGTTGACGCCCCGCCTTCGCCTCTGGGTGGGGCTGGGGGCGGCATGGTTGCGCGTCGAAGCGCCCGCGGCCGAGGGCACGCTGGGGGGGGGCTGCGCCCCGCTCGAGGTCGCTGGGACGACGACGAGCTGCGAGATCGTGACCTCCGCGCGCAGCGGCCTCGGGACCGAGCTCGGGGCGACCCTGGGGACCAGCATCGATCTGGTGCCCCAGTGGCTCACGCTGAACCTCTCGACTGGCCTCGCCGCGGTCGTCGATCAGTCCGGGACGCTCTTCGGCCCGCGGTCGGCTCTCGCCGGCGGATCCCGGCAGGCGTTCGCCGACGGCTCCCTCTACTTCGTGGGCGACTACCCGCGCTTCGGCGGCTCCGCGTCGCTGCTCGTGGGCCTCGGGCTGGTCCTCTGACGCGTCGGGACATTCCGGTACGTCACCTTCCTCGACGAACCGCGACGGAGCCCGAATTCCCCCGCGAGTTCGCCGGGCTGCACGTCGGGGGACCGGGCGGGAGCGGCTCCGCGCCGCTTGCCCATGGGACCAGACTGGACGCGTCTTCTTCACTCGTTTGCGGCATTTTCCTACGGATGATTCGATTTGTCTGGTCCGGGATCGGGGGCTATTCTCCGAGTCGCGACCCCGGGTCGCTCCCGGGGCGCCGGCGTCTGAGCGCTCACTTGGTTAGGTTTCATCGCGAAAGGTCCTGGTTAGCCCATGAAGACTAGTCTCATTTGGATCTCGGTTCTCACTGGCGCAGCGGCGTTGGCCGTCGTGGCCTGTGGTGATGACGCCACAGGGCCGACCTTCGGCACCGGCGGCGGCGCGGGCACGGGCACCGGAACCGGCACTGGCACTGGCACTGGCGCGGGCACCGGAACCGGCACTGGCACTGGCACTGGCGCGGGCACCGG
>CAYOLF010000050.1:23174-47467 GCA_964404725.1 uncultured Polyangiaceae bacterium
TCACGGCCATCTGAGGGGCCGCGGCCAAGACGGCGGGGTCCCCGGGGCCGCCGCGAACGCAGGACGGGTCGGCGCTGTGGCGCCGGCCCGTCGCGTTTTTTCGGCGACCCCCTAAGATGCGGCCGCGGCCAGGCCCGCGCGCCCGCCTCGCCCCCTGCCTCCCATGAGCGACTCGACGCACAGCTCCCCCCCGCCTCCCTCGCCGCGAGCGCGCGCGCCGCGACCCGGCCCGGCGGGGGCGGCGCGAGCGACGCCCCGCCCGGCGCGGCTGACGCCCTTCGCGTCCGCGATGCACCTGGTGATGAACGTCCTGCTGTCGGCCACCGTCGTCATCGCCTGCCTGGTGCCAGTGCACGTCTCCCACACGCGGGTGCTGCCTCTGCCTTACCTCGAGGACGGCCGCGCCTTCGAGCTCCCGCGGCCCCCGGGTTTCCGCATCGGCGTGGGCGACGAGGTCCCCATCTACCGCTTCCACGGGGAGTTCCAGCCCGAGCTCGCGCGGGCGCGCGTGATCGCGGCGGACGCCGAGCGGCTGCGCTGCGAGCTCGAGCCCGGCGCGGCCATCGTCCCCCCCGGCCGCCACGGGCTGGTGGTGGGGCGCGCCGGCGATCTCTTCTCGGTGGACATGGGGACGCAGCATGGCCTGCAGCCGCGCGAGCGGCTGGTGCTGTTCAAGGACTGGGAGCGCGTGGGCGAGCTCGTGGTCGTGATGCCCGCCGTGGACGGCAACCCCACGCTCACTCGCCTCGGCCGCCACCACGCCGGCAAGCTCGCCCAGGTGCTCACCGGCCCCCGCGACAACGTCGCGGGCCTGCTGGCCAGCGAGTTCACGGTCCCCACCACGGTGGTGCTCTTCTCGCGCTCGCCCTGGCTCGTCGCCTTCGAGATCACCGCCTTCGCGGTGGTGCTCGCGCTCGAGCTCTTCCTCTTCTTCCGGCGCGGCCACGGCCTGCTCGCCGAGCTCGGGCGGAGCGCGCGGCGGGCGGTGCGGGGGCTAGGGTCCCTGCCGCGCCGCGGCCTGGGGCTCGTCTTCGCGCTCGCCGCCTCGGCCGCGCTCTACGCCTTCGTCGGCGGCGCCCTCGTCGCGCTCCCCGGTTGGCTCGCGGGCAAGCTCGGGGACGTCGCGGCCTGGCTCGCCTGGTGGGGACCCGGGCTCGAGCCGCTGGCGCGGGCGACCGCGAGCGGGGCGGGCGGGCTCCGGCAGCTCGGGGAGCTCGTCCCGCCGAGCGTGCGGCTGGTCCTGCCCGGCGCGCTGCTCGTGGCGCACCTCGCCTGGCTCGGCCGGGGCGGGCGTCACCTCCCGCTCGCCCTCTGGCACGCCCTCCGCTACGAGCCGCGCTGGATCGAGCGCCGCCTCACCCGCAACGCCAAGGCCCAGCTCGCCCTGGTGTGGGTCCTGCATCTCGCCGTGCTCTGGGCCTTCGCCTACACGCTGGTCGGCTTCCTCTCCGCGGACTTCAACCGCGCCATCGAGTTCATGAGCCCGGCGGACGACCAGCTCCGCCTGGTCGACGCCACCCTCGCGCGGCCGGTGTCGATGGCGCGTTGGGTGCGCGCCACCGTGCACAACGTCGGGGTGCTGCTCGCGACCGGCGTGGCGCCGCTCACCTTCGACCAATGGCTGAGCGTCCTCCGCTACCTGGTCTGGGGCGTGACGGTGGTGGGTTGCCTCATCGGGTACGTGCACTCCTTCGTGCACGCCCTGCATCTGACCACCATCCGCAACGTGGACTTCACGCTCCTCGGCTGGTTCACCAACGCGATCTGCTACGGTCCGCTGCTCGCCGGCCTGCTCTGGGCCGTGGTGCCGTGGCTCTACGGCCCGGTACCGACCGTCGCCGCCGGGCCGCTCCACGCCGTCCTCGGCGTGACCGAATTGGCCCTGAACGTGATCTATGCCGCGAGCATCTTCAACATGGGGACCAAGTTCGGCGTGATGGTGGACAAGGGGCTGGTGGACCACGGCTTTTACTCCGTCATCCGCCACCCGAGCTACACGCTCGAGGGCCCCATGCTGTTCCTGGTGGCGGCCAAGACGCTCGGCCCCGGCCTGATGTGGGTGGGGGCGTTGATGCCGTTCTTGCAGTACTGGCTGCGCTCCGAGCGGGAGGAGGTCTTCCTCGCCGCCTCCAACCCGGATTTTGGCGCCTACCAGGCGCGGGTCCCCTACAAGTTCATCCGCGGCCTCGTGTAGATTGGGGCCCCCCCCGCCATGCCCAACGACCCCGACGCCCGACCCCGAGCCGTGCTCGCCTGCGAGGATCTCGGACCGGACCTGGAGCGACAGCCGCTCGCTGCCACGCGCCTGTTCCGCAGCTCCGGGGTGAAGATCTCGCTCCGCGCGTGGACGGAGCTGCCGGTCGACCTCCGCTGGGCCATCGCCAAGGCGGGGGCGCGCGACGTGATCGACGACCAGACGGCCCGCGCGCTGCTCCGGCACGTCCCCATCCGCCACGTCGAGCTGGTGGGTGAGCACACGACCCCCGAGGACGAGCCACTGCCGGGCGTGCTCGAGGGGCTGGGGCTCCAGCCGAGCTTTGCCCGGACCCACTGGACCCGGCTCCCGCCGTTCGCGCGCTACGTGCTCAACGTCCTTCGTAACAACAAGCGCCTGCTGTGGCGCGCGTTCACGGAGCTCAGCGGCACCCCCACCCGCCGCTACGACGGGTGGCGCGGTCCGCTCGCTCACGCCGAGATCGCCCTGTCGGCGGCAGAGCCGGTGCGGACCGAGGTGATGACGCTGCTGGCGCGGGACCGGCTGCTCGACGGCCGCGGGCTCCTGCTCGCCCGCGCCGCGGGCGTCCGGGCCGCGCGCGCCGCCGGCGCGACCTTCGACCTTCACTCCGTGTCGGTCACCGGCGCGGTCGAGATCGACTGGGCGGTCGACGCGCAGGCGGGCAAGGTGCTCTGGCAGTCCCACGTCTCCACGGACGCGGGCGACTTCTTCCCCGTGGCCGCGCTCGTGGGCGCCACCACCGCCGGCGTCTGCCTCCTGGATCTGCTCAAGGAGTTCGATCCGGAGGTGCGGCTGGGGGCGGTCCGGCTCGCCGAGGAGGAGTGGGTGGTGGGGCAGCTCGAGCCGGAGGCGACCCGCTCCGTGCTCGGCGCGACCCTGGCGCTCAAGCGCTGACCGCGTCGCCGGCGAGGGTGAGGGCGTCGCCGTCGCAGTCGACGGTGAGCGTGGTCCCGTCCGCGAAGCGACCCCGGAGCAGCGCCTCCGCCAGCGGGTCCTGCACCTGCCGCGCGATCTCGCGCCGCAGGGGCCGCGCCCCCAGCGCCGGCTCGTAGCCGAGGTCTACCAGTCGATCCCGAGCGGCGTCGGTGAGGACCAGCCGGAGCCGCCGCTCGGCCAGCAGGCGCTCGAGGGCGGCGAGCTGGATGGCCACGATGGCGCGGAGATGCTCCTTGGTCAGCGGTCGGAACACCACGACGTCGTCGATGCGGTTGAGGAACTCTGGGCGGAAGAAGCGGTGGAGCTCGTCGAGCAGGACGTCGCGCAGGGCTGCCCGCCCCTCCTCGCTCTCGAAGAGCTTGGCGTCGGTGTCGAGGATGCGCGCGGAGCCGATGTTGCTGGTCATGATGACCACGGTGTTCGAGAAATCTGCGCGACGGCCGCGGCCATCGGTCAGGCGACCGTCGTCGAGCACCTGGAGCAGGAGGTTGAAGACGTCCTGGTGCGCCTTCTCCACCTCGTCGAAGAGCAGCACCGAGTAGGGGCGGCGGCGCACGGCCTCCGTGAGGAAGCCGCCCTGCTCGCTGTCGGCGTAGCCCGGCGGCGCGCCGATCAGCCGCTGCGCCATGTGGCGCTCCATGAACTCGCTCATGTCGAGGCGGGTGAGGGACTGCTCGTCGTCGAAGAGGAACTCCGCCAGCGCCTTGGCGAGCTCGGTCTTGCCGACCCCGCTCGGACCGAGGAAGAGGAAGCTGCCGATGGGCTTGCCCGGATCGCGCAGCCCCACCCGCCCGCGGCGCACCGCCCGCGCCACGGCCCGAAGCGCCTCGTCCTGGCCGACGACCCGCTCCGCCAGCCGCGGCTCCATCTCCAGGAGCTTGGCGGCCTCGCCCTCCAGCATCTTGCTCACCGGGATCCCGGTCCGGAGCGCGAGCGTGGCGGCGACGTCCCCCTCCCCGAGCTCCGCCGGACCGGACGACGCGCCGGCGCCGCGAGCCGCCTCCTCCGCGCGCGCGAGGCGCTGCTCCAGCTCCGGGATGGCGACGTGCTCGAGCTCGCCGACGCGGCCGAACGCCTTCTCGTCACGGGCCGCGTCCCGCTGGCGCTGCGCCTCGGCGAGCTCTCCGCGCAGCGCGCGCACGGCGGCGACGATGCCGCGCCGGGCCTCGATCTGCTGCCGCAGCTCGACGACGCGGGGCTCGAGCTCCGCCACCTCGCGCGAGAGCCGCCCGCGCACCTCGGCGGTCACGGCGTCCCCCGCGGGCTCGAGGCTCTGCAGCTGGGCCTCGAGCGACTCGAGGCGACGGATCACCTCGTCGGCGCTGGCCGGGGTGCCGTCGAGCTCGACCCGCTTGGAGGCTGCGGCCTCGTCGAGCAGATCGACCGCCGAGTCGGGCAGGAAGCGGTCCTGCAGGTAGCGCTTGGCCAGCCGCACGGCGGCGACGATCGCGCCCTCGCTCACGCGCACTCCGTGGTGGCGCTCGTACCGCCCGGCGATCCCGCGCAGGATCTCCACCGCCGCGTCGACCGTGGGCTCGTCGACGTCGAGCTGGGTAAAGGACCTGAGGACGCCCGGGTCCCGCTCGGCGAGCCGGCGGACCCCCTCGGGCGTGGTGGTCCCCAGCATGCGCAGCTCGCCGCGCTCGAGCGCGGGGCGCAGCGCCTCCCCGACACCGCTGCCGGCCACGCCCGCCCCGAAGAGCTGCTCGACGCCGCGCGCGACCAGGATGACGTCCTCCGAGGACCGCGCGACCGCCGCAACGAGCTTGCGCACGCGGTCCTCCACCTCGCCCCGGAGCCGCGCCCCCGCGATGAGCGCGCCGACGTCGAGCTCGAGCAGGCGCGCGCCGGCGAGGGAGGTCGGGACGTCGCCCCGCGCCAGCCGCCGCGCCAGGGCCACGACCACCGCGCCCCGTCCGACGCCCGCCTCGCCGACGAGCAGCGGGTGGTGCTTCTGCCGGCGCTCCAGGATGGTGAGCAGCCGGCGCACCTCGGCGTCGCGCCCCACCACGGGATCGAGCCGGTCGGAGCGCGCCGCCTCCACCAGGTCGCGGGTAACGTCCGCGAGCGCGCCGGGCTCGCCCCCCCCGCCCCGCACCGGCCGGGGCGCGTCACGGAGCGCGCGCACGTGGGCCCGGAGCGCCCCCGGCGTCACCCCGAAGGCGAACAGGACCTCCCCCGCGGGCCCGCGGATCTCCTGGGAGAGCGCGTTGAGCAGGTGCTCGACCCCGACCTGCTTGGTGCGCTCCCGCTCCGCCTCCCGCTCGGCGCGCTCCAATAGGTCGAGCATGCTCGCCGCGAGGTACGCCGGCTCACGGCCGCGCGGCAGCTCGGCGAGCGCCTTCTCCGCCGCGGACTGGAGGGGCACCGCCGCGACCCCGGCATGCTCGAACACGGCGACCACGCCCGGGTCCCGGGTGAGCCCCCGGACGAGCAGGTGGAGCGGCTGGACCTCGACGTGCTTGCGCTCGTCGGCGAGGGCCTGCGCCCCGGCGACGAGGGCCCGTGCCTCGGGCGCGTAGCGGTCCAGCGAGAGCGTGGTGGCGTCGTCGCGGCTCATGGCGCGGCAACGGTACCCTCGTCCCGACGCCGCACCAAGGCGCGCGCCACCCCTCGCCGCTCCGGGTCGCGGGGGGGCGCCTCCGCCGTCGTTCGTCGGGGCGGCCCCGAGCCGCTATGCTCCCCGGTCGGTGCTCCTCGTCGCCGACCTCCCGCGCTGGTTTCTGACCACGACCGCCGTGTCGCTCGGCCTCGTGTTCGGCAGCTTCCTCAACGTGGTCATCTACCGGCTCCCGCGCGACGAGAGCGTCGTGTTCCCCGGCTCGCACTGCCCGGCGTGCGGGGCGCCGATCCGCGGCTACGACAACGTCCCGCTCCTGAGCTATCTCCTGCTCCGCGGGCGCGCGCGCTGCTGCCGGGCGCCGATCTCCGTCCGGTACCCGCTGGTCGAGCTGACGGGCGGCCTGCTCGCCTGGTCCACCCTGGAGCTGGTCGCGCTCGACCGCCCGTTCGACACCCCGCTCTGGCTCGGCGGGCTGCTCTTCGCCGCCTACCTCGCCCTCGGTCTGGGCCTGGTCGCGGCCGCCTTCATCGACATCGACCAGATGATCCTGCCGGACGAGATCACGCTCGGGGGCGCGGCGCTCGGCCTGCTGACGGCGCCGCTGCGGCTCGACGTGAGCAGCGTCGCTGGCGCGCCGTGGGCGGGCTGGCTCGTCCCCCTGGGGCCGGCCGCGGTCGCCTGGGGCGACGCCGCGTTCGGCGCGCTCGCCGGCTTCCTCGGGATCTACCTCCCCTTCGACCTCCTCTACCGCAAGCTCCGCGGCAGGACGGGCATGGCCCAGGGCGACGCCAAGCTGGTGATGCTCGCGGGCGCCTGGTTCGGCTGGCCCGGGGCGCTGTTCGCGCTCCTGGCCGGGGCCGTCCAGGGCACCCTGGGCGGGATCGCGCTGCTGCTCGCCCGCGGGCGGATCGACGAGCCAGCGGCCGTCCGCGAGGAGCGCGCGGCCATCCGGGCGGCCATCGCGGCGGCCGAGGGCGAGGAACGCGCCGCCCTCGAGGCGGCGCTGGCTGCCGACCCGCTCGGCCAAGAGCCGGACCCAGGGGCGCTCCAGGCCCGGATCCCGTTCGGCCCGTTCCTCATCCTCGCCATCTTCGAGTACCTCTTCTTCGGCCCCGCGCTGGTCGCCCTCTACCTCGACTGGACGCTGCTCTGAACGCCCGATGAAGCTTGCCCTCCGCTCCTGCCGCTCGCTCGCCCTCGCCGGCCTCGGGTGCCTGACCCTGCTGGTGGCCTGCCGCCACCGCCAGCTGCCGCGACCGATCTCGGGAGCGCAGGGGCCCCGCCCGCCGGGCGCACCCTGCGACTTCGAGGCCGATTACCCGCCCCCCGCCGCCCAGATCGAGGTCATCGGCTCGTCCCCGCTCCCCGACGATGCCGACTGCGTCTGGGTCGACGGCCACTGGCGCTGGGAGGGCCGCCGCTGGAGCTGGAGCGCGGGGGGCTGGGCGCGCGCGCCGAGCGGGTGCCACTACGCGGGCGCGGTCATCTTCTGGATGCCGGGCGGCACCGACCACGGCAAGCTCTGCATGCTCTACCCGTCGTTCTTCTCCGACCGGAGCGGCGCCCGCTGCGCCGCCGAACCCTGCGTGAGGCCGGGACCCGCGGCGCCCGAAGGCGCGCCGCCACCGACCGCCGCCACGGAGCCACGGCGGTGACGAGCCGGCCGCCGGCAGACGAGGCGCACCCGGGCGAGGGCGGGTGGACCGTGGCGCGCGTCCTCACCTGGGCGACGGAGGACTTCCGCAGCCGCGGCCAGGACAGCCCCCGGCTCGAGGCCGAGCTGCTCCTCGCGCAGGTGCTCGGCTGCGATCGGATCCGGCTGGTCATCGAGGCGCAGCGCTCGCTCGAGGCGCATGAGCTCGGTCGCTACCGCGAGGCCATCAAGCGACGACGGACCGGGGAGCCCATCGCGTACATCCTCGGTGAGCGGGAGTTCTACGGTCACCGCTTCCGCGTCGACGCCCGCGTGCTGGTGCCGCGCGCGGACACGGAGACGCTGGTGGACGTCGCCCTCGCGCGGACGCGCTCGAGGTCGCTCAGCGGCAAGGCTCTCGATCTTTGCACGGGCTCCGGCTGCGTCGCGATCGCCTTCGCGCGGCAGCGCCCCACCTGGGAGGTCACGGCCGTCGAGATCGAGCCCGGCGCCGCGGCGCTGGCCCGCGAGAACGCGCTGCGCCTCGGGGCCTGGAATGCGCTGCGCGTCCAGGTGGGCGATCTGTTCGCCCCGCTGGATCCAGCGGAGCGCTTCGATCTCGTGGTCGGCAACCCCCCGTACGTCGCCGACGCCGAGATCCCCGGGCTCGCCGTCGACGTCCGCGATCACGAGCCCCGCCGCGCCCTCGCCGGCGGCGCCGATGGCCTCGATCTGGTGCGCCGAATCGTCGCCGCCGCGCCGGCCCGGCTCGCCCCCGAGGGGGTGCTCGCGCTCGAGATCGGCTGCGATCAGGGCGCCGCGGCGCGCGCCCTGCTGGCGGACCAGGGCTTCGTCGCGCTCGAGATCACCCGGGACCTGGGGCAACGGGACCGCGTGGTGAGCGGGGTGCTCGGCCCTCGACCCGCCTGAGCAGCCCCCCGATCGCCGCGCGCTCGTCCCACGCGAGCGTCAGCAGCAGAAGGGCGAAGAACGCCGCGACGGAGGCGTTCAGGAGCGCGTTCTGCACGATCTGGTCCGTGCTCGCCAGCGGGCAGAGGGCCATCCCGACCAGCAGCGCGAAGGGCGCTCCGACGCGCAGGGCGTCGGTCGGCCGCCCCCGGTCCGTCCAGAAGACCGCCGGGAAGAGGGCGAGGTAGATGTAGTAGTAGTTCGCCGGCATCGCCCAGAAGAAGAGCAGCGTCCCGCCGACCACCGGAGCCGCCTGCCAGGGACCGAGGCGCGTCGCGAGGCCCAGCGCGGCGGCGGCGGTCGTCCCCTTGATGAGCGTCACCCAGGGCTCGCGGCTGGCCACGATGGCCTCGAGCCGCTCCTGCCAGGCGACGAAGCGCAGCAGGCCGCTCTCGTACCAGAAATCCTGGCGCTCGATCCCGGGCGCCCAGGCGACCAGCCGGGAGAAGCCGACGTGCATGACCCAGAAGACGCGGTTGTGCTGCGAGATCTTGGCGAAGAAGTCGCGCCACGGCTCGAGCCCGAAAGAGACCAGGCTCGTCCCCACCAGGATGCCGGCGACCACCGCCGCCGCCGCCAGGAAGTCGACCACCGTGCGCCAGCGCGCTCGATCGCGGAGCGCTTGCGCCACCAGGGCGATGGCCGCGCCGAAGAGGAAGAGGACCGGGAACACGCGGAAGGCCGCCGCCGCGCCGAGCAGCGCGCCGGCCCACCGCGGCCGCTCGAGCTTGAGACACGCCACCCCGGCGGTGAGCAGGAAGAGCCACGGCTGCCGGCAGAACGAGCCGCCGGTCCAGGCGTAGCTCGCGAAGAAGTTGTTGCCGAACAGGATCACGTAGGCGAAGGCCGCCGCCGGCCCGAACGCCCGCAGGACCAGCAGCCCGCCGCCGACCACCACCAGCGTGAGATCGATGAACGGGAAGAGCTCGAAGCTCGTCGGCGTGAAGGGGACGGCGTTGGCGAGGGCGCCGCAGACGACGACCCACGACGGCGGCGGGTTGAACCCGAGGTCGAAGAGCATCGTCCGCCACCAGGGGACCTCCCACCCCATGTCGAGCAGCGTCCGCACGTCGCCGCGGAACTCCGCCCACCGCTCGGGCGTGAAGTGCGCGCGCAGCTCCGGCGCGCGCTGCCGGAGCTCGGCCGCGGGCTTGACGGTGAAGACCGCCTCGAGCGAGCGCACCGTCGGGATGAAGCGCGCGGGGGTGCGCATGCCCTCGTCGCGCTCGAGCTCCTCCAGCGCGACGAAGGTGGCGTCGTAGAGGCGGAAGTAGCCGAGCTCGCGGAAGTACTTGGCGCCGAAGGCGTAGTGGTATGCGTCGTGATAGTGGTAGGTGTGGCGGCCGAAGCGGCCGTACTCCTGCAGGTGGCCGAAGCGCAGGTAGGCGAAGATCGACAGCAGCGCCAGGTGGGCGAGCAGCACCAGGGTGAAGCGCCGCGCGAGCCCACCCCGCGGGTAGCGGTGCACCACCAGGTTCACGGCCAGCAGCCCGCCCAGGGTGAGGAGCAGGATCTGGACGGTGTGGTGGAGGGGGATCATCAGGGGCCGCCGCGCGCGAGCCTATCCGAGCCCACCCCCGGCACAAGCCGCGGGGCCGGCAGCGCCGGGCGGTCGCGCGCGGGCACCCGACGTCGCTTCGAAAAATTGGGCCAGGTCGCCCGGACTGTGCCACCGGAGAGCCATGGTCAGCGACGTTCGCAGCCTCGGGTGGGTGGGGGCCGCGCTCCTCGGCGCCGGAGCCGCCCTCCTGGTCGCCTGCACGCCGACCCAGGACGAGCCCTCGCTGTCCAAGCCGGTGCTCGGCGAGGAGCTGCCCCCGATCCCGGTCCCTCCCGCCAACGGCCCCAAGCTCGGCGCGCTCGCCGACGTCACCCCCGTGCTCGAGCGGCCCGAGGAGGGGACGCGGCAGATCGGCTACCTGCACGCCGGTGCGCGGGTCGCCCGCGCCGAGGAGGCGTTCTCCATCGAGGGGTGCCCGGGGGGCTGGTACCCGTTGCGGCCGCGGGGGTTCGCCTGCGTGGGCACGACCGCCACCCTCGAGCTGGACCACCCGACGCTGGTGGCGATGTCGATCCAGCCGCGGCGCGATCAGCCGCTGCCCTACGTGTATGCCCGCACGCGGCAGGCCTCGCGGCTCCTCAAGCGCTCGCCGGACGAGGACGCCCGGGTCGCCACCCTGCGCAAGCTCCCGGCGCGGAGCGGGCTCGCGGTCGTCGGCTCCTGGATGGCCGCCGACGAGGGAGGCAAGCCCCTGCGCCTCGGCCTGCTCACCAACGGCCTCTTCGTGCCGGCGGAGGATCTGGAGGCCGCCGGCTCCAGCGATTTCGCCGGGGTCGAGCTCCCGGAGGGGCTCGACAGCCTCCCGGTCGCCTTCATCGTCAAGCAGGGCATCCGCACCCACGCGCCCACCAAGGACGCGAAGACCTGGAACGCGGGTTCCCCCCTGACGTACCACCAGTCCCTGCGCCTGACGGGGCGGTACCGGACCTCGGGAAGCGTGCAGTACTGGGCCGTGGACGACGACAACTGGGTCCGCCACCGGGACGTCACCGTGGTGCGGCGGCGGAGCGAGTTCCCGGACTTCGCCACCGGGGACCAGCGCTGGATCGACATCAGCATCGTGACCGGGACCGCCGTGCTCTACGTCGGCAAGAAGCCCGTCTTCGCGACGCTGGTGAGCGTGGGAAGAGACCGGTTGGGCGATCCGAAGACGACCGCGTCCACGGCGCAGGGCGACTTCGAGGTTGTCTCCAAGCACGTCACCGGCGCCGGCCTCGACTCGACCAAGCTCGGCGACCAGGGAGAGACCTTCGACGTCCCCTGGGTGATGGAGCTCTCGAGCGGGCAGCTCATGCACGGTGCGTACTGGCACGACCGCTTCGGCATCGAGCACGGCCCGGGCAACGTGCAGTGGTCTCCGGCCGACGCGCAGCGCGTCTGGGCCTGGGCGGCGCCCGAGGTCCCCGACGGCTGGCACGGCGTCAACGAGCGCCCCGAGAGCGCGCCCAAGACCTTGGTCCGGATCCGCAAGTGACGCGCCGCAACGCCGCGCTACCGCAACGCCGCGCTACCGCAACGCCTCGAGGATCTGCACCGTCGCTGGTGACCGGTTCAGCGTGTAGAAGTGGATCCCCGGCGCGCCGCCGTCGATGAGCTCCCGGCACTGGCGCGTCGCGTAGCCCACGCCGATCGCCCGCACCTGCTCGGCGTCGTCGCCCACCGCCTCCAGCCGCTCGAGGAGCGCCGCGGGGATGCTCGCGCCGCAGGTCGCCGTGAACCGCTTGATCTGCGACAGGTTGGTGATGGGCATGACCCCGGGCAGGATCGGGACCCGGATCCCGGCGGCCCTCGCGCGCACCACGAAGGCAAAGTAGTCGCGGCTGTCGAAGAAGAGCTGGGTGATGAGGAAATCCACCCCGGCGTCGACCTTGGCCTTCAGGTGCGTCAGATCCCCCGCGAGGCTCGGCGCCTCGGGGTGCTTCTCCGGGTACGCCGCCGCGCCCAGGCAGAAGCGGTCGCCGAACCGCTCCCGGATGAAGGCGACGAGCTCACTCGCGTGCGCGAACCCGCCCTCGGTGGCGCGAAACTCCGCCTCTCCCTGGGGCGGATCCCCGCGCAGGGGGAGGACGTTCTCGATCCCGCCGGCGGCGAGCTCGGCGAGGATCCCGGCGATCTCGTCGCGGGTCGAGCCGACGCAGGTGAGGTGCGCCATCGCGTCGATCCCCGTCTCGCGCTGGATCTGCTTGACCAGCTCCACGGTGAGCCGCCGCGTGCTGCCGCCCGCGCCGTAGGTGACCGAGACGTACGCCGGCCGGTAGTCCTTCAGGCGCGCGACCGTGTAGAAGAGCCGCTCCCGCCCCTCCTCGTCCTTGGGGGGGAAGAACTCGAAGGAGAAGATCGGGCGCGTCTGCGAGAGGTGATCGACGATCTTCATCGCGGGCCTTCGGGGCGGGATAGCAGCGAACGGCGGCCGCTTTCAACCTCCGTCTGCGCCGCGCTCGCCGGCACCGGCGTGGGTTCGCCGGCCGGACTGCTCCGGGAGCTCGGGCAACGGGGATTGGGCTGCGCAGTCCCACCCGGCGGCGCCTCCCGCCAGCGCGCCCCCGGGAGCGGGGGTAGCGGTTCCAAGAACTCGTTTGCATACTAACCAACTTGCGCACCCTTGCCCATCCTGACCCCTGCCCCAACCCCGCAGTCTGGACCCACCCCGGCTCGCCCCGCGCCCAATCGGGCCGTCGCTCCGCGGCGGCCGTCCGAGGCCCCGACGACACGACGCGGTTCGGGGACAAGCCCGGGCGCGGGCCCCGGACAGTCACGCCGAATGGAGCTCGGCGATGACCGCCTTGGCGGCGGTCGCTACGGGGCCGACATCGTCCAAACAGGTCACCGTATCGCGAGCAAGGGTCCCGATCAGGGTCGCGTGGCGCGAGAGTGTTCGGCGGCGGGCGTGGTCCGACGTCTGCCTGCCGGCGGCGTCGATCGCGCCGAGGAGCGCGGACATCACGGCGGTATTCCCTGACGCCGATTGGCGTATTTGGTTCAGGCAGAGCCCGGTCAAGACGTCGAAGGATCGGCTGCTGGCGATGAATCGGACCTTGCCATCCTCTGCCCGCAATCGATCCGGAATGGATCTCGTTGCCAGCGTCTCGAGCACCGCGCCGAGATGCTCCACGCACATCACGCTGGTTGTGGTGTCGTTGACCCCGGGGGACAGCGCCCTGAGCGCGATATCCACTATCTGTCGGATACCGAAGGCCGGGTCCTGTTCTATCGTTCGGGCTGCACCGATGCCAAACCTTTCCCGCAGCTCGGCGAGGAGCTCCTTGGTTGGCGGAGATGCCATCGCAATCTGGCAGAGCGACCCCGCGGGTGTGACGAAGGAGCCGACCTCGGCGGACATGCGGACGACGCCGTCAATCTCCGCGGCCATCTCCAGCAGGGTCTTGGCTTCAAGGGACTGCACATAACCGAACCGCTGAGCGGACACCGCGTGCCAGCTACGTCCGTCATCAGCATCTTCGTCGGGAGAAGCGGGCGTCTCCACGGGAGCGGGCCCGGGACTGGTGCCGGCCGGGGTCGCGGGCTCACCCAGAGCGGCGGGGAATAGCTCGTCGATCGCCTTCAGCGTCTCTCTTGTCACACGGCGCAGGATGATACCAACCTGGATGGATTCGGCGATGTGGTGAATAAAGAAGATCAGTACGCCGATGCTCACGAGCGCGAGCAGTAGCCCGCCCATGACGGAGAGAGCCGGAACAAACGCCTGCTCGTCACCGGCGCGGATGGTTCTCAGCACGACGAGACAATACGCAAACAGCCCCACGAAAAACCCGAGCACGAACTGATTCATCCGATCCCGCATGAAGTTGCGGATCAGCCGTGAGGTGTATTGCGAGGACGCGGTTGCGAGCGTGGAGATGGTCAGTGAGAACGTAAGGCTTGCGACCGTCATCATGGAGCCGGCGATCGCCGAGAGCATCCCCCGCGCTCCCGAGGCCCCTACGCCAAAAACCAGGGGGTGGTTCGTGGTCCAATCGGTCCCGATTGCCAAATCAGTTGCGATGAGCAGCACCGCTAGCGTGATCGCACCGAAGACCATGCCGAGTGGTACGAACCACAGGCTTGAACTGACCCAGAGCCAAGACCGACGCAGGTGGTGCATCTGAAGAGATGGTACCACCGCCGGATGCCGAGCTTTCAAGGTTCACGCAACCAAGCTTCAAGTAGTGGGCTCGGCGTCTGGCTCCGGCTGGCGCTGTCCGAAGGCACTGCGTGCGGGCAGGCCCTGCGATGGCGATCGAGCCGGGCGCGAACGAGGGAGCGACCCAACTCCTCTGGAGCGGTCAGGCAGGGCGGTTGGTAGCGGCACTTGAGCCGCCACGGAGGAGGTTCTCCGTGTCGTCGGGGGGTTGCGCCCGTCGAGCCTGTTCGTCGAGCGTGTCCGCCTCGCTGGAGAGGCCGCCTTCTGCCGGCGTGACCACGGCCTCCGGGGCGCGATCAAGGGGTCCAGCCGGTGCCGGGACCGTTCTATCTGTCTGCGCAGGGGCCGGTGACTCCGAGAGCATCGTGACCGAAACGCCGCGCGGGAAGATGACCTCTCGGGCCTCGTCTGGCATGGAGATGCCGGAGTCCTGAAAGGCTCGCTTGATGAGCCGGATGACCGAGGAGCGAACCTTGAGCCAGCTGTGATCCCTGCCGTTGAGCCAGAAGTAGACCCGGAGGTTCACGGTGGCCTTCCCCAGGTCTTCCACCAGCACCCACGGCTCCCGGATTGGCGGACAGCGGCTCGCGAGGTGCTGCCCGCGTCCCGCTGACTTCGTCGAACTGAATGGGTGACGGCTTCATTCTGACGGTGCTGGCCCGGCCACCGCAGACGCCGGGGGCAAGAAACGCTGCGCTACCAGCGGTTTTGCGCCAGTTGGCCCGATTCGTGCTTCTGGGTCCGCTACCCGGAGGCCTGATGCCTCGGTCCCAAACAGCCGCGGGCCGGATGGGCCCGAGCCGAGGGGGACGCGAATCTTGAATCTCGTCAACGACCCGCTCGGCGCGTCGCCCTCGCGCAAGCGACGCGCCCGCTCCGGCGATCGGGGGTCCGCGGGAGCAGGCAGCGTGGCTCCGCCGTTGCGCGCCGAGCTCTTCAGCGTCAGCCAGCTCGAGCAGCATGCGCGCGCGCTCGCCTCCGGACACGAGACCCAGCGCCAGGCAGAGCGCATCGTGGACCGTCTGCTCACGCGCCTCGACGACAACGAGCTGGCGCTCGGGGACGCCTACGGGTTGCTCACCGAGGCCGTGCAGCGTGGCCGGCGCATCACTCCGGCTGCCGAATGGTTCGTCGACAACTACCACCTCATCGAGGAGGAGTTCCGGACCGCTCGGCGGCACCTGCCACGGGGGTACAGTCGCGAGCTGCCGCGACTGTCCAGGTCGAACCCTCCCGGCGTGCCGCGCGTCTACGACCTCATCCTCGAGTTCATCTCCCACTCGCACGGCCGCCTCGACCGCGAGGGCTTGCGGGCCTTCGTGGCGTCCTACCAGTCGGTGCACGTGCTGCGCCTCGGCGAGCTGTGGGCCGTCCCGATCATGCTCCGGCTGGCGTTGCTCGAGAACCTGCGTCGCGTCGTGGAGGGAGTGACCGCCGGGCGCCGCGAGCGCGAGGCCGCGGGGCAATGGGTGGAGCGAATGATCGAGACCGCGGACAGCGCGCCGGCGCGGGTCGTGCTCGTCCTGGCCGAGATGGTCGAGGCGAACCTGCCGCTGACGAGCTCGTTCGTGACGGAGATGGCGAGCCGCCTGCAGGGCTTGGGGCCGGCGCTGGTGTTCCCGGTGGCTTGGCTCGAACAGCGCCTCGGCGAGCGTGGGACCACGCTCGAGCGGGTGTTCCAGCTCGAGAGCCAGAGCCAGGCAGCCGACCAGGTCGCCGTCGGCAACAGCATCCTCAGCCTGCGCCACCTGGCCGCCATCGACTGGCGCGATTTCGTCGAGTCGTTGAGCGTGGTCGAGCAGCACCTCGCCCAGGATCCCGCGGGCGTCTACCGGACGATGGCGTTCGCCACCCGCGACCGCTATCGGCACGTCGTCGAGGACATCGCCAAGCGCTCTTCGCTCACGGAGGGGGAGGTGGCCAGCGCGGCGGTCGCGCTCTCTCGCGCGGGCTCCGCACGCCAGGAGCATGTTGGGTACTTCCTCGTCGATGCGGGCCGCAGCGCGCTCGAACGCGCCGCCGGCGTGCACCCCGCGTTCCGCCAGCTCGCCCTTCGCTTGGGGCTCCGGTTCCGGTTCGGGGTGTACGTCGGGTCGGTGGTGGGCCTGACCGTACTGGCCACCGCGGGGGTCGCGCTGGCGCTGCACGCGCGCGGCACCTCGGGGGCGGCGGGGGCGTTGGCGGCCGGGCTGGTCGCGCTCTGCACGAGCCAGCTGGCACTCGCCGCGGTGCACTGGGTGGTCACCCTCCTCGTGCGACCTCGTATCCTGTCGCGACTCGACTTCTCCGAGGGGATCCCCGGCGAGCATCACACGGTGGTGGCGGTGCCGGCGCTCCTCACCGACCACGTCGAGCTGGCCAACCTGCTCGAGTCGCTCGCGGTTCGGTATCTCGCCAACCGCGATCCCCACCTGTCCGTGGCGCTCATCAGCGACTTCCGTGACGCGCCACGCCAGCACATGGCTGGCGACGAGGCGCTGCTGCAGGCGGCGCGCGACGGCATCCTGGCGTTGAACGCGAGGTTCGGCGAGCCCGGCGGCGCGCCCGTGTTCGTGCTCTTCCACCGCCCCCGCCGTTACAACCCGCGCGAAGGCGTGTGGATGGGTTGGGAACGCAAGCGCGGCAAGCTCGAGCAGTTCAACGAGGCGCTGCGCGGCAACCCCGAGCCCTTCGCCATCACCGCCGGCGAGATCGAACACCTCCAGGACGTAAGGTACGTCATCGTCCTCGATAGCGACACGCAGCTCCCCCGGGATGCCGCCCGCGAGCTCGTCGGCACCATGGCGCACCCGCTCAATCGACCGCGAGTCGACGGTCAGCGCGGACGCGTCGTCGAGGGCTACGCCATCCTCCAGCCGCGGGTCGCCATCACGATGGCGAGCGCCCGGCGCTCCGGGTATGCCCGCCTGTTCGCCGGCGAGCCTGGGATCGACCCGTACACGCGCGCGGTGTCCGACGTTTACCAGGACCTCTTTGGCGAGGGTTCGTTCGTCGGCAAGGGGATCTACGACGTTGACGCCTTCCGCGCGGTCCTGGGCGGCAAGCTGCCGGAGAACCGGGTCCTGAGCCACGATCTGCTGGAAGGCGCCTATGCCCGCTCGGGCCTGGTCAGCGACGTATTGCTGCTCGAGGACTACCCAGCGGCGTACGCCGCCGATGTGAGCCGCCGTCAGCGCTGGATGCGCGGGGACTGGCAGATCACCGCCTGGCTCCGCAGCACCGTGCCCGCTGCCGGTCGCGCCCGCGCTCCCAATCCCATCTCCCTGCTCTCGCAGTGGAAGATCCTCGACAACCTGCGACGAAGCCTCACCCCGATCGCGCTACTTTCGGTCCTCGTGCTCGGGTGGCAGGTGGCGGGTCTGGCCGCCTGGGCCACCGGCTTCGTGCTGGGCATTCTGGTCCTTCCCTGCCTCCTCGGCGCGACCTCGGAGCTCTGGCGCCGACCCAGCGAGCTGCCGCTGGGTCGCCATCTGCGCGAGATGGGAGCGGCTCTCTCGCTGCAGCTCGCCCGCGAAGGCTTCGCCCTGGTCTGCTTACCCTACGAAGCTTGGGTGAGCGCCACTGCCATCCTCCGCACCGCCAGCCGCGTGCTGCTGACGGGCCACCGCCTGCTCGAGTGGCGCACCGCCAGTGACGCGCAGCGCAGCGGTCACCGCGGCGTGGCGGCCACCTACCGCCTCATGGCCGTCGCGCCATTGACGGCGGTCGCCGTCGCCGTGGGGTTGATCCTCACCGAGCCGATGGCTCTGCTCGTCGCCGCTCCGTTCATCGTCGCCTGGACGCTGGCGCCGCTCTTGGTTTCCTGGCTGAGCCAGCCCATCCGCGCCGAGCGCTCCGCGCTGACCGCGGCCGACGTGGCCTTCTTGCGCCGGGTGGCGCGTCGCACCTGGCGATTCTTCGAGCTCTTCGTCGGACCGGGCGATAACCACCTGCCGCCCGACAACGTCCAGGAGGACCCCCCGCAAGGCGCAGCCCACCGCACCTCGCCGACCAACATCGGTCTGGCACTCACCGCCAACCTGGCCGCCTACGACTTCGGGTACGTGTCCGCCGGTGAGGTGATCGCCCGCAGCGCCTTGACGCTCGCCACGATGGACCGGCTGCCACGCCACCGCGGTCACTTCAGCAACTGGTACGACACGCGCACGCTCGAGGAGCTGCGGCCCGTCTACCTCTCGACCGTCGACAGCGGTAACCTCGCGGGGCACCTCCTCACGCTCGCTGCCGGGCTGCGTGCGCTCCCCGCGCAACCGATCTTCCGCGACGAGCTCGGCGCCGGACTCACGGATACGCTGGGAGTGCTGGCCGAGCTCGAACCGGAGGCGGAGGCGGTGCGGGCGGCGCTCGATCGACTGCACGGGCAGGTCGCGAGCACACCGCGGACGCTCTCGGGCGCGCGCTTCTTCCTGGAGCGGCTCGGGGCAGGCGCCCGGGAGCTGGTGAGCATCACCGAGGGGCGGTCGGAGCGAGAGCCGGCCGCGTGGGCGCACGCGTTCGCCGACCAGGTGCGCCGGGCCCACGACGACCTGCTCGAAATGGCGCCCTGGCTCGAGCTGCCCACGGTGCCCGATTCGGCCGGGCTGCGACCGGAGCTCGCGCTGCTCGACGCGGTGCCGACCCTGGCCGAGGCGGCCGCGCTGGCGCGTACACTGGTCCCGGCGATCGATCGGGTCGGCGCCGGGGGCGGCACCACGCACGGAGCGCTGCTGAGCGAACTGCGCGACGCGATCGTGGCTGGCTCCCGGCATGCCGCCGCCAGAATGGCGGAGCTCTCTAGCCTGGCCGAACGCGCCACCGAGCTCGCTGACTTCGACGTCGCGTTTCTCTACGACCGCAATCGGCACCTGCTCTCGATCGGCTACGGCGTGGCCGACCATCGCCTCGACGCCAGCTTCTACGACCAGCTCGCGTCCGAGGCGCGCCTCACCAGCTTCGTCGCCATCGCCCAGGGCAAGGTCCCGCAGGAGCACTGGTTCCGGCTCGGTCGACTGGTCACCAGCGTCGGGGGACGGCCGGCCCTCTTGTCCTGGAACGGCTCGATGTTCGAGTACCTGATGCCGCTCCTGCTGATGCCGACGTACCAAGGCACCTTGCTCGACGAGACCTACCGGGGCGTGGTCGCGCGACAGATCGAGTACGGGCGCGAGCGTGGCGTACCCTGGGGCATCTCCGAGTCGGGGTACGGCAAGACGGACGTCCTCTTGAACTACCAGTACCGAGCCTTCGGCGTCCCCGGGCTCGGCTTCAAGCGAGGACTCGCCGAGGATCTGGTCGTCGCTCCCTATGCCAGCGTCATGGCGCTCATGGTCGCACCGCGAGCGGCGTGTGAGAACCTTGGCCGCCTCGCCAGCGAGCATCGGCTCGGCCCCCTCGGCTTCTACGAGGCCGTCGACTACACCCCCGCCCGCCTGCCCCACGGCAAGACCAGCGTGACGGTAGCGTCGTACATGGCCCACCACCAGGGCATGTCCCTTTTGGCCTTGGCCTACGCGCTGCTCGATAGGCCCATGCAGCGCCGCTTCGCCGCCGACCCCACCTTGCGCGCCACCGACCTGCTCTTGCAGGAACGCGTGCCCCGCGTCCCCGCTATCTATCCCCACCCGGCCGAGGTGTCGGCGGCGGCGGCAGGGTTGGTCGAGGTCGAGAGCAGCGCGCGGGTCTTCACCACGGCCGACACGCCGTCGCCGCAGGTGCAACTGCTGTCCAACGGCACCTACAGCGTCATGGTCACCCAGGCGGGCGGCGGCTACAGCCGCTGGCGGGAGCTGGCGCTCACCCGCTGGTTCGAGGACCCGACCTGCGACGGCTGGGGCGCCTTCTGCTACGTGCGCGATCTCGAGACGAACAAGTTCTGGTCGACCGCGCATCAGCCCACGCTGGTTCCCGCCACCAGCGCCGAGACCATCTTCTCCCAGGGCCGCGCCGAATTTCGGCGGACCGACGGCAGCCTCGACACCCACGTGGAGATCGGGGTCTCCCCCGAGGACGACATCGAGCTGCGCCGCGTGAGCATCACCAACCGCGGGAGCAACCCCCGCACCCTTGAGCTCACCAGCTACGCCGAAGTCGTCCTGGCCACCGCCGCCGCCGACGCTGCGCACCGCGCGTTCTCCAGCCTCTTCGTGGAGACGGAGCTCTTGCGCCAGCGCCAGGCCATCCTCTGCACGCGCCGGCCGCGCTCGGGCACGGAGCGGCCACCGTTCATGTTGCACCTGATGTCGGTGCAGGGCGCGGTCCACGGGACGCCCTCGTTCGAGACCGCCCGGGCGGAGTTCATCGGTCGCAATCGGACCGTCGTCGACCCGCAGGCCATGCACCGCCGGTCGCTCGCCGACAGCGAGGGCTCGGTGCTCGATCCGATCGTGGCGATCCGCAACACCGTTGTCATCGAACCCGACGAGACGCTGCGCATCCACCTCGTCACCGGGGTCGCAGAGACTCGCGAGCAGGCGCTCGACCTCATCGAGAAGTACAGCGACCGCCACGCTGCCGAGCGGGTGCTCGAGCTGGCGTGGACGCACAGTCAGGTCCTGCTCCGGCGACTCGACGCCACGGAGGCGGACACCACCCTCTACGAGCGCCTCGCCAGCCACGTGCTCTATTCCACGGCGACGCTCCGGGCGCCCAGGAGCGTGATCGCCCGCAATCGGCGCGGCCAAGCGGCGCTCTGGGCCTACGCGATCTCGGGGGACCTGCCGCTCGCGCTCGTGCGCATCGCGAGCCACGACAACCTCGACCTCGTCCGCCGCCTGGTGCAGGCCCACTCCTACTTTCGCCTCAAGGGGCTGGCGATGGATCTCGTCATCTGGAACGAGGACCCGTCCGGATACCGCCAGGTCCTCCACGAGGAGATCCTCGGCATCATCGCCGGCCTCAGCGAGACCGCGCTGCTCGATCGTCCGGGTGGCATCTTCATCCGCCGGACCGATCAGGTGTCCGAGGAGGACAAGGTGCTGTTTCAGTCGGCGGCGCGGCTCATCGTCTCCGACGCGGACGGGACCCTCGCCGAACAGCTCAATCGCCGCGAGCCCATCGAGCTGCCGGTTGCGCGCTTCGCTCAGGTCGAGCGACGAAGGGAGCGCGCGCCGGCGCTGCCCGGCGACGCTCGCGTCGAGCGCCCCGACCTGACGGGCTGGAACGGGCACGGGGGCTTCACGCTCGACGGCCGCGAGTATGTCATCGTCACCTCACGCGCGAGCCGCACGCCAGCGCCGTGGGTGAACGTCCTCGCCAACCCGTACTTCGGCACCGTCGTCAGCGAGAGCGGCAGCGCCTACACCTGGTGCGAGAACGCGCGCAACTACCGGCTAACGCCCTGGCACAACGATCGCGTGGCCGATCCGAGCGGTGAGGCCTGCTTCCTGCGCGACGAACGCGACGGCCACTTCTGGTCGCCGACGCCCTCCCCGGCGGGCAGCGCCGGACCGTACGTGACGCGCCACGGCTTCGGGTACACCGTCTTCGAACACGCCGACGACGGGCTCGACAGCGAGCTTACCCACTACGTCGCCACCGACGCGCCGGTCAAGTTCATGGCGCTCAAGCTGACGAACCGCTCCGGGCGGGCGCGACGGCTGTCCGTGACCGCCTTCTTCGAGCTCGTGCTGGGCGAGCACCGCGCCGCCAACGCACCCCACGTCGTGACCGAGGTGGACCCGGGGAGTGGGGCTCTCTTGGCGCGCAACGCCTACTCGAGCGAGTTCGCCTCCCGCGTAGCGTTTCTGGACGCCAGCGAGGAGCAGCGCTCGCACAGCGGTGATCGCCGCGATTTCATCGGCCGCAACGGGACGCTGGCGGCGCCCTCGTGCATGGGCAAGGCGCGCCTGTCGGGGCGCCTGGGCGCGGCGCTGGATCCCTGCCTGGCGCTGCAAGTCACGGTCGACCTGGCCGACGGTGAGGAGCGCGAGGTGGCGTTCATCTTCGGTTCGGGCATGGACCTGAACGACGCGCGCACGCTCATCTATCGGTTCCGTGGGGTCGGGTCGGCCCACGCTGCGCTCGAAGGCGTCTGGGAGTTCTGGAAGCGCCGGCTCGGGACAGTGCACGTGCAGACCCCAGACCCGACCTTCGACTTTCTGGCGAACGGGTGGCTGCTGTACCAGGTATTGGCCTCGCGCCTGTGGGGCCGCACCGGGTTCTACCAGTCGGGCGGCGCGTTTGGTTTCCGCGACCAACTGCAGGACGCGATGGCCCTGGTTCATGCCGCGCCCGAGCTGCTGCGGGCGCAGATCGTCGCCTCGGCGGCTCGGCAGTTCTGCGACGGAGACGTGCAACACTGGTGGCATCCACCGGGGGGCCGCGGGGTACGGACCCGCATCTCCGATGACTTCTTGTGGCTCCCGTACGCAGTATGCCGCTACGTGGCCACGATCGGCGATACGGGCGTGCTCGATGAACGCGCGCCCTTCCTCGAGGGGCGCTCCGTCAAGCCGGACGAGGACAGCTACTACGATCTGCCGCTGCGCTCGGAGGAATCGGGGACCATCTACGAGCACTGCGTCCGCGCCATCGAGCACGGCCTGCGCTTCGGGGCGCACGGGCTGCCCCTGATGGGCAGCGGCGACTGGAACGACGGCATGAACCTGGTCGGCAACCAGGGCCAGGGAGAGAGCGTGTGGCTCGCGTTCTTCCTGCACGATGTGCTGGTGCGCTTCGCCGCGCTCGCCCGCGCGCGCCACGACGGCCCGTTCGCCGAGCGGTGTGGGGTCGTGGCGGCCGGGCTGCGCGACAACATCGACGCCCACGGGTGGGACGGCGCCTGGTATCGGCGGGCCTACTTCGACAGTGGAGAGCCGCTCGGGTCCGCCGACAACGTCGACTGCCAGCTCGACTCGCTGCCGCAGAGCTGGTCGATGCTGACGGGGCTCGGTGACCCGGAGCGCGCCCGCCAGGCGCTGGAGGCGGTCGACGCGCGCCTGGTGCGCCGCGAGCTAGGGCTCATCCAGCTGTTCGATCCGCCGTTCGACCGCGCCAGCTCGGATCCAGGCTACGTCAAGGGATACGTCCCCGGAGTGCGGGAGAACGGCGGACAGTACACGCACGCCGCGGTCTGGACCGTGATGGCGTTTGCCGCCGCCGCGGACGTACGCCGTGCCTGGGAGCTCTTCGGGCTCATCAACCCCGTACGCCATGGCGACAGCGAGGCGGCGATCGCCACCTACCAGGTCGAGCCCTACGTAATGGCCGCCGATGTCTACACCAACCCCCAGTTCGCCGGTCGCGGCGGCTGGACCTGGTACACGGGCTCCGCCGGCTGGATGTACCGTCTGGCCATCGAGTCACTCCTCGGCATCAACCTCGAGGTGGACCGACTGCGCTTCGACCCGCTCTTGCCGGCGGGATGGGGGTCCTTCACCATTCGCTATCTTCACCGCGAGGCGGTCTATCACATCGTGGTGCGGGGGCCCGTGGCGGGTGGTGCCGGAGTCAGCCGCGTCGTCTGTGATGGCGTCGACCATCCCGACCGCAGCGTCCCGTTGCGCAGCGACGGCGAGCACCAGGTGGAGGTGTGGGTCGGCGACGAGCCGTGAGGCGCCACCGATCCATGGTGTCGTCGGGGCGCTCCGGGACGTGCTATGGGATGGGCGAGGTTCGAATGCCAACGCTACGCCTGACCTATTTCGATGGCCCTGGCCGGGCCGAGCCCGTCCGGATCGCCCTCTTCCTCGCCGACCTGCCGTTCGAGGATCGGCGCCTCAAGGGCCCGGAGTTCGCGGCCCGGCGCGAAAAGGGAGAGTTCCCCCTCGGCAGCGTCCCGGTCCTCGAGGTCGACGGGCGCCCCCTGGCGCAGACCAGCGCGATGCTGCGCTACGTCGCTCGCCTCGGCCGACCGGAGCTGTACCCGGCCGACGCTCGCGACGGGTTCGTGGTCGACACCGCCCTCGACACCTTCAACGACACGATCTCCCACGCGCTCGCCCCCAGCCTGTTCGAGAAGGATCTGGAGAAGAAGCTGGAACTGCGCCGGGCACTGGTCGCGGGCCCGCTGGCGAAGGCCTGGCGCTACGTGGAGAGCCTGGTCGCCGAGGGTCCGGGGCCGTTCCTGCTCGGGGAGCGCCTCACCATCGCGGATCTGGTCCTGGGCGAGGCCGTGCGGCAGTACCGCTCCGGCCATCTCGACGGCATCACGGCCGAAACCCTCGAGCCCTACCCGCTCCTCCGTCGTCTGGGCGACGCCTACGCCGCACACCCCTCCATCGTCGCCTATCAGCGCGCCCGCGGCGGCTGAGCGTGGTCGCGCGACGGCCATTTTTC
>CAYOLF010000051.1:0-46365 GCA_964404725.1 uncultured Polyangiaceae bacterium
CGCCCTCACCCACCCAGCGGTGGCTGGGTGGGACCCGGAGGACGCGGGTCCCTAGCTCGTTGATTCTTCGCAGCAAGCAAGCTGACTGCCGCTCTAGCGAACGGAGGTGCGAAGCGCTCGCACCACCGCAGGCGGCCGCCGACACCCCACGGGTACCGGCAGTGACGCGCCGGCGCCGGGAGCTCGACGGAGCGGATGACGCCGCCTCGTCTCTCGCCGCCGCGATCCCGGAGCGCCCCTCGGTGCGAGCGGCGACGACGCGTGTCGAAGCGGTCCTCGTGCTCGACGATGCACCCGCGTACCGCTGACGGCGCGACGCTCCCACGACCAGCCACGCACGCCGCGTCTGCGCGGACCGCAAGCGACCGCCGTCCCCGTCGTCCAGCGCGATCCGCTGGTCCCGCGCCGAGCCTCGCCACGCGCCGGCGCGCCCCCTCGCTCCCCCTCTTCGCGCCCGCGCCCGCGCGAGAGCGGCGCCGCCGCCGCGCGACCACGAGGGGGCTTGGGTCGGAGCAGCACCCCCTGCTACACTCGAACCGACCGTCATCCAAGGTACCGAGAGCAACGCATGGCAGGGCCAAATCGATTGGGCGAGCTGCTGGTCCGCGAGAAGTTGATCAGCCTGCAGCAGCTCCGCCGCGCACAGGACGAGCAGAAGCGCTCCGGCAACAACCTCGGCTACACGCTGGCCAAGCTCGGGTACATCTCCGACGGCGAGATCACGAACTTCCTCAGCTCGCAGTACCGCCTGCCTGCCATCAACCTCGACGAGTACGAGATCGAGCCCGACGTCGTGAAGCTGGTCGCCCGCGACGTGTGCGAGAAGCACCGCATCATGCCGGTGTCCCGCTCCGGCGCGTCGCTGATCGTCGCCATGAGCGACCCGACGAACCTGCACGCGATCGACGACATCAAGTTCCTCACCAGCTACAACGTCGAGCCGGTCGTCGCGAGCGAGACGGCCATCCAGTCGGCCATCGAGCGCTATTACAACGTCGGCCCCTCCTACGACGAGGTGATGGCGGACTTCGCGCTCGGCGACGAGGACATCGAGTTCGGCCCCGACGACGACGACATCAACATCATGGAGCTCGAGAAGGCGAGCGAGGACGCACCCGTGGTGCGCCTCGTCAACGTCCTCCTGCTCAACGCGATCCGCAAGGGCGCGAGCGACATCCACGTCGAACCGTACGAGAAGAAGCTCCGCGTCCGCTACCGCATCGACGGCGTGCTGCACGAGGAAATGTCGCCGCCCGTGAAGCTCAGGAGCGCCCTGGTCAGCCGACTCAAGATCATGAGTCAGCTCGACATCGCCGAGCGCCGTCTGCCGCAGGACGGGCGGATCAAGCTCAAGCTCGGCAAGGGCCGCGAGATGGACTTCCGCGTCTCGGTCCTGCCGACCATGTGGGGCGAGAAGGTCGTGCTCCGACTGCTCGACAAGAGCAACCTCCAGCTCGACATGACCAAGCTCGGCTTCGACGCCGACCCGCTCAAGGACTTCAAGTGGGCGATCAACCAGCCCTGGGGGATGGTCCTGGTGACCGGACCGACCGGGTCGGGCAAGACGACGTCGCTCTACTCGGCGCTCACCGAGCTCAACAAGCCCGCCCACAACGTGAGCACGGCCGAGGATCCGGTCGAGTACAACCTCTTCGGCATCAACCAGGTGCAGATGCACGACGACATCGGCCTGAATTTTGCGGCCGCGCTGCGCTCTTTTTTGCGCCAGGACCCCGACATCATCATGGTCGGCGAGATCCGCGACTTCGAGACGGCGGAGATCGCGGTGAAGGCCGCGCTCACCGGCCACCTGGTGCTCTCCACGCTCCACACCAACGACGCCCCGGCGACCATCTCCCGCCTGCTGAACATGGGCGTCGAGCCCTTCCTCATCACCGCCAGCGTCAACCTGGTGGTCGCCCAGCGCCTGGCGCGCCGCATCTGCGCCGACTGCAAGACGGACTCTGACGTCGAGCTCGATGTGCTCCGCGACCTCGGAGTCCCCGAGGACCAGATACCGACCGCCACCATCAAGAAGGGCGCCGGCTGCCCCACCTGCGGCGGCAGCGGGTACAAGGGCCGCGTCGCGCTCTACGAGGTGATGCGCTTCTCCGACGACCTCAAGGAGCGGGTGCTACAGGGCGCAAGCGCGGCCGAGCTCAAGGCCGCGGCGATCAAGAACGGGATGCTGACGCTGCGAATGAGCGGCATCCGCAAGATCCTCGATGGCGTGACCACGCCCGAGGAGGTGCTCCGCGTGACCATGGCCGACTGAGGCCGCAGCCGACGACGACCAGCTCGGAGAAACCTCCCGGAAGGACGCGATGACTCAGAGTGGCGAAGGACTGAAGGTCAACCTGCACCAGCTGCTGCGTGCCATGATCGAGAAGGGCGCGAGCGACCTTCACATCACCACCGGGTCACCCCCGCTGCTCCGCATCGATGGCGCCATCGTGCCCCTGAAGCTCCCCCCGCTCTCCCCGGTGGAGACGAAGCAGCTTTGCTACTCGGTCCTCACCGAGGAGCAGAAGATCGAGTTCGAGAAGCGCAAGGAGCTCGACCTCTCCTTCGGCGTCAAATCCCTCGCCCGCTTCCGCGCCAATATCTTCGTCCAGCGCGGCGCGGTGTCGGGGGCGTTCCGCTCGATCCCCTTCAAGATCCTCACCTTCGAGGAGCTGGGCCTTCCCCCGGTGGTTTCCGAGCTGGCCGCGCGCCCACGCGGCCTGGTGCTGGTCACGGGGCCGACCGGCTCCGGCAAGAGCACCACCCTCGCGTCGATCATCGACAAGATCAACACGGAGGAACGCCTCCACATCATGACAGTGGAGGACCCGATCGAGTACCTCCACCCGCACAAGCGGTGCATCGTGAACCAGCGCGAGGTGGGCGCCGACACGATGAACTTCAAGGACGCGCTGAAGTACGTCCTGCGCCAGGACCCCGACGTCGTGCTGGTCGGTGAGATGCGCGACCTCGAGACGATCGAGGCCGCGCTGACGATTGCGGAGACCGGGCACCTTGTGTTCGCCACGCTGCACACGAACTCCTCGATCCAGAGCATCAACCGCATCATCGACGTCTTCCCGCCACACCAGCAGCCGCAGGTGCGAGCCCAGCTCAGCTTCGTCCTCGAGGGCGTGCTCAGCCAGCTCCTGCTCCCGCGCACGGGAGCGCCCGGGCGTTGCCTCGCGCTCGAAGTGCTGGTCCCGAACGCGGCGATCCGGAACCTCATCCGCGAGGACAAGGTGCACCAGATCTACTCGCAGATGCAGGTCGGGCAGGCGAAGCACGGGATGCAGACCCTCAACCAGGCCCTCTTGGCGCTGTACGCGCGGCGGCAGATCTCCCTCGACGAGGCCATGGGCCGCTCCTACGAGCCTGAGGAGCTCCGCATGATGATCGAGGGGCGGATGCCGTCCCCGGGCTCCCCTCCCGCTCCCCGCTGACTCCCCACCGCCGCCCGAGGTCAGGGGCTCCCCTGGCGACGCTCGACGCCCGGTTCGCGGCCATCGATCCGGCGCGACGCGCGCGGAAAACCCTGCTACCAAGTGCACACCTGGCGGCGACGAGCGCGGGATGCGAGCGTCGAGCCGCCTCCCCCACCCGCGCGGCGAGGACGCTTCCATGATGCACCGGCTCGGCAGGACACCAGGATGGATCTCGGCGGCCTTGGGCGCGATCGCGGCCCTGATCGCCCCGACCGTGCTCGCCCAGCCGACGGCCCCCGAGCCCCCGCCTCCGGTGGAGCCGTGGCACGAGGCGCTCGATCTCGGCGTCTTCGCCGACGCCTACGCCAGCTTCAACACGAACCTCCCGAAGCGCGCGGACGATGCCAACCAGCTGCGCGCCTTCGACACCACCACCGGCTTCGCCCTCGCCTGGGCGGGGGCCGACGTCGCCTACGAGCCGGCGCCGGTCGGGGGCGCGCTGTCGCTGCGCCTCGGCCCCGCCGCCGAGCGGTACTCGCAGACCTGCCTGGGCGACGGCGACGTGCGGTGCGATGGGGACGTGCTGGGCCTCGGTCTGGTAAAGCAGGCGTTCGCCTCGTGGCAGCCGCTCTCCGCCCTGCGCCTGGACCTGGGCAAGTTCGATTCGCCGTACGGCGTCGAGGTGGCGGAGAGCCAGGACAGCCTGCTGTACAGCCGTGGCGTCGTGTACTGGCTGGGTGAGCCGGGCTTCCACACGGGGCTCCGAGCGACCGTCGCCGCGACGCCATGGCTGACCGCCCGGGCGATGGTGGTCAACGGCTGGAACAACTCGATCGACAACAACTTCGGCAAGTCCTTCGGCGCCCAGCTCCTGCTGGCGGCGACGCGCGATCTGCGGCTCGGCCTCGGCTGGCTCGGGGGGCCCGAGCAGACGGACCACGCCACCGTGACCTGCGCCGCGGACACCGCCTACGACCCGAGGAACGGAGCGTGCTGGCCCGCGCCCGGCGCGCCGGGCGGCGACATGGTCGTCGATCGCGGCGGCGCCAACGACCTCGCAGCCTGGCGACACCTCTTGAACCTGGTCGCGACCTGGCAACCGGTGAGGCGCTTGCAGCTCACCCTCGACGGGGTTTTCGTCCAGGAGGGCGTGCGCGAGGAGCGCGGCGTCGGCACCGGCCCGGGGCCGGACGGCACCCTCATCGTCGCACTGTCACCGACGGAGGTGACCGCGCGCTACCTCGGCGCCGCGCTCGCCGCCCGGTACGCGCTCACCGACGCGTGGGCGGTGGCGGGTCGCGGCGAGTACCTCGCGGACCCGGACGGGCTGGCGAGTGGCATCGCCGGTTTCGGCCTGGTCACGGCCACCTTCGGCCTCGAGCTCGATCCATCGCCAGCGCTGAAGCTGCGCCTCGAGGGCCGCGGCGACGTGGTCACCGACGCCGACGGGTCACGCGAGATCTTCGCGGCGGGGGCGCGCGACGTCGCCTCCTCGCAGCTCACGGCCACACTGAGCGCCGTGGTCCGCACCTTCTGAGCCGAGATCAATCGTCACGCAAGAGCGCGCGGGCGGCGACCACGTCGGGGTGGTCCGGGTGGCGCTCGGCGAGCTGCGCCGTGGCCGCGCTCGCCCGGAGATCTCCTGCCTCGGCGAGGGCGCGGACCGCCAGCGCCTGCACGACCAGCGGTGCGTCGGGGGACGGTAGCGCGCACCGCGCCGCGCGCACGGTCCCCGCGGGGGCACCCCGCTCTGCCCGGGTGACCAGGACGTCGAGCCAGGCGCCGAGCGCGGGGCCGACGTCACCGGCGTGGGCGTCGAGGCGGTCCCGCGCCTCGGGCGCGTCCCCCGCCTCGACCAGCGCGCGCACTAGCTCGACGACGACGCGGGGGGTGGGATCCCCGTCGGCCGCCGCGCGCGTCGCGTGCTCGACGGCCTCCGCGGGCTTGCCGGTGATGCGGGCGAGCCGCGCCAGCCGGATCGCCCGGGGCGGACGCACCGCTGCTGGCTCGGGCCACGCGCGCGCGAGGGTGCGCGCCAGATCGATTCGCCCCGCGTCGAGCGCGAAGTCCACGCCGAGGACCTCCCCCCAAAGGACCGAGGAAGCCCCCAGATCGTGGATGGCATCGGGCCCCGGGAACCGCGTCCCGTCGAGCGCGGCGGGGGCCGCGGCGAGCGCCGTGATCGCCTCGTCGCGCGCGGCCTCTCCGGGCAGCGCGGCCAGCGCCGAGCGCAGCCCCTCGCCGTCCAGCCGCTCGTAGGCGTCGACCACCAGCACCAACGCGACCTCGCGCGCGGGTGCGCCGGTGGTCACGGCCGAAGTCGCGTCGGCGAAGCGCCCACGCAGCAGGGCCACGCGCGCGGCGAGGGCGGGAAGCCCCAGGTACTCCGGAGCGACCAGGTGGACTCGCCACGCGGCGCGCTGCGCGAGGTGCTCCTGGCTGGCGCGCGCGGCGACCATCCCGAACGCCGTCATTTCGGCGGGGTCCTCGGCGAGTGCGAGCCCGTCACCGATCAGCTCGGCGGCCCGGACCCGATCGCCGCGGTCCGCGGCCAGCACCGCCTCGACGAAATCCTGCGCGGACCGCAGCCGACGCGGCAGGCCCGCGCGCTCGTCCTCCGTCAGTCGCTGCGACGGGGGCTCCCCGCCCCGCCCCGAATCGACGGCCCAGGCGAGCCGCGACATCATGCGCGCGGCGGGCTCGTCGCCGCGTTCGGCCACCAGGCGCGCCACGGCGCGGCGCCCGGTCGTGAGCTCACCCTCCAGCAGCGCGAGGCGCGCGTGCAGCACCCGGGCGGGCACCGAGTCGGGCATCAGCTCGGTGGCCAGCCGGTAGCGAGCGAGCGCGCGGGCATCACCCGCTCGCTCGAGCGCGGCGCCGGAAACCAGGGCGTAGAGCGCATCGTCGAGGCAGGATCGATCGCGGTCTGCCACCAGCTCACGAGCTCCCACCACGTCACCGGCGGCGAGGAGCTCGGCGACGCGACCCGCGACGACGCGCGGCTCGGCGAGCCCGGCGGACCGTGCGCGCATCACCGCGTCCGAGAGGCCGAGCGGGGCGTCCGCGCTCCACAAGGAGCCGACCACCCGATCCTCGAGGAACGCGGCGATGACGTCCGGGTGATGGCCGTCGAGCTCGAACAGCCGCCCGAGGTCCGACTGCCCGGGCCCCGCTCCGTGAACGCGCTGGGTCCTGACCTCGCTCTGCACCGCGGCCGCGGCCTCGCGCGCGGCCGCGGTCCGCCGGGCCTGCACGCGCACCGCGAAGAGGTGCCCGCTCGCCATCACCAGCGAGCTCGCGAGCGTGGCGACCAGCAACCCCCGCGCCCCGGGGTGGGGCCCGACCCGTGCTTGCACCCAGGCGGGGACCGCCTCGGGCGAGGTCGCTGCGAAGCCACCCGCCGCGGGAAACGAGCCGCCTTCGGGCCCGAGGACGGCCGCCATCGTCGAGGCCCGCTCCGCCAAGGTCGTAGCGTCTCGCGCGACGCCAGCGACGGCCACCGGATGCCCCCGCACGACGACGCGGACCGGCGCGGCGTCCTCGGCGGAGGGCAGCTCCCACCTCATCCCCCGCGCGGCGAGGGCCGCCTGCACCGCCGCCGGGCCCTCCCGGCGCTGCAGTTCGCCGAGGTCGGCGGCCGCCGCCAGCCACCGGGGCACCGGCGCGCTGGCGCAACCGAGCTCGAGGGCGCGCTGGAACGCCCGGTTGGCTCGCACGGCGTCACCGCGAAGCAGCAGGACCTTGCCGAGCGCCTCGAACGGGCGTGGGTCACGACCTCCGAGCTTGCCGGCAAGCGCCAGCGTCGCCTGGGCCTGGGCGAGCCAGCCCAGGCGCGCCTGGAGCGAGCCGACCGCGAGGAGCACGCCCAAGTCCCCCGCGTGGTCGGCAATCGCCCGCGCGGTCACCTCCGCGGCGAGCGACTCGCTCCCCGGCCCGCCGAGTTCGGCGCACAAGGCGATGGTCTGCCCCGATCCCGGCTGGGCGCGCCACGCGGCGGCGACGTCATCGAGCGAAGGCACTCCCGCGCATGATACTCCCCTCCCCCGGGCGCGGGGCCTCGCCGCGGGGAGCCCGCTGGTCAGGCCGCGCGGCCTGGTGCTCACGGTCGATGACGGCCCCGATCGCGGCGGTCGCTGGCGCCGTCGGCCCCGGACGGTCAGAGTTCGCCGCACCGGGGCCCGCCCTGCCCCGGACGAGGCCGTCACATGTGCGGAGTCTTCGGCATCACTGGCCACCCCGAGGCGGCCAACATCGTTTACCTCGGCCTGCACGCCCTGCAGCACCGAGGCCAGGAGAGCGCGGGCATCGTGAGCCGGGACAGCGCCCAGCTCCTGCTGCACCGCGGGATGGGCCACGTGATCGACGTGTTCACTCCCGACCAGCTCGCCAAGCTGCGGGGCCAGGCGGCGATCGGGCACGTCCGCTACTCGACCGCGGGCGGGTCATTCCTGAAGAACGCTCAACCGATCGCGGTCGACTGCTCGCGCGGCTCCATGGCCTTCGCCCACAACGGCAACCTCACCAACGCGGAGGCGCTGCGCGAGCGCCTGGATGCTCGCGGCTCGATCTTCCAGACCGCCACCGACACCGAGGTGATCGTCCATCTGGTGGCGATCAGCACGCAGCGCGCGATGGAGGACCGTGTCGCTGACGCGCTCGGTCAGGTTCAGGGCGCCTACTCTCTCTTGTGCTTGACGGACCAACTCCTGATCGCGGTCCGCGATCCCCATGCCATCCGACCGCTGTGTCTCGGCCGCATGAACGACGGCAGCGGTGCCTACGTCGTGTCGAGCGAGCCGACGAGCTTCGATCTGGTCGGGGCGGAGTTCTGCCGCAATCTCGACCCCGGAGAGATGCTGGTCATCGACGAACGCGGCCCGCGGTCGCTGCACCCGTTTCCGCCCGCGCGACGGGCGAGCTGCGTCTTCGAGTATGTCTACTTCGCGCGCCCGGACTCTCACCTCGACGATCTCAGCGTCTATCTAGTCCGGAAGCACCTGGGGCGTGCCCTGGCCAGGGAGCACGGCGTCGCCGCCGACGTCGTCATCCCGGTCCCCGATTCGGGAGTGGCGGCGACCATCGGGTACGCCGAGCAGGCGGGGATCCCGTTCGAGATGGGGCTGGTGCGGAGCCATTACGTGGGCCGCACCTTCATCGAGCCGCAGCAGAGCATCCGTCACTTCGGGGTCAAGCTGAAGCTGAACCCGGTGAGCGCGGTGCTCCGCGGACGGCGAGTGATCGTCGTCGACGACAGCATCGTGCGCGGCACGACGAGTCGGAAGATCGTGAAGATGGTGCGTGACGCCGGCGCGCGCGAGGTGCACCTGCGCATCTCGAGCCCACCCACGGGCTGGCCCTGCTACTACGGCATCGACACGCCGACGCGGAGCGAGCTCATCGCCTCGAGTCACACGCTGGAGGAGATCAACCAGTACATCACCAGCGACACCCTCGCGTACCTGACGCTTCCCACGCTGATCGAGGCCGTCATCGGCGTGCAGCGCGCGACGGCCCACGAGGGCGAGGGCCACTTGCCGATCGTGCGCGAGCCGCTCGACGCCGCGTCCTTCTGCCACGCCTGCTTCAGCGGGGAGTACCCCGTCCCCTTCACGCGCCACCCGCGGCAGCGCCAGATGCGCCTGCTGGACACCTGATCCAGGCCGCGCTCACGACCCCGCTCGCCCCGGCCGCCGGCCGCCTCCCCGGCGAAGCGCTCACCGGTCATTTCCGGTCAGGACACGGAACCGGCACGGCGCGGCGCCTCAGCGGGACACGGGGACGCACTGCAGCCGCGTGAAGTACACCTGCCAGGGCCCCTCCCGCCGATCTCGAAAGACGACGCCGACGTCCCCGTCCGAGCCGATGGCCGCCGTCGGCGATGAGGTGTCGGCGGGATCCTCGGTCACGCGCACCTCGTCGCCGAGGGCGTCGAGGTTCGTGTCGAGCAGCTTCGCGTAGAGGTCATAGCCGTCGCCACGATCCGCAGCCCACACCAAGAGGAGCCGATCCCCGAGCGCGATCCAGGTCTTGCTCCGCGCAAAGGCGGCCTCGGAGGTGATACGCCGCGGGGCCACCAGGATCCCGCCGTCCTCGTCGAGTACGGCCCCGTCGATGGCCGTGCCCGGGCCCCGTCCGCTCCGGGTGTGCCACGCGACGAAGAAGCGATCCCCCGTCGACGCGATCACCGGCTCGACCGCGCGATCCTCGGCCAGCTGCACGATCGGCCCCACCGTCAACAGATCGGGGCTGACGGTTCGGAAGGCAACGCCCTGGGCGTCCGCGGTCCCCGTCTTGAACACCATGCCCAGCGAGCGCCTCGACAGCGCGAGGCGCGGCGATTCGGTGCCGAGCCCGAGATCCGTCAGCGGCGTCTCGACCGATGCCACCGTCCCCTCCAAGGTGAGGAGGCGTCCGTAGATGCGCGCGTCCCCGTCGCGCTGGTCGTCCCAGACGACGACGAAGTACTCCCCGTCCCAGAGCAGGTCCGCGTGAAGCGAGAACTCTTTCGCCTCCGACACGCGGACGTCAGGGCCATACTTCCTGCCCCGCGGGTCGATGCGATTGAAGTAGATCTCGAAGTCGCCGTCCCGGCGATCTTCCCAGGCCGTGGCGTAGACGGCGCCCGTCCAGACGAGCGGACCGCTGAAGGAGTCGTTGTCGACGTTGGTGACGGGCGTTGGGGCGATCACCCGCACCCCCTCGGCGCTCATACCGGTGAAGGTGTTCTGCCAGTTCGTCCGCTCCTCATGGAGGGACAGGCCGAAGACCTCACCGTCGTGGGCGATGCCGCCGGGCATGGATTGCAGCGCATCGGCGGACGACACGCGGATCGCACCGGCGGGATCCGGCAGCCACCTGGCACCGTCGTCGACGACGCCGTTGCAGTCGTTGTCGCGACCGTCGCACCGCTCGAACCCGCCAGGGTAGGCCAGCGGACTCGAGTCGTCGCAGTCGTCCCCGCAGGCACCCGGAGCGCCCGGCTCGAAGCCGGGCAGCGGCCCGCGGTGCCCGTCCCCGTCCAGATCGTAGGTCCGAGCCTCGAAGACGCAGAGGCCGGTGGCCTCGTCGCATCGGTCCGTGGTGCAGGGGTCGCGATCGTCGCAATCGCGCCGCTCCGTGACCACGCAGCTTCCCTCCGCACAGCCGAGGATCGCGCAGCGAACACCGCCGGGCTCGCCGAGGCAGTCCGCGTCGCGCTCACAGCGAGTGGCGTCGGCGGCCGGACCGCGGAGCGGCTCCACCTCGAGATCGGTCCGCCCGCCGCAAGCGGCGAGGCCCACGCACAATAGGCCCCTCGTCCACCGGCAGCGGCGCGCGCTCGACCGGCCCAACTCCCGACGGCCGCGGCCCGTGCTCGCCGGCGGGCGCGACCGCACCCCGCGAATCAATAGCATCCGCCGATCCCGGGCTGCACGTCGATGGGCTCGCAGAAGAGCCCCGCCGGACAGGTGTCCGCACCGAAGGTGTCGCACAGCTCGACGCACTGCGTGCCCTCTCCGGTCAGCACGCAGAGGTGACCTCCGGCGCAGGTCCCCCAGTCGCACGGATCGCCCTGCAGGCCGTCCCCCGCGACGAAGCAGGCCGTCCCGTACTGCTCCCGAGCACAGGGGTCGGTGCCGTCCGGGTACTTGACGTACGGGAAGCAGCCGGTCCCCTCGGGGCAATCGTCGACCGCAGCGAAGAGGTCGCACTCCTCGTTCAACGGCGGCGGCGGCGTGTCCGGACATTGGGTCGGGACGTAGTCCGACCACACCTCGGTTACGGAGCCGGCTTGCCCGGCCACCTCCACCACGCCAGCGTCGGGACGAGCCGCCACGCCACCGATCCCCGGAGCAACCGGGGGCGCCCCACCGCTGCCGGTGGACCCCGGGTCGACGGTGGTGGCGCCGCCGCATGCCGTCACCAGCACGAGCACGGCGACACCGGTGTGAATCGGCCCCGACGTCACGCCACCGAGCATACCCGCAACCGCGCGGGCCGCCAGGGGACGGGGCCGCGGGTGGCGGCCCAACCGCGCAGGCAGCGTGGTATACGGCGGCCCGTGCGGTCGCTGGCGCTCTGCTACCTCCTGTTCGCCGGGATCGGCGCCTGCACCCGCGTCGACGAGCCCGCGCCCGCCGCGACCCACCCGACGGCCACCGCCATGGCGGCCCGCCCCACGGGCGCCGCCGCCACGGCCCGCACCGAGCCGTCGAGCGCTGCCCCCACTGCCGCAGACCCGGCGCCCGCCTGCGTGGCGACGTGGCCGTCGACCCCAGCGCCCAAGGCCCGCCCGGCCGCCAGCTGCCCCCCGGATCCCGAGCCGACGCCGCCGACACTCCCGCGGGGGCGCGTGGTGTTCGTGGACGCCCCGGGCGCGCCCAGCGTGGACGTGGAGCTGGCCCGCACGCCGGACCACCGGCAGCGGGGCCTGATGTACCGCACCGCGCTCGAGCCGGGCCGCGGGATGCTCTTCAGCTGGACGGACCAGCAACCGCGCCGGTTCTGGATGCGCAACACCTGCGTCCCGCTCGACATGCTGTTCATCGCCGCCGACGGGACCGTCGCGGGTATCCTCGAGCAGGTGCCGACGATGAACGACGAGCCCCGGGGGGTGCCATGCCCCGCCCAGCACGTGCTGGAGGTCAACGCCGGCTTCTCCCGCAGCGCCGGGGTGCGCCCTGGCCAGCGGATCCGCATGGAGGACTGAGATGCGCCACGCTTACCCCTGCGCCGTACTCACGGCGGCCATTGCGCTCGCCGCTTGCCGATCGAGCCCACCGGAACCGCAGCGGAGCTCCCCCCCCGCGCCGTCCGCGACCCCGGTCGTCCCGCCCGCCGCCCCGGCGGGTGATCCGCTGAACGGGAAGTTCTCGCTGGTCGACGCCACGGCCGGGATCGACGGCGAGGGCGAGCTCGTCGCGACCATCAAGACGGGCCTCGGAGCGCTCGACTGCCGCTTGTACGAGGACCGGGCTCCGCTGACCGTCGCCAACTTCGTCGGTCTGGCGCGCGGGCTGCGCCCCTTCCGCGGCCCGGGTGGCGATTGGGTCAAGCGTCCGGCCTACGACGACGGCGTCTTCCACCGGGTAGTCAAGGGCTTCATGATCCAGGGCGGCGACTGGCAGAAGACCGGCAAGGGCGATCCCGGCTACGTCGTCCCGGACGAGATCTGGCCCGACGCGCGGCACGACCGGCGCGGCCTGCTGTGCATGGCGAACCGGGGCCGCAACACCAACGGGGCGCAGTTCTTCATCACCGACGGGGCGGCACCGCACCTCGACGGCGGCTACACGATCTTCGGCGACTGCGGCCCCGACTCGGTGATCGAGGCCATCGCGAGCGTCCCCGTGCGCGGAGACCGACCGGAGGAGCCGCCCGCGATCCAGAGCGTCACCGTGGCGCGAAGGCCAGCGAAGTAGGCGCATCGGCGGGGCTTCGACCGGCGCGCGGAGCGCCCGTCGCCGTGGGCTCGCGCCACCCTAGGACGACCGGGGGCGGCGGCACCCCCTGACCTCGATCCCGCGCCCGTTCCCCCCGGAGCGTCCCGAGGGCTGCGAAGCACGAGGGGAATGGTGTAAGAGGGGAACGCCACCCCGCGTTCTCCGCGGCGGAATCGGCGAGGCGCGCGATGATCAGACTCACGACGTGGTGGTGGCTCCTGGTGCTGCTGAGCGCCGGGCTCGGCGCGGGCTGCGGCAAGGCGAGCGTCGCGACCGCGCCCATGCCACCCGAGAGCTCGGACTCGGGATCCGGGTACTCGACCGAGGAGGCGGCCGCGTTCGAGATCGCGCCGGCCGAGCCGCTGCTGTCCGGGCCGCTGAGCGGCGGCGACGACGTCGACGGGACGCGTGGCGGCGGCCGCGCAAGGGCCGCCGCCATGGCGGACCAACGACTGGCCGAAGCCGCCCCGCCGCCCCCCGCCACGACCGCCTCGGGCCCGGGCGTGCCCGAGGCCGCCCCGCCGAGGGTTGAGGCCGATCGCGCGTCGGATCCCGCCCCGACCGCGACGGACGCGATCGCCGGCCCCCTGCTCATTTACACGGCGAGGCTCTCCCTCGGTGTCTACGAGGCCACAAAGGCGATCGACACCATCGAGACGCTCGCCCGCCAGGCCGGCGGCTACCTCGTCATCCGCGACGACACCACCATCACGGTGCGCGTGCCGGCGGCCCGGTTCGACGAGGTGCTCGCGAAGGTGGCGACCCTCGGCGACGTCCTCACGCGCAACGTCGCGGTCCGGGACGTCACCGAGGAGTACTTCGATCTGGAGACGCGCCTCCGTAACCAGGAGGTCGTGCTCCGTCGCTTGCAGGAGCTGCTCCTGCGCGCCAGCAGCGTCGACGACGCCCTCAAGGTAGAGGCCGAGCTCGCGCGTGTCGCGACGGAGGTGGAGCAGCTCAAGGGGCGCCTCAAGCTCCTCCGCGAGCTCGTCGCGTACAGCACCATCACCGTGACTTTCGCGCCCACTGCCACGGAGTCGGTCGGTTCACGGGTCGCCCTCCCCTTCCCCTGGCTCGACTCCCTCGGGCTGGGTAACCTCCTGAGCCTCTGAGGTGCTGCGATGAAGCGTGCACGACCGCTGCTCCTGCTCGTCTCGCTCCTGGTCGCCCCGGCCTGCGGCCGCCCCTTCGTGCCGGCAGAGCTGCCGGGTTTCATCGAGCTCGATGAGGACCGCACCAGCGACTACGAGTACCGGGCCACCACCGCGGACGGGGTCGTGGTCGCGATCCGCACCATCAAGCACCGACCCCGGGGGGAGCTCGCGTTCTGGGAGCGCGCCATCGAGAACCAGCTCCGGGATCGCGGCGGCTACGCCCTGCTCGAGAAGCGCGACGTCGCCACCCACGATGGTGTCGTGGGGCGCCAGCTCCGCTTCGGACACGACGAGGAGCGAGAGCCGCACCTCTATTACGTCACCATCATCCCCACCAGGCGCCGGCTCTTCGTCATCGAGGCCGGCGGCACTCGGGAGCAGCTCGAGGCCTCCGCGCCGGCGATCGAGGCCGCCGTCACCCACCTGCAGATCCGGCGCTGCTGGCGCCTCGGTTGCTGAGCGAGGGCCGCGGGGGCGGGGCGGCGAGGCGCCTCAATCCGGCTGGAAGAGCACGGTCTGCGTGCGCTCGACGTGGTAGTAGCGCGCCCACGCGGCGCGGTCGAACGAGAGGGCGCCGAAGCCGTTGACCACGACGGCGAGCGCCCCCGCGACCCAGAAGCCACGCCGGCCGGCGGCCCCGCCGATGGCGAGCAGGGCGAACAGGAACACGGCGTAGTCGTTGGAGAACCGGTACCCGAACTGCACCCAACCGCTGTTCTGGTAGAAGAGCGACGGCAGCGCCACCAGGATGACGGTCAGCCAGAGCGACCGCCACTGGTGACCCGTCGCGCGCGGGCACGCCAGCCAGAACAGGAACGGCGAAGTCACCCAGAGCGCGAGCCCGTGACCGCTGATCTGCAGCGGTGCGCCGCTGCCCGGCGCCGGGATCCAGGGCAGGCTGGCCAGCATCACGGCGAGGTTACGCCCGAGGAAGTGGTAATGAAAAAGCCCCCACTCCTCGATGCGGCCGCGCCAGGCGATCACGAGGTGGCGGTAGCCGGGATCGAATGGGTCCCCGAACCGGGCCGCGTCGTAGACCATCGTGATCGCGACGGCCGCGACGATCGGCGCGCTGAAGGCGGCGAGCCGCGGCAGCGCCCGGGCGGGTGCCCCGCGGCGCCAGCGGCGCCAAGCCGTCACCGGGCGCACGTCGTCGCGGGCACCAGCATCCGACACCCGGAGCGCCTCCGCGACGAAGAGCGGGAAGGCCAGCAGCAGCGGCGCCCGAGTGAGAAAGCCGAGCCCGAGCGCGACCCCCGCGAGCCACGGGTGAGCGGCGTCGAGTGACCAGAGCAGGTAGAGGGCGGCGAGCGCCACGCCGACCACGTGCGCCGCATACCAGACCGTCCCCTGGAGGGACGTGAAGAAGTACACGGTCCCGAAGGCGAACAGCAGCGCGAGCGCGAAGCTCGACCCCGCCCCATCACCGCCCCGTCCGGTTTGCCGGAGCCGCTCGAGCGCCAGGAAGAGCGCGGCCGGCCCGATCCCGGCGAGCCCGAGGAACAACAGCCCGTCCGGGACCCGATCCGCGTCGCCGGCGATGGCCACCCATGGCACCAGGAGGACCGCGGGCAGCGGAGGAAAGACGACGTACCAACGCCCCTCGTACAGCGCGAAGTCGTTGCCGCGTGCGTGCGCCGGCGGCGCTGCGCCCAGGTCCAGCCGCCCCGAAAGCCACGCCTCGGCCTGGAGCGCGAAGTGGTTGTAGGGGGTGTGCTCCGCCAGACGTGCGCGATCGGCGCAGGCGAGGAACCCCAGCGCGGTTATCACGGCCACGAGTCCGGCGAGCAACCACCGGCGCGACGCCGTGTCCGCCACCCATGACCGCCGGTCTCGCGCGGCGCCCGAGGTCGGGTCCATCTCGCCCGACACGGTACCACGCCGAGGTTTGTTCCCGGCGCGGCGTGGCGTAAGCTCGGGCCCCGTGTCCCGCCAGTACACCGTCCACGTCGCCGATCTCGAGGACGGGCCGCGCAGCTACGGCTGGGACCTCCCGGTCCCCTGGCTCGAGCGGGCGCTGCTGGACACGGAGGCGACGCCGCGGAGCGGAGGGCGCGCGGACGTCACCCTGACGCTCACCGGGCGCGACGTGCTGGTCCGCGGTTCGGTCGTCGCACCGATCGTGATGCCGTGCGTGATCACCCTCGACCCGGTCCCCATCGACGTGACGGCGAGCCTTGCCCTGCTCCTCACTCCGCCGCCGGTCCCCCGCCGAGGACAGCGGGCGCGGTCGGAGTCGAACGGCAATGGGCCGCGCCCCCGTCGCCAGGGACGGGGCGACGCGGAGCGGGGCGGCCGGGCGGGCGCACGCGCAGCCCACGGAGTCGCCTCGGGCTGGGCGGATGACGCGACGCTCTCCGACGAGGACGCGGGACGCGACGGGTACGACGGCGAGGTGGTCATCCTGGACGAGTTCTTCCGCGAGGCGATCCTGCTCGAACTGCCCATGGCGCCGCGACGATCCGACTTGCCTTCGGAGTCCGATGAAGCTACTGCTCAGCGCTCCGCGGAGTCTTTAGCGGCCAGCGGGCCGCCATTGGATCCGCGCCTGCTGCCGCTGGCCGCCATCGCGCGCCGCCTGGGCAAGAACAAGGAGTAGACCCGTGGCCGTCCCCAAGCGCCGAAAGTCGAGCAGCCGGCGAGACATGCGGCGTGCGCAGCATGACAAAGTCGAGGCCCCGAACCTCATCCCCTGCCCGAACTGCTCCGCCCCGATGGTCGCGCACCGGGTCTGCCCTTCCTGCGGTCAGTACCGGGGTCGGGCGGTGCTCGCGAAGGCCGGCTCGGGATCGGGCACGGAGTGACAGGAGCCCGCGCGCTCGGCCGTTCGGCCTATTCCCGGCGCACCGGAGCCTCGGCTCGGTCGGTCCCGAGGTCGGGTTCTCTCGGTCGCGGGGCGCTTCGGACGGCGGTGTGTGCGCTTGGTTCAACCATTTTTCGTGACGAGCCCGCGGGCACGTCGTAACGAGACATCGTGGTCCTAGGCAGCCGGATCGCAGGGACCGGGTCCTATGCGCCCGCCCGGGTATTGACCAACGCCGACCTCGAGCGGCTGGTGGACACCTCGGACGAGTGGATCAGGGAGCGCACGGGGATCAAGGAGCGCCGGATCGCCGCCGACGACGAGTGCACGAGCGACATGGCGCTCCGCGCGGCTCGTTCTGCCCTCGAGGCGGCAGGCCTCGGGCCGCAGGATCTCGACATGATCGTGGTGGGCACGATCTCGCCGGACCGCCAGCTCCCGGCCTGTGCCGCCTATCTGCAGCAGAAGCTCGGCGTCACGGGGATGCCCGCGTTCGATGTCAGCGCGGCCTGTGCGGGGTTCCTCTACGCCCTCGCCATTGGCGACCAGTTCATCCGCAACGGCACCCACCGCCATGTGCTGGTGGTCGGCGTGGAGCTGCTGAGCCGGGTCATCAACTGGGCCGACCGGAACACCTGCGTGCTCTTCGGCGATGGCGCCGGCGCCGTCGTGCTGGCCCCGGCGACCGAAGAGTCCGGCCGCGTCCTCTCGAGCCGCCTCCACACCGACTCGACCTTCATCGACTCCCTCTACATCCCCGCCGGGGGGAGCCGCGAGCCGCTGACCCCCGCCGGCCTCGAGGCGCGCCGCAACACGGTCCAGATGGTCGGCAACGACGTCTTCCGGGTGGCAGTGAAGAACCTCTCCGGCGCTTCGCGCGCCGCGATCGAGGCCGCGGGGATCGCTCCGAGCGACGTCGACTGGGTGGTCCCCCACCAGGCCAACCTCCGGATCATCGCCCAGGTGTCGGCGCGCCTTGGCATCCCGCTCGAGCGGTTCGTGATCAACATCGATCGGTACGGGAACACGTCCAGCGCCTCGATCCCGCTCGCCCTCGACGAGGCCATGCGCGACGGTCGCGCCCGCACCGGACACACGGTACTGATGTGCGCGCTCGGGGCGGGGATCTCCTGGGCTTCCGCGCTGGTCCGCCTCTGACCAGCGCATTTCGCAGCCAGCGAAAGGCCCTACGCGCTTGACGAACGGGCGACAAGTCCGCTAGCGGCACGCGACGAAGGAGCGGATGACCGTGATCGCGTGGCTGTTTCCGGGACAGGGCGCCCAGACCGTGGGCATGGGCGAGGAGCTGTTCGAGGGCTCGGCGGCCGCGCGCGCGGTCTTCGAGCGGGCCGACGCCGCGCTCGGCTGGTCCGTGTCGAAGCTCTGCTTCGAGGGCCCCCCCGAGGCACTCCAGCTCACCGCCAACACCCAGCCGGCCCTGGTCACCGTCAGCATGGCGGCCCTGGCCGCGCTGCGCGAGGCTTTTCCGGCGCTCGCCGAGCCCGCCTTCGTCGCCGGGCACTCGCTCGGCGAGTACAGCGCGCTGGTCGCGGCGGACGCGCTCACGCTCGAGGACGCGGTCCGCCTCGTTCACCTGCGCGGCCGCGCCATGCAGGAGGCGGTGCCGGCCGGCGTCGGGACGATGGCCGCGGTGATGGCGGATGCAGACGTGGTGACCGAGATTTGCGCCGCCGCCGCCCAGGACGAGGTGCTCGCCCCCGCCAATTTCAACGCCCCCGGACAGGTCGTCATCGCCGGCCACGTCGCCGCCGTCGCCCGCGCGACCGAGCTCGCGCAGGCGCGCAAGATCAAGGTGATAGGGCTCAAGGTGAGCGCGCCCTTCCATTGCGCGCTGATGCGACCCGCAGCGGAGCGGATGCGCGCTGCGCTCGCGGAGGTTTCGCTCGGGACACCGCGCTGGCCGGTCGTCGCCAACGTCACCGGAGAACCCGTGACCGACCCGGGACGGATCCGGGAGCTCCTGGTTCGCCAGGTCGACGGCTCGGTCCGCTGGGAGCACTCGGTGCGATGGATGGCCGACCACGCGGTCACCAAGGCGCTCGAGATCGGGTCGGGTCGCGTCCTCGCCGGCCTCGTGAAGCGCATCGACCGTCGCGTGTCGGTCCTGAGCGTCGGGGACATCGAGGCGATGGACGAGGCGCGGGTGTTCTTCTCCGCCTAGATCGTCGAGCCGGCCGGCCAAAACGTTCCTCAGCAGGAAGTATCCGATCATCTTTCGGGCTTGACCGCACGCAGAGCATGGTAAACACGGCCGCCGTTCCTGCCGTCCCCCTGCAGGATTGATATGTTCGATCTCAGCGGAAGGACTGAACTCGTCAGCGCTCAGGCTCGGGCCCGCACGGCCGGAGCGGGCTCTGCGTGGCCGCAGCGAAGAACCCGCCCGGTCGCGGCGGAGGTCCGGCCTCGCGGGCGCCGCGCCTCGGTCGAGCAGGCTGGCCGGGTTGCCCTCGATCCCGCCGACTTCGAGCGCACCCGCGTGCCGTCGCCCAGCGGAGCGGCCGAGCCCACGGCCGCTGGCGCTTGCGGATTCCGGGCCGAATCGGTGCGCCCTCGCCCGCCGCGACGGGGGCAGCCCCGGCGGGCGCCGAGCGGCGGCAGCGCGAAGTTCGGCAGGGAGCGCGCCCAGTGCCCGCCCGATGAGGCGGCGCCGCGCGCCCGCCACGCAGCTCGCGTGGCGGACGGGAGGGAGCAGTAAGCGCAATTTTCCCTGGGTACGCCCAGTCAACCCAACAGAAGCGGGGCGATCGTCGTGAGAGCCCCCCGGAGGCATCATGGCGGAAGGTCAGAAGATCGAGGCCGAGGTCAAGCGGATCATCAAGGAGCAGCTCGACGTAGACGAGAAGGACATCAAGCCCGAGTCGACATTCATCGACGACCTCGGCGCCGACTCGCTCGGCCTGGTGGAGCTCGTGCTCGCGTTTGAGGAGCAGTTCGAGATCGACATCCCGGACGAGGACACCGAGAAGATACGGACGGTCCAGGACGCGGTCGACTACATCCAGAAGCACAGCAACGGCTGAGCTCGCCCACGCCACCTTCGACGTGCGCGGCGGGGGCGGTCCGCGCGCGTCGGGGTGAGCACCCCGTTCTTGGAGCACCCGGCCCCGTGCCGCGAAACCCCGCGAGAGAATATGGAGCGCGTCGTCGTCACCGGAATCGGGTTGGTCACTCCCCTCGGCAATTCGACCGAGGCGACGTGGAAGAGCGTCACCGCAGGCAAGAGCGGGGCCACTCTCGTCACTCTCTTCCCCTGCGGCGAGGAGTACCCGACCCGCATCGCCTGCGAGGTCAAGGACTTCGACCCGACGCTGTACATCGAACGGAAGAAGCTCAAGGAGGTCGCCCGCTTCATCCCCTTTTCGCTCGGCGCGACCCGGATGGCGATCGAGCAGGCCAACCTTCAGCTCTCCGAGGAGGAGCGCGAGACGGTCGGCGTCTACATCGGGGTCGGCCTGGGCGGGATCGAGTTTCTGGAGCGCTGCACCCTCACCGTCGAGAACAAGGGGCCCACTAAGGTGACCCCGTACACCATCCCGGCGCTCATCGCGAACATGGCGGCGGGGAGGATCTCGATCGACTACGGCTTCAGGGGCCCGAGCTTCTGCATCACTAGCGCTTGCTCCTCCAGCGCACATGCGATCGGAGAGGCTATGCGGGTCGTGCAGGCGGGCCGCGCGGACGTCATGATCGCCGGTGGGGCGGAGGCGACCGTCTCCCCGGTGGGGATCTCGGGCTTCTCGGCGATGTTCGCGCTGAGCCGCCGCAACGCGGAGCCCGAGCGAGCGAGCCGTCCCTGGGATCGCGGACGGGATGGATTCGTGGTCGGCGAGGGCGCCGGGACGCTCGTGCTCGAGTCCCTCACCCACGCCCGACGCCGCGGCGCCCGCATCCTCGGCGAACTCCGAGGCTACGGCGCCACCAGCGACGCCTACCACATCACCAAGCCAGCACCGGACGGGGAAGGCGGGGCGCGCGCGATGCGCCTGGCGCTGAAGGACGCGGGGCTCGCCCCCGAATCGATCGACTACATCAACGCCCACGGGACCTCCACGCCAGCGGGGGACGTCGAGGAGTCCAAGGCGGTCGCCCGGGTCTTCGGGGCGCACGCGGTGGAGCATCGCCTCTGGGTCAGCTCGACCAAGTCGATGATGGGCCACTTGCTCGGCGCCGCTGGTGCAGTCGAGGCGGCGATGTGCCTGAAGGCGATCGAGACCGGCGTAGTCCCCCCGACCATCAACCTCGAAGACCCCGATCCGGAGTGTGTGCTCGACTTCGTGCCGCACCAGGCGCGGGAGCGTCGCGTGCGGAACGCTATCTCGAACTCCTTCGGCTTCGGGGGGACCAACGCCTCCCTCGTCATTTCCGCGTTCGAGGACTAGGCAGGACGCGGCCGGCAGGGCCCACGCCGCGCCAGCGCTGGGGACGATGAGCGATGCGGTGCCCCTTCTGCGGAATGCTTGACAGCCGGGTCGTCGACTCCCGGCTCGCCTCGGAGGGGACGCTGACGTGGCGACGCCGCGAGTGCGACGCCTGCAAGCGCCGCTTCACGACCTATGAGCGGGTCGAGCACACCCTCCCGATGGTGAAGAAGCGCGACGGGAAGCGTGAGCCCTTCGACCGAGAGAAGGTCCTGCGCAGTCTGCTCATCGCGTGCAAGAAGCGCCCCGTCTTCGCGGAGGCCGTGGAGGCGCAGGTCGGGGAACTCGAACGCGAGCTCGCCCTTTCGGGGGAGCGGGAGGTAGCCTCGCAGGTGATCGGAGAGCGCGTGATGCAGCGGCTCAAGGAGCTCGACGAGGTGGCCTACGTGAGGTTCGCCAGCGTCTACCGATCATTCCGGGACGTCGGAGACTTCATCGAGGAAATGGGCAAGCTTGTTCGGGAGAAGCCGACGGAGTAGGTTTGCGCCCGATGGCCGTCGCTGACGTTGACACCCGGATGATGCAGCGCGCGCTGGAGCTCGCGGCTCAGGGTGACCCGTCCCCCAACCCGCACGTCGGCTCCGTGGTGGCCCGCGAGGAGCAGATCGTCGGCGAGGGTTGCCACCAGTCGGCGGGGCTCGAACACGCGGAGGTCGTCGCCCTGCGCGCGGCCGGGGACGCTGCTCGCGGCGCGACGCTGTACGTCACGCTCGAGCCGTGCAACCACGAGGGCCGCACGCCTCCCTGCACGGACGCCATCCTCGCCGCCGGCGTGCACCGCCTCGTGATCGGCTGCCGGGACCCCAACCCGACCGTCGCGGGCGAGGGGGCGGAGCGCCTCCGCGCGGCGGGGGTCGAGGTCGTCGTCGGGTGCCTCGAGACCGAGGCGAAGGCGCTCATTCGCCCCTGGCGCAAGTACATCACCGAGCAGATGTCCTACCTGGGCCTCAAGCTGGCCCTCTCGCTCGACGGCCGGATCGCCACCCGGACGGGCGCCTCGCGCTGGATCACCTGCGCGGACTCGCGCCTGCGGGTGCAGACGCTGCGTGCGGCCCACGACGCGGTGATGATCGGCATCAACACGGTCCTCGCCGACGATCCGCGGCTCACGGTCCGGGACGTGCCAGGCCGGAGCCCGGTGCGCGTGATCGTGGACAGCAAGCTGCGCCTGCCAACCAACTCCCAGGTGGTGACCACGGCCCGCGAGGTCCCCACCTGCGTCCTGACCACACAGGACGCCTCGCGCGCAGTGGGTGAGACGCTCGAGGGGCTGGGGGTGTCGGTGATCCGGGTCCCGAGCACCGCCGAGGGCCGCTGCGACATGCGCGCGGCGCTGCACGCCCTCGCGGTCCGAGAGGTGGTGAGCGTGCTCTGCGAGGGTGGCGCCGAGCTCGCAGGGAGCCTGCTCGCCACCCGTCTCCCCGACGAGCTCCACGCCTTCCTCGCCCCCATCCTGCTGGGGCCCCGTGGTCGTGCCGGTGCCGTCGACTGGGCGGGGCCCGAGAACCCCAGCGACGCACCGCGGATCGAGCCGGTCCGGTGGGAGCTGTGTGGTAGCGACGCCTACGTCAACGGCCCCCTCGTCTACCCCAAGAAGGCAGTCACCGCGTCCTGAGGGAGAGCCGTCTCGCTCATTCGGGAGCGGGGCACCGTGCCGAGGCTCGGCGAGCACGGCCGGCGTGCCCTCGGGCACCGATTGCCCAGCGCGGCAATCGGCTCGGTTGCCGCCGAAGAAGATCTACGATCTTGAGCAACGAGCACGCAGCCGATCTCGCCCGAAGCGCCCTCAAGAACGCCCCCTCCCTCGCCACTCGGGGGGGTATTCTTCAGGGCGCCGAAGCCGTTTGGCCAGCGGTTCGTGGCGCTGGCGCCGGGCGTCCGAGCCGCCTCGGACCTCCGATTGCGAGCGCGGGGGACGGGTGTTAGATGCTCACCTCGCCATGACGATACGCGAGATCCTCGTCTACCCCGATCCCCGTCTGCGCGAGGTGGCGTCCGCCGTCGAGCAGGTGGACGATGAGATCCGCACCTTGATCGACGACATGGCGGAGACGATGTACGCGGCCCCCGGAGTCGGCCTCGCCGCGACGCAAATCGGCGTCCCGCTCCGGGTCTTCGTCATCGACATCGCGTCGGAGGAGGAGCCGTCGAACCTGCTCGCCTTCGTCAACCCGGAGCTCACGGAGCGAGAGGGGTCGCAGACTTACCGGGAGGGGTGCCTCTCCTTCCCCGGCGTCTCGGAGGACGTCAAACGCGCGGCCAGCGTCCGGGTGCGAGCGCTCGACCGGGACGGCAAACCGTTCGAGCTGGAGGCGACGGGCCTGCTGGCGGTGGCGGTTCAGCACGAGAACGACCACCTCGATGGCGAGCTGATGATCGATCGGGTCAGCCCCCTGCGACGGCGGCTGATGAGCCGGAGGCTTGCCCACCCCAGCGCCGTTGGGTAGCGCGAGCGTCGTCAGCGACGGGCAGCGCGCTGAAAGACGCCCACGTCCATCGTGACCCCAAGCGCCCGCATCCGCTCGAGCAGGTGCGGGACGACCCCGGTCGGCGCGAAGGAGCCGGGCTTGCCCGTGGCCGGGTCGATCGCATCGCCGGCAAAGCGAAAGAGATCCTGGGGCCCCCCGTCACCTGCGACCGAGGGTTCGAGCTCGACGATTCGCCGCACGCGGGGGACGCCATCGGCGCCGCGGCCGACCTCCAACGCGACGTCAACAGCGGTCCATAGCCAATCCCGGGCCGCGTCCGCCCCGAGCCCGGGCCGCGTGGCGGCCAGGTCAGCGGCGAGGCGCAACAGCGTCCGCTCGATCGTGGAGCCGTAGGCGAGTGCCAGCGACCCCTCGACGCCAGCCCCGACGGCCTCGACCAACCCGAGCGTGAGGGGGGGCGCGGCGAGCTCCACGATGAGCCGAGGCTCGGGCAGGCGCGACACCACCTCGATGAGCCGGCCCTCCAGGCCGGAGCTGGCCGACGCCGCGAGCAGCATCGCCCCCGGCGCCACCGGCAGCGTCATCGATCGCTGAACGACGACCTGCTGGCCCCCCGCGATGGCCCCCGCCAGGGCGCCCACGACCTCCGCGGCACCCCCGTCCCGCGGTCCAACGACCAGGAGATTCGCGTGAGCCGTGACGCACCGCTCGAGGAACGTGCTCATCGCCGGGGACGCGGCGTGCGCGCGCACGAGATCGTCGAGTCCCCGACCGACCCCAGGCACTCGCCGGAGCACCAGCACCGTGCCACGCGCGGAAACCGGCGGCAGCACGGCGGTCAGCGCAACTCCACCAGCGACGCTGCGCTCGACAATACGCTCGCCATCGACCACTGGAGCCCCGACGCGGGTGCACATGCGCCGCACGGCGCGGACCAGGGCCGCCTCCGAAGAGTACGGTGGATCGACGCTCGCGACCTCGGTGCCGCGCACGGTGACGACGCGGTCGAACGCGGTCACGATCACCGCCGAGACGCTCTCGTCGCTCCAGATGATCCCCGCGGGGCCGACCTCGAGCAGCTCTCGCTCGGTGTCGGACACCAGTCGCTGCACCGGGACACCCGGTGGCAAGCGGCCCTCGCTCCGGAGCGTGGCGAGCGCGCTCCCCACGGCGCTGGTGACCTTCGCGCGCACCTCAGGGTCTTCGCGCTCGATGGCAGACCCGAGGCCCGCGATCACGCGCTCGACGAGCATCGCGAGCGCACTCCGGTACGACAGCGACGCCACCTCGGGAGCGGATGGCACCGGTCGCCGCGGCGGCGGCGTGCCCCCCTCCGCCCGTGCCGGTGGCGGTTCCTTTGTCTGGGGCCGTGGCGGTCGCACCGGGGAGGGCACCGCCCCGTCGCGCGTCCCCGAGGGGAGCCGCGGTGGCGGCGGCACGGCGGGCAACGAGTAGGCTGGATCTTCACCCGCGCCCCGCTGCCCGGCGTCGAGCGTCGCGCGGACCGGTACGCTCTGCTGCGGGGGCGCCTCGCCCGGCCGCGCCACGGCCGACTCCACCACCGCGGGGGCATCGATCTCGACCCGGAGGATGAAATCACCGATGTAGATGCGGTCGCCGTCGCGGACGACGGTAGGTTGCGCGATGCGCCGACGGTTGACGTAGGTTCCGTTGGTGCTGTTCAGATCCGTTACGACGCAGTGAGCGTCCTTCAGCGTGAGCCTCGCGTGTCGCTTGGAGACGTTCCCCTTAGGGAGCATCAGCTCGTTCCCCTGGGTCCGCCCGACCGTGACCTCGGGTCGGTCGAACGACTCACGCCGCTCGGCACCGCCCTTCTCGCTGATGATGACCGCGAACACCGGAACCCGTAGCTGCCGCCGCGACGATAACACGGCGACCTCGCGAGCTTTCCCTTAACCGCGCAATGCGTCAACCTCGACGGGTCGCCGCTGGCTCGCCCGCTGTAGCGGCGGGGACCGATGCGCCCCCCATGCAGGACGAGGGAGCGTTTCCCACGGCACCTCCGGCGAGCTCCGCTGCTCGCTCGGCGCTCCGGGTCGTCGGTTTCCCGCGGCAATCGAGCTGATCGCCGGTCTGGCCGGGAACTGCGGAGCTCAGTCCCGCTGGCTCGGCTCGGCCTTGCCTCGTACCTCGGTCGTCACGAGCCCCAGCAGCTCGCTGGCGAGGGCCATCACGTCGCGCTCACCGAGCCCATTCTCGCGAAGGTCGCGGTAGATGCTCTTGGCAAGGATGCGGAGCGCCCGGGGGTCCTGCAGGTCCACGTTGGGTTCGAGCGGAAGGGCCATGGTGTCAGTGTGCGGTTCGGGTTCGCCGCCCTCATCCAAGATCAGTGCCGACCGGAGAGGGTTCGCGCTTCCTTCAAAATTGCCGGAGACTCTGGCCCCGCCGACCCTGGCACGCGAATCGCGCTTCGCACCTTGGCGCATATCCGGTCTCGCAGGCGAGGTACGACGGGTGCACTGCCACTGTCCCGACTTGCATCGCTCAAACGAGAACGCTTTGCAACAAACTTGCGCGCGATGAGTGAACGTGACTGGTTCAACAAGACGCCCCATCGCACTGGTTGAACAAGCTGGCGGAGCCGGAGCGCCGAGCGACGCGGAACCGCGCCCGAGCCTGGCGACACCCCGCGGAGCACCGAGGCGAGGCGACGACCGGTCGGGGTGAGCGAGGCGTCGAGCCGAGGTGAACGCGACCGCGCGCGCTCTTCACGAACCGATCCGAGGTTCGTCCCCGAGTTGCGGCAGAGACAGCGCGACCATCGGACCGTCCCGAGCCCGTTCGCGCCCCGCGTGCTCGAGCGGTCCCACTCCTCGCGCACGCCGATGAACGGCGCGGATCGGCGTGCGCAACGTACGACGCCAGACCCACGCGGAACGCGTCTCGCGGTCACGCGCTCCTCGTGGGCGACGGAGCGACCACCGGAACGGTGCGGCTCACTCGCGCGCCCGTGACCAACGTCGCGACACCGCGGCGGGGCCCCGCTGCGCGCCGAGACTTGGCCCGCCGTCGGACGAGATCCGGGAGCGAGTCAAGAGGCATCGGCGGACGCCGCGGCCGTCCACCGGCGCGCCGGCGGACGGCCGTCCGGCGCTCTCTTGCTGGTACGATTCATCCGACCGCTCTACCGAAGAGCTGAGGCGGGCCTTCCCCTTGACAGCGCACGCCGCGCGGAAGAAACGAGAGAGCCGAGAGCCCTTCGGAACGCGGCATGAGCGGTCACGGTAAGGACATGGGTCGCAAGAGGCGCCGCGACGACAAGATCATCCACGTCGTCTTCGGGCCTGGTGGCGGCCGCGTCCCGACGGACCGCGGCGAGCCCGTCGGCGTCGGCGCGGCGCCGGGCGGGCGCGAGCCACTGACGGATCTCTTCACTCGCGGTGAGATCGCCCGCTTGCTCGGGATCACCCCCGCGCGCCTGCGCACCCTGGACCGCGCCGGGATCTCCCCCACGGGACGGCGCCGGGGCCGCCGCGCCTACACCTTCACCGATCTGCTCGCGCTGCGAACGGCGCAGACGCTGCTGGACCGAAAGGTCCGCCTTCGCGACGTGACGCGCGCCATCGGCGCGCTCAAGCGCACGCTGCCGAGGGTCGCGCGACCGCTGGTCGAGCTCCGGATCGTCTCCGACGGGCGGCGGGTCGTGGTGCACACCCACGACGGCGCCTTCGAGCCCCTCACCGGCCAGCTGCTGCTCGATTTCGACGTGCAGGGGCTGCGCGACGACGTCGTCCGCGTGCTCCGCCCGTCCGCGGGCCGCGAGCGCGCCCGGACGGCCTACGAGCTCTACCTGCAAGCGAGCCAGCTGGACGAGAACGTCGCCACCATGGACGAAGCCGTTCGGCTCTATCGACAGGCCGTGGAGCTCGATCCCTGGCTGGCCATCGCGTACACCAACCTCGGCAACATCTGCTTCCGGCGAGACGACCCGGCCGCCGCCGAGGCGCTCTACCGAAAGGCGCTGGAGGTCGACGATAAGCAGCCCGAGGCCCAGTATAACCTCGGGTACGTGATGCTGGAGCGAGGCGACGCGGATCTCTCCATCCCGCTCTTCCTCGGTGCTATCGCCGCGGATCCCAAGTTCGCGGACGCCTACTTCAACCTCGCGATGGCCTACGAGCAGGTGGGCGACTCCACGCGGGCGCGACCGTATTGGCGTGACTACATCTCGCTCGAGCCCGTGGGGACCTGGACCGAGATCGCGCGCCGCCACCTCTGACCCGCGGGACCGCCCCGCCGCGGCGGCCTGCCTCCCGCCGTCACCCCCGACCGAGATCGCGCCGGTGCGCCAGCGCCGGCAGGCGCCGGCGCACCTCGCGGACGAGGTCGAGGTCGAGCGTCGCCGAGATCGTGCCGACGCCCTCGCCCGCCTCCACCACGACGCGCCCCCACGGGTCGATGACGCAGGAGTGCCCGAAGGTCTCGCGCCCGCCGGGGTGGGAACCGCACTGGTTGGCAGCCACCACCCAGCACTGGTTCTCGATCGCCCGCGCCCGGAGCAGCACGGAGAAGTGATCGGCGCCCGTGGTCCTGGTGAACGCAGCGGTCACCAGGAGGACCTCGGCACCCGCGGCCACGAGCGCCCGGAAGTGCTCGGGGAATCGCAGGTCGTAGCAGATGGAGAGCCCGCAGCGGAGTCCCTCGAGGTCGAGCACGACCTCTCCATCCCCCGGCGTCGTGGTCCGTGACTCGTCGTAGCGCGCGCCATCGGGCAGATCGACGTCGAAGAGGTGGCGCTTGCGATAGCAGCCGACGTGGGCACCGTCCGCCGCGAAGACGAGGGCGCTGTTGAAGGGCCGCGAGGGGTCCTCGGCAACCTCCGGGTGGCCTCCCGCGACGATGGATACCCGGTTCTGGCGCGCGAGCGCCGCGAGCGCCGCCTGCACGGGGGCGGATGCGTCACCGGCGCGCTCGGCCAGACGCGCCCGCGCCGTCGCCGGCCCGAAGAAGGCGAAGTTCTCGGGGAGCACGGCGAGGCGAGCCCCCCCCGCGGCGGCGCGCGCTACCTCGCGCTCGACCACGGCGAGGTTCTCCGCCACGTCTTCGCCCGAGCTCAACTGCACGGCAGCGACGATGGACGCTCGAGCGCTCACCCTCGCTAGCCTAGAGCAGCAAGCAGGTTGATTGCTGCAAAAGATCAATGACCAAGAGCACCGAACCGGGAGCAGATCTCGCCCCAGGCGCCGCTGAAGACGCACCCCCTCAGGGCGAGGGTGCGTCTTCAGCGGCGCTGGTGCCATTGGCAACCGGATCGGTGCTCTAGGACGGACGGCGCCGGACGCCGAGGGGGCTTCGGTGGTCTGGCCTCGGGAGGCTCCGGAGACTACCCTCCCCCTGGCGGAGCATGCGGGAGTACCAGACGGACGCCATGGCGGAATTCCCCGGCCAGGGGCCGGGGGGAGCGGCGACGGATCCCCTGGAGCCGGGCCTGGTGCTCCTGTACGCCGAGCCGTTCGCGTCCCTGCCCGCGGCGTGGCCGCTCCGGCCGGGGAGGACGACGCTCGGTCGGGATCCGGACGTCGGCGTGCACCTGCCGGTGAGCGCCGTGTCTCGGCGCCACGCCGAGATCGAGTGGCAGGGCGCGAGCGGCCTGCTGCGCGATCTGGACAGCCGCAACGGCACCCTCGTCGATGGCCGGCGGGTCCGGGTCGCGCGGCTCGAGGCGGGCAGCGAGGTCCGGGTCGGCAACGCGATCCTGAAGGTGGTCGACCGCGGAATCGCCGAGTACGCGCGCTACCGCATCGACGGTGTGATGGTCGGGGGGGCCGAGCGAAGGTGCCGTTCTGGCACCAGCCTGGTGGGCGGCCGCTCGCTGGACCGCATCGCGGCGCACCTCGAGCGGATCGGTGCTGCCGCGTTGAACGTGCTCGTCCTCGGCGAGACCGGGACCGGCAAGGAGGTCGCGGCGCACGATCTGCACCGTATGAGCGGCCGACGCGGCGCGCTCTGCGCCGTCAACTGCGCGGCCATCCCGAGCAACCTGCTGGAGAGTGAGCTCTTTGGGTACCGCCGGGGCGCGTTCTCGGGCGCCGAGCGCGACAAGCCCGGGCTGTTCCGAGCGGCGCACGGCGGCACGCTCCTGCTCGACGAGATCGGCGAACTCCCCCTCGAGGCGCAGGCCAAGCTCCTGCGGGCGATCGAGCGTAAGGAGGTGTTCCCGCTCGGCGCGACCGCGCCGGAGCCGGCCGACGTCCGGGTCATCGGCGCCACCAACCGGGACCTGCGCCGCCTGGCCGCCGCGGGCGCCTTCCGCGCCGACCTACTGGGGCGCCTCGGCGAGGCGGAGGTCGCGCTGCCGCCACTGCGGGAGCGCAAGGAGGATCTCCTGCAGCTCGTCACCACCTTTCTCGCCCGCCAGGAGCGACCGCGCCTGCGGCCGGACTTGTCCTTCATGATCGGCGCCCTCCACTACGATTGGCCGCTCAACGTGCGGGAGCTAGAGGGTTGCATCAAGCGAGCGGTCGCGATCGCCACCGGCGATCGGCTGACCGCGGAGCACCTCCCCGACCCCGTGCGGGAGGCGATGGTCGGGTACGGGACCCCTGCCGTCGAGCCGGACGCGACGGAGCGGGCCCGCGCCCCGGAGGCGGCGCGTGCCCCGAGCGCAGACGAGCTTCGCGATCTGCTGGTCCGGCACCAAGGCAATGTGGCCGCGGTCGGGCGCGAGCTCGGGAAGGAGCGGATGCAGATCCACCGCTGGCTTCGCCGCTACGGGATCGACGTGGCCGAGTACCGTTGAGGGCGGGAACACGCCCGGGAGCGGGTCGAGCGGTCCCCGGCGTAACGAGCGATTGACCCTTCGGCGGACCTCTGGCTACCTTTTGCCTGGTGGATCGCCCGGCCTCTTTCGCCGCGCTGACAGCGGTCGTGTTGCTCTTCTGCACGAGCTGCCAGTTCTTGTTCGACTTCGAGCGCGTCGAGGTCGTCCCCGAGCCAGGACCCGGCTGCACGCTCCCGTCGGAGGGAACCGCGGGAGTCCGACTCGCCCAGCTCGTGACCGACACGGAGCGCTTCGATCTTTGCGTCCGCCCCGAAGGCGGCTCCTTCGCCAAGATCCGTCCAGTGCTCGACGCCGCGGGCCGGGACTGCCCAACCGGCCTCGCGTACAAGGACGTCACGACCCGCATCGGGCTCGAGGCTGGAACCTACTCCTTTCACGTCGTGACCGGGGACGGGAGCTGCACGGACGCCCCGGTCGCAGCGGCGACGGCGACCCTCGACGCGGGTCAGATCGTCACGCTCGCGCTCGTGGGCCCCAGCGCGGAGGCCGCCTCGCTCGAGGCGCTACCGGAGACGCCCTCGACGGCGAACTCGACGCTGGTGCGCTTCGTGCACGCGGTGGTGGATCACCGCGACGGCGAGCTCGAGGCCGGCGTCGTGCCGATAGCCTCCGACCCCACCGGCCTCACCCTGGCGTTCCGCGACGTCCCCTTCGGCGGAACGGCGCCGGTGAGCCCCGGGCTCACCTCGGCGGTCGACGCCGCCGGGTACACGGACATAGGCGGCAACTTCGACGTGGAGGCGCTCTTCGCTATGCGGCCCTCCGGGGGCTCCGCGCCGCTCGCCGTCGAGCTCGCGGACCTGAAGTCGGGCACGAGCTTCACGATCTACGGCGTCGGCAACGGGGACGACTACCCGCACGAGGTCTGGATCTGCCCGGACAAGCGCGACTCCTCGACGCCCCTCACGGACTGCGGACAGCCCGTCTCCGTGTCCATCGAGACGTTCGCGACCCAGCTCTCCGACTACTTCATGCGCGACGTGGATCAGCGCGCGGGTGCGGTGGTCGAGCTCGTCGAGGACCTCGACGCCGACCTCGTGTGCCTCAGCGAGGTGTACGTGACCGAGTACCTCGACGCGATCGAGGCGGCCGCGGAGAACCGGTACCTGGTGGTGCGCTCGGATGACCCCGAGGTCACCGTCAAGGGCGATCTCACCACGCGAGATGGGGACCTGCCCCCCTCCGTCCCGATCCCCTGCCAGGGAGACGCGGCGGCGGCGGCGCATGCGCTGCTCGCCTGCGTCGCGGAGCGCTGCTCGGGAGACGGGGTGACGCTCGGGGGTCCCGGTGACCGAGCCACGAGCTGCCTGACCGACGAGGAGGGCTGCCTGGCCCAGGTCATCCCGTTCCTGGTCGGCAACGCCCTCGGCGAGGGTGGGACGCATTGCTGGGGGTGCCTCATCCCTGCGCTTTCGGAGCGGCGAACGCTGCCCGAAACGGAGGCGCTCTGCACCACGGAGGCCGAGGAGCGGTGGGTGTTCGGGCGCAACGCGGGTGTCGTCGTGCTCGCGCGGCGTGGGACGTTCGCGACGCTCGACGGCGCCGAACCGGAGCTTCACCAGCTCCCCTCGTTCGCCTGGCAGAAGGGAGCGCTGAAGTGCCCGCTCCGCCTGACCGAGAATGGGGCAGAATTTGACTTCTACTGCACTCATTTGACCTACCAGCGGGACGTCGCCAATCCCTACGTCGGTCCGTACGGCGAGGGCGCGACGGGCCCCGACGGCGCCGAGGCCGAACAGATGCTCCAAGCCGAACGCCTGGTCCGGCTGGTGACGGAAAACGCCAGCTCCTCCGGAAGGCGCGCCATCCTGGCCGGCGAGCTCTACTCGAGCCCCGCGGCGAACGAGGCGACGGTGCCGGACCTGCGCGCGTTCCGGGCGGAGACCCTCGCCACGCTCACCGGCGAGTTCCAGCCCCTGGTCGCACCGGCCTTCGTGCCGACCTGCACCTGGTGCGACAATAACCCACTCAATTGCCAGGACTGCGGCGACGGCTCCGGCTCCCCCACTCGCGGCCATTGGTTCGCCCACCTGCTCGGTTTCGGGTTCTACTCGAGCTCCGTGCTCTCCACCGCGGTGACGTATCAGGAGCCGATTACCAACGGGATCGACGCCGCCGGCCCGATCCCCGCATCGATGAGCTACGGCCTTCGCTCGACGTTGAGCGTGACGCAGTGATGCGGACCGGTCGGGAGCCCTGGGCACCCAAGCCCCCTCCGGTCAGTGGGCCTGCGGCCCGATGCAGAAACCTCCCGTGGGGTGATGCCGACACCGAGGCTCCTGAGGTAAAGTGGCCTGGGGGTTCGCTCCGCCCAATGTCGGAACGCCCGCCAGCCGCATGAGCACCGAATGGTCCGTCGCCCCCGTTCAACCCGGGGATGTCATCGGTGGAAAATTTAAGGTCGAGCAGGTTCTCGGCAGCGGTGGAGTCGGCGTCGTGGTCGCCGCACGCCACCTCCAGCTCGATGAGCGGGTCGCGCTGAAGTTCCTGCTCCCCAACGCCGTCCGCAGCGAGGTGGACGTCGCCCGCTTCTGCCGCGAGGCCCAGGCTGCCGTCCGCCTGCGGAGCGAGCACGTCGCACGGGTCACGGACGTCGGGACCCTGGACACGGGGTCCCCTTACATGGTGATGGAGTACCTGGTCGGCACCGATCTCGCCGAGATGCTCGCCGAGCGGGGCAGCCTGCCGCCGGCGCTGGCGGTCGACTACGTGCTCCAGGCCTGCGAGGCGATCGCAGAGGCGCACAGCGTCGGGTTCATCCACCGGGACATCAAGCCCTCGAACCTGTTCTTGACCCATCGATCGGACGGCTCGGCGCTGATCAAGGTGCTGGATTTCGGGATCGCCAAGGCCACGCACCAGACGCGGATCGGCGGGGGGGAGCAGGAGCTCACGCGAACGAGGACGATGCTGGGCTCCCCGATGTACATGTCCCCGGAGCAGGTCAGAAACAGCAAGGAGGTCGACGAACGCTCCGACATCTGGTCGATGGGGATCGTGCTCTACGAGCTGCTCACCGGTTGCGTCCCCTACGATGCCGACAGCGTGACCGGGGTCGTCGCCGCCGTCATCGGCGACCCGGTGCCCCCAATCCAGCACCGCCGCCCCGACGTGGCGGAGGGCCTGGCCACGGTCGTCGAGACGTGCCTCAAGAAGAACCCGGAGGACCGCTACCAGAGCGTTGCCGAGCTCGCGTACGCGCTGGTGCCGCACGCGGACGCGACGTCCCGCCTCAGCGTCGACCGCATCGTCGGGACCCTCGGCCCCAAGGCGAGGTTTCGTGCCCACCCGGGCGCGCGACGCCCCGGGAGCGAGCCCCTGGTCGCGGCCACCACGGTCAAGAGCAGCGAGACGCGGCGGACGCGACACGGGCCCGTGCTGATCGGCGCGGGGGCCGCCGTGCTCCTGGCCGGCCTCGCGGTGGCCGGCACGATCGCGGTCATGCGAGCGACCGGCCCTGGCCGCGGCGCCCCCGCGGAACCCGACGACGTCACCAGCCACGTGGAGTCCGCCCCCGCCCAGCCGCCTCCCCCGTCCCCCGTGGTCGTGCCCGCAGACTCCCCGGCCACGGATCGCTATTCCGCCGAGCAGGCGCCGTCAGCTGCCGGCGCCGTACCGAGCACGAGCGCCGCCCCCCCATCGCCGGTCGCGAGCGCCCCAGCGAGCCCCCTCGCGGCGCCGCCAGGCAAACGCTGGCCGCGGCCACCCACGATCACCGCGACCGCTCCCGCCGGGATCGAGGCGCGGCCTAACCGTCCCCCCAAACCCGAGTCGTCGCGTGAGCAAGCGGTGATTGACACGACCGTGGACACCCGTCGATAAATTCGCACCGTGGACTGGCGAGCCCGTTCCTTGGCGATGATGGTGACGCTGCTCGCGGTGACGCCCGTGGTGCGCGCGCAGCCGACGGTGAGCGAGGAGGCCGTCGCGGAGACGCTCTTCCGCGAGGCCACGGCGCTCATCCAGGACGGAGACTACTCCGAGGCCTGTCCCAAGCTGGAGGCGAGCCATCGCGCCGATCCCGCGGGTGGCACGGTGCTCCTCCTGGCCATCTGCTACGAGCAGACCGGTAGGACGGCGAGCGCATGGCTGCGCTTCAACGAGGCGCGAGCCATGGCGCGTGCCGATCGACGCCAGGATCGCGAGGCGCGCGCCAACGACCATCTCGTCGCGCTCGAGCCGCGCCTCTCCTTCGTGACGGTGGTGATCGCCGAGTCGGAGCGCGCGCTGCCGGGGTACGCAGTGGAGGTCGACGGCGCACCGCTGCCGCTCGTCAGCACGACCGCCTCCTTCCCCGTCGACCCTGGCAAGCACGTCGTCCAGGCCAAGGCCACGGGTAAGCGCGACTGGTCCGGTTCAATCGCCGTCACCGGCGAGGGCGAGCGAGCGACGATCACGGTTCCGGATCTCCTGGAACTCCCCCCGGAAGCCCCGCCCGCGACCGAGGCCTCCACCGCGATCGAACCGTTCACTCCGCCAGCGACCGCGGCGGCGGACCGCCCGTCCCGACGCCCACCGGGCGCCACCCAGCGCCGGCTCGCCTACGCCGTCGGCATGGTCGGCGTCGCCGTCACGGGCGTCGGAGCCTACTACGGCGTCATGGCGCTCGACCGCAGAGGAGAGTCCGAGAAGCTCTGTCCGGACCCGACCTGCACGAACGAAGAGGGCGCTAGCCTCAGCGACGAGGCGTTCGTGAACGCCGATCGCGCCAACGTCCTGATCGGCGGCGGTGCAGCGCTCATCGTGACCGCCACCGTCCTTTACCTGACCGCTCCGCGCCCGCGATCCCAGGCTCCGGTCGCGCTCACGTCCGCCCCGCGAGGCCTCGGGCTCGGCCTCCGCGCCGCCTTCTGAGCCCCTCCGCCCAGAGGTCCCGGGGGACGGCGCGGCGCCCACGCGCGGACCCTCCCCTGAACCGCAGCGCAAGCGCGCCTCACACGTCGAGGTCGTTGGCCTCGTCGGCGCGATCCATGATGAAGCGAAATCGCGCCCCGGGATCCTTGCCCATCAGCTCGTTCACGATGCGGTCGGTTTCGAGCGCGTCGACGATCTCGACGCGCAGCAGCCGCCGCGTCGCGGGGTTCAGCGTCGTCTCCCACAGCACCTCCGGCGGCATCTCGCCGAGGCCCTTGAAGCGCGTGATTTCCGGTCGCCCACCGCTCTTCCCGCGCCGGGTCAGGATCTGGTCCCGGTGAGCATCATCGGCCGCCCAGAACGTCTCCTTCCCCAGGTCGATCCGATAGAGCGGCGGGACCGCCACGAAGACCCGCTGGGCCATGATGAGCTCGTGCAGGTGTCGATAGAAGAACGTCAGCAGCAGCGTCGTGATGTGGTGGCCGTCCGAGTCCGCGTCAGCCATCACGATGATCCGCTGGTACCGGAGCCGCCCCAGATCGAATCCCGCTCCCACGCCGCAGCCGAGCGCCGTGACGAGGTCGGACAGCTCCTTGTTCTCGAGCACCTTCTTCAGCCCGAGGGACTCCGTGTTCAGGACCTTCCCTCGCAGCGGCAGAATCGCCTGCGTGTTGCGGTCGCGCCCTTGCTTGGCCGAGCCCCCGGCCGATTCTCCCTCCACGATGAAGAGCTCCGTCTCCTCCCGTGCTGAGCTGCTGCAGTCGCTGAGCTTCCCCGGCAGGGTGAGGCGCCCCGAGGTCGCGGTCTTCCGCGACACCGCGTCCGCCGCGGCGCGCGAGGCCGCCCGCGCGCGCGAGGCCAGGATGATGCGCGCGACGATCTGCTCGGCGACGGAGCGGTTCGAGTTCAGCCACTGCTCGAGTGACGGGCGCACCGCCGCGTCGACCGCCGACTGCACCTCGGGGTTGTTGAGTCGCTCCTTCGTCTGGCCCTGGAACTGCGGTTCGGCGATGAAGACGCTCAGCAGGCCCAGGACCCCTTCGCGGATGTCCTCGGCCCCGATCGTGACGCCCCGGGGCGCCAGCCCGTGGGTGTCGACGAAGTTGCGGATCGCCTTGGCGATGCCGGTCCGCAGCCCGCTCTCGTGCGTACCCCCCGATACGGTGGGGATGCCGTTCACGTAGCTCCGCAGGTGCTCCTCGGTAGCGTCGGTCCACTGCAGCACGAGGTCGATGCGGAGCCCATTGTCCCGAAAGAGCGCGAAGGGTGTCTCGTGCGTGGGCCGCGCACCGCGCTGCGTCCGGATCTTGCCGAGGTACTCGGTCAGCCCCTCCTCGTGGGCGTAGGCGACCCGGTCACCGCTGACCTCGTCGTGAAAGACCACCCGGAGTCCACGGTGCAGGTAGCTCGTGACCTCCAGACGCTCGCGAATGAGCTCCGAGCTCAGGTCCGTCTTGGGAAAGATGGTCGGATCCGGGTGAAAAAAGACCGAGGTACCCGTACCGCGCGCGGCTCCCACCCGCTTGAGCTTGTGCTGAGGGACGCCGCCACGAAACTCCATCTCCCATTCGGCGCCGTCGCGCTTGACCCGCGCGACGAGCCGGGCGCTCAGCGCGTTGGTAACGGACGCGCCGACCCCGTGCAGACCGCCCGCCGTCCGGTAGCTCTTGCTCTCGAACTTGCCCCCGGCGTGCAGCGTCGTGAAGATGAGCTCGAGCGCGGACCGCTTGAATTTCGGGTGATTGTCGACCGGGATCCCACGCCCGTTGTCGGTGACCGTCACGGATTTCCCGTCCCGGTGCAGCGTAACGGTGATCTCGGTCGCGAAGCCGTTCATCGCCTCGTCGACCGCGTTGTCCACGAGCTCCCACAGGAGGTGATGGAGTCCGGCGACGCCAACGCCGCCGATGTACATGCCAGGTCGCTTGCGGACCGGCTCCAGGCCCTCGAGGACCGTGATGTCTTCCGCGGTATAGGACGACTTGGGCTGCGCCATCGGGCGTCACTCCTCCACGGTGAGGCTGGCCGGCGCCGCCGGGGGATCGAGGACGATCTCCTCCAAGGTGCCGCGCTTGATGATCTCCCGCCCCCGTCCGCCGCGACTGGTCACCTCGTACTTGGCCGTGTTGACCCGCTGCTCGCCGCCAAGGCTCGTCCGCAGCGTCAGTGTGTCGCGCTCGTCGGACGCGGCCTTGAGCCCGAGGAGGCGGTCATCTTCCCCCGTCACCTTGATGAGCTGCACGCCCCGCCCAGGCCCCGACAGGTAATTGATCTCCGCGACGGCACACAGCAGCACGCGCCGCTGCCGGGTCGCGGCGATGATCGTCTCCTCGCCGTGCACCGGGAGGACACCCACCACGCTCGCGCCGCCCGACGGCCTGGCGAAGCGTCGCCCGCTCCGCGTGCTCGGCTCCACGAACGCGCTGAGCCCGAAGGTGAGCGCGTACCCGTCGGAGGTGGCCGCTACTACGTACGTCTCCGGGTAGTGCCCCTCGAGCTCCGTCACGTCCCCCACCACCCGCGGGTCGAGCGAGAGCGCGGCGACGATCGCCTCGCCATCGCGCAGCTTGAAGAGCTTCTGGATCGGCTCGCCGTACCCGGTGGTCGCCGGGAGGTCCGCGAGCCGACAGGTGTAGGCGGTCCCGAAGCTCGAGAAGAAGACGACGCTCGATCGCGTGGAGCCGACCACGCACGTCAGGACCCGGTCACCCTCCCGGAGGCGGGTCGCGCTCGGGTCCTTGATCTCCTTCTGCCGCTTCACCCAGCCGTCCGCGGACAACAGGACGTGATTGTCCTCCTCCACGATGAAGTCGTCCGCCGAGAACACCGGCTCCTCCGCCGTGGAGTCGAACGAGGTCCTCCGCGCGTCGTGCTTCCCGTGCACCGACAGCACCTCCTCCAGCTCCCGACGCACGATCGCCCAGCGACCTTTGCCGGCGGCGTCCCCGAGGAGCTTCTTGATCTCCTTCGCCCGCCGACGCTTCTCCTCGAGCTCCTGGCGAATGACCAGGATCTCGAGCCGCGCCAGCCGATAGAGCTTGAGCTCGAGGATGGCGTCCGTCTGCTCCGCGTCCAGCCCGTACCGGGCCATGATCCGCTGCGCAGCGTCGGCCTTGCCCTCCGACTTGCGGATGATCTTCAGGATCTCGTCGAGGGCGTCGAAGACGGCGGCGAAGCCGTCCAGGATGTGCGCGCGCCGCTCGATCGCGTCGAGCTCGTGCTGGAGGCGGCGGGTGACCACCTCGAGTCGAAAGTGGAGGAAGTGCCAGAGCACCGCCTGGAGATCCAGCCGCTCCGGCCGCCCCACCCCGGCGTTCTCGGTCGGGACGAGGCAGGTCAGGTTCAGGTTGAAATTGGTCTGCAGCGGCGTGTTCTTGAAGAGGTAAGCGAGCACCTTCTGCTCGTCGGCGTCCTTCTTCAGCACGAGCTCGATGCGCACGTCCTTGGTGGAGACGTCACGAACGTCGAGCAGCGGCGAGAGCTTGCGCGACGTCACGAGCTCCGCGATCCGCTCGACCAGCGTCGCCTTGTTGACGGCGTAGGGGATGCTGGTGATGAACAGGGTCTTCCCGTTGCGCGTGGTGGGGCCGATCTCCCAGGTGCCGCGGAGCTTGATCGTCCCCTGACCCGCCTCATAGGCCGCCTTCAGCTCCTCGGCGGTGGAGACGATCTGACCGCCAGTGGGGAAGTCGGGGCCCTTGATGGTGCGGCAGAGCTCCCGCGTTGACAGCTCCCGGCCCTCGACCAGCGCGTCGAGCAGCCGGATGGCGGCCGCGCACACCTCCTCGGGGTTGTGAGGGGGGATGTTCGTCGCCATCCCCACCGCGATGCCGGTGGCGCCGTTCACGAGCAGGTTCGGGAGGCGCGCCGGCAGCACCGACGGCTCCGTGCGGGTGCCGTCGTAGTTCGGGAGGAACGGCACCGTGTCCTGGCCGAGTTCGCCGAGGAGCTCAGGGGCGAGCCGCGCCAGGCGACACTCGGTGTAGCGCATGGCGGCGGGCGGATCCCCGTCGAGCGAGCCGAAATTGCCCGAGCCGTCCACGAGCGGCACGCGCAGGGCGAACGGCTGCGCCATCCGCACCAGTGCGTCGTAGACGCTCGCATCCCCGTGCGGGTGGTAATTGCCGAGGACCTCGCCCACCACCTTGGCGCATTTTCGGTGCTTGCTGTCGGCCGTGAGCCGCTGGTCCCACATCGTGTAGAGGATGCGGCGCTGGACGGGCTTGAGGCCGTCGCGCACGTCCGGCAAGGCTCGGCTCGTGATGACCGAGAGGGCGTAATTGAGGTACCGGGTCTGCGCGAGCTCGTGGAGCGCCGCCACCTGCTCGACGGCCGGGGGCGACGGCACCGACGGGTCCCCGGACTTCGGACCTCGACCGGCTTTGGAAGGGCGGCGCTGCTGGGCCATGGGAGTACCCGGAGGACGACCGGCAACCCGGCGGGAGCGCGGACCGGCGAACGCGACGCGGACCGCACCCTCGAGCTCGGGGCGGGTGCAGAGCGTGTATCCAGCGCTGCTAAACGCATGTCAAGCACTTCGTCCGCCTGGGCGCCAACCCCACCCGGGGCCGTTCCCGCGCGAACTTCCTCGCAGATTCGTCGGCCCCGGCCCCCCGCGCGCTTGAGGAGCACCCCGCAGTAGGCTACGTGGGCTGCCGCGCCGAGCACGGCGCGCTCCCTGTCCCTGCCTCCCGGCCGGCGTCCCCTCGAATCGAATTCGCCCGTCCCCCGGGGACGGCGGCCCCACGTCATGCACGGACCCCAGCGACCCCAGCCGGCACCCACCGCCCGGCAGGCACGAAGCCACAGCGACGTCGTGAGCGCCGGGAGCCCCCGGCGCTCCGTCGCGGAGGCAGTCCGTGTCGCGGTGACCGTGGCCCTCGCGCTCCTGCTGCTGCTCCCCGGTCGCGCCCTCGCCCAGGCGGGCGCCCCTACCGGGCCGAGCCCGGTCACCGTGGCGCCGGTCGCGCTGCCGACCAGCGAGGCCGAGCAGGTTTCCGGCCAGCCGATTCTCGCCATCGAGGTGGTCGGCAACCGTCGCGTCACGCCCGAGGACATCCTGAGCTACCTCCGCGAGCGCGTGGGCTCGCCCTTTGACCCCGAGACGCTCCGGCAAGACGTCCGCGAGCTCTGGAACTCTGGGTTCTTCGACGACGTCGAGGTGGACCTCGCCCGCGCTGACGGCGGCGTCGTCCTGCGCTTCCTCGTCCGCGAGCGGCCGAGCATCCTGCGCATCGAGATCGAGGGCAACGAGAAGATCGACGACGAGGACATCGAGGAGGGGATCGAGCTCCGCAAGGACACCATCCTGAGCCCAGCCGCCGTCGCCCGTAGCATCCAGAAGATCCGCGATCTGTACGCGGAGAAGGGCTACTTCCTCGCGGAGGTGGAGAGCGAGGTCCTCCCCCAGAAGAACAACGAGGTCGTCGTCAAGCTCACCGTGACCGAGCACGGCGCCGTCACGGTGAAGCGCGTCACCTTCGTCGGCAACGACCACGTCTCCGATCGGGAACTCCGGGAGGTGATGCTCACGGGCAAGGAGAGCATCCTTCGGTTCGGGTCCGGGGGGCCGTACCGACAGGACGCCTTCGAGCGCGACATCATGATGCTGAGCGCCCTCTACTACGATCGCGGCTTCCTCGAGGTCGCTGTCGCGACCCCGCGGGTGATGCTCACGCCCGACCGCTCCGGCATCGAGATCTCGGTCACCATCGAGGAGGGCCCCCGGTACCGCGTCCGGCAGCTCCGCGTGTACGAGCGGGGCGAGGACGGCACCGAGGTCGAGCCGATCAACGGACGGCGGCACCTGCGGAACCTGGTCCGCGCGCAGCCCGGCGATTTCTTCAACCGCGCCGCGCTCCTGGAGGATCTGCAGGCCATTCGGACCATGTACCGGGACCACGGCTTCGCGAACGTGGAGGCGAACCCGGAGACGCGCCTGGACGAGGCCCGCCACGAGGTCGACGTGGTCGTGCCCATCGTGCGCGGCCCGCTGGTGCGCTTCGAGCGGATCGAGTTCCGGGGCAACACCAAGACGCGCGATCGAGTCCTGCGCCGCGAGCTCGAGGTGGAGGAGGGGCAGCCCTTCCACGAGACGAACCTCGAGCTGTCCCGCAAGCGCATCACCGCGCTGGGGTACTTCGAGCGGGTGGACGTCTCGACCGAGGAGGGGTCCGCGCCCGATCGACTCCGCGTCTACATCGAGGTGAGCGAGCGCCCCACGGGGACGTTCCAGGTCGGGGTCGGCTTCTCGAGCATCGAGAACTTCATCGCGACGGCCCAGGTCCAGCAGGCGAACTTCTTCGGGCACGGGCAGAACGTCTCGCTCCAGGGCCAGTTCAGCGGGCTCCGCCGCCAGGCGAACCTCCAGTTCATCGAGCCCTACCTGCTGGGGACCCGCTTCAGCATGTCCGTGGATCTCTTCAACCAGCTGCGCATCTACACGGACTTCGCCCAGTCGAGCCTCGGCGGCGCGTTGACCGTCGGCTACCCCCTGATTGAGCCGAAGCTGGCGGCCTCGCTGACCTACACCGGCACCTACGACGAGGTATCGACGGAGAACCAGAGCACGTTCTTCGGGACCTCGAGCGGCGTCAGCGTCTTCCGGCGCCTTCCGCTCGCCAACCTCTTCAACGACGGCCTCACCTCCAGCGTTCGACCTGCGATCACCCTCGACACGCGAGACAACCGCCTCTTCCCGACGGCAGGCGTCTACCTCCGCGGCTCGACCGAGCTCGCCACGTCGGTGCTCGGCTCGGAGAATCAGTTCTTGCGCCACCGCGGCGTCGCCCGGTTCTACTTCCCGCTCCCGAAGAAGATCGTGCTCAAGCTCAACCTGGAGGCGGGCCACGTCACGAGCCCCACCGCCGACGGCGTCCCCATCTTCGCTCGCTTCTTCCTCGGCGGCATCCTCGACCTCCGCGGCTACCGCTACCGCACCGTCGGTCCAAGGCTGCCCCTCACCACCAGCACCGACCCCAACAGCACCCCGTACACCGGCGGCACCAACATCGGCGGCAACCTAATGTACGTGCAGAACTTGGAGCTCGAGTTCCCCATCGTCGAGAGCCTCAACGTCCGTGGGGTCATCTTCACCGACGCCGGCAACGCCTGGAACCTCGAGCAGAACTACTGCGACGCCGCCCAGGGGAACGCCATCCCCGCAGTCCAGCGTCCCTGCTTCGAGGGGCTGCCGACCCTAGCTCACCTGCGCACCTCCTACGGGGCAGGCTTCCGCTGGTTCTCGCCGATGGGGCCGCTCCGCTTCGAGTGGGGTTTTCCCATCCGTCGCCTCCCCACGGAGGAGCCGCGGGTGTTCGAGTTCACCATCGGCAATTTCTTCTGATCCGGCGTCTCCGCTGCTGCATTCGCGCGGCAGAGAGCCGGACCCCGGCCCGGTTGCGCGCGGGCTCCCGCTGCGGTACCCCGCGGGTGGACTCCTGGGCCCGGCGCCCCCGCGATCCCCCCAATTTCGCGCCACAACGTCATGAACGAAGACCTCCCCCCCTCCCCCCCCAGCTCGGAGCAGCTCGTCAGCATCCAGGACGAGATGCGGACGTCTTACCTCGACTACGCGATGAGCGTCATCATCGGGCGGGCCATCCCTGACGTTCGTGACGGGCTCAAGCCCGTCCACCGCCGGATCCTCTTCTCGATGCACGAGCTCGGGCTCGTGCCCAGCTCGGGCTACCGGAAGTGCGCGACGGTGGTGGGAGACGTCCTCGGCAAGTACCACCCACACGGCGACGCCAGCGTCTACGACGCCCTCGTGCGCATGGCGCAGGATTTTTCCATGCGGCACACCCTGGTCGACGGCCAGGGGAACTTCGGCTCGGTCGACGGGGATCCGGCGGCCGCGTACCGGTACACGGAGTGTCGGCTCGCCCGGATCGCCCTCGAGTTGCTCGCCGACATCGAGAAGGAGACGGTCGACCACTCTCCCAACTTCGACGAGCGGCTGCAGGAGCCGGTCGTGCTGCCGACCCGGTTCCCGCATCTCCTCGTCAACGGCGCCGGCGGCATCGCCGTCGGGATGGCGACCAACATCCCGCCGCACAACCTGGTGGAGGTGATCGACGCCACGGTGCACCTCATCCACAACCCCGACGCCACCGTCGAGGACCTGATGCAGTTCATTCCTGGCCCGGACTTCCCGACCGCCGGGATCATCCACGGCCGCGCCGGCATCTACGCGGCGTACAAGACCGGTCGCGGCACCGTGATCATGCGCGCCCGCGCCGAGGTGGAGCGGGTGTCGGGGACCGATCGCGAGCAGCTCGTGGTCGTGCAGATCCCGTACCAGGTGAACAAGGCGCGCCTGCACGCCAAGATTGGCGAGCTCATCCGCGATCGGCGGATCGAGGGCATCCGGGAGGTCCGTGACGAGAGCGACCGTGACGGCATGCGCCTGGTCATCGAGCTCAAGAAGGACGTCTTCCCGCAGGTGGTCCTCAACCAGCTGTTCCTGCTGACGGACATGCAGGCCTCGTTCGGCGTCATCAACCTGTCGATCGTCAACGGGCGCCCGGCCGTCCTCGACCTGAAGCAGACCCTGTTCCACTTCGTCGAGCACCGGCGCAACGTCGTCAGCCGCCGGACGCGTTTCGAGCTGGCCGAGGCGGAGCGCCGCCGGGAGCTGGTCGAGGGGCTCGGCATGGCGGTCACCGAGGTGGACGTCGTCATCCGCACCATCCGCGAGTCCCCCGACGTCGACGTCGCCCGGGAGCGGTTGATGCGGCTGCCGCTCCGGGGACTGCAGGCGTTCGTACGCCGCGCCGGCCGCCCCGAGGCCGAGATCGAGTCCGCCCTGGCAAGGGGTGACTACTTCTTGAGCGAGCGCCAAGCGAAGGCGATCCTCGACATGCGCCTGGCGCGACTCACCGGGCTCGAGCAGGAGAAGCTCGCGGAGGAGTACGGCGAGCTCTGCGAGAGAATCGCATCCCTTCGCTCCATCCTGGCCGACGAGCAGCTGCTCATGGAGGTCATCATCGGCGAGCTGGAGGACGTGAAGACGAAGCACGGCGAGCCGCGGCGCACCGAGATCGTCGAAAAGGAGGGCGAGATCCAGGTCGAGGATCTCATCCAGGAGGAGGAGATGGTGGTGACCATCTCCCACCAGGGCTACGTCAAGCGGACCAGTCTCGCGGACTACAAGGCCCAGCGGCGCGGCGGCAAGGGTAACCGCGGGATGGAGGCGCGGGACGACGACTTCGTCAACCAGCTCTTCATCGCGTCGACGCACTCCTACGTCTTCTTCTTCAGCGACCGCGGCAAGGTCTACGTCAAGAAGGCGTTCGAGATCCCGCAGGCCGCGCGCAACAGCAAGGGGCGCGCGATCGTCAACTTCATCGGGATGGAAACCGGGGAGCGGGTGGCCGCCATCGCGCCGGTACCCGCGTTCGAGGAGGCGCTCTTCGTCACGACGTTGACGCGCCGCGGTCAGATCAAGAAGACCAGCGTCATCGACTACCAGAATTTCCGCGCTTCGGGGATCATCGGCGTCAAGATCGCCGACGACGACCAGCTCCTGACCGCGTGCGTCACCGACGGCACGGCCCATTTCTTGATTGCGACCAAGAAGGGCAAGTGCATCCGCTTCGATGAGCAGCAGGTCCGGCCGATGGGGCGCGGCGCCAACGGGGTCAAGGCCATCGATCTCGACGATGACGACGAGGTGGTGGGCATGGCGCACACCGAGCCGGATCGATCCCAGGTGCTGGCTGTCTGCGAGCGTGGCTATGGCAAGCGCACGAACCTCGAGGAGTTCCGGGAGCAGCACCGCGGGGGCAAGGGCATCATCCTGATCGACGCCAGCGATCGGAACGGACCGGTCGTCGGGCTCGCGCTCGTGATGCCTTCGGACGAGGTCGTCCTCATCACCGATCGTGGACAGACCATCCGCACCTCGGTGGCCGAGATCCGGGAAACCGGGCGTGTGGCCCAGGGCGTCAAGGTGATGAGGATCGACGACGGCGAACGGGTCGTGGCCATGGAGGCCGTCGGCGAAACCGCGTACCGCGACGACGCCGCGGATGAGGAGAACGGCGCGCCCACCGCCTCGGGGGTGCCCGCGGCGGAGGATCGGGGCTCGATCCCCCCGCCGTCCGGATCGACGCCGAATCCCGGGTCGACCGAGGACGAGGGCTGAGCGTGGCCGGGTCGCGCGCCGCCCGCGAGGCCGCGGCGATCTTCGCGCGGCTCCGCGCGCAGCACCCGGACGCGCACTGCGAGCTCATCCATCACGATGCGTTCACCCTGCTGGTGAGCGTGGTGCTCTCTGCCCAGACGACCGACGTCGCGGTGAACCGGGTCACTCCCGCGTTGTTCGCGCGATGGCCCGACGCGGCTGCGCTGGCCGAGGCGGCGGTCGCCGAGGTCGAGGCGGCCATTAGCCGCATCGGCATGTACCGGCAGAAGGCGCGCAACGTCGTGGCGCTCTCGCAGTCGCTCGTGGCCCGGCACGGGGGCCAGGTGCCCGCCTCCCTCCCCGCGCTCGTCGCCCTGCCGGGAGTGGGCCGGAAGACGGCGAACGTGGTGCTGGGGGTGGCCTTCGGGGCCCCGGAAGGTGTCGTCGTGGACACCCACGTCCTCCGGCTCTCGCAGCGCCTCGGCTGGACCCAGCACGACGACCCGGCCAAGGTCGAGCGGGACCTCGTCGCCCTGTTCCCGCGGGAGCAGTGGGACCTGCTCGGTCACACGGTAATCTTCCACGGGCGGCGGATCTGCACGGCGCGCCGCCCCGCGTGCGGGGCTTGCTCGGTCAATGACCTCTGCCCCTCGGCTCATCGCGCCGTCGACGTGGGGCGCAAGGCACCCCGCGGGGCCTCCGCCGGAGCGAGAGGCTGAGCGAGGGCCGCCGCATCTTCGCTGGGCCCGGGGACGCGCCCCGGCGTACGGCTCACGGTTCGTCCGTGAGGCGGAGCCGTCGGGTCAGCCCAAAGTCGGGGAAAGGGACCCCTTCCGCCTAGAGCACCGATCATGTTGCCAATGGCAACAGCGCCGCCGAAGACGCACCCCCTCAGGGCGAGGGTGCGT
>CAYOLF010000052.1:0-12738 GCA_964404725.1 uncultured Polyangiaceae bacterium
TCGACTTTGTTGTGGTCACGCCGTTAACCAACGGGTCGCTCCTGCGCTGCGTTCGGCCCGACCGCGCGCAGCAGGAGGCGGTAGTCCTGCGCCGCCTGCCACGCGGTAGCGAACGAGCACGCGGCCTTCCGTGCGACGTCGGCGACGGAAAGGCCGGGCGCGTGCTCGAGGGCGGTCCACACGTCGGCGCGAAACGACGGGCCCATGAGCACACGGTTTCGGTAGCCCGCGTGACGTCGAACCAGAACCTCCGGCGAGAGCACGTCCCCGGGGCGATCACGGAGGGTACCTTTCGGCACCCGTAGCCCCGACCCGGTGAAGCGCTCATCCTCTCCGCGTCGCTGCAACTGAAACGCGGTCCCTGTCGGCAGCAGGTTGATCGGCGCGCCTTCGGATGCGCCTGCGAGCCGGGCGAGGCGACGATCCTTCTCGAGCCACTTCGCGACCGCCGCCCAGTACGCGCGGACGCGCTCGGAAGGGTGTGCACCCACGAGCCGCACGAGCCGGTCGGCGTTCACATGCGCGTGGTGCACACCGAGCCACGTGGTCAGCACGGAAAGTACACGGAGGTCGCCCTGGTCCATTCCGAGTACGGAGGCGTGCAAGAGCGTGCTCTCGATGTCCGCGTCGGGCTGGGCCCTCGCGGCGAAGTTCATCCCGATGCCCACCATGCGGGCGGTGAGATCGGCGACGGTGGGCATCGCTTCGGGGGAGGCCGCGCGGCTAAACGCCATGACCGAGCCTCCGCGCGAGATCGGCGACCGTCGCCCGGGCGTGCGCGGGCCACAGCTCGTTGCCGTCCTGCTGTTCGAGCCACGGCATGCACTCGGAAAGCTCCTCTGCCGTCGGTGCGAGCGCGAGGCAGTCGGGCAGATCCGTGCCGCGGTCGCAGAGCGCGAACAGTTTGCTCTTGAGCAAGTCGGCTCTGCCCAGCGTGCTGAGCACGAGGGACTGTCCTTCGAAGACCCGCTGCACGCGCTCGCGCCAGCCGGGCGGAAGGACATCGCCGAGCTGCATCGGACCGTTGTTGAGCCAGTCGTCGGCCAGGTCGACGCCAGCCTTTCGCTGCCCCTGTGCGAAGTCGCGCGCAGCCGAGGCGATCGCCAGCGGAAGCTCGGGGACGAGGATGTCGAAGTCACGCGTCGGCCGCTGGATGATCCCCATCAGCCCGAGCGCCGAACCGCCGATGACGACACCTTCGAAGCGCAGGCCGAGCCCGAGTAGGTGGCGGTCGAAGGCTTCGATGGTCGGTCGCGGCAGCATTTCGCCTCGGGGGGTATCGGCTAAACCGATACCATCATGCGTCGTCAGGGGGCGCAGATCAAGGTCCGCCGCTGCGCTAGTAACGCTTACTTGACTAGTCGCCGTAGCTAGTAAAGAATTCGTTCCTAGCATGCCAACCTAGTCACTCGGGCTTTCCCAGGCTGCGCGCGGTCATGCGGACGTTCCAAGGAGAGCTGACGTGGCAAAGCGAACAACTGGCCGGTACGAGCGAACCACCGTGGGTGGTGAAGAGGTCGCGGCCTTCATCCCGAGCCCGCTGCCGCCGGCGAAGCCCCCGCTCGCGCTCGAGGCCCTCGCCGAGCGTCTGCGCGCTGCCGAGCAGGCGTTGGTGCGCCTCGAGCTGGCGGGTGAGATGGTGCCGTCGCTGGACTGGTTCCTCTACGCGTTCGTGCGCAAGGAAGCTGTCCTCTCGTCGCAGATCGAGGGCACCCAGGCCACGCTCATCGACCTCCTCGCCTTCGAGGCCGAGAGCGAAGACGAGCAGAACGTGCCGCCCGATGCTGACGTAGAGGAGGTCTGCAACTACGTCGATGCGCTGAACTTCGCGCGCCAGCAACTCAGCAGCCCCCAGGGACTGCCGCTCTCGATGCGACTCCTCAACGAAACGCACCGGCGATTGCTTCGCGGCGTGCGCGGCGCGGAGCGGTTCCCGGGTGAAGTGCGACGCACCCAGAACTGGATCGGCGGGAGCCGCCCCGGCAACGCCAGGTACGTGCCGCCGCCCCCGCACGCCCTGGGGGAGGCGCTGGGCGCGTTCGAGAAGTACATCCACTCGGAGGCCCACCTGCCCCCGCTCGTCCGCGCCGGGCTCCTCCACGTGCAGTTCGAGACGATCCACCCCTATCTTGACGGGAACGGTCGCATTGGACGCCTCCTCGTCACCCTGCTGCTCGAGCACTGGAAGCTCCTCAACCGACCCCTGCTCTACCTCAGTCTCTTCTTCAAGCGGCATCGCGAGGACTACTACCGTCGGCTCGACGGCGTCCGGCGCGACGGCGACTGGGAGGGGTGGCTCGATTTCTTCCTCGACGGCGTCGCCACCATCGCCGACGAGGCGGTGGGCTCCGCCCGCGAGCTCTTCGCGCTCGTCGCTGCCGACCGTGCGCGCCTCCTCTCGAGCGACGGCGTCTCCGTGCTCGCGCTGCGGCTCTTCGAGCTCCTGCCGCGCCGCCCGATCGTGACCGTGGCGTCCGCAGTGAAGCTCGTGGAGACGACCAAGCCCACCGCGGGCCGCGCCATCGAGCTGCTCGTGAACGCCGGTGTGCTCGTCGAGACCACCGGTCGCAAGCGGGACCGCTCCTACGTGTACCGGACCTACCTCGACCGCCTTCGGATCGGGACCGAGCTCGGCGAGATGGACGGCCGGGGAAGCACGGTGGCGAGGACACCCGCCGGGGATCCCAGGTAGGCGTCCGCTACGACGCCGCCCGGACGTTCCGCACCAGCTCTCGTAGCTGGTCGTCGGAACGCAGAAAGGTCCACTCGGATACCACAGCGCAACGCTCGTCTGAAGGGGCGAGGACTCTGAGGCGCACCATGATCTCGTCGAGGCTGCGCCGCCATGCCGCGACCGGGGGGGCAGCCCACCAGAACCGCAACACCTCGGCGCCGCGCGGGACGGCGTGCCAGAGATCCGCCTGGGCGCTGACGACATCGCTCGCCCACTCGGGCTCGGCCATGTTGGTGCCGTGAAATGCGTTGAGTCGCTCCCAGGCTTCGCCGAGGAGCATCGGCGCGACGTACCGGTTGGCGGCGAAGCCGGACAGCAGCGCTTCGCCGATGTCCGCCGAGGGGCCGCGCGCACGAAGGAGAGCGAGCGCAAGGCCGAAGGCGCAGCCCACCTCCTGGTGACGGCACTTCCGGAAGGCGTCGATCGCGCCGTCGTCGTCACCGACGCGCAGGCTCTCGACACCGATCATCCAGCGGACACCCTGGTTGTCGTTGGGGTTGAGCTTCAGCATCTGCTTGTGGATGGCGAGCGCCTCCGCCCACTTCTTCTGCTCCACGAGCACCAGGGCGAGGTTGCCGAGCCCTCGGAGGTACGGGCGGTTCTCGATGAAACCCCAGTGGACTTCGGCGCCGCTGCGCTCGAGGTGACGCTGCCCGCCGTCGATGGCGGCGCGAAAGTGCTGCTCGGCCGCCTTCAGCTTCCTCGCCTCCAGGCTGACGATGCCGAGGTGGTTGTGTGCGTCGGCATGCGAGGGATCGAGCTCGAGTGCGCGCCGGAACGACTTGATGGCCCCTCGGCGGTCGCCAGCCCAGTACTGCTCCATGCCCTCGTCGAAGACGTCGTCGGCAGCACGGAAAGCGTCGTCGGCAGGGCGGCTAGTAGCGACGGGAGTCGGTTGGTTCATCTTGGTCTCCTTGGCGGGCGTGCGCGGTGGGGCAGTGTTCACGGCAGGAAGCAGACGGTCGATCGATTCGCGGAGCGCCACGAGCGACGGGCGCGCGCGCGCGACGACGGTGACATCGGACACCTTCGCGAGCGAGAGCGGCGCCAACTCGACGACGAGCTCCGAAGCCAGGCGCTCGATCTTCCGGTCGCGGCGGTGCTTCGCGCCGCTCGGAGCCGCGCTCCACGCCGTGAGCTCCTCGCTCAGGCGGTCTCGAATGGCGGGCCAGTCGAACTCGATCCCGTTCTCTCGCCATGCAAGCGCGCGCGTCCAGTGCGTCCACCCCGTCGGCGTGAGCACGTGCTCGAGCTCCGAAGGAGATGTGAAGCGATGGAGCTCGCGCTGCCGCACGCGGGAGGAGCCGGCGATTCGCTCGTTGTGAACCAGGAGCACCTGGCCGCGCTTTCGTCGAACGAAGCTCATTGCTGATGTAGTGCTCCTTTCTCACATAGGGCACCACAGCGTCAAGTCGATCGTGCCTCCGGTTCGCGGCAGGGATCGAACGCCGCCACAGATGTCCTGCCCCCAGTCCTCGGGGGCGGGGATCCTCAGGCCGCGAGGCCGAATCGACTCGTGTCTTGTCCCATCGGCACCCCCTCCCCCGCGTTTGATCACGCACCGGGGGAAAGAGAGGTGCCGTCATGAGAGTCACGTTCGCGTCCATCATTCACACGGGTCCCACGCCAGCTAGACCGCCGCGTGCCGCCTGTCGGTCGGCCGCGGTATTCTTCGGAGCTTGGCTGCCGCCAGGCCCCGGAACCTGCCCACGCGCTGCGCGATCTACACGCGCCAGTCGGTGGTGCGCCCCGGCGGCGATCCCGCCGTCGCGTCCTGCGCGCTGCAGCGTGAGAACTGCCTTCACTTCGTGCGCGCTCGGAGCCGTCATGGCTGGCATGCGCTGGACGAGCACTTCGACGACGAGGGGCACAGCGGGGCCACGGTGGAGCGACCGGCGCTCGAGCGCCTGTTCGCGCGCATCCGGGCGGGAGAGGTCGACCGGGTCGTGGTGTACCGCCTCGATCGCCTCACCCGCAGGGTGGTCGACTGGGCGCTGCTCGCCAGGCTGCTCGAGCACTACCGGGTCGGCCTCACGGTCGTCGCGGGCTCCATCGACATCGACGGGGGCGCGATAGCTCGCATGCAGCTCAACACCCTGGCCATCTTCTCCGAGCTGGAGCGCGAACTGATCGGCGCTCGCCTCGCCGACAACCGCGCCGCGCGCAAGGCGCGTGGCCTCCGCAGCGCAGGCCGAATCCCCCTCGGGTACGGGACGGACCGTCAGACGAAGCAGCTCACGGTGCTCGAGCCCGAGGCCGCAACGGTGCGCTGGCTGTTCGCCGCAGCCGCGAGCGGCAAGACGACGACGGAGCTGGTCGCCGCCGCGAACGCCAGCAAACGCCAGACCAAGTCCGGCGGAGCCTGGTCACAGCGAACACTCCTCCGCCTCCTCCAGAACCCCGTCTACGCGGGACGTCACCCGGACGGGTCCCCCGCGCAGCACCCGGCGATCGTCGACGCCGAGCTCTTCGCGCGCGTGCAGTCGCTCATCGTCGAGCGCCGGACCCGCAAACCCACGAAGCGCACCCCCGTCGATGACAAGGTCGATCCCTTCATCCTCCGCGGGCTGCTCGAGTGCGAGGCCTGCGGGCACGTGATGTCCCCGTCCATGAGCGAGCGCCTCACCGCGAAGTCCGCAAAGAAGGCGCCGCGCTACTACCGCTGCCGCACCGTGGGCTGCCCCACCGGGCAGGTCACCGCCGCCACCGTCGAGGACGAGGTGCTCGCTGTGCTCCGAGCACCGGACCCGCGCTGGACGGCCGCGGTGCGGGCCAGGCTCAGCGAGCTCGCGGCCGCGTGGGAGCTGATGTGGCTCGTCAATCGCCGGCGCGCCCTGGCCGAGTACTTCGAGCGCATCGCGTGGCGGGCGCGAGCCGCGAAGGTCGTGCTCGAGCCCGCTCCGATCGAGCCAGCTCCGGACGAGGTGCCGCAAGTCCCTGGACCGCCTTGACGAACGCCGCGCGTCGGGTTTCGGCCGCCTCTCCCTCGTGCTAGCTGGAGGACGTCGTGGCGAGCGGCAAGCAGAAGAAGCCCCCTCCCCTGCCGTCGAAGGGCTCGGTCCTCCTAGCTCGCCTGAAGGCCGCGCTCGCCAACACCGAGCTCGACGAGGTGCTGGTTCTATCGCTCTCCATGCTCGATCGAGAGGCTCGCGTTCGACTCCTCGAGCGGCTCAACCCGACGACCGCAGCGGCACTCCGACTCGCGCTCGCGCCACCGCGTCGACCGGCGGCAGTCGCCGCGGTGGTGCCGAGCCAGGAGAAGCTTCGCCAGCAATGGAACGTGCTTTGGGCCGAGTGGAACGACTGCGCCGAAGAGTCCGGGCGCGAGGACGGCCGCTACGTTCGGCAGGAGAGACGATGGAAGGCGCCCTACTGCGATCCCGGCTCCCTCTCTCTCGACCTCGACAGAGTCGCGAAGCGGCTACGCCCGCTGCTCGCGCCGGTGCAGAAGGCGGGCATCGCTGCCGACTTCAGCTTCCTCGACCAACTCCGGCGCCTCGACGACGAACTCGCCAGCGGCCTGCCCGAATGGATGGCTCGCGACGAGCTGGAACTGCTGCTCGGGCCCGAAGCCACGGCGTGCATGCTCGAGTGGGAAGGCGGAGTCCCCGAGCGCCCGCGGCGCGAGCTGTTCGAGCTGATCGATGCGGTCGTCCGGTTGGAAGCCGAGCGCGAGCGAGTCTGTTTCCACGAGAAGACCATCGCGCGATACGTCACCGCATGGCCCGACCAGGCGTTGCAGGCGCTCCACGAAGGCATCACCGGCGCGCGCAGCCAGCCGCATTGGAGCCGTGCCCTCGAGCGGTCGGCCTCGCCCTGGTTTCGCATGGTCCGCACCCTCGCGCGCCGCTTCGACCCCGCGCGCCACGCGGAGCTGAGCGCAGCCCACATCGCCGAAGATTTCACGCTCGCCGCTCCCCTGGTGAGCGGTGCCATGGAGCGCCGAGATCACGCGGGCGCGGCCGCGCTATTGTCGGCGGCGTTCCGGGCAATGCTGCGCGCGCCGACCGACTCGGAATGGGATCCCCGCTCGCAACTCCTCGCGCTGCGCGTCCACCTCGGCCACGATCCAGCGAGGAAGCGAGTCGCGGAGCGGCTCCTTCACGCGCGGCGCAAGATCGCGGAAGCGGCAGGGGAGTCGGACCTGGCCGCCGCCCTCGGCTTGCAGGACCTGGCGCTGAAGGATCCGGAGGACGGCGAAGCTCTGGTCGAAGCGTTCCGCGAGCTGGACCGCGCGGGGTTTCCCCGTGTTCGCCGGGCGCTCCTGACGGAATGGGCGACCCTGGTGGTGAACCGCACGCTCCGGGGCCATGTGCGCTCGGCCGACAGCGCGCTCGGCGGCTGGGTGCGAGTCCTCGTCGACGCAGCGGTGACGGGACCCAGCGGCGCGCCCGCCGTCCGCCGCGCCGTCCAGCAAGCGCTCTCCCAGACCGCGAAGTCTTTGAACCGCCCCCGAGGGGGCGGTGCGTGGCACGATCCTTACGGCTTCAAGGAACGCGGTGAGCTCTTCACGTTCGCCCGCCTCAGCCAGGACCTCGATGGGCGCGGTCTCATCGAGCAGCGCATGCCGACGCTGCATCGTCTGCTGTCCCAGATCCTGGCCGAGCGACAGGGTAAGCTCGATCGCTTCCGGCAGCGATGGTTCGCAGAGCTCGGCGGGGCAGAGCTGCTGGATGACGTGCTCGCGTTCTGGCGCGAGCACCTGGAGGAGATCGTCCCGGACCCGAACCGCGCCGACTACGGCTCGTGTGTGAACTGGCTGCTCGCGGCACGGGAGCTCGATCGCGCGCGCGGCGACGGGCTCCTCGCGAGCTGGGGGACCACCCACCGCCTGAAGCGCAAACTGTGGAAGGCCGTTCGCGAGGCGGGCCTCGCCCTGCCCGCCGGCGTTAAGAGCGACTGACATCGTCCACCGAGCGACACTCGATCGGCGGCGCACTGCCCGTGCTGTGTGTCCATCGTCTCCGCGACCTACCTACGCTTGCGCCGCCGCTTGTTGCGGTTCTTCTCTCGGCGGTCGCGACTCGGTCCGGCGAGCGCCGGCGCGAACGAGCGCACCAACGACTCGGCAATTCGGGTCATCGTGCGCCGGTCCTCGAGGATCGCGGGCCAGAGCGAATGGGTGGGATCGCGCGTCCGCTGCTTCAATTCCTCGTAGTGTCGGACGAGGCGCTCCCGATACGCGGCATCGCGCTCGAGCTCGGCTCTCACGTATGCGAAGACCTCCTCTGCACGGTCAGACTGCTCGCTTCCGGGCTCCAGGTAGGGGTTCTCGCCTCTCGGCGTCCTGCCCTCACCCCCGACGAAGTCGTACACGATGCTCGCGAGCGGCTCACGCCCATCGTGTACTTCGAGCATCACGCGCCGGCAGTCGCACTCGGGATCGGCGCAGAAGCGCTCGTCGAGATACAGCCGATGGGCCTCCGTTCCCGATGCCTTGTCGACCAGCACGAGGATTCGGGTCTCCTCGCGTTCGGGGAACTCGCCGCTGAAGGGGGCAAAGACGGTCATGGTATCTCCGCAGGTGCCAGGTCGGACAGGCTGCTATCCGCTCCTCTTCAACCAGCAGCACTTCTTGTACTTCTTCCCCGAGCCGCACGGACACGGTTCGTTCGGCTGGATCTTCTTCCTCGGCATGTTCTGCTTGGACGAATAATAGGCAACGAGGGTCGCGCCGAACTCGTTCATGCGCGGACGGCGCTCGGCGTGACGTTCCCGGTAGTTCGGGTGGCGCTGCAGATAGCGCGACCAAAGCAACTCGAGCAACTCGGGGTCCCGCGCGTCGGGCTCGAGCGTCCACTCGCCAGACGGCGCCACGTTGACCACGCCGATGTCGAAGTCGTCGCGGGCCCGGCACTGAAGGTCGTCAAAACGCACCAGCACCTTGCCACAGCCGCAGTCAGGCATGACGCAGTAGTTCTCGACGGCCTCGTAGGCTCGCTCCCCCGACAAGTAGATGTCCTGACGAACCCCGAAGTACGCCTCGATCCAGGAGACCGAATCGCCAGGCATCCAGCAGCCGACGGTCGAGGGAGCCTGCGGCACGCCCTCGGGATCAGGCCGCCCCTTGCCCCGGTACCACAGCCTGCCGATCCTCTCGAGCGCTTCCCCGTCGATGGCCTCGAGGACAGCCCCGAGCCAGGGGTGCCGCTCCACGAGCCCCACGGTCGCATCCTCGGGTCCCGCCGGCGAATCGTCGCCCATCAACCAATGGGGCTCCCCCGTGTCGATGTCGACCTCGAACGCGGCGAAGTCATCACTGAGAACCGCTGCGAGATCGGTCGGCCTCTTGGCGGCGCGACGAATCGTCTCCGCCGTGCGCGCCGCCGGCAGGAGGCCTTCCTTGTCGCCCCGTGTCGCGACGATCAGTGCAGACCGGCAGTCGCACCCTGGGTCCGAGCAGGTATCGGCCCAGATCCACATCGGCGTGCCGCGCTGGCTGCCGAGTTCGATCAAACCGTCCTCGAGGGTGAGCGACGATCGGGGCTTTCTCTCGGTCACGGCGTCCTGTCCCTTCGTGTCTCTCGCGCGCGCCTCAGTCTCACCAGGCATCGACTCGCTACCGGCTACCCACTCGGCTCACCCGCCCACAGTGTGGCAGGCTCGATCGGTACTGCATCGAACGGCTCGACGTTGACCCGGGCACCTCCGCCGTGGACATGGACGACGTTCCACTTGCCATCGCAGAGCTCGTAACAGGTCAGCTCCCGCCGCAACGGGTCGACGTACCACCCATGCTGCACGCCAACGCGGGCGTAGGCTCGAACCTTCACCTCGAGATCGTGCCTTCGCGTGGATGGGGACAGCACCTCGCACACCCAGTCCGGCACGACCTCCACGCGGCGCGCTCGGTCGATTCCTTCGAGCCGCTCGCGGCGCCACCCGACGACGTCTGGTCGGAACACCTCGTGGCCGTCCGCGCAGAAGTCGTTCTCGCCCTGGATCCACCAGCCGCCGGGGCCTCCACGGCCGAGCTGATAGGCGGGGATGAGCGTGGCCACGAGGACGCTCGCAATGTGGCCGTGCTCGAACGAGGTCATCGGCAGCTCGTACAGGATCCCGTCGATGAGCTCGACACGCCTGCGCTCGCTGCCTGTATCGACCAGCGCCTCCAAGGCGGCCACGTCAGCGGACCCAAGCGCACGGACGCTCGGAGCCTCGTCCCCCGCAGTCCGCGGCGGATTCGTCGGCACTCGCGTCACTCTGCCCCCTCCCGCGGTGAGGAGCACGCGATTGGCGCGCGCCGGAGAGACGGCACTGCGCGCATTCTCCATGCCACTCTCCATTCGCCGCTCTCGTCCCCACTGCGTCCCCTGGGACCGCTCCGGAGCGGGACGACCGCGCCCCGTCCGACGGCGTCGATGGAGAACGATGGAGAGCGGGACCTCGCTCCGGCCCTGGCTGCTAACCAGGACAGTTCACCACCGGGTCGGCGTCCGCGAAATCCAGCCGATCCTGTTAACCACTCTCGGCCGTTCTCTCCCCGCTGGGACGGACGAGAGAGCGCCGAAGCGTCCAGAACGGCCCTCGCGCCCCCCCCGCGCCGCTCTCGGCGCTCTTTGTAAAACGACGCCGAGCGTGTCCCCTCCCCGCCCCACGCGCGTGCACCGCGCGTTCTCCGCGCCAGAACGACGAAGCCCCCGGGGACATCTCCTCGGGGGCTTCCGTCAAACACTGGGTCACTCCAGTTTGCGTCGAACTACGTGGGCTCCGGTGACTGGACTCGAACCAATGACCCGGCGGTTAACAGCCGCCTGCTCTACCGACTGAGCTACACCGGAATGAACGACCGGGGCCCGAGCGGCCACCGGCAGCGGACGAGGGAGGCTAGTCGCCTGGGCGCCCAAGTCAAGTCGCCCCGGCGCGCGAAACGCGGCGGAAACGTTGCGCTTCGGGGGTGCGGGTGCGATAGGCGCCGGGTGACCGCCACCCCGACCGCCCCCGAGCGGGAAGCCGCCGCCCCCGCCGCGCCGGGGGCCGGGGACGTGGCGCGGACGGCGGGGCGGGGCGGGCTCGCGGTGGCGGGGGCCAAGGGGTACTTCATCGGGGTCGGCCTGGTGCAGCAGATCCTGCTCAAGGCCGTGCTGGGGCTCGACGGGTACGGGGCGCTCTCGAGCGCGCTGTCGCTGTCGAGCATCGTCTACAACACCGTGGTCACCGGCTCGATCCAGGGGGTGAGCCGGGCCGTGGCGCAAGCGCCGGACGGGGAGCGACCGGCGACCACGCGGCGGGTGCTCGCCGTGCACGGGGCGCTGGCGCTGCCGCTCGGGGCGGGCGCGTACTTCGCGGCGCGGCCGGTGGGGACCTTCGTGGGGATGCCGCACGTGGTGACGACGCTCGAGCTCGGGAGCCTCGTCGTCGTGGCCTACGGCCTGTACGCGCCGCTCATCGGGGTGCTCAACGGGACGCGGCGCTTCGTGGGGCAGGCGCTCTTCGACGTGGCGACGGCGACGCTGCGCACCGTGGGGCTGGTCCTGGGCGGCTGGCTCGCGGGGCGCTTGCTCGGGCGCGGGCCCGAGGGGGCGATGGCGGGGTTCGTGGCGGCGGCCTTCCTGGTGCTCGGGAGCGCGGTGCTGGTCGTGGGCACCGGCCGCCGCGGGGCGTCGAGCTTCCGCGCGGGGGCGCACCTGGGGTTCGTGGCGCCGCTGGCGCTCGGCCAGCTCCTGCTCAACCTCCTGCTCCAGGCGGATCTGACCGTGCTCCGGGCGTTCGCGGCGCGCGCGGCCGTCGCAGCGGGGCAGCCGGTGGAGGCGGCGGATCCGCTGGTGGGCGCCTACCGCGCGTCGCAGCTCTTCTGCTTTCTGCCCTACCAGCTGCTGCTCAGCATCACCTTCGTGCTCTTCCCGCTGCTCGCCGCCGCCCACCGCGCCGGCGACGGGGCCGCGGTGCGGGAGTACGTGCGGACGGGGCTCCGCATCGCGTTCCTGATCGCCGGCGCCATGGTGAGCGTGACCTCGGGGCTGGCGCGCGAGCTGTTGTTCAGCGTGTTCGGCGCCGACACGGCGGCCCTCGGCACCGACGCCATGGAGCTGTTGACGCTGGGGTTCGGGGCCTTCGCGCTGCTCGGGATCCTGACCACCGCCCTCAACAGCCTCGGCCGCGAGGGGCAGTCGGCCGCCGTCACGGTGACGGCGTTCGGGCTGGTGGTGGGGCTTGGCGCGGCCGGGCTCTCGGGCGCACCGTTCACGCCCGAGCTGCTGCTGCGCACGGCCATCGCCACCTCCATCGGGATCGTGCTGGCGACCCTGGCGGCCGCCATCCTGGTGCACCGCGCCGCCGGGGCGCTGGTCACGCCGTGGACGGCTCTCCGCGTGGTCGGCGCGGTCGCCGCGGCCGTGTCCATCGGGCGCTGGCTGCCCGACTACGGCCTCACCGGCCACGCCCTCCGCGCGCTCACCGTCGCCTACGCGGGCCTGATCGCCGTGCTCTACACCGGCCTGCTCCTGTTCACCCGCGAGCTCGGCAACGCCGACCGCGCCCTCCTACGCCGCGTACTCCGTCGCACCGCCTAGCGATGCGGCCGAGCGAGCTTGTGGAGGGTGGCGAGGATCCGTTGGAGGGTGGCGTGATGCTCGACGCCGAGGGAGCAGTAGCCAAGAGCTACGGCCATTTCGAGGCCCATTTCCAGCTCGGCAGCTTCGCCCAGGGCGACGCGATAGGCTTTGCGCTTGGCGCCCCCGCAGGCGCCGTAGCCCTCGCCGAGGTTGAGACCGACCGAGAGCAACGAGCGCCGCAGCTGATCGGCGAACTTGGCATCGCGAGCTTCGACGGCCGCGAGCTGCGGCTGGAGGGAGGAGGTGAACCGGATGACGAGGGTCTGGATCTGGAGCATGCCCCTCCCCCGCCTCACCCCCGGAGTGAGTCAAGGCTTGGCCGCAGGCCAACCGCAGGCGCGACCGAAGGGAGCGGCCTTGACGCACGACGCGGGTGAGGCACCCCGTATCAAGCTCCAGATCCAGCCCCGCCGTCCCCCGACCCCGCTCCCATCCCCGTCCCCGGACCCA
>CAYOLF010000052.1:12838-44926 GCA_964404725.1 uncultured Polyangiaceae bacterium
GCCTCGCGCACGAAGAGATCCTCGAGCGTCTCGCTCCGCGGTGCCACCTCGACCACGTCCACCCCCGCGTCCAGCGCCGCCCGCAGCACCCCGGTGAGCTGCGCCTGCCCGTCCACGCCGACCACCAGGCGGTCGGCGACGCGGGCCACGCGGGCGGCCTGCTTACGGATGCTCTTGCGGAACTCCTCGTCGGCGCCGGCGAGTATGACGTCCGTGCGCTGGGCCTCGCGGCGGAGCAGCTCGGACAGCCTGCCCTCCACCACCACCTGGCCCCGGCGCAGGATCGCCACCCGATCGCAGAGCGTCTCGACGTCGCTCAGGATGTGGGTCGAAAAGAAGATGGTGCGCCCCTTGCGGTGCTCCTCGAGCATCAGGTCGCGCACCTCCTTGCGCCCCACCGGATCGAGCCCGCTCATCGGCTCGTCCAGGATCAACAGCTCTGGATCGCTCACCAGCGCCGCGGCCAGGCCGGTCCGCTGCAGCATGCCCTTGGAGAGCTTGCGGACGGGGCGATCGGCCGCGTAGAGGATGCCCACCCGGTCGAGCACGGTGCGCGTCCGGTCGCGAACGGCCGCCCCGTGCAGGCCCGAGACGCGCCCGCACATCTCGACGAACTCCCGCGGGGTGAGGAAGGGGTACACGTAGGGGTTCTCCGGGAGAAACCCGGTGCGCGCCTGGGCCCGGCGGCTCGGGATGGGGTCGCCGAACACCGTCGCGCGCCCGCCGCTCGGCGCGATGAGGCCGGTCAGCATCTTGATGGTGGTCGTCTTGCCCGCCCCGTTGGGCCCGAGGAACCCGAAGATGCTCCCCGCCTCCACCGCGAACGAGACGCCCTTGACCGCCTCGACGCGCTTCATGAAGAAGCCCTGTCGGAAGGTCTTCTGCAGCTGCTCGGCGACGACGAGGGGAGGCGCCACGATGGCCAGGAGCATAGCGGACCGCCGTGGCACCAGGAAACCCACGGAACCTGGAGCGCGCGGCGGCACCCCCCGCGCCCTCGCGCGCCCCGCGCGCTAGCCCCGCTCGCGCAAAGGGTGGTAGAACGGCCCCGGCTGCGGAGGCGCCCGTGTGCCGGGACACAACCGCCCGGCGCCGCGCCCACGCGGCACGAACGCGAGGGAAGATGAGAGCCGCGATCACCCCCCTGACCCTGCTGTCGGTCCTGATCCTGTCGGCCAACGCCGGCGCACAGACGCCGCCGCCCGCCGCGCCGCCGCCTGCCGCGCCGCCGGCTGCCGCGCCGCCGCCTGCCGCCCCGGTGGCGCCCGCGACACCGCCCGGTGCTGCGCCGGCGGTCCCGGCGGCCCCTGGCGCCCCGGTAGCGCCCGGCGCGGCCCCCGCGCCCGGCGAGCCGCCCCCGACCGACGCCGGCGCGGCCCCCGTCGAGGGCGAGCCGGCGGCGAGCGGCGCCGCGACCGTGGGCATGGACGCCTCCCTCGGGGCGACCGCGGACGCGGCCCCCGTCGCGGAGCCGGGCCCCGCCACGGACGAGATCGACGACGAGACCCGGGCTGAGCTCCGTCGGCTCTCGCTCACCATCGGCAACAGCTACCGCGGCTCCACCGGCGTGCTCCGCCTCAGCGAGGCGTACTCCGGCGCGCCGGGCACCTTCCGCCTGTCCTTCCTGGCGGGGATCTCCCAGGCCAAGAGCTTCCTCTGCGACGGCACCCCCGGAGGCGGCTGCGACACGCTGGATCCCGGCAACTTCACCGAAGACGAGATGCACCGCGTCAGCGGCGAGCTCGGCCTGTCGATGACCTTCGCGCCCTTCCTCGAGGGCTTCCTCGGCCTCCACACCCTCGCCACCTCGAACACCCAGGGCCGCCCCCAGCTGCTCCAGGTGCTCGGCGACACCAACTGGGGCCTCAAGGGCTTCTTGCCGCACCGGCCGAACCGCATCCTGGGCGTCGGCGGCGAGCTCGAGCTGTGGCTGCTCAACGGCACCGGCGGCGTCGGCATCGACGGCGACGGCACCAGCGTCGCCCTGCGCGCGCTCTCCTCGGTCGACCTGACCAACCGCGCCCGCGCCGAGGACCGGATCCCGTTCCGGGCCCACGTCAACCTCGGCTACAAGTTCAACAACGCGGGCAAGCTGGTGGAGGAGGTCGAGCGCCTCCGCGGCGGCGGCGACGACATCGAGCGCATCACGCGGGTCGAGCGCTTCGGGCTCGAGATCGATCGCATCGACACCTTCGAAATCGGCCTCGGGCTGGACGCGCCCTTCCGCTACGTGCGGCCGTTCTTGGAGTGGACCTTCGACATCCCGGTCACCCGCAAGAACCAGTACATCTGCAACGAGAGCCGCCTCATGCCGGGCGACGGCTGCCTCTACTACGACAAGGGCTGGTCCACCACGCCGTCTCGGATCGGCCTCGGCGCCCGCATCCACCCCGTCATCCAGGGGCTGTCGGCCCTGCTCGCCATCGAGGTCGGGACCGGCGGGACCAAGGACTTCATCGAGGAGGTCGTGCCCGAGGTGCCCTGGACCTTCCGCTTCGGGCTCGGCTACGCAGCCGACGTCACCAAGCAGGCGCCGATCGTCAAGCAGGTGGAGGTCGAGCGCCTGGTGGAGGCGCCGCGCGAGGTCGAGCGCGTCGTCGTCGGCAAGGTCCTGGATCTCACCTCGCGGGAGCCGGTGCCGGACGCGATCGTCCGCTTCGAGGGGCGCGCCTACACGGGCATGATCGCGGGCGAGGACGGGGCCTTCCGCACCATCGACCTCGATCCTGGCGAGTACGTCTTCTCGGTGCGCGCCGACGGGTTCAAGGACGGCGAGTGCCGGGTGACGGTCCCGGTCGAGGCGACCGCCGCCGGCGCGACCGCGGCCGCCCCGCCGCCGGCCCCCGCGATCGGCCCGGACGGCGCGCCGCTGCCCGCCGAGCCCGCGGCCCCGGCCCCCACGGCCACCATGGGCGCGGACGGCAAGCTCGAGGTCGCCGTCGAGTGCTCGCTGGTCGCGCTGCCCAAGGTCGGCACCGTGATCGGCACCGCCGTGGACGCCCAGACCGGCGTGCCCGTGCCCGGCGCCAAGATCAAGATCATGGACAAGCTCGGCCGTCAGCTCGAGCTCACCGCGGACGCGACCGGGTCCTTCCGCTTCGCCAACGTCCCGCCGGGGACCGTCAAGCTCTTCGCCGAGGCGCCGGACTACCTCCGCTCGGTCACCGAGGTGGACGTGGAGGCCCGCAAGGAGAACCGGGCGCAGCTGACCATCAACAAGCGGCCCCAGCAGGGGAAGGTGGTCGTCACCAAGACCGAGCTCAAGCTCAAGGAGCAGGTCCACTTCGAGCACAACTCGTCCAAGATCCTCCCCGACTCGGCCGCCATCCTGGAGGAGATCGCCGACGTGCTCCGCCAGCACCCGGAGATCCAGGCGATCGAGATCCAGGGGCACACGGACAACACGGGCACGCCGCCCTACAACCAGCGCCTGAGCCAGGAGCGCGCCGACGCCGTCCGCGCCGCGCTGGTCGCGCTGGGCATCGCCGAGTCGCGGCTCAACGCGCGCGGCTACGGGCAGGACAAGCCCGTGGTGCCCAACGTCTCGGACGCGAACCGGGCCAAGAACCGCCGCGTCCAGCTGATGATCAAGCAGCCGGGCAAGTGATCACGAGGGGCCGGGCGCGCCGCCGGCCCCGTCACTCCTTCGACTTCGGCTCCTGGGCGATCTCGGCCAGGAGCGCCTCGACCCGGTGGCTCGCGTCGTGCCCCGTGTCGTAGTCGAACGCCAGCTCCGGCGCCCGGCGCAGCCGGAGCGCGGGCACCACTGCGCGCCGGAGCCGGGACGCCGCGCGCTCGAGCGCGCGCAGCAGGGCGGCGCGCCGCGCCGGCTGGTCGTCGCCCACCAGCAGCCGCACGTGGATCCGGGCGACGCCGAGGTCGTCCGGGAGGTCAACGCCGGTGATCACCACGCCCCCGAGCAGGGGGTCGTCCATCTCGCGCGCGATGGCCGCGGCCAGGTGCGCCCGCAGCGCCTCCGCGACGCGCCGCGCTCGGCGGCCATCGCCGGTCATCGGGCGCCTCCGCCCGGCCCGACGCGCGGCTCACCCACCGGCGAGGGCTCGAGTCCCTCGTCCTCGAAGCTCTCGATGCCGCCGCTGACCCCGCGCCCGCCGGTGCCGAAGGGGACGATCTCGACCGCGGCGTCGGCCAGGAGCGCCTCGGCGGCGGTGCCGGCCATGCCCCGCGCGGCGTCGAGCACCTCCCGGCAACGGGCCGAGTCGCCGGAGACGACCGCGACCCCCAGGGTCGCCACCTGGGTGCGCTCCACGTCCCCGACCTCGGCGACCGACACCGGCAGCCGCGCCCGCAGCCGGTCCTTGAGCGACCGCACCACCTGACGCCGGTCCTTGAGCGACCGCGCCCCGGGGATCTGCAGCACGAACCGCGCGACTCCGACGAACACTCGACTCCGCCTTCCGGGCCCATTCACGCCCCCGGCGCGGGCTCACGCTCCGCCGGGGGGAAAAGGCCGACCCCGTTCAGAGGGTCTGCTTGACCTGCTCGAGATCGAAGACCGCGATCTGGTCGCCCTCGACGAAGTCGCTGAAGCCGTCGAGCCCGATGCCGCACTCGAACCCCTCTTTGACCTCGCGGACGTCCTCCTTGAAGCGCTTGAGGCTCGAGATCTTCCCCTCGAAGATCTGGTCTGCGCCGCGCCGGACGCGGGCCAGGGCGTTGCGACGGACCAGCCCCTCCAGCACCATCGATCCGGCGATGGTGCCGGCCTTGCTGAGCTTGAAGACGGTCCGCACCTCGGCCTTGCCGACCTCCTTCTCCACCAGGCTCGGCGCGAGCATGCCCTCCATCAGCGCCCGCACGTCGTCCACCACGTTGTAGATGATCGAGTACTGGCGGATCTCCACCTTCTCCTGCTGAGCCAAGGAGGAGGCCTTGCCGGCGGGGCGGACGTTAAACCCGATGATGGTGCTCCCCGCGGCGACCGCGAGGTTGACGTCGCCCTCGGTGATGGCGCCGACGGCCGCGTGGACCACGGTGACCTTCACCTTCGGGCTGCTGAGCTTCAGCAAGGCCGCCGAGATGGCCTCCACCGACCCCTGCACGTCGGCCTTGAGGATCACCTTGAGCTCCAGCTGATCGCTGTGAGCCATGCCCTTGATGATCTCCTCGAAGGACATCGCCCGCGGCCCGTTGGGCGAGACGCCCCGCTCCGAGGAGCGGCGCCGCTCCGCGAGCTTCTCCGCGATCTTCATGTCCTTGACCACGTGGACCGGGTCGCCCGCGCTCGGCACGTCGGTCAGGCCGATGATGGCGACGGGCGTGGAGGGGCCGGCGGCGCTGGTGCTGCGGCCCTTGCTGTCGATCATGGCGCGGACCTTGCCGTAGGCCGAGCCCGCCAGCACGACGTCGCCGCGGTTGAGCGTCCCCTCCGACACCAGGACGGTGGCGACGGGTCCCTTGCCGCGGTCGAGCTCCGCCTCGACCACGGTGCCGATGGCGGGCTTGCTGGGGTTGGCGCGGAGCTCCAGCATCTCGGCGGCGAGCGCCACCTGCTCGAGCAGGGTGTCGAGGCCGGTGCGCTTCACCGCGGACACCTCGGTCATCAGCGTGTCACCGCCCCACTCCTCGGCGATGAGGCCGATCTCGGAGAGCTCGCGGCGGACGCGCTCGGGCTGCGAATCGGGCTTGTCGCACTTGTTGATGGCCACCACGATCGGCACCTGCGCCGCCCGTGCGTGGTTCACCGCCTCGCGCGTCTGCGGCATCACGCCGTCGTCGGCGGCCACCACCAGGATCACGATGTCGGTGACGTTGGCGCCACGGGCGCGCATCGAGGTGAAGGCCTCGTGGCCCGGCGTGTCGAGGAAGGTGACCTTGCCCCGCGAGGTGTCGACGCTGTAGGCGGCGACGTGCTGGGTGATGCCACCGGCCTCGCCGGCGACCACGTTCGCCTTGCGGATCGCGTCGAGCAGGCTGGTCTTGCCGTGATCGACGTGGCCCATCACCGTGACGACCGGGGGCCGGGCCTCGCGGGTGCCGTCGTCCGGCTCCGCGGGCTCGACGCCCTGCGCCGCCTGGATGGCGTCCTCGTCGCTGACGGCCACGTCCTCCACCTCCCACCCGAACTCGTTGGCGACGACCTTGGCCGTGTCGCCGTCGAGGGTGGTGTTGATGTTGACGTTCTGAAGGCCCAGCGACATCAGCACGCGCAGCAGGTCCTGCGCCTTGACGCCCATCTTGATGCCGAGCGCCTGCAGCCCGATCGACTCCTCGATCTTGACCACCTTCTTGTGCGCTGACCGCTCCTGGGTGACGGGGCCACCGCCGCTGCGGGGCCCGCGCGAGAAGGAGCCGATGCCCCCGCGGCGCATGGCGCCGCGGCCCCCGGGGCCGCCGCGTCCTGGCGGCCCACCGGGTCGCATGCCGCGACCGGGCATGTTCGCCGGCGCCTTGGCGTCGAAGGTCTGCCGGCGCGGCTGCGGCGTACCGCGCACGACCGGCATCGGCACGCCCGGGCGCCCCTCCCACACGTCGATGCCGGTGCGGCGCACGGGCGGCGTCGAAGGGCGCGGGGGTTCGCTCACCGGCCCGGCCGCGGCGGCGGCTGCGGGCTCGGCCGCGACGGCCGGGATTGGCGCGGGCGGCGGCGGCGGCGACGGCTCGGGCGCGGGCACGGGCGCGGCCACGGCCACCGGCACGGGCACGGGCACGGGCACGGGCGCGGGCACCGCGGCGGGCGCGGGCTCCGGAGCGGGTGCGGCAACCACCTCCGCGACCGGCGCCGGCGCCACGACCACCGGCTCGACCGGCGCCGGCGCGGGGGCCACGACCTCCGCGGGCGGTGGCGGCGACGGCGGGCGGGGCGGCTCGACCGGTGCCGGGGCGGGGACGGCGAGGGCGACCTCGCTCGGAGGCAGCGGGACCGGGCGCGACAATGGCTCGGTCGGTGGCCTCGGCGCGGGGGGAGTGGCGGCGCGACTCGCACGGGGCGGCGGCGCCGCGGCGCGCACCGGCGTGGCGCTCGCGACCGGCGACGACGCCTCGGCCTCGCCCGCCTTGGCGACGGCGCGGCGCTTCACCACGCCGGGACGAATGCGCTCCTCGACGGGCTTGGCCGCCTGCTGACGATCGAGGTGGCGCTTGACGCGCTCCACGGCCTCCACGGCGACGGCGCTCATGTGGTTCTTCACCTCGGTCACGCCGATCGACTGGAAGAGCGTCACCACCTGCTTGGGATCGATGCCCAGCTCACGGGCGACCTCGTAAACACGCACCTTGCTCATCCATCCTCCGTGGACCCACCCGGGGCCTTCGGGTTCGTCTGCGCCGCGGGCGCAGGCATTTGGGCCATTTGCAGGGCAGTTGACAAGGCCCGACCGAGCCCCGCGTCCTGGACGGCCAAGACGCCGACCTCTGCGCGTCCAACCGCCCGTCCGATCTCCGCTTTGGTCCCCCAGACCCGCACCAGCCCGGCGGCGATCGCCGCGTCGAGCCCCGGGGTCTCGGCGGCCGCCCGCGCGTCCGCGGCCACCACGACCAGCTCCGCAGTGCCCGCGGCGAGGGCCGCCGCCACCGCATCCGCGCCCAGCTCCGTCCGGCGCGCCCGCCAGGCCGAGGAGAGCAGCGCCGTCACGCGCCGCTCGGCGGCGCCGCGCAGGAGCGCCACCAGCAGCTCGGGGGAGGTCACGACCGGGGCACCGAAGCTCCGGGCGAGCCCTCGCCGCGCTGCGTCACGCAGGCAGTCCGGGCGAGGGTGCACCCAGGCGCCGCGCCCCTGTGCACGCCGCCCGAGGTCCGGCACCACCGACCCGTCCGGCGCCAGCACCAGCCGCACGACGTCCTCCGGGTCGGTCGCGACGCGGCAGCCGACGCAGGTCCGCTCGTGCCGACGCCGGACGGCGGCGGGAGCGCCCGGTCCGGGTGCGCCGTCGCGAGAGTCGGGGTCGGGTGCCGATATCATGGGGGGTATCCGGAGAGGTCGACCGAGTGCGCTCAGGCCCGCTCGCCCTCGGAGGCGGCGGCCGCCGCCGGGACCGGGGCCGGGAGGCGCGCGCGCGCCGCCTCGATCTCCAGCGACTCGTGCTCGAGGAAGTAGATGGCGCCCTGCTGCACCAGCCGCGCCTTCTTGATGCCGAGCCCAGTCTTGATGGCCAGCCGATCGGGATCCTCGCGCTCGAGATCCTGGACCGTGCGGTAGCCGGCCTCCTCGAGCAGCTGCAGGGTGCGCATCCCCACGCCGCGGACGAAGCGCAGCTTCTCGCGCTCGGTGAGCGGCTCGGTCTTGGCCAGCGCCGCCTGGATCCGCTCGTGGCGCAGGCGCTCCATGGCGCCCTCGGCCCGCTCCTTGAGGGAGGCGGCCGCCTCCACGGTCCCCACCCCCTGGATGGGCACGAGCTCCTCGAGCTGCGCCTCGGCGATCTCCTCCAGGGCGCGGAACCCGAGCCGGTACAGCACCCGGGCGAGATCCTCCTCCAGGCCCTCGATCTCGCGCATCGTGCTCAGGGCCTCTTCCTCCATCTGCTTGAACTTGGTCTCGCTGATGATGTCGAGCTTCCAGCCCGTCAGCTGCGAGGCGAGCCGGACGTTCTGCCCCTTGCGACCGATGGCGAGGCTGAGCTTCTCGTCCGGGACCACCAGCTCCATCCGGTGATCCGCCTCGTCGACGATGACCTTGTTCACCTCCGCGGGCTGGATGGCGTTGATGATGTACCGCGCGGGGTCGCGATCCCAGGGGACGATGTCGATCTTCTCGCCGCGCAGCTCCTGCACCACCGCCTGCACGCGCGAGCCCTTGATGCCCACGCACGCGCCCACCGGGTCGACGTCCCCGTCGCGGGTGGTCACGGCGATCTTGCTCCGGCTGCCGGGCTCGCGGGCGACGGCGACGATCTTGACGATCCCCTCGTAGATCTCCGGCACCTCGGCCTCGAACAGCTTGTCGACCAGGGCCGGATCGCTGCGGCTCAGGATGATCATCGGGCCGCGCGCCTCGCGATCGAGCTCCTTCACGAAGGCCACGATGCGATCGCCGGGACGGTAGGTCTCTCGGGGCGTCTGCTCGCGCGAGGGCAGCACGCCCTCGATGTTGCGGCCGAGATCTACCACCAGGTGGTGGCCCTTCTCGAAGCGCCGCACCATGCCGCGGATGAGCTGCCCGACCCGGTCCTTGTACTCGTTGTAGATGAGGTCGCGCTCCGCGTCGCGCACGCGCTGGAGCAGCACCTGCTTGGCGGTCTGGGCCGCGATGCGCCCGAACGTGCTCCGCGCCTGGCGCATGTCGAGCATGTCGCCGTACTCCTTGTCCTGCTGCTGAGCGCGCGCGGCGTCCTTCGGGTGCCAGAAGACCTGGAAGCCGAGCTCCTCGCCGATCTCCGCGTCGAGTCCGTGGCGGCGCGCCACCTCCAGCGAGATCTCCCGTTCGGATTCGGTGACCGACTCCACCACGGTCATGTACTGGAACAGGTCGATCGTCCCCGTCTCCTCGTTGAAGCGCGCCTCGAGCTCTCGGTTCTGCCCGAAGGCAGCCTGGGCCGCCTTGTGGATCGCAGCCTCCATCGTCTCGACGAGGATGCTCTTCTCGATGCCCTTCTCGCGGGCGACGTCCGCGATGGCCTGCGAGAGGTTGACCTCGGACTCGTTCATTGCCATGAGTGCTACCTTTTCCGTTGCGGTGCGCGGGGGGTCTTGCCGCGTCCCTTCGCTCGCGCGCCCGCGCCCGTGGGGGGGCGCGGCCGTTCGCGGGTTCCGTACTCGAAGAGGAGCCGGGCGCTCTCGATCCCGGCCAAGTCGTAGGCCCGGACGCCGTCGGGCGTCTCGAGCAGGACGGCGCCCTGCGGATCGAGCCCCCGGAGGACGCCGCGCAGGACGCGCTCTCCCTCGACGGGAGCAGCGAGCCGCAGCCGCGCCTGGCACCCCGCGAAGCGCGCGTAATCTTCCGCTCGGTACAGGGCGCGCTCGACTCCGGGCGAGCCGACCTCGAGCCGGTAGCGCCCCCCGATCGCGTCGGCGACGTCGAGCGCCACGGAGAGGTCGCGCGAGACGTCGGTGCAGACGTCGATCGTGATCCCGCCGCCCGGATCCGCGACGCCGGGGCGCTCCAGCGTGACCTCGAGCACGCGCTCGCCACGGTCCGATCGCCAATGCAGCTCGACCCCGGCCACGCCGTGCGCGGCGAGCACCGGCTCCACCGCGGCGAGCAACCGCTCGCGGTCCAGACCGGGTAGGGAGACGTGTGCGATCGGCATGAGGCAAAAAAAAGCGGACCCCTGATTCCGGGGGCCCGCGGGGGATCCACCGACTTGTCGCGGCGGAGTCTAGCCGCGGGCATTCGGCCGCGCAAGGCGCCGTCTGCGCGCTCCGGCCCGACGCCCGACCCCCGATGGGCGCCGGGCGAGCGCCGGCGACCCGCGCCAGCCCGACCGGCCACGTCGGTCAGTTGCCGTGGGGGGCGTCGCCGGGTCAAGGTCGGTCGATGGATCCGACCGGGAGCGCCCCCGACAACCGTCGCTACTACGACGCCTTCGCCGACCGCTACGAGGCGCGGCGGGGCAGGAACGATCCGGGTGGGTACCACGAGCTCCTCGACGAGCTCGAGGCGGAGCTGGTCGAGCGCTACGGGCGCGGGGGCGACGTGCTGGAGGTGGGGTGCGGAACCGGCCTGGTGCTGGCCCGCATCGCGCGCTTCGCGCGGCGCGCGACCGGCGTCGATCTGTCGCCCGGGATGCTGGCGCGGGCGCGCGCGCGCGGCCTCGACGTCGTCGAGGGCTCGGCGACGGCGCTCCCCTTCCCCGACGCGACCTTCGACGTGACCTGCTCCTTCAAGGTGCTCGCGCACGTCCCGGACATCCACGGGGCCATCGCCGAGATGGCGCGGGTGACCCGGCCCGGGGGCATCGTGCTGGCCGAGCTGTACAACCCGGTGAGCTGGCGCGGGCTGCTCAGACGGGTCGGTCCCGCCCGCCGCGTCGCGGCGACCGCGCGCGAGAACGACGTGTTCACGCGCTTCGACACGCCCTGGCGAGCGCGACGCTACGTCCCGACGGGCTGCGAGCTGGTCGCGGCGCGGGGGATCCGCATCGTGACGCCCACCGCCCACGCCATGGCCGTGCCTGGACTGCGCAAGGGCCTGCGGACGCTGGAGCGGCGCCTCTGTGACGGCCCGCTCCGCGTCTTCGGGGGCTTCTACGTCCTGGTGCTGCGCAAGCGCGCCTGAGCGCTCAGAAGTCGAGCGCGAACCCGAGGCCGAGGCCCCGTGGGGCCCCCGTCAGCCGCGGCGCCCAGGCGCTCGGGCGGGACGGCTCCGCGTCCGGGGGGCGCAGCTCCGCCGGGACGGCGCGGGTGCGCACGGTGCGAAACTCCGGCACGAAACGGAGCTCGGCGTCCGCGATCCCCAGCGCGGCGAGGCCGCAGAGCGAGTAGAACCCCGTCACCCAGGCGGTCCGTGCCCGCTGTCCCGCGGCGTTGACCTCCTCGCGCTCGTCGCTGTCGAGGGTCGACTCGTGCTCCGAGGCGTAGTCCGCGAGGCTGATCTCCGCGGCGATGCCGCCCACCACGACCCCGAGCGCCAGGACCTCGGTGACGAGGAAGACGGTGCCGAGCGCGGAGCGACGGTTCTGGAACTGCCCCACGCCGAAGGGGACCGCGGCCACCCAGCGCCGGTTCTCGACGACCACCGCCTCCTGGCCCGCGAGCTCGAAGAGCCGGCGCTGGCGATCGCGCTCGGCCTCGCGCTGCTCCTCCCGTTCGGCGCGCTGATCCTCCGCGGACTCCAGCGCCGCCCGGCGCCGCGACTCGAGCTCCCCCTCGAGCCGGCGCCGCGCCGCGTCGTAACGCTCGACCACCTCGGCCGAGAACACCAGCGAGTTCGGCCGGGGGAAGGCGCGGTTCTCCACCAGGGCCGCGCGGATGGCCCGCTCGAACTCGCCCTCGCCGCCGGCCGCGTCGCCGCTGCGCACCTGGCACGCCGCGAGGTAGGTCCGCGCGCGATCGATCTCGGTCGGGCGCCGGACGCCCTCCGGGTTCTCCGCGGCGAGCAGGCGGCGAGCCTCCTCGACGCAGTCCCGGAAGCGCGTGGCGCGGTAGAGATCCTCGACCCGGGCAAGGTCGGCGACGGCGCTCAGCGGCGCCACCTCGGGCGCGGCCGGCTCCCCCGTCGCGGCCGCCGCGTCCTCCGCCGCCTCTTGCGCACCGACCACCCCCGCCACCGTCAGCAGCAGGGCCGTGAGCCGCGCCGCGCGCAACGGGAACCGGATGGCCGATGGGCGGGGGAGCATCCCTCTCGGTCTTGTCGCACGGGAGCCGCGCTCATGGCCAGAGGTCAACGACCGCACCGGGGATGAGCTCGGCGCTCCTCTCCCGTGGCGCCAGGCCGCTCCCGGGCGGAGGCACCAGGGAGCAGGTCACCGAGATCAAAGGCTCGTTGTTGAAGGTGACGCGCATCGCGGCGGGGGTGGTGCCAGTCCCCGCCATCCCACAGTCGATCCGACTGCCCGCGGGGGCGTGGCTGGCCAGGATGGTCGCCGGATCGAAGGGCACCGTCGCCTCCACCACCGAAGTGCCCTCCGTGATCTCGACGTCCTTGGTGGTGATCACGCAGCAGTCCGCGTTGTCGTCGGGGGGACGGAACGCAAAGGTGTATTTCTTGCCGATGACGAGCTCGCGGGACTCGCCGCTCGAGAGGCGGGCCCCGTCGACCAAGACGTACCCGCCGATGGCTCCCCCCGAGATGACCACCTTGACCGGGCGCCGCTCGAGCGAGCGGGGCGTGGACTTGACGGCCGCCAGGGGCGACGCGGGCGCGCGCCGCTCCGCCTGGCGCACGGCGGCCGTGGAGCCCTCCGGGGCCGCCGGCTCGGCGCTGGCCGCCGCGACCGGACCCGGCTCCGGCGCCGGCGCCGGCGCCGGCGCGACGGCCCGCGGCGCGGGCGCCGGGGGCTCGCTCCGCTCCGGCGCCGACCCGAGCCAGCGCGCCAAGCCGAAGGCCACCACGCCGAGCCCCGCGACGGCCAGCGCCGCGACGGCCGCCCGGCGGACGCTGCGGCGGAAGCGCTCCGCCTTGGCCAGTCCGCTGACGAGGCGGAGCAGCTCGAGGTCGTCCGGACGATAGGCGAGCGCCCGGTTGAAGCAGGCCGCGGCGCGCGCGACGGCCCGCTCGGTCCGCGCCCGCCGCCCGAGCTCGACCAGCCGGGTCACCACCCGCGAGCCGTGCTGCACCAGGTAGCTCTCGCCGTCCGTCAGGAACTCCTCGAGCTCGCGCCGGGGGTCGTCGAACCCCAGGGCGGCGAGCTCCGTCCGGAGGTCCGCCACCATCTCCCGCACCGACGGGTACCGGTCCTCGGGGGCATGCGCTAGGGCGCGGTCGGCGATCCTGCCGAAGGCCGCGCCGACGGTCGGCCGCGCCCGGTCCGCGGGCGTGAACGCGCCATCCAGCACCCGGCGCAGCACCTGGGCTGGATTCTTGCCTTCAAAGGGCAGCAGGCCCACGGAGCACTCGTACAGGAGCACGCCGAGCCCGAAGACGTCCGAGCGCTCCGTGACCGCCCCCCCCTCGATCTGCTCCGGCGACATGTGCGCGGGGGAGCCCAGGACCTGCCCGGTCGAGGTGACGCCCTGGGCGTCGAGGAGCTTGGCGATGCCGAAGTCCGTCAGCTTGACGCGGGACCGGCGCTCGGACGGGTGCTCGGAGTCCCGCTCGACCCGCGGTGCGCCGAGGTCGATGAGGACGTTCTCGGGCTTCACGTCCCGGTGGATGACGCCGTGGTCGTGCGCGTGCGCCAGCGCCTCGCCGACCTCGACCGCGATGATCGCCGCGATCTCGGCGGGAAGATGCCCGTGGTCCGCGACCAGGCGACGCAGCGTGGTGCCCTTGACCAGCTCGACGACGAGGTAGCGCTCGGGCTCCGACACGTCGGAGACGTCGTAAACGTCCACGATCCCGGGGTGGCGGAGCTTCGCGACCGCCTTCGCCTCGCCGGTGAACCGGGTGGCGACCTCGACGTTCTCCCGCAGGTGCCGGTGGATGATCTTCACGGCCACCTCCCGATCGAGGCGCCGGTCGTACGCCCGGTAGACGGTCGCCATCCCGCCGTGGCCGAGCTCCTCGAGCAGCTCGTACTTCGCGAGGTCGGGCTTCTGCGCGACCGCGATGTTCGCCAGCGAACTAGCTTCGCTCAATCTGGGAGCTCCTGAGCAGCGTCGCCCCCGCACCGCCGGGCCCGGGGCGGCTAGAGCATGCCATACGCGGCGGGGCGCTCGTAGTCGGGACTCGGCCGTCGTGGCCGTTTTCGGCCCGGGGGCCCGCCCGTGCTCCCGAAATCGAAGCGAATCGAGAGCCTCGAAGGAGCCGGCCATTTACACCGGCCAGGGGATGGAGAAGCCTCGACCCGTCGCTCGCCGCAAGGGTCGGGCGTCTCCGCCCACGGGCGAAGGAGGAGGATCCCCGGATGACACGGCTGGTTCGGAATCTCGGTCTTGGATGCTTCACCCTGGCCCTGGCGGCCCTCGCGACGGGGTGCGGCGCGTCGTCTTCCGGCGGTGGGGCCGACGATCCCTCGAGCCAGGGGCGTCGCGGCAAGCGGGCCACCACGAGCGCGGACGAGGTGGCCGGGGCCGCGGGGGATGGCGAGGCGACGCCCACCCTCCCCTTGCCCAAGGCCGGGGTGAAGGACTCGGAGCACCGGTCGATGAGCGCCGAGGTGTCCCTCACATTCGAGACCACGGACGGCTCGACCGGTGGGATCAGCGAGAAGGGCTTCTCCCTCGCCGAGGACCGCCACGTCATGGTCGAGGCGGTCGGCGAGACCGCGGTGACCAAGATCTCGATCCTCTACGGCAAGCGCGAGGCGAAGGGCCTGGAGGGCTGGTCGCCCCTGCCGACCCAGAACAACGGCTACACCGTGACGGGCCAAGGGGGGACGCCGGAGGTGTTGCAGAACGGCAAGAACCCCGTCGGGGAGGAAGAGTCGACGGTGGTCCTGGCCGAGTACGGGTACGTCGGCGGCCCGCACCCGCTGCTGCTCGCGATCGAGCGCTCCAAGGACGGCGAGGCCCAGGCCCTGGACGCCGCCGGGCAGATCGCGCTCCTCGGCTATAACCCCGAGATCACCGTGGACAAGGCCGAGGTCAGCTTCGGCTCCGCGGGCGAGGTCGGCGGGCGCTCGTCGCTCTCCGTCGAGGTCGTGGTCGAGGGCTCGCTCCCCGACGGACCGCTGCGCTACGCCTTTGACCTCACTGGAACCGCCCAGGTCGACGCCACCACCGGCTGGGTCACCGAGCTGGCGCTCGCCGGCCAGCTCGTGCCCACCGGCAAGATGACGATGAAGGGGCGGGAGCTGAAGGCCAGCGGCAAGGGCAAGATCGAGATGAAGCGCACGGCCTCGTTCGAGTGACGCCGCCGGGGGCCCCGCCGACCGCGGGGCTCAGCGTCCCCGCTTGGAAGAGGGGACGACCGACCCGCGCCGGGACGATTGCGCCGCCCCCTCCCCGTCCGGGGGCGGTGTGGAGGAGCGCGGCGGGGGCCGAGAGCTGACGCTCGAACGCGAGGGCGGGATGGTCGAGGCGCGCGAGGGCTGGACGGCGCTCATCGACCCCGTCTGCCGGCGCGTCGGGGCGGTGACCGCCCGCATCACGTCGGAGCTCAGGCGGCGAGCGCCGCTGCCGCGTGAGCTCGGCCCGAGGCTCCGAGTCTTGAAGACCTCGCCCTCGACGATCACCTCGACGCCGAGGCCACGACAGCGGCGAGCGAGCCGCTCCATGTCGACGCCGGACGCGACCAGGAGCCCGGCGGGAGGGGAAGGATCGACGAACAGATCGGCGGTCGCGCGCCGGGTTCGCAGCATCTCGCGCACCTCGGAGTCCTCGACCCAGAGGAACCCCTCCGTGGCCACGAACTCCGCGCGCCCCACCACGGCGCTGGCCTGGACCAGCAGGCGGGCGATCGGATCGGGCAGCGGGGCCACGGACTCGAGCCGCGCGCGCATCACCTCGGTCTCGTACCCGGCGCTCAGCGCGAGCGACACGGCCTGCGCCGTGAGCGACAGGTCGAGGCTCCCCGCGACGCTGCCGACCTCGATGAAGGGGGAGAGGGCGACGACGTGCCCGACCCGGGTCTGGCCGCCCACCCGGAGCAGCTCGTTGCCGATGTACCGGCTCGGCTCCGGATCCGTGCGCGGCGAGCCCGCGTCGAGGTAGCTCCGCCCGCGCGGGGTGATCCGCAGCGTCGCCCCCACCTCCTCGTCCTCTGAATCCGGGTCGCCCAGGTCGACCACGCCGAGGATGTGCAGGCTCTCGAGCGCGATCCGCCGCGCCACCTCGGCCGGGGTGGGCGCCTCGATGCCGACGCGCTGCGACCAGCGCTCGATGAGCCGCGCGACGCCGGGGGCCCGCGGATCTGCGCGGACGAAGGCGGCCACCGCCTCCCACGGGGCCCAGTTGCCGTCGCCGAGCTCCGAGAGGGCCTCCAGCACGATCTCCCGGATGACGCCGATAGGGCTCGACTCGCGCGCGTCGGCGGCGATGCGCAGCACCTCCCCGTCGGGGCGCGCCTCGTCCCAGGCACCGCCGCGCCGCCAGGCCTCGAACAGGGCGCGCCCGAGATCGTGGATCCAGAAGGAGCCGGGCGGCGCGCTCGCGCTCATCACGGAGGCGTCCCAGAGGCCGACCGCGCGGCTCAGCGAGGCCAGCAGCGCGACCGTCTCCGAAGGCCGTCCGAAGCGCGCCGCGAGCCGGGCGACGAGCGACCGCGGCGTGCCGACGCCAGCCCGGACCTCTACCGAGGGGTCACGCACCGTGATCGCCATGGCGACCACGAGCGGCACCGGATCCTCGGCGAAGCGGGCGCGACGAGGCGCGTGATCCTCACCGAGGACGAACGAGAGGATCTCCCGCCGCTGGGCCTCGCGCTCGGCGCGGCGACGCTCGCCGACCACCGCAGCGACCTCGGTGGGGATGACGTGCCGGTTGGGGTGCACCGGAACCAAGAACCCGCGGCGCTCCAGCGCGAACCCCACCCCGCGACGCGAGGGGGTGGCCCCGGTGGCGCCCCGCAGGCGCATCGGCTCGCGCTCGAGGTCGAGCAACTCCTCCGTGTCCACCTCGCCGCCGACCTCCTCGATGGCAGCCAGGAGCTTGCGCTCGAGGGGCGCCAGCGCCTCGATGGTGGCGCGGAGTTGCCCCTCGTCGGTCAGGGCCTCCCAGGCGGCCTCCAGGGAGAGCACCACGGGTGGTGTGGCCGGGCGGCCGAGATAATGGGAGGCGATGCTCCCCGCGACCTCGGCGTTGACCTGCGCGAGGAGGGGACGGAGCCCGCGGGGGTCCTCTCCCTCCCAGGTGCGCAGCTGCAGCAGGTACGCCAGCGGCAACAGCAGCTCCACCGTCCCGTCGTCCGACGAACCCCGCACGAAGACCAGCCCGCGGGCCACCAGCGGCTCGACGGCCGACGGGACGCGCGCGACGGGCAGCACGCCGCCGACCTCGACGATCCGATAGAGCAGCTCGCGCGTCGCGGGCGCCAGCATCCCGGGATCGCGCAGCTCCGGGAGGGCGAGCAGCGCGCGCGCGACCTGCGAGGGCACGTCGATCCGCTTGGCCTCGTCGATGCGCACCCGGAGGCGCGCGATCAGCGAGTCGAGCTCACGCTCGGGCAGCTGGCGGAGGACGTCCTCGAGCCGGAGCGGCTTCGGGCGGATCTTGGGGGGTCGGCGGCTGTTGGGGGGCATTGTCAGCGGAGGGACCGGCGCCGGTCGCACCGGCCCGAATAGCCTTCAGGTAAACCCGAAATCCAGCGTTTGTCCAGCGCTCAACCCGAGACGGACGCGCGCGCTACGGCGCGGATCCGTGGGCGCGGCGCGCCGAGGGAGCTTCGGGCTTGCGGTGATCCCGTCGATGGGCAGGATCGCGGCTTCGGGCGGGCGCCCCAACCGGCGCCACCGCGCTCGAACGGCCCGGGTCCAGCCTCCAGCGAAATCGCGGAATAACGATGATACTGCGCGACCCGATCCACGGCCTGGTCGCCTTCGAGACGGAGGAGGAGGCGATCGTGCCGCAGCTCTTGCAGACGCGGGAGGTGCAGCGCCTGCGGCGCATCCGCCAGCTCGGCCTCTCGAGCCTGTCGTATCCGGGCGCGGACCACACGCGCTTCTCGCACGCCATCGGCACCGCCCACGTGATGAAGCGGTTCATCGCGCGGATGCGGGCCGTCCATCACGCCCTGCCCTTCGATCAGCGCGTGACGCCGGACCACGCGCGCGATCTGCTCGCGGCCGCCCTGCTGCACGACGTGGGGCACGGCCCGCTGTCCCACCTGTTCGAGGCGGCCCTCCCCGACGGTCCCTCCCACGAGGAGTACACGGCCCGCATCGTCTGCGACCCGTCGACGGAGGTGCACGGGGTCCTCGCGGGCGTCGATCCCGAGCTACCCACCCGGGTGGCCGAGCTCGTGCGCGGCCGCCACCAGCTCGCGTACCTGGCGCGCGCGGTGAGCGGGACCTTCGACGTCGACCGGTGCGACTACCTCCTGCGGGACGCGCACTTCACCGGGGTCGGCTACGGCACCTTCGATCTCGACTGGCTGCTCCGGAGCTTCCGGTTCGGCTCTCCCGAGGCCGGCGCCGACTCGCCGACGCTCGCGATCGACGGCGCCAAGGGCCTGCCGGCCATCGAGTCGTTCATCTTGGCGCGGCTCTTCATGTTCCAGCAGGTCTATTTTCACAAGGCCAGCCGCGCGAGCGAGTTCATGATGACGCGGCTGCTTTCGCGCGCGCGCGCGGTGCTGGTCGACGGCACTCCGCTGCCGGGGGCGCCGCCGGCGCTGGTGGCGGTCGCTCGGGAGGGAGACTCGCCCCTCGACGCCTACCTCGAGCTCGACGATCACCTGCTGCTCTCGGCCCTCGGCGCCTGGCGCGACGCCCCCGATCCGCTGCTGGCCGATCTGTCACGACGCCTGCACGGGCGGCACCTGTTCAAGACGTACGAGCTCTTGGGGGACCAGCTCGCGCAGCGGCACCGGGCGCTCGCCCTGGCCCGGGAGGTGGCGGCCGCCGCGGGGCTGGATCCGGATCACTACGTGGGGCTGGACGAGGCCAGTGACGTACCGTTCGACGATCGCCAGGACAGCCTGACCGTCCTGTTCCCGCGGGGCGCGCCGCGCAAACCGGGGGACGTCTCTTTCCTGCTCGGCCGGCTCCGGGGGCAGAAGCTCGAGCGCGTCCGCCTCCTGTTCGCGCCGGAGCTCCGGGAGGCGATCGTGAGGGCGCTCGAGGGATGAGGGCCCGTCCGCGGACGGCGGCGTACGCCAGCGGGGCGCCCAGGGGCGGAGCCCGCTCCCCGTTGGCTGCCGGTGCGGCCGCGGGGTTCGCCGCCGCCGCCCTGCTCGCGACCGCGCCCGCAGCCGCCGCACCCGACGGCGCCTACGGCCGCTTCGACGGCGACCTCGACCTCGGCGTCGGCCTCGGTGCGGAGGTGGGCGCCGACCCGGCCCGCGCGGCGGCTCGGCTCACGGCGCATCATTTCGGCATGGCCGGCGTGGCGATCGGCTACGCCGATCCCCTCGGGGCGGGCCACCCGGCGGGGCGCACCCTCGCGCTCGGCGCCGATCTACGGCCGCTCTTCCTCCCGCGCTGGTCCAACGGCCTCGCCCGCGGGCCGGCGCTGCTGGATCTCACCCTCGACGCTATCTCGATCGGGATCGGACCCTACTTCGCGACGGCCGGGGACGGCCCCCTCGGCCGCGAGCGCGGCCTCGAGCTCTCGCTCGGCCTTGGGGTGCCCCTGATCGGACGGGCCAGCGGCCCCTGGCTCGAGGCCCGCGGCGCCCTTCAGTGGGGCGACGGCGCGCGCGACCCGAGCCCCCCGGCCCGCGGCGCCGTGGTCCTGCTCCTCGGCTGGCATCAGCGGATCGAGTCGCCGCTGGTCCCGCGCCGCTGAGCCGGCCGCCCGCGCGCTGCTCAGAGCAGCTTGCGAAAGCGGTACAGGACGAGCTCGAGCGCACGGTCGCCGAGCGATCGGAAGGCGAATTCCCCGGGATCGACGGGCATCGAGCGCGCGAAATCGTGCTCGAAGGAGGCCTCCATCACCGCCGCGAAGCCCGCGTCCAGCACCGAGACGTTGACCTCGAGGTTGTTGAAGAGCGACCAGTAGTCGAGGTTGAAGGTGCCGATGGTGGCCCAGCGTGCGTCGACCAGGGCGCTCTTGGCGTGAAGCACGTTCTCGGTCCACTCGAAGATGCGGACCCCGTGCCGCATCAGCCGGGACCAGACGGCACGGCTCGCGTGGCGGACGATCTCGACGTCGCTGATCCCGGGCACGATGACCCGGACGTCCACGCCCCGCTGCACCGCGCGGAGCAGGGCGCGCACGATCCTGGGATCGGGGACGAAGTACGAGTTTCGGATCCAGACCCGCTCCTGCGCCCGTGCGATGTTGAGGAGGTACGCGCGCACGATCGCGCGACGCCGGTGCAGGCGCCCGTCGCCGAGGACCCGGACCCGATGGCCCCCCGCGGGGGCGCCGGCCGCGATCGGGGCACGCAGCGGCGGGCCGCCCTGGGCGTCCCAGGTCTGGCGGAAGAGCGCGGCGAGCGCCGCGGCCGCGGGGCCCTCCACCTCGACCACGTCGTCTCGCCAGCCGCCGCCGCCGGCGGCCGGGGGCGCCCACTGATCGGCGAGATTGATCCCCCCCGTGAAGCCGACTCGACCGTCCACCACGACGAGCTTCCGGTGGTCTCGCCGCGTCACGTGCTCGGGCCTGAAGCGGCGCGCCCAGGGGCGCACGGGGTGAAACTCCACGATCGCGACGCCCGCCGCCTGCAGCTCGGCGAACAGCGCCGGGTCGGTCTCCCAGGAGCCGACGGCGTCGTAGAGGACCGCGACCTCCACGCCGCGCGCGGCGGCGCGCCGGAGCGCGGCGGCGAACGCCTTCCCGGTCTCGTCCGACGCGAACCAGTACATCTCGAGCAGCACCTGCCGCTCGGCGTGATCGAGGGCCGCCAGCATCGCCGGGAAGGCCTCCGCGCCGTTGCGCAGGAGCGTCACGCGATTGCCGTCGACGAACCGCTCCCCCTGGCGGCGGTACCGCCATGGGACACGCGCACCTCGAACGCTCCCCTTCATCGCCGGCTCGGGCCCGAGAGTCCCCACGGGCAGGAGGGAGCGTCAAGCCGCTTATCTGGTCCCCGACCCGTCGATCCGATCGCCGCCGGCGCCTGCCGCGCTAGACTCGGTCCATGTTCCTCCCCCGACCCGCCCGCGCGCTCACCGCGGCGCTCTCCGTCGCCGTCGGCCTCCTCGCCTGCACCACGAGCAGCTCCTACGGCACGGGCCAGCCCGCCCCGCCCGCCTACCCGCCCGGCGCCTGGGGTGCGACGGGGACCCCGACGGCCGCGCCGCCGGCCGCGACCACCGGCGCCACCGGCGCCGTCGGGCCCGGTGGCTATTCAGCCGCAGGCCTGACCGATCCCATCAATCGCGGCGACCTCGGCTTCATGCGCGCCCGGGCGCAGGCCCTCTACGGCGAGCTCAACGCCGCGCTCGGCGGCGGGCCACGCAGCCGCATGGCTGGGATCCCCCTGGTGGTCGACGACACCCCGGGCGAGGTCAACGCCTTCGCGGCGTGCACGGAGTCGGGCAAGTCGCTGATCGCGATCACCGACGGGCTGTTCCTGGTCGGGGGCTACCTCTCCCGGTGCGCCGCGACCGACGACGTCTTCGGCACCCGCAAGACGGACGAGTTCATCCGTCACCTCGCCCAGAACCAGCGGCCAGACCAGCCGATCGCCATCCCCGGAGCCGGCTTCTTCGATCCCAACCAGGACAACGACGCGGCGAAGCTCACGCGCCAGCGCCAGATCTTCGACGAGCAGATCGCGTTCGTGCTCGCCCACGAGATGGCGCACCACTACCTCGGACACTTGCCCTGCACTGCCGGCAACGTCGAATCTTCCGAGATCGGCGTGGTGCTCACCAGCGTCGTCCCCGTCTTCAACCAGGTGAACGAGACCGGCGCCGACACGGCCGGGACCTACAACGTCCTCGACGCCGGCAAGCGCGCGACGCCGTACCGCTACACGGAGCGCGGCGCCCTGCTCACCATGCAGTTCTTCGCCGGGATGGACCAGCTCAGCCCCATCGACCTCATCTTCGCCTTCGAGCGCTCGCACCCGCCGCCGCAGATCCGGTCGCCCATCATCCAGCAGACCGCCACCTCCTGGCGCGCCACCGGCGGCGCGCCGCTGCCGTGGCTGCTCTAGAGCACCGATCAGGTTGCCAATGGCAACAGCGCCGCTGAAGACGCACCCCCTCAGGGCGAGGGTGCGTCTTCAGCGGCGCCTGGGGCGAGATCTGCTCCCGGTTCGGTACCCCACGCCCTCACCCACCCAGCGGTGGCTGGGTGGGACCCGGAGGACGCGGGTCCCTAGGTCGTTGATTTCTCGCAGCAATCAACCTCATTGCTGCTCTAGTGGGTGTCCCGGGTTAGGTCCGAGATCCGGAGCCGGAGCCGGGACCGGGACCGGGACCGGAGCCGCCGCCGGGACCGGAGCCGCCGCCGGGCACAGGGCGGGGCCTTGCCGCGCAACCCCGGACCGACTCTGCTCGACCTGGAACCGTGAGCGAAAAGACCGAGGCCCCCACCGGACGCCGCCTGCGCCGAGCGCGCCAGGAGGGGGACGTCCCCGTTTCCGCCGCGCTGACGCAGGCGATCGCCCTGCTCGCCGTCGTCTCGCTGGTGCCCGCCGCGGCGAGCGCCACCGCGGGGCGAGTCGCGGCTCGGATCCATCTGGCCCTGGACGGCGTCGCCGTGCCGAGCGCGAGCTGGGTCCCCGGAGAGGTCGTCGCTCTCACGGCGCCGCTGCTCGGCGCCGGGGCGGCCGTCGCCCTCGCCGCCGGCTTCGTGCAGACCGGCGGCGTTCTGTCGGCGCGGCGGCTCGCGCCGAGCCTCGTCCACCTCGACCCCGCGCGCGGGCTCGGCCAGCTGGTGAAGCTGCCGCGCCTCTTCGCCCTGCTCCGTGCGCTCGTCACGGCCCTGATCGTCGCCGTCCTCGGCGCCCGATTGCTGCTCGTCGAGGCCCCCTCCATCGTCAACACCCTCGGCGAACCGCCGGCCGGCGCGGCGCTGGCCGGTCTGCTCGCGCGCCGCCTGTTGTGGCTCGGCGCGCTGGCTGGCCTCGCCCTCGCCCTCGCGGACTACGCGGTGGTGCGCCACGCCTGGTGGGGGCGGCTCCGCATGTCGAAGGACGAGGTCAAGCGCGACCACCGCGAGTCGGAGGGAGACCCCGAGCTGAAGGCCGCCCGCCGCCGCGCGCACGAGGCGGTCCTCGCGCAGACGCTCGTCGCCGCGGTGCGCGAGGCGAGCGTGGTGGTCGTCAACCCGACGCACCTCGCGACCGCGCTGCGCTACGAGGGCGAGTCGGAGGGGGCGCCGCTCATCGTCGCGCACGGACGCGGCGAGCTGGCGCGCCAGCTCGTCGAGGCAGCGCGCGCCTACGGGGTGCCGGTGATCCGCGACGTCCCCGTCGCGCGAGCGCTGGCGGAGCTGGAGCTCGGCGACGAGATCCCCGAGGCGCTCTACGAGGCCGTGGCGGAGATCCTGCGCGCGGCCTGGGCCGAGTGTCCCCCCGAGTCGGCCGAGGCGACCGCCGCCCCCGCGGGCGAGGCCGCGCTCAGTCCCGCAGCAGCCGCAGCGCCGTACCCCCGTACGCGAGCCTGATCGCTCCGGGGATCTCGACCGGGGGCGCGATGAAGAGCTGGTAGCTCGCGGGCGGCTCCCCGGCCACGAGCTGGTGGTACTGCTCTTGCCGGGGACCGACGTACAGGTTGGAGACGGACTCTACGGTGGCGGCGAAGGCGGCGACGTCGAGGTCGCCGTCGAGCGCCGTCACGCTCGCCAGCCGCTGCCGGAACTGGCCCAGGTCGACGAACGAGAAGCCATGCGCGCTGAGCATCCGGTCCTCGTTGGCGATGGTGCGCAGCCGCTCGAGCTGGCCCGACTCGACCCGGAAAAGGAAGCGACGCTTGTCACCGTCGCGGAGGATGGCGCGCGCGGTGAGGTTCAACGCCATGAACCCCCGAACCAGATCGTGCAGCTCCTCGGCGACCTGGTTCGATAGCAGGAAGGCGTTGTGCCGGGTGAGCAGCGCGTAGATGCGCACGCCCCCGATCTCGACCTTGCCCATTCCGCGCAGGTTCCGGACGAACCCGCGGTAATTGAACCCCTCGAAGGCGCTCCCGGGCGCGACGTGCTCGACCTCGCACCGAGCGAGCACGCCCTGCATCGCCGAGAGGTTCTCCGCGGACAGCTCGCCCATCAGGCGCTCGAGTCCCGGATCGTGCGCCTGCACCATCAACGTGGCGTCGTCCGGGGTGGTCAGGGTGGGTCGCCCGGACGTGGGCGGCCCCGACGGCAGCGCGGAGCGCTCGCTCGCGGTGGGCGCGGGTTCGGGCGGGGTTCGGGCGCTCATGATCGGTGCCTCAGGCTCGGTCACTGGCCGAGGGCGCGCCACTCGTGCGCCATCTCGTCGTGACCGGTGGCCTCGTTGAGCTGGGCGAGGAAGCGCGCGACGGCATGCTCCCCACGGGAGTCGTGAGCCTCTCGCGCCCGCGCCAGGGCGTCCAGCGCCTCGAGCAGGGCGTCGGCCGGGCGCCCCGCCGCGCCCAGCGCGACGGCGAGGGTGAGCGCCGCGCGGCAGCGCTCCGTGGCGTCGAGCCGCTGCGCGCTCGCCTTCACCCCCCGCGCGAGCCGGAGGGCGGTGGCCACGTCGCCCCGACGCAGGCAGGCCATCGCCTGCAGCCGGTCGGCGAGGGGGCGCTGCTCGTCGGCGTCGCGGAGCTCCTTGGCCAGCGCCGCCATCGCCGAGAGATCGCCGCTGCGGAGCGCGTCCGCGACGCGCCCGGTGACCCCATCGCCCGCTGCCTCGCGGCTCCCCACCGTCCCCTCGACGAGCAGCGAGGGGCGCGGCCGCGTGATCGACGACGGGACGCGCAGGGAAACGCCCGTCAACGGGAGACCCCCGGTCAGCCCGCGCGCGACCAGCGATCGGAAGGTGCCCTGCTCGGCGACCTCCTGCAGCGCGGCCGCGGTCGCCTCGAGGCCCGCCGCCTGCGCGGCGGCGGCGGCGCGACGCGCCAGCTCCCCACCGAGGTCGAAGCGCCCCGCCAGCACGGCGTGGACCGCCGCGCGGGCCGCCAGGAGGGGGCCGTCGCCGAGCGCGCGGAGCTCCGAGGCCGTGGTGAGCCAGTCGGCGCGGCGCTCCGGCGCGAGCTGCTCGCCGAGGACATCCCGCAGCGTGCCCGAGGCGAGCGCGACCTCCGTGTCGTGCACCGCGACCAGCCAGCCTCCGCGCACGAGCGTCGCGCGCGCCGCGGCCGCCTCCCCCTCCACCTCCACGGCGCCGAGCAGCTGCTCGACCTCCTCCCATCGCGCCTGGCCACCGAAGGCGAAGACCGCGTCGAGGGCGGCGCGCTCGATCTCTTCGAGGAAGCGCAGGCGCTGCAGGATCCAGGCCCGCGCGGGCTGAGGACCACCCCGACCCCCGACGCGGCCGCGCGGCACCACCTGATCCCCGTCCCGCACCAGCTCCGCGCTCTCGAACCCGAAGCGGACGGCCTCCACGATGGCGAGCGGGCGGCCGCCGCCGCGGCGCGCCCAACGGGCAGCGGTCTCCCCGGGAACACCGGCGTCGGTCACCGAGCGGAGCAGCCGCGCGGCCTCGTCGGGGTCGAGCGCGCCGAGCAGCAACGACCCGCCCCTGGGCAGCTCGGCGAGGGCCGGCGGCAGGTGCGTGGTCTCGACGACCCGCGCCACCGCGCGCACGCCGTGCTCGACGCACGCGTGGGCGACCGCCTCGAGGGAGTCGGCGTCCACCTCGACCGCGTCGTCGACCAGCACCAGCCCGGACTCGCCGAGCCAGGCGCCGATGAGGGCGCCGGTGGCCTCCAGCTCGGCGCCCTCGCCCAGCAGCAGCGACTCGAGCGTCGCGGCGTGGATGGCGGGGAGCCCCTCGCCGCTCACGTCCGCCCGCGCGAAGGCGTCCCGCAGCGCGCCCAGCGGCTCCCCGAGGAGCCAGGGCCCGAGCTCGAGCGCGCGCGGCACCGACGACGCGAGCTCCGCGAGCGCGCGGGTCCCGCCGCTGCCCCGCGGCGCGACCAGGAGCCCGAGCTCTCCGGGTCGCACCGCGAGGTCCTGCGGGTCGGGACCGACCAGGACGGGGACCGGGACTGGCAGCAGGGACTCGGGCCGCCGCCAGGGGAAGGTCGGGTCGAGGCGGAGCCCGCGGATCCGGCGCCCGGCGAGGGTGCCGAGCTGCGTGCCGCGCGTCAGCAGGCGCCCCGCGCGCACCGCGTCGAGCGCGGGATCGAGCAGCACCTCCCCGGGGGCGGCGATCGCGGCGAGGGCTGTCGCGCGCTCCAGCGCGGCGCCGCTCGACAGCGCCAGGTGCACACCACATTCGAAGAGGCACTCGAGCTCGCCCTGGGCGACCCCCACGCCGAAGCCCTCGCGGCTGGTGACCGCCCGCGCGTCCCCGACCAGGAGCTCGATCGCCTCCTCCTGCGTCCCCGGGGAGAAGTCGAAGGCAAACGAGCGCGCGTGCCAGGCGACGATCCGCCCGCCGAGCGCGGCGCGGCGCTCGAGCAGCGCCTGCGCGGCCGGCGCAAACGAGTGTGACGCCTCGCCTACCTCGAGATCCGAGGCGGCCCCCCGCCACCGGAAGCAGACGACGATGCGATCCATCTCAGCCGTCGACGCGCACGCGACGCTTCAACGCACCGAGCTCGTCCTCGATCTCGGACCGCGCGGGCGATCCCTCCGCCCGTCCCTGCTCGAGCGCCCGGAAGCGCGCCTCCACCTCGTCGCGGGACAGCCCCCCGGGGCCGCGCCCACCCCCGAGCGCCTCGTCCACCTCGCGCTGCGCCTGAAAGGCCGCCTCCACCCCCTCGATCTGGTCCTCCATGCGGCGAAACTCGGCGAACGCGGCCCCCCCGACGCGCGCCCCGCCCCCCTCCGCCGTCCCCACGACCCGCGCCTGCGCGGCCTGCGCCGCGAGGGTCCCCTTGCGAGCGGAGAGCTCGGCGAGCTTGGTCTCCATGCGCTCGAGCTCGGCCTTCATCTCCAGCGCCTGTCCCCGCTGCTCGCCGCGGAGCGCCTCGGCGCGGTCTCGCTCGCCGGTCAGCCGCCGCTTGTGCAGGAGCGCCTCCCGCGCGAGCTCGTCGTCACCCTGCCGCACCGCGAGCTCGGCGCGACCCGCCCACTTCGCGATCTCCGCGTCGAGCTCCTCGATCCGGTGCCGGAGCTGCTTCTCGGCCGCCACGGCGCGCACCACCTCCTCGCGCCCCGCCTTGATCTGCGCCCCCATTTCCTCGAGCGTGAGCTCGATCGATTTTCGGGGGTCGTCGGCCTTGTCGAGCAGCGCGTTGAAGTTGCTCGAGATCACTCGCCCCATGCGATCGAAGATGCCCATGGTGGGGAGGGTGCCACGGGCCCGGCCTCGCGCGCCAGCCGGTCGGTCGCCCCCGCGGGGTCGGGAGAAATTTCCTCGCGGCCTCCCGGTCCGAGGCCCTCGAGGGCCACGGATCAGCGGTTCATCACGTGGATCGCGTGCCCCAGCGCGGCGGCGCTCGCCTCCATGAGCGCCTCCCCCAGCGTCGGGTGAGGGTGGATGGTCAGCGCGAGGTCCTCGGCGGTCGCCACGGTCTCGAGCGCGAGCGCCGCCTCGCCGATGAGATCGCTGGCGCCCGGCCCGACCAGGTGGACGCCCAGGATCCGCCCCGTCGCGGCGTCGGCGACCACCTTCGCGAAGCCGTCGGTCTCGCGCAGGCTGAGCGCCCGCCCCAGGGCTGCGAAGGGGAACTTGCCGACCTTCACTGCATACCCCTGGGCACGAGCCTGCTCCTCGGTCAGGCCGACGACCGCGATCTCGGGGTCGGTGAAGACGACGCCGGCGATGGCGGCCCAGTCCTTCGCGGCGGGCTGGCCGGCGATCACCTCGGCGCAGACCTCGCCCTCCTTGGAGGCCTTGTGGGCGAGCATCGGCGGGCCGCTGACGTCGCCGATGGCGTAGATGCCGGGGACGTTCGTCGCGCAGCGCTCGTCCGTGGTGACGAAGCCGCGCTGGTCGATGGCGACGCCGAGCGCCTCGAGGCCGAGATCGCGCGAACGGGGCCGCATCCCCACCGCGACCAGCACGACGTCAACCTCCACCGTGCGCGGCCCCTCGGGCAGCTCGAGGTCGACGGCGATCCCCGTCTCCGTCGTCCGCTGGGCGAGGGCCTTGGTCCGCGTGAAGATGGTGGCGCCATGCTTGCGCAGGCGGCGCTCGACCACCTGGACGCACTCCGGGTCGACGCCCGGGAGCAGCGTCGGCATGAGCTCCACCACGGTGAGCTCCGCGCCGAGCGCCTGGTACACGCTGCCGAGCTCGAGCCCGATGACGCCGCCGCCGACCACCAGCAGGCGCCGTGGCACGGCGCGGAGGCTCACCGCCTCGCGGGCGCCGATCACGCGCGTGCCGTCGAACTCGAACCCCGGCACCTCGATGGTCGACGCCCCGGTGGCGACGACCACGGCGCGACCCGCGACCAGCTCGGTCGCCGCGCCGTCGGCGCCGGTCACCACCACCGTGCGCGGGCCCGTGAGGCGGCCGCGCCCCGGCACCAGCACCGCGCCGTTGCCCTTGAGCAGCTGGCGTACGCCGCCGGTGAGCTTCTTGACGATGCCGTCCTTCCAGTCCTGCATCCGCCCGACGTCGACGGTCGCCTCGCCGAATAGGAGCCCTTGCACGGTCGCCGTGCGGGCCTTGTCGTAGAGGTGCGCGGTGGAGATCATGGCCTTGGAGGGGATGCACCCCCAATTGAGGCAGACGCCGCCGACCTCGGCCTCCTCGACGCAGGCGACCGCGAGCCCGAGCTGGGCGAGGCGGATCGCGCAGACGTAGCCGCCGGGACCACCACCGAGGACGACGACATCGGGATTGACCATGGGGCTCTGACTTAGTCCACGGCACGCCCTGCCACAACCGGGCCGCCCACGCCCCCGGGGGGGGGAAGGCCGTCCCCGCCCCCATCCGTTCCTCGCCCCCGCGCAACGGAGCCGGTAGGAGCCTCCCGAGGCGCCAGAATGACCGACGCTCGCGCCGACCCGTCCGACACCGACCCGCTGGCGGGGCTCGCTCGACGCGCGGCGGCGGGCGAGCCGGAGGCGACGCGAGGGCTGCTCGGCGCCCTGCAGGCCCTGCCCCGCTTCCGCGGCGACTGCTCGACGTTGCACTTCGCGCAGCGAGTCGGGCTGCTCACCGCGCTCAACGCCCGCCGGCGCTTCCAGCTCCGGGAGCAGCTCGCGCCGCGCGCCGTGGACGCCGACACGGAGGCGTTGCCGGGCCGGGAGGCGTCACCCGCCGAGGCGCTCGACCCCGTGGCGCGAGACCTGTTTGGAGGTGCCTCTCCGCGCCCGAGGTGACGGGCGCTCCCCCCTCTGACGCGGGTCCCGCGACGCTCGCCATCCGACACTACTCATACTCCCACTCCCAAATGATGGCATCGTGACCCGCCGGGCGCTCGCCACCCTCGCCCTGCCGATCCTGCTCGGCTGCGGCTACGGCGGGCGGCGCCTCGGCGCGCTCGGCGACGAGGCGACGGGGGTGAGCGGCGCCGGGGGGGGGCGCCCACCGGCCGCGGGGGCGCGGTCGGCGCGGCCGCCAGCGAGCCGCTCCCCTTCCTCCTCGGCACCGACGTCTCGTTCGTCCAGGAGCAGGAGGACCAGGGGCTCACCTTCGTGGAGCCCAGCTCGTGGGGCGAGGTGCTGTTCGATCGCGTCGGCGATCGGCTCGTCGCCAACGATCTCTTGTCTCTGTACGACGCCATGGCGACCGACTACGTGGGGCGCTGATCCGGCCGCCAGCTCGACGGCCGGAGCCGCCGCGTTCGGGGCTCCGGGAGCCGAGCCGGCCCGAAGGCCGCTCGGGCCGACGGTCGATTGACAAGTGGAGGGGCTTCGCTCATAGTCCCGGCCCCCTCACCCTCGAAGCCGCGGGGAATCATGGCGTCCAACACCCAGCAGACCGAACACCGCCGAGCGAATCGCCACCGGAGCGCGGGCAAGCACGAGGCGGCCAAACGGGCCAAGCTCGGCTCCACGCCACGCTTCCCGATCCACCCCGAGGGCTACGACCCCGAGGCGCCCGACGCCCAGCGGCCCGCGGTCGCCACCGCACCCGCCGCCAAGTCGAAGTGAGCCGAACGGCCCCCCAGCGAGCGAGAATCCAGACTCATGGCGAACCACCCGTCCGCAGAGAAGCGCAACCGCCAGCGCATCAAGCGCACTGCCCGCAACCGCGCCGTCCGCACGGCGGTGCGCACCGCCGTGAAGCGAGCGCGCCTCGCCATCGCCAACGGTGACGACGGGGCTGCCGCCCTCACCCTGGCCGCGAGCGTCGCGCTCGCCAAGGCCGCGCAGAAGGGCGTGTTGCCCCGGGCGACCGCCTCCCGCACGACGTCGCGGATCGCGCTCTCGCTCAACAAGGGCGCCGCGGCCAAGGCCTGACCGCGCACGGCCGCCAGCGGGGCACGGTCGGCGCCCGACGGTGCTAGGCTCGCCGACGCTCGGGGAGCGGCGCGAACGCCCCCCGCCGCGTCATGAGTGACTCCGAACCAGAGCTCGACCTGCTCACCGGCACCGTCGTCGCCGGGAAGTACCGCATCGATGAGCTCATCGGCCGCGGCGGGATGGGGGCCGTCTTTCGCGCGACCAACCTCGCGATCGGCAAGCGCGTCGCGCTGAAGTTCCTGTACCGGGAGACCGCGCTCGACCGCGACGCGGTGGCGCGATTCCAGCGCGAGGCGGAGGCAGCGAGCGCGGTCGAGAACGCCCACATCGTCGAGATCTTCGACTCCGGCACCACGGAGGACGGGCGTCCCTTCCTGGTGATGGAGCTGCTCCGAGGGGAGGATCTCCGCCAGCGGCTGCGGCGAGAGGGGCGTCTCTCGCCGACCGACGCCGTGCACATCGCGGCCCAGGTCGCCCGCGCCCTCCGGCGGGCGCACGAGGCGGGGATCGTGCACCGCGACCTCAAGCCAGACAACGTCTTCCTCTGCGAGCGGGACGACGACCCGGTGTTCGTCAAGCTGGTCGACTTCGGGATCTCGAAGGTGGCGCGGCGCGAGACGACGGCGGACGCGCTCACGCGGCGCGGCGTGGTGCTGGGCACCGCGTTCTACATGGCGCCGGAGCAGGCGCAGGCCCTCCCCGACGTCGACGGACGGACCGACCTCTTCAGCCTCGGCGCGATCCTCTACGAGGCGCTCACCGGGGAACCCCCGCACCACGGCCGCGTCTACGAGTCCGTCCTCATCGACCTCTGCACCAAGGACGCGCCGCCCCTCCGCGATCGTGCTCCGGACGTGCCCGAGGCGCTGGCGCAGGTGGTGCACCGCGCGCTCGAGCGCGACCGCTCCCGGCGCTACCAGACCGCGGAGGAGCTCCTCGTCGCGCTGCTGGCGGCGACCCCTGGCGCGACGCCAACGGTCAGCGAGGCCCGAGGCCAGCCGCGCGGCGCCGTGCCGGCGCCGGGTCCGGGTGCGGTCACGCCCGCCGCGATGACCGGGGAGGCCGCGGCCGTCCGGAACGCGACGCCGCCCCGACCGCGGCGCGAGCGACGGCGGGCCCTCGCCGTCGCCGTGGTCGGCTTCCTCGCGGCGCTCTCGGTGGCCCTGGTGCTGCTGTCCCGTCACCGGAGCGTGGACGCGGGCGGCGTCGCCATCGACGCGCCAAGCTCGCCGGCAGGGTTGGTCGGCGTCGTCCCGGCGAGCCACGCCGCGAGCAGCGCCCGCGAGCCCGGCGCGGCCGCCGCACCCGAGGCTCGGCCCAGCGCGACCGCCTCGACACCGCCGGCGAGCGCCTCCGCCCTCGCGGGGGCCTCCAACGCGCCAGCCACGGAGACGCTGGGGCCCGCGCACCCCCGGCCCGGGACGGCCCCGCGCGCCCCGGCGGCGACCGGGCGGGCGCCGCGCGCGGGGGTCGCCGGCGATCTCGAGCTCGCCACCGAGCCGTGAGCGCGCGCCGCGGACGACGCCGCGAGCCTCGTCGCGCCGCGCCTAGAGCAGCAATCAGGTTGATTGCTGCGAAAAATCAACGACCTAGGGACCCGCG
>CAYOLF010000053.1:0-42990 GCA_964404725.1 uncultured Polyangiaceae bacterium
CGGAATTCCTGGTCGTCTGGGGCTATGGCTACAACTCGGGCTTCTCAGACGAACTCTACGCGATGCGTCACGCGCGCAACGGCGATCCCATCGGTGCCGAAGTTCAGCTCGAGGCGAATAGGGCAACCGAACCGAGCGTCGTCTGGACCGGAGAGCACTACGCCGTGGCCTGGGGACGGAAGGCCACGGCGACTGAGGGCGAACAGCTCCGCTTCTCCCGACTGGGAGCCGATGGCACCCTGCTCGAGCCGGTCCTGGTCTTGACCACGGCTGACGATGCAGCCTGGAGCAAACCCTCGCTCGTCTGGTCCGGCGCGGGCTACGTCGTGTTCTGGAGGGACCAGCTCGACGGAGTGGCCGTGATGCGCGCGCTGCGGCTCGATGCCGATGGTTCGCCGCGGCCCGAGTCCCTCGTGCTCTCCCAGCCCGGTCGCGGCTTCGCCATGTTTCCTCAAGCTGTCCGGACGGGCGACGCGGTCGCCGTCGCCTGGGAGCAGGACGTGGGGATCGAGGCGACGGACTACAAGACGCGCCTCACCCGCCTCACCCTGTGCGAATGATGTGGCGGCGCAGTTCGTGCGGCCTGCTCGCGCTGGGCGTCGCTTCGAGTCTCGCCGCCCGGGCAGCGCCGTCCTCGGCCGCCACACCCGCCCCGCCGCTGCGATCCACGTTCGGCAGCCCCGCCGGGAGCAGGTGCGTGAGGTAGACGAGCGCCGTCGCCAGACCGAAGTAGGTCAGCGCCGCCAGCCGGCGCTGACCGCGGGTTACGACCTGCTCTTCGAGGCCGCGGGCGCGCGCGTCGGCCGCGGCCAACCGCTCGAGGGCGCTCGACGACGGCGGCGCGCGGCGGGCGCGGAGCACCGAGCGCGCCGCCATCACCAGGATCACGAGGAGCAGGATGGAGGGAATCGCCTGGAGCTCACCGCTCATCCCCACCGCGTGCACCGTCGCCAGCAGGAGCAGCCCCGCCCCGATCGCCCACCCCACGGGCGTGATGGGCGCGGTCATGCGGCCGCCGTCGAGCTGACCGATGGGCAGGAGATTGAAGAGGTTGATGACCAGCGTGAAGTAGCCCACGACGAAGAGCAGCGCCGCGGTGCCCGGCTCGACGAGCCTCGCGAGCAGGATCGCGGCGAGGCCGCCGGCCGTGCCGGCCAGGGGTCCGCCGGCGCCGATGACGAAATCCTGGAAGGTGGTGCGCACTCGATCGCGCAGGGCGATGAAGGCCCCGAAGAACGGCACGAACACGGGCGCCCCCACGCGGAACCCGAGCCATCGGGCCGCCGCTCCGTGACCGAGCTCGTGCACGAGGATGAGCAAGACGAGCCCGAGCGCGAACCGCCACCCGAAGAACCACGAGTAGGTCCACACCATCAGGCCCATGGTGACGAACGTGGTCAGAAACTTGCCGAGGCTCAGGAGCTTGAGGCCGACCAGGAGCCACTTGAGCTGCGACAGCAGCAGCAGGGCGACCCCCTTGAGCTTCCAGAGCAGGAGCACGCCGCCCACCAGCGCGCTGCCCAGCGCCCCGCCCCAGGCGCCCCTGGCGCGACCCGCCTCGGACGCCGCGGCCGGCACCTGCGCCGGGCTCGCCCCCGCGTCCTCGTCCCGTCGCGGCGGCACGCCGGCGGCGCGGGCTCGGTCGAGCTCGTGGAGGCGCTCGAGCGCGGAGCGGGGCCGGGGCTCGGTCATCGCCCGAGGTGCACCCGCGGCGCGGCCGGCATCCGCCACGCGGCGCTGACCGCGAAGAAGACCCAGAGCAGATCGAACGGGCTCAGCATCCTCACCAGCATCTGCGGGAAGAGGACCAGGGAGGCGACCAGGAGCGGGACGAGCCCGGTCCCCGGCTGCCCGCGCGTGGCTTCGGCGATCAGGGTGACGAAGACGAAGTACTTGGCGAGGACCAGCCCGAGCAGGGCGATCGCCACCGCGAGGTGTGGGAGGAGGCCACCGCGCTTGCCGCGCGCGCCGAGCTTGACGCCCAGCCCCGCGAGCAGCCCGACCCCGACCGCGGCGAAGCCGATCTCGAGCCCCGTAGCGGCCGTGATCGCGGCCCAGACCGCAGCCCCGAGGGTCGCGCCGGCAAGGCCTGCGAGCCCGGCGAGCGGCAGCGAACGCGCGTCCGCCTCCGCGGCCGCGAGCTCCGCGAGCACCTGCTCCGCGCAGGCCGCGCAGACGAGGTGCTGGTTGACCCGGCGCGCCGCCGTCGGCGGTACGGCCGCGCCGCAGAGCGCGCAGGCGGGCTCGCTCCGCACCTCGACCAGGACGTCGGGCGCCGCCGCCATCGCGCCCGGCTCCCCTTCGATCATCCTAGCCTTGCCCGGCACGGCCCTCCCTTACACGCCCGGCTGGCGCCCGGCCAACCCCGGACGGAGAAGGTCCACCCCGAGAACGGCGGCACTGGACATCGGAGCAGTATCGGCGTAGGTACTTCCGGTGCTTCGGGATTCCGACCGGACCAGAGGCCGGCGGCGGCGCAGGAGCCGGACGTGCTGAGCTACCTGCGCGTCCGCGGCCTGGCGCTGCTCGAAGACGTCACCATCGAGCTCGGCCCCGGCCTCATCGTCCTGTCTGGTGAGACCGGCGCCGGCAAATCCATCGTGGTCGACGCGCTGGCGCTGCTCCGCGGGGGGCGCGCGCGCGCCGAGCTCGTGCGCGGCGGCGCCGACGCCTGCACGGTCGACGGGCAGTTCGAGCTCGTGGGCCCCCTGGCGCGCCGGGTGGCCGCCGCCCTCGCGCGGGCCGAGCCCAGCGATGTGGCCACCGGAGGGAGCGCCGCCTCCGGCGCGAGCGCGGACGCCCGCGGCGAAGGAGCCGGGGACGGCGCGGAGCGGACCCTGGTGGTCCAGCGCTCGGTGCCGCGCTCGGGACGCGGTCGCGTGCTCATCGATGGGGAGCTGTCCACCTTGCCCCTGCTGACCACGCTCGGGGAGCAGCTCATCGACGTCTGCAGCCAGCACGAGCACCAGTCCCTGACCCGTCCTGGGCGCCAGCTCGCCCTGCTCGACGAGTTCGCGGGCGTGGGCGCGCTCCTCGCGCGCTACGAGGCGGCCCATGCGGCCCACGTGGCGGCGCACCGCGCGCGGGAGGCGCTGGCGGGCGCGGGTGACGACCCGACGGGGCGCGCCGACTACCTGCGCTTCCAGCGCGACGAGCTCGTCGCCTGCGCTCCCCTCCCCGACGAGATCGCGGCGCTGCGCGCCCGCGTCGCCCTGCTGCGGGACGCGAGCGCCTGGGCCGAGCTCGCCACGGCGACGCAGGAATTGCTCTACGACGGCGAGGGCGCGACCTGCGGCCGGCTCGCGAAGCTGCTCGCCCGCCTCCGCGAGCTCGGGCGCCGCTCCGGCCTGCCCGGGCGCGTGGAGGCCCTGGGCAGCGAGCTCGAGGCGGCGCTGGCGGCCTGCGGTGAGGCGGCCCAGCTCGCCGCGCGCCTCACCGGCGAGATCGAGGTCGAGCCCGGTGAGCTCGAGGCCGCCGAGGAGCGGCTGCATCGGCTGCTCGCCCTCGAGCGCAAGCACGGCTCGCTCGACGACGCCCCCACCCTCGTCGCCGCCTTCGAGCGGGAGCTCGAGGAGCTCGAGCGCCGCGACGAGCGCCTCGCGGAGGCGACGTGCCGCGCCGAGCAGGCCCGGGGAGCGGCGCTGGCCATCGCGATCGAGCTGTCCCGGGTGCGCGAGCGCGCCGCGACACGACTCGGTGCCGCCCTCGCCGTGGAGCTCGCGCTCCTGCACCTGCCCGCGACGCGGGTGGAGGTCGTGGTGACGCGCTCACCCGCCGAAGAGCTCGGCCCGCGCGGCCTGGATCGGGTGGAGATCCTGTTTTCGGCCAACGCGGGGGAGCCCCTGGCGCCGCTCTCGCGCGTCGCCTCGGGAGGGGAGCTCTCGCGGGTGCTGCTGGCGCTCAAGAGCGTCGTCGCGAGCGAGGGAGCGAACCAGGCCGCCGCGAACGCCGCGCGCGCGGGCGGCGACCGCTCCTCCGCAGGCGGCGGCGCGGTCGGTCGCGCCGCCAGCGGCGTGGCCACCTACGTCTTCGACGAGGTGGACGCCGGGGTCGGCGGCGCGGTCGCGGTCGCCATCGGGCAGCGCCTGCGCCAAGCCGCGGCGGGCAGCCAGGTCCTCTGCATCACCCACCTCCCGCAGCTCGCGGCCTTCGCGGACACGCACCTCCTCGTGGAGAAGGGCACGCGCGGCGGGCGCACCACGGCGCAGGTCACACGGCTCGACGAGGCCGGACGGATCGAGGAGCTCGCTCGGATGCTCGGTGGCAGCGAGATCACGGCGAGCGCACGGGCCCACGCGCGCCAGCTCCTCGAGGATGCACGCCGGCCGGCGATCGCTCCGGTGGCAACCGCGGCCAAAGCCGCCGCCGCCGCGCGCGCGGCCGCCCCGCTCCGCGCGGCGCCCCGCGTCCGAGGAGCCCCCCACCGCAGCGCCGCTACTCGAGCCGCACGATGACGTGGAACCCGCGCTCGGACTCGACCACGTAGGACAGCTCGTTCACGTCGAGCGCGAACGCGGCCGCCGCGAACGCCGGGTCGAGATCCTCCTTCGCCACCCGGCCGAGGTTGCCCTCGGTCGCGCTCTTCTCGTCGCTGTACTCGGCGTAGACCTCCTCCCACGCCCCGCCCGCCTTCAGCGCGTCCAGCGCGGCGAGCGCGCGCAGGCAGGCCGCGCCCTTGGCGCGGGTCGCGCCCTCCGGGCGCTCGAGATCCGCGTGCCGCACCAGGACGTGGGCGACCTCGATCCGCAGCGGCGCGTCGGCCTTCGGCTCCCTCGTCGCCGCCGCGTCGGCGAGGCACTGCGCCTCGGCGGCGCCGGGCTGGCCCTCCCCGGGCGCGGTGGCCCGTGACGGATCCGACGACCCACGCCCGCAGCCCCCGACCATTGCCACGACCAACGCCCCCGCGACGATGCCCCTCATGGGACGAGAGGATACACGAGCCGCCGAGCGCCCGTCATTCGAGCTCGACCGTCGCCCGCAGGCGGACGTCGCGGGACGACTCCCCCACGCGCACCTCGAAGGCCCCGGGCTCGCGCACCCAGCCGTCCGTCCCGGGGTCGAAGAACGCCAGCGACCGCGGGGCAAGGACGAGCTCTACCCGCCGGGACTCCCCGGGGCCGAGCTCGACCCGGGTGAAGGCGGCGAGGCCTTGCTCGGGCCGCGGCAGCGACGCCTCGACGTCGTGGACGTAGGCCTGCGGGACGGCCACTCCGGCGCGATCCCCGACGTTGGTGACCGTCACCGCCACCGTGAGGCCGGCGGGCGCCGCGGGGTCGCCGAGCTCGAGCCCGCCGTACTCGAACGCCGTGTAGGAGAGGCCGTGCCCGAACGGGAAAAGTGGCTCGATCCCGCGGGTGTCGAAGCCCCGGTAGCCGACCAGGAGCCCTTCCGCGTAATCGACGACGCCGCCGGCACCGGGGAAGGCCCCGAAGGCGGGGCAGTCCTCCCACCGCCGCGGGAACGTCACCGGAAGCCGCCCGCTCGGGCCGACCTCCCCGAACAGCACGTCCACCAGCGCGTCGCCGAGCTCCTGGCCCCCGAACCACGTCAGCAGCACCGCCGGGACCTCGTCGAGGAAGTCCCCGAGCAGCACCGGCGCCCCGACGCCCAAGAGGACGATGGTGCGCGGCGCCGCAGCGGCGACCTGCTGGACGAGCGCCACCTGCTCTGCGGGCAAGTCGAGCGTCGCGCGGTCCACCCCCTCCGTCTCGATGCTCGCGGTGTGCCCCACGAAGACGAGCGCGGCGTCCGCCGCGGCGGCTGCGCCGGGATCCTGGTCGATCACGAGCCCGGGGTGGCGCGCGCGGAGCGCCGCGAGCAGGGTAATCTCGCGGGTCGGCGCCACCAGCGAGCTGCCGCCGCCCGCCTCCACGGAGTCGGCGAGCGGTCCCACGACCAGGAGGCGGTCGAGCACCCCCGCGTCGAGTGGCAGCGCCGCGCCCTCGTTCTGGAGCAGCACGAAGCTCGAGCTCGCGGCCTCGCGGTTCAGCGCGCGGTGCGCGGGCGTGTCGAGGGCGCCAGCGTCGAGCGGCGCGTCGAGAGTGCCCATCCTCGCAATGACCCCGAGGATCCGTCGCACCATGGCGTCGAGGTCCGCGAGCGCGAGCTCACCAGCGTCGAGCGCCGCCGCGAGGGCCTCGACCGAGAGGTGCTCCGGGGTCGGCATCTCGAGGTCGAGCCCGGCGCGCACGGCCGGCACCACGCTGTGGGTCGCCCCCCAGTCCGACATCACGAGCCCCTCGAAGCCCCAGCGCCCCCGGAGGGTGTCGGTCAGGAGGTAGGGGTGCTCGCAGGCGTAGATGCCGTTGACGCGGTTGTAAGCGCACATCACCGCCTGGACCCCGGCCTCGGTCACCGCGGCCTCGAAGGCGGGGAAGTAAATCTCGTGCAGCGCGCGCGGTGTGACCTCGGCGCTGACGGTGAACCGCTCGGTCTCCTGATTGTTGGCGGCGAAATGCTTCACCGTCGCCACCACGCCCTCCGACTGGACCCCCCGGATCACGCCGACCGCCAGGCGCGCGGCCAGGTACGGATCCTCGCCGAAGCCCTCGAAGCTCCTGCCCCCCTGCGGCACGCGCTGGATGTTCACGCAGGGGCCGAGCAGCACGTTCTTGCCGCGCGCCTTGGCCTCCCGCCCCAGGGCAGCGCCCCAGCGCTCGGCGAGCTCGGGGTCGAAGGTCGCGGCCATCGCCGCCCCCGCCGGCCAGGCCGTCGCCTGCCCGTCTCGGATCCCCAGCGGGCCGTCGGTCATGCGGAGCGCCGGGATCCCGAGCCGCGGGACGGCGTGGGTGTCGAACCCGGTGCCGCCGACGAGCCGGAGCTTCTCCTCCAGGGTGAGCGCCCCGACCAGCCCCTCCACTCGCTCGGCCACGGCGAGCCCACCCGCGCCGCCACCCCCGCCGCACGCGCTGCCATCGCACCGTGGGGACTCGTGCCCCCCCGCACCGCCGAGGCCACCGGCGACGCCGTCACAGGGGAGCAGCTCGTCACGCCCCGCGCAGCCGGCGCCCCCGGTGGCGATCACGACGAGCCCGGCCGCGAACGCGCGGCGCCTCATCCGCTCCCCTCGCCCCGCGGGGGTGCCTCCGAGGGTGGCCGCGCCGGGGACGGCTCCCGCGCCGGCCCGAGCAGCACCGCGACCCAGGCGAGGTCCTCGGTGCTCGCGCAGTAGATCTTGACGGCCACCGTGAGGGGGACGGAGAGCAGCGCCCCGACGGGCCCGAGCACCCAGCCCCAGACGGCGACCGACATCAGGACGACGAGCGGCGAGAGCCCGAGCGCGGAGCCCATGATGCGGGGCTCGAGGGCGTTCGCCACCACCATGTTGACGACCAGCATGCCGACGCCGATGGCGACCGCGGGCCCGACGCCGAGCTCGATCGCGGCCAGGACCACGGCCGGCGCCCCCGCCACCACCGCCCCGATCTGCGGCACGAACCGGAGCAGGAACATCACCAGGCCCCAGAGGGCGGGCGCCGTGAGCCCGAACGCCGCCGTCCACAGCCCCACCGCAACGCCACTGATCGCGCAAGCGAGGCTCTTGAGCAGGATGTAGCGCTCGATCCCCGCGAACGTCAGCAGGGATCGGGAGGGCGCGGTGACGCCCCGCGTGCTCCGAACGTGATCGAGCTTCAGCTCCAGGTTGCCGAGCTCGAGGAGCATGAAGATGGTGACGAAGATGATGAGGACCGTGGCGGTGAAGATCCGCGTTATGCCGACGAAGCCATGGGCGAGCGCCTCCTCACCGGCGCGCCGGAGATCGAGGCCGCCGAGGGCCAGCGAGGCCTGCCGGAAGCCGAGCACCTGCAGCGACGCCACGACCTCGGCCTTGACGGCCGCGAGCCGCGGGCCGTAGCTCGGCCACGCCTCCCGGAGCTCCCCGGTGGCGTACACCACCAGGGTCGCGAAGCCGGAGACGGCGGCGACCGCCGCCACGATCGCGGTCAGGATGGCAAGCCAGGAGGGCAGCCCGCGGCGCCGCAGCGCGTCGAGGACGGGCTTCATCCCCGCCGCGATGAACGCCGAGAGCAGGAGCGGCACCACGATGGGGGCCGCGAGCTTCAGGCAGGCGAGCAGCACGCAGGCGGCCGTGACGACGAAGAGCGTCCGCGCCCCCTGGCCTCGACCACGCGGCTCCGGGGTCATCTCTGCGCCCGCATACCAGGGCGCGCGCGCCCCGGAAAGGCCGACCCCGGCGCCGCGGCGCGCGCGCCGGCGATGTAACCCCCCGTCCCCCCTGGGCCTACCTCCGAGACGCCCCTTGGTGCGGCGCGAGATCCTTGTTACTGATGGCGCGGGCCGCGCCGGGTCGAGCAGCGCCCGCCGCGCCAGATGGGGAGACACGATGCAGCCAGTCCAGCAGCCACTAGCGCCTCCAAACCTGGTCCCCGCGGGGCCCCAGGCTCCCGCGGTCCGTCACGAGATCACGCACGGGCCGTCGTTCGCGATGCTCCGGGTCGACCTCGAGCCGGGGCAGACGGTGATCGCCGAGGCGGGGATCATGGTCGCCCGCAACCAGTCCGTCGGCATGGAGGCCAAGCTCAACGCGCCGCGCTCCGGCGGCTTCTTCGCCGTGCTCAAGGCGCTCCTCATCGCCGTCATCCGCAAGTTCGTGGGCGGCGAGACGTTCGTGGTCAACCACTTCACCGCCAACCAGCAGCGCGGCAGCGTGTGGCTCGCCCCGCCGATGTCCGGCCACGTCCTGCACCGCCGCATGAACGGCGAGAAGCTCACCCTCTCGACGGGTGCTTACCTCGCACACTCGGGCGGCGTGGAGCTCGGCCTCCGGTTCGGCGGGCTCCGGAGCCTGCTGGCCAAGGAGGGCGCGTTCTTCCTCGAGGTGCGCGGCGTCGGGGATCTCTGGTTCACGAGCTACGGCGGGATCGAGGCCGTGGACGTGAACGGCGACTTCGTGGTCGATAACGGCCACCTGGTGGGCTACGAGGGTAACCTCGGCTTCTCCATCGGCACCGCCGGGGGCGGGTTGATGGGCGCGGTCGCGTCGGGCGAAGGCCTGGTGTGCCGCTTCAACGGGCAGGGTCGGATCTACCTGCAGAGCCGCAACACGAGCTCGCTGGTCGACTGGCTCACCCCCATGATCGGCTGAGGCGCCGGGCGAAAGGGAACGACGATGGAGTTCGAAATCCTGTACCGGCCCGCGCACACGCTGGCCCGTGTTCACCTCGCGCCGGGCGAGGCCGTGCTCGCCGAGGCGGGCGCGATGGTCGGCATGTCGACCAACGTCCAGATGCAGACCCAGTCGGGGGGGCTCGGCAAGGGGCTGCTCCGCATGTTCGGCGGGGAGTCCTTCTTCCGCAACACCTTCACCGCGCAGGGGATGAACGGCGAGGTGCTGCTGGCGCAGCCGCTGTGCGGCGACATGGTCGCCCTCGAGATGTCGCAGCACGGCTTCCTCATCACCAGCGCGTCCTTCGTGGCCTCGACGCCCAACGTCGAGATCAACACCAAGGTCAGCGGCCTGCGCGGCTTCTTCTCCGGCGAGGGGATGTTCGTCCTGCAGGCGACCGCACCCAGCCCCGGCAAGGTGCTGCTGGGCGCGTTCGGCGGGATCCAGGAGGTCTACTGCGACAACAACCTGGTGATCGACACGGGGCACCTGGTGGCCTGGGACGCGACGCTCCAGTACAAGGTGGGCAAGAGCGCGTCGGGCTGGATCGGGTCCTTCCTGTCCGGCGAGGGCCTCGTCTGCCACTTCAGCGGCCAGGGGCGGATCTGGATCCAGTCCCGGAACCCGGCGGAGTACGGCCAAAACGTGGGGGCGATGCTCCCGCCGAGGAAGTGAGAGGAGGCGACCGGTGCAATTCGACTATCAGCAGAAGCCGGACTTCACGATGCTCCGGGCCACCTTTCACGCGCCCGGAGAGCAGCTCCTGGTCGAGGCCTCGGCGATGGTGGCCAAGGATGGCGGGGTCGAGATGAAGACCCAGATCCAGGGAGGCCTGTTCGCCGCCGCCAAGCGCAAGATGCTGGGGGGTGAGAGCCTGTTCCAGAACACCTTCACCGCCACCGCCCCGGGTCAACGGCTCTGGATCGCCCCGGCGCCCGAGGGCGACGTGGAGGCGATCCAGTGCGACGGCGTGACGCCGGTGTTCCTGAGCTCGGGCGCCTTCGTCGCCAGCACGCCGTCGGTCACGCTCGACACCAAGTGGGGCGGCGCCAAGGGCTTCTTCAGCGGCGCCGGCCTGGTGCTGCTCAAGGCCCAGGGCCAGGGTCCGCTGTTCTTCTCGGCCTACGGGGGCATCCACGCCATCGACGTCGGACCGGGTGGCTACATCTGCGACACGGGCCACATCGTGGGGTTCACCGGCGGCCTGCAGTACACCGTGCAGAAGGTCGGCGGGCTCAAGAGCCTCTTGATGAGCGGGGAGGGCCTGGTCTGTAACTTCCAGGGCCAGGGGCGCCTCTTCCTGTCCACGCGCAACCCGGGCTCGCTCGCGAGCTTCCTCCAGCCGTTCCGCAAGACCGGCTCGTCCTGAGCCGACGGGGCTCGCGGCCGGCACCGGGGCTCGGGGGCGAGAGCCCTCGAAACCGGGCCCTGGGTGTGGCATCGATCAGGGTATCCTTGGCGTGGTCGAGCACTCGACCACGGGAGAGAGCCCCTCATGCGCACCCGTCCGTCCTCGCTGGGTCCGTTCTTCCCCTTCCTCGTCGGCCTCGCGCTGAGCGCGGGCTGCTCCGCCAGCGGCGACAACCCCCCGCCGGGCGGTGCCGCCGCGTCGCAGGAGGGCGACGGCACGGGGGGCAACGGCACCCTCCCGGACGGGGCCGGCGGCACCCAGCTCGTCGACGTGAACCCGGATCTCCCCCCCACCCCGGGCTGCGGCGACGGCATCCGGACGGAGGACGAGGCCTGTGACGACCTCAACCAGGACGACGGCGACGGCTGCGCCGGCAACTGCCGCTCCGTCGAGCGGGGCTGGTCCTGCCCTACGCCCGGCGCGCCGTGCCTCCGCGTCGCCCGCTGTGGCGACGGCTTCGTCGCCTTCCCCGAGCTCTGCGACGACGGCAACCTGGACGCCGGGGACGGCTGCTCCGCGAACTGCCGGGTGGAGGTCGGGTTCAAGTGCGACGGCGGCCCGAGCCTCTGCTCGCCCACGGTCTGCGGCGACGGCGTGCAGGAGGGGACCGAGAGCTGCGAGGACGACGACGCGGCGCCGTTCGACGGCTGCTCGATGCACTGCCAGGTCGAGCCGGACTGCTCGGCGGGGCCTTGCACCTCGAGCTGCGGCGACGGCCTGGTGCTCGGCGAGGCGTGTGACGACGGCAACGAGAACGACGGCGACGGTTGCTCCGCCGCCTGCACCGAGGAGCCCGGCTACGTGTGCGCGGTGCCACAGCCCGGCGCCACCATGACCGTCCCCGCCATCTTCCGCGATTTTCTCGCCAGCCACGCCGACTTCGACCTGGGCACGGCGGAGGACATCCACGTGGTCGGCATGGTCGGGGCCGAGCTCGGGGCGGATCGCAAGCCAGCACACGTCACGGTGACCGGCAGCCACGTGGCGAGCGCCCAGTCCTTCGCCGAGTGGTACACGGACGTGGCCGGGGTGAACCAGGCCTTCCCCCGCGAGCTCGTGCTCTGGGACAACGGCGCGGGCGGCTACGTGAACCGCTGGGGTCCGGGCGGCGAGCGGTACCAGAACTTCGCCGAGCTCTCGAGCTGCTGGTGTGGCAACGCCACCCAGCCCGACCACGACGCCGACGGCAATCCCATCCCCTGCACCTACTGCCCCTACGACTCGACCCCGGAGACGCCGGAGTGCGAGGAGCCGACGCCGACGGACTGCTCGCCGGGGGGCAAGTGCGCCGGCTACGTCGAGTGCGTGATCGAGGGGGGCAATTTCCACGGGCGGGTGCTCGAGGCAGAGTACGACGGCAACCCGTTCTTCTTCCCCATCGACGACAGCACCTTCACGCCGGCCGACGAGCGCGCCACCGCGAGCCTGCCGCCAAGTTACGGCGGCTGGGCGGACGAGCCCGGCAAGCCCTCGCACAACTTCCTCTTCACGAGCGAGATCCGCTACTGGTTCCAGTACGTCGCGGGGGAGAGCTACTCCCTCGACTTCGTCGGCGACGACGACGTATGGGTGTTCATCAACGGCCGGCTCGCCGTCGACCTCGGGGGGGTGCACACGCCGGTGCACGGCCGCCTGACCCTCGACGCGACCGGGGCGGGCTCGGTCACCTACGACGCCCAGGAGGCGACCCTCGGCGCGACCACGGGGAGCGTGGATCTGGGGCTACAGGACGGGCAGGTCTACGAGATCGCGGTGTTCCACGCCGAGCGCAACCCCACGCTGTCGTCCTTCCAGCTCACACTCGAGGGCTTCGCCACGGCACGGAGCGAGTGCGCGCCGATCTGCGGCGACGGCATCGTCAGCCTCGGCGAGGAGTGCGACGACGGCGTGAACGACGGCGGCTACGGCGAGTGCGGCCCCGACTGCCGGCTGGGCGAGTTCTGCGGCGACGGCATCGTCCAGGGGGACGAGCAGTGCGACGACGGGAACAACCTCGACGGCGACGCCTGCGGCAGCGGCTGCCGCAACATCGTCATCCGCTGACGCCCGCCGCTCCCGTTTCGTGTCGGGACTCGCGTCGCCCGCGCCGCGGGCCGGGACGCGCGCGGCGCGGGCGATCGAGCGACCTGGCGACGGTGTGGGTCAGCCGCGCCCACCCTGCGCGTCGCCGCCGCTTGCGCGCGTGCTATGTTGGCAGGTCGACGAGCCTCACGGCTCGGCCCCGAACCGCCAGGAGACCCTCATGCACCTCCGTCCCTTCCTCACCGCATCCCTCGTCCTCTCGTGGTCGCTCTCCGCCTCGGCCCAGACCTGGTCAGGAACCGTGCGGGACATCCGCTCGCTCGATCCCGTCGGCGACGCGCGCGTCTGCGCGGGGATCCAGGGTCGCGTGGATCTCGCCTGCACGACCTCGGACGCCGCTGGTGCCTTCAGCGTCTCCTACCCCGAGGACTGGGGGGGAGTGCTGGGCACGGACGGGCTCTACCACCTCTTCGTGGAGTCGCCCGTCGCAGGCCTGTACTACCACCAGCGGCGGGCGCGGGTGGCGCCGGGCGAGGCCGACTGCCGGCTGGTCCCCCGCACCGTGTACCTCCGCGGGCGCGTCGTGAACGCCGACACCGGCGAGCTCATCCCGGGGATGGGCGTCGCGCTGGTCCGACCGGGCGCCGTCCAATCCTCCGTCGAAACGAACGCGCTCGGGGAGTTCGCCTTCGGTCCCGTGGAGGCGTTCCTCAACACCGCTAGCCAGTTCAACACGTACGGCGTCGAACCGGAGGATCTCCCGCCGGAGCACGACGGCGAGCTCGTCTACCGCCCCTGGGGGCTGCGCTCCCCCTACTCGGGCGGCGGTGACCTGTACGCGCTGGTCGAGCCCACCCGGACCGCCGACGACCGACTCGAGCCGGAGCTGTCCCTGCTCTCCTCCACCGATCCGGAGGTGTACACGTGGGTGGAGCTCCGCCTGCCCCCCGTCGGCACCGTCATCGACGACGTGAACGACTACATGAGCTCCCAGATCGGCGAGCCCGAAGCGACCGGGGGCACCGGGGGCACCAGCGGGACCGGCGGCGCCGGCGCCGAGGGCGGAGCACCCTCCATCGGAGGCTCCGGCGCGGCACCGAGTGAAGGCGGCACCGGCGAGAGCCCCGCGGGGGGCGCTGGGGGCAGCGCGACCGCAATGGGAGGCAGCGACGCCACCGGCGGCGCGGCGCCCGACGCCACCGGCGGCACGACGCCCGACGACGGCGGCGCGGGGCCCGAGGCCACCGGCGGCGCGGAGCCCGAGGCCACCGGCGGTACGACGCCCGACGCGGGCGGCGCGGAGCCCGCGGGCGCTGGCGCGACCGGGGACGTGGACGCCGGCGCGGCCGCGACCGGCGACGACGCTGGGAGCATTGCTTCCCAGGGCGACGCCGGCTCCGACGATGACGGGGGTGACGCCGGGGATGACGACAGCGACGACGACGCGAGCAACAACGACGCGACCGACGACGACGACACCGACGTCACCTGCGGCTGCCGTCTCGCGACTGACGGTCCTGGCCGCCCCTGGAGCGCGGCTGGCCTCGGCCTGCTCGGAGCGCTGCTGCTGGTGCGCCGAGGTCGTCGCACCCAGAGTCGGCTTCGTTAGCCGTCCGCGCTACGCACTCGACCGAGGTGCGGCGCCGCGCGTTCCTCACGGCGGTGCGCAGCCGCCCTCGGTCTGCTGGCAGTACTCCGGCTGGATGCAGGTCACGCCGCAGGCGCCGCAGTTCCGTTCGTCCCACTGGTAGACACACTCGAGGCCGCACACGATCTGGTCCGGCGCGCAGGCGCAGACCGAGCCCTGGCACCACTGCCCCACCACGGCGCAATCCCCGGCCTCCGGACTGCAAGGCTCTCCCCCCGCGGTGCCTCCGCTCGCGGTGTCGTCGACCGTCACGCGCCCGCCGGTTTCGACGCCCCCCGTCGCACGGCCGCCGGAACCGATGCCGCCCGTCGCGCGGCCGCCGGTGTCGTCACCACCGGTTTCAGCGCCGCCCTGGGAAGCAACGCCCCCTGCGTCGCCGCCCGTCTCCGCGCCGCCGGTCTCCGCGCCACCGGTGCCACGACCGCCCGCTGCCGGCCCGCCGCCGGGGATCATCGCCCCCGTCGTGTCGAGCGCGCAACCGACCGCGCCCGACGCGACCGAGAGCGCCACGAACGCCAGCATCGACCGGACGTGCTTCGAACCCACGATCTTGCTCCCCGCTTGCTCCCGTCGCGTCACCAGCGCGATCTCGCCAGCAACACCCCAATGCCAGGCCAGGCCCGCCATCCTCGCGAACCCCGACCTCGAGGTGACCCCACCCCCGTCCCCTGGACGGGCCCTCACCACCTCTCGACCGTCGGGCGTATAGCACAACCGACGGGCGAGGCGAGGGCACGCGCGGCCAACGAGTCCGCATCGCCCTTTGGACGGCGCCAACCCGGAGGCCCCCGCGCCGGGGGACCCAGCCGCCGCTCCCCCGGTCGGTCGGCCCACGCGCGCCGGTCGGCGGACGTCCCCATCCGGAGGGCAACGGCGGTCCCACCCGCCGGAGTCCCCGCACCTTGGCGAAATCGCGTCTGGTAGCATCGGCGCGGAGGGATTGCCGATGGAATCGACCTGCTGCCCGCCGTTCGATCCGGATCGCTGGGACGACAAGACGATCACCTGGACCGAGGAGAAGTTCGCGAAGGACCGGGTCTTCACTCTTCTGTACATGCCGATCGGCTTCGGCCGCGCCATGCGCAGGCTCTCCGCGCAGGTCGAGGCCGCGCACGCCGAGAGTCCGGACTGGCTCTGCCTCTCGGATCACACCTCCCGCTGGAATATGGATGTCTACCTGGCGGTGGACCGGGATCTCCCTGACGCCGAGATGGTCAAGCTCCCCGGCCGCTACCTCTCCAGGGTGTACGAGGGCCCGTTCAGCGACACCGGCCGCTGGTGCCAGGACTTCGCCGAGCAGGCCCGACGCGAGGGGGTGGAAACGGACCGGCTCTTGTTCTGGTACACGACCTGCCCCAAGTGCGCCAAGGAGCGCGGCAAGAACTACGTCGTGCTCCTGGGTCGCGCGAAGGCCTGACGGAGCCGGGCGGGCAGCGGCCACCGCTGGCGCCGAGGCGGTCGGCGCGAGCATGCTCGGCGGCGAACGTCGACCGAGCGTCAGCGCACCTCGACGGTGACACGCTCGAGCCGCGGGCGCGGCTCCCCCCGCCGCACCGCTCGCGCGATGCTGGCGACTCGGTCCAGGTTTCCGCAGCGACCGAGCACGGTCACCTGTCCGGCGAGGTGGCTCATGTCGACGAGCCCGATGAAGAACTGACTCCCGAGGACGTGACCCGGGGGCGGGGGGTGCGGATCCGTGCGGTACGGCGGCGGCGTGTACCGCGCGAGCCCGAGGGCACCCGGCTGGCGCAGGCGCTCGGCGTCCTCGGGTCCCGCTTCGACCTCGATCCGGTAACCCGGGTGGCCGCTGCCGTCGCCGACGGGGCAGCCCGACTGCACGAGCACGCCGGGGATGGCGCGGTGAAAGGTGAGATCCCGATACAGCGGGGCCTCGCGGATCCGACCGGTTTCCGCCTCTCGCCAGCGGGCACGCCCGGTGGCCAGGGCGACGAAGAGGCTCACGCCGTGCGGCGCGCGGTCCCCGTCGAGCACGCAATCGATCGGACCGTGGTCCGTCTCCAGCACCACCGGCAGGCTCCGCCGGCCCCCGAGCGCGGCGAAGATCCTCTCCGGCCCCGGCGGCCCGAGCGACACCGCGGTGCCCTCCGCGGCGCCGGCGCTCGAGGTGCCGACGGGCTGCGCACCGACCGAGCCCCCGCCGCGGCTGGCGCCGCGCCGCACCGCGAGGACGCCGACGACCGAGACGAGCAGCACGACGGCGAGCGCGACCGAGGCCGCCAGCCTCCACGCCCTCGGCGCCTCTTCGCTCCGCTCCGGCACTTGCCCGCCCAGCTCCGTGGGCTCAGCATAGCCGAGGCGCGCCCAGGGGCGTGACGGGAGGAAGGGATGCCTGCTTCGACGACTCGTTTCCGGGTGCTCATGACCGTGGTGGCGATGGTGGGCGCCGTCGCCTGCAGCGAAGACGACGACCCGAGCACGGGGAGCGGCGGCGCGGGCACCACGGGCGGCACGACGTCGACCGGCGGCGCGGGCACCACCGGAGGGGCGCGCACCACGGGCGGCGCGACGTCGACCGGCGGCGCGAGCACCACCGGCGGCGCCGCGGTGGATCACTGCACCCAGCCCAGCGACTGCGGCTGGGGCGAGATCGACCACGAGATCCTCGCGCCCGCCGACTGCATCTGCCTGTTCGGCTGCCCTTACCTCCCGCTCAACAAAGAAACCATCACGCGGCGCCAGGACCAGTACGAGGATCTCTGTGACCCGATGGTGGACGGCAGTGGCAACCCCTGCCCGATCGACGAGTGCGCGATGCCCCCGGAGCCCACCTGCGAGGGCAACGTCTGCGGCCCGATCGATCCCTGGGGCTGACCCCGCGTGCGCCCGACGGCGCGGGGCACACGGGGGGGCGGCGACGGACTCGCGTCCGGGCCGCCGTCACTCCCCGGACGGCGCCGCTAGGTCGGTGTCGAGCGCGAGCGGCGCGCCGAAGCTCGGCGTGCCGTCGGCGTTCCAGGAGAAGCGCTGGATCCGCGTGGTGCGATCGGTCCAGCAGCTCCCGCTCGCGTTGTCGGTCGCGTGGTACACGATCCAGTCCTCGGTGCCGTCGGGGGAGACGAAGAAGCCGTTGTGTCCGGGACCGTAGGCGCCGTTGGCCGCCTGGAATACGGGGCTCGCGCTCTTCACCCAGGCACCCGCGTCGAGCGGGTTCGTCCCCGTGAGCTCGAGCAGGCCGAGCTTGTAGCCCGGGTCGGCGCACTGGCTCGCCGAGTACACCACGAAGGTGCGGCCGCCATGGTAGAGCGCGACCGGCCCCTCGTTGACCGAATCGGAGCCCTCCTGCTCCCACGCGTACGTCGGCGCGGTGAGGAGCGTGCGGTCGCCGGTCACCGCCCACGGGCTCGACATGGCGATGATCCAGACGTTCTGGGTCGGGCCGCTCCAGGCCGAGAAGAGCAGGTACCGGCTCGACCCGACGTCGAGGACGCTCCCGTCGATCGCCCAGTAGTCCATCAGCTGCCCCTGGTAATGATAGGGGCCCATCGGGTCCGTGCCCTCGCTCTCCAGGACGTGGGACCGCTGCGTGCCGAGATCGTCGCCGTCGCCCGCCGTGTAGTAGTGATACCAGCGCGGACCGTTCGGTCCGTCGATGAGGTAGAGCTCGGGCGCCCACATGTTGCAGCAGCGCTGAGCGTTCGTATCCTCCCAGACGGTGACGACCTCCGCGTCCTTGAGCTCCCGGATGGTGCGGCCGCGCTTCATCGTGAGCGTGGTCCCCCAGGTGGTCGCGACCAGGTAGTAGTACCCCTCGTGGCGGACCATGAAGGGGTCGGAGCCGTGCGAGCGGTTGAGCGGATTGCGGAAGTACGACGGCGTTCCCCCGGTGCCCGCCCCGCCCGTGCTCGCGCCGCCGGAGTCCGACCCGCTGGTGCCGCCCACCTCGCTCCCACCGCTGGCGCCGCCCATCTCGAAGGTGCCACCGGTGCTGATGCCGCCGGTAGGCAGGCCGCCCGAGCCCGCACCGCCCGTCTCCAGGACGCCACCGGTACTCGGACCTCCGGTGGCCAGGCCGCCCGTCGCGACGCCCCCGGACGCAGTGCCACCACCAAGGGTGGAGAGCCCACCCGTGGCGCCGCCCGTGCTCGCACCACCCGTGCTGGCGCCGCCGCTCGTCGCCCCGCCCGTGCTCGCGCCGCCCGTCGAGAGCCCGCCCGTCGCGCCTCCACCGCCAAGGCCTCCGGCGCCGCCCGTGACCGCACCTCCGGTGGAAAGCCCACCCGAACCCTCCGCACCGCCGGTCCCGCCCGCGCCGCCCGCGGTCAGACCGCCGGTGGTCACGCCGCCCCCCCCGCTCGCCGCCGCGCCGCCGGTCCCGCCCGTCACGGCGCCGGTCCCGCCCGTCACGCCACCGGTCGCGGCAGTCCCCCCCGACTCGTCGCCCTCCGCACCGCAAGCGACCGCGCCCAGCAGCGCGCCCACCGCGACCGCCGCGCCTGCCCTGCGTCTCATCGTCGCGCCTCGCGCGCCTCGCCCCTCGCCCGCCGCCCCGCCGCTCACGGCCCCCCCGGCACGGGCCAACCCTCATCGTCGAATGGCAGCTCGACGATGCGAAGCTGAGCGCCGCCGTCGGACTGCCGGTACGCGTGGTAGAGGTGATAGATCTTGTCCCCGGTGACGAGGACGTCGCTGTGACCCGCGGCGGCCCAGTCAACGTGGTCGCCCTGGACCAGGAGCGTACCGCCGCCGTCGAGCATCGCCCGCCCGTCACGATCCACGTACGGCCCCTCGATGCTGGTGGAGCGGCCGACGGCGACTCGATAGGTCAGCTGGTTGACGCTGCGCCCCTCGCCCGGACAGCAGAGCCCCCAGGTCACGAAGAGGTAGTGGTAGCCGCAGCGGCGGAAGAGCACCGGCGCCTCGATCTCGCTGGCCCGGGCGATGTTGGTCATCTCCGTGCCCGAGCGGCTGCCGTCGGCGTTGAGCCGGATGAGCTGGATGCCGTCCCAGAAGCTCCCGAACGCGAGGTACGGATTGCCGTCCGCGTCGAGCCCGGCGTCGGCGTCGATGGCGTTGTAGCGCTCGCTGCCCTCGGTGCAGACGACGGGGCCGTGATCGACCCAATCGCCGGACGCGATGTCGCTCGTCGTCAGGTGCGTGATGCAGGAGATGTTGTCCCCGAAGAACGCCGAGAAGCTCGAGTAGAGGTGGTACTGCCCGTTGAAGGACGAGACGTCCGGCGCCCAGGGGAAATTGAAGGTGTTGCCGGGGTTCTCGGCTCGCCAGGTGGCGACCCAGGACGGATAGCTGCCACCGTAGACGGTCGGCGCGTTCGACCAGTTCGTGAGGTTGGTCGAGCTGGCGCTCGGGATGTAGTCGCCAGTCCAGAAGCGGTAGAAGACCCCGTCGGCCTCAATCATCGTCGGGTCGTGGGCGAACGTGTTGCCGGAGAGGGCGAGCGGCTGCGGCGTGCTGCCGTCCCAGACGCCGACGTCGCAGAGATCGTCGCTCGAGCCGCCGGAGCCGCCGCTGCTGGTGCCGCCGGTCGGCGCCCCGCCCGTGGCCTCCCCTCCGGTCCCCCCGCTGGCCGCGCCGCCGGTCGCCTCGCCACCCGTCGCCGTGCCGCCCGTCGGGACACCACCCGTCGTGACGCCGCCCGTCGGGACACCACCCGTCGTAATCCCACCGGTCGCTACGCCACCGGTGGCGACGCCGCCAGTCGCCGCGCCCCCCGTCGCGACGCCCCCCGTCGCGACGCCGCCCGTCGCCGCGCCGCCCGTCGCGACGCCGCCGGTCGCCACGCCACCCGTCGCGACACCGCCGGTCGCTACGCCACCCGTTGCGACACCGCCCGTCGTCACACCGCCGGTCGCCGCGCCGCCCGTCGCCGCGCCGCCCGTCGACGGGGCGCCCGCACCGCCCGTAGGTCCGGCCCCGCCGGTCCCCGCACCCCCACCACCCGTGACCGCGCCACCCGTGACCGCGCCACCGGTGGCCCCGGCACCGGTGGCCCCGGCACCCGTTCCACCCGCGCCGTCCCCAGTTTCTTCCGCCGGCTCGTCGTCGGCGCCGCAGCCAAGCGCCCCGCACGCGCCCCAAAGCGCGAGGGCTCCGAGCCAGGCCTGTCGTCTCCTCACCGGGGTTCGCTCGCTCCGCGTCATGGTCATGCCGCCCTTCACGCGGGTCAGTGGCACGCAGCGGGGAACTCGGGCGGTGTTTTTTCCAGGAACCGGGCTCGCCCGCGGACTCGGCGGCAACCGGGCGGCGAGCTGGCGGGCCTAGAGCAGCAATCAAATTGATTGCTGCGACAAATCAACGACCTAGGGACCCGCGTCCTCCGGGTCCCACCCAGCCACCGCTGGGTGGGTGAGGGCGTGGGGTACCGACTTGGGAGCAGATTTCGGCGAAGGAGGCCCGGAAAGTGCCTCCTCGCCCTGCACGGAGGCATTTTCCGGGCCTCCGTTGCTGTCGGCAACCAGTTCGGTGCTCTAGGCGCCGGCGCGCTACCTTTGGCCAGTGGCGGCCGGCTCCTCGCACCGGATCGGCGGCGACGGGCCCTCGACCCGTCGTCCCGGGCCGCGCCACACGCCCCGTCCCGGATGGCGACCGGTGCTCGCGGCGCTCCTCGCGACGCTCCTCGCAGCGCCACTCACGGCCACGCAGCCCGTCCTCGTCGTCGCCGCCGATCCCGGGGCGCCGCAGCACCAGGCCGAGCTGGTAGACGCCCTCGACGGACAGCTCGCGGAGCTCGGGGTCGAGGTCGTGCTCTCCGCGAACGCCCCCGGCGGGGATCTCGCCGCGCCAGCGGCGCTGCTGGGGGGACGAGCGCTGCTCGCCTTCGTCCTCGTGGAGCGGACGCCCACGGCGCTCGTCGTGCACTTCTACGAGCCCGCGGGGACGAGCCTGCGCGAGCGCAGGATCCCCGTGACGGGCACGGGCTCGACCAGCATCGAGGAGGTCGCGATCGTCGTCCGCTCGGCGGCGAGCGCCCTGCTCGAGCGCGCCCGCCAGGAGGCCGCGCCGCCAGAGCCCGCTCCGCCAGAGCCGCCGCCGCCCCCGGCGCCGGCAATCGCGCCCGCGCCGCCCCTCCGTCGGGGTCCGCTGGAGCTCTCGCTGGCGTACAGCGGGCAGCCCTACGCCTTCGATCGGCCCTGGCAGCACGGCGCGAGGCTAGGGCTCGCGGGGCGCCCAACCCGCTCCCCCCTCTACCTCGGCGCCGACTACCTCTGGGCGCCGCCGCTCCGGTCGCGGACGGAGGACGTCACGCTCGCCCTTCACCGCCACCCCTGCGAGCTCTTCGTGGGGTACGCGATCCCGGTCGGAGGGCCGCGGCTCGAGCTCCGCCCGGAAGGCGGCGTCGGCGCCGACCCGATCCGGCGCCGGACCGAGCGGGTCAGCGACTCGCTCGAGGCCTCCGCCTCGTCCACCCGCTGGTCCGGGTTCGCCTCCACCCGCCTGCGGCTGGCCTGGGAGCCGGCCCGAGCCTGGGAGCTCTTCCTCACCGGGGGCGCGGAATTCGTGCTCAATCGTGTCGAGCACGTCACCGACCAGGGCGAGCTCGTGTCCCCGCTGCGGGCGCGACCCCGGCTCGATCTGGGCGTGGCCCTCAGGCCGCCCCGAAGAACGCCGCCCGATCTGCCCGGTCGGCACCACTGATCCACCGGACGAGGAGTAGCGACGGTGACGGCGACCCACCCAGCTCGACCCGAGGCCCCCGAGCTGATGTCGCTCGCGGCGGCCGGGGATCCCGCGGCGCAGGAGCAGCTGGTGGTGCTGCTGCGCCGCCGAGTGCGCACCATCGCGCTCGCGGTCCTGGGCCACGCCGCGGACACCGAGGACACCGTCCAGTGCGCGCTCATGGAGATCCTGGGCTCCGCCCGGACCTTCCGAGGCGGCAGCCTCTACGCCTGGTCCGATCGCATCGCCGTGCGCACGGCGGTGCGACACGCGCGCCAGCGGCGCGTGCGCGCCGCGCAGGTCGACGCGACGGCGGATCCGGAGACGCTGAGTGCCGTGGCCGCGGCCCCGCTGCCGGAGCGGTCCATCCCCCGCCCCATCCTCGATTACCTCGCGGAGCTGCCGGAGGCCCGGCGGACGGCGCTCGTGCTGCGGCACGTCCTGGACTACTCGCTCGACGAGATCGCACAGCTCACGGACACGCCGGTGAACACGGTCAAGGATCGCCTCCTCCAGGCGCGCCGGCAGGTGCGGCAGCGCATCCGCCGGGACCTGGTCTGCTTGCCCGGGATCGACAGGAGCACCCGATGAACGACGCCGCCTGCCAGCGCTGGGTCAGGCTCTCCGATCGCACGGCGGTGGGGGAGCCGCTCACGGAGGAGGACGCGCGCTTCCTGCGCGAGCACGGCACGGCCTGCTCGGCCTGCGCCGCCGAGGCGCGGGTGTGGGACTCGCTCGACCGCTGCCTCGCGGAGGACTCGGAGCCGCCGCGCCTCGTCGAGCTGGCCGCCCCCACGCGCCCGCCCGTCCGCCGGGCGTGGCTCCGGCGGGGGCTGTTCGCGGGCGGGGCCGCCGCGGTGGCCGCGGCCGCGGCGCTGGCGCTGGTCGGGCGGGAGCGCGCGCCAGAGGCGGCGTCGCGCGCCGTGGCGGTCGGTGACACCTCGGTGAGCCTCGTGCTCGTGTCCGGCGCCGTCGAGGTGCGCGGGGTGCAGGCGTCGGCGGGGGCCGCGCTGGGAGCGAACGACGCGGTGCGGATCGGGGACGGTCGCGCGTGCCTGGCCTACTCGACGGGGATCTCCGCCTGCGTCGACGTCGGGAGCCGCCTCGTCCTGCTCGACGCGGACGCCGGCCACCGGCGCCTGCGGCTCGACGCCGGCGCGGTGGTCTGCCGGCTCGAACCGCAGCCGCCGGGGACGCGCTTCAGCGTCGACACGGCGGCCGGGCGGATCACCGCCCAGGGCACCGTCTTCGCCGTCGAGCACCTCGACGGCGCCGAGGTCGCCGTGCGCCTGCACCACGGCGCGGTCGTGGTCGAGGCCGTGGACGGCTCGCGCACGGAGCTCCGCGCCCCGGCGAGCGCCATCCTCGGCGCCGGGATCCGTCCGACGCCGCCCTCGGGAGCGGGCTGGGAACGCGACGCGCGCCTGAGCGCGCTCGCGGAGCTCTGGGCGGAGGGGGCGACGGCGCCGCTCGACATCGACACCCGCCCCCCCGGCGCGCGAATCGCGCTCGACGGGCTCGACCTCGGGGACGCGCCGCTTTCCGCGCTCGTCGGGCGTGGCGAGCACCGCGTGGCGGTGACCGCGCCTGGACACACCCCCTTCGAGGGGCGCTTCTCCGTGCTCGGCGCCGAGCGGGTGAGCCGCACCGTAGAGTTGTCGCCCGCAGCGCCGACCGTGTCACCCCCGACGTCGACCGCGCCGCCGCCGACCGGGAGTGGCGCCGAGCCAACCGCCGCGACGCTGCTCGCTCAGGCGCGGAGCCTGCGCGGGTCGGGGCGCTACGCGGACGCCGCGACCGCGTACCAGCGGCTCATCGGCGCGCACCCGCGCAGCGCCGAGGCCCGCGCCGCGCTCGTGTCGCTGGGCGAGCTGCAGCTCTCCCAGCTCGCCCAGCCCGCGGCGGCGCTGCGCTCGTTCGAGGCCTACCTCGCCGCCGGCGGCGCGCTGGCGCAGGAGGCGCGCTACGGCCGGATCCGCGCGCTGCAGCAGCTCGGGCGGGGCGCCGCGGCGCGCGAGGCCACCGCGGCCTTCCTGCGCGACTATCCGGGCAGCGCCCAGGCACGGACGCTCGGCGCGCCGGGCGTGGGACGCTAGGCCGCGGGGGCCGTCACCGAGATGCGCCGCCATCGCCCGCCCCACCGCGCGCCCGGCGCTCCCCTCCTCGCGCTCGGCGCGCTCGGCCTGGCGGCGGCCTGCACCTCGCGGCCCGATCTGGTAGCGATGGCGCGCGAGCGACCCCTCGGCGCGGCGGGGGCGGGCGCGGGTGCCACGCCGGGTGGCGGCGCCGGCGCGGAGCCGGCGGGCGCGGGGCAAGGCGGCGGCGGCGCGGGTCGGCCCGGCGCGGGGCTAGGCGGAGCTGGCGGCGCGTCGCCCGCGCCGCTCGAGGCCCTCGCGCTCGTCGGCGATCTCGAGACGCACGACTCGTCGGTGATCGAATCGAACGGCCGCTACTACCTCTTTCGCACGGGCGAGGGCCTCCCCTACAAGGTATCGGACGACCTTCGCTCCTGGCAGGAGGCAGGCGTGGTCTTCGACACCCCGCCCGCGTGGGTGGGCGAGCTCGTCCCCGACGCGACGGGGCTCTGGGCGCCCGACGTCGAGCGCTTCGGGGACGGGTACCACCTGTATTACGCGGCCTCGACCTTCGGCTCCGGGTGGTCCTGCATCGGCCACGCGACCAGCCCCGCGCTCGACCCTCCCGCGTGGCAGGACCAGGGCCCGATCGTCTGTTCGGACGCCGACGGAGTGGACGTGGAATGGGACGCGATCGATCCGAGCGTGCTCGTCGCCCCCGACGGCTCGCGCTGGCTCGTGTTCGGCAGCTTCGGCAGCGGCATCCAGCTCCTGGAGCTCGACGCGAGCGGCGCGCGCGCCACCGACGAGCTGGTCGCGCTGGCCGCGCGCCCCGAGGCGCCGCACGCCGTCCAGGCGCCCTTCCTCTGGTACCGCGCGCCCTATTACTACCTCTTCGTCACCTTCGACTGGTGTTGTCGCGGCGTCGACAGCACCAGCAACCTGCGCGTGGGGCGGGCGACCGCGCTGCGCGGTCCCTACCTCGACCGTGACGGCGTGCCCCTACTCGACGGGGGCGGCACGCTGCTGCTCGCGGGCGACGCACAATGGCACGGCGTCGGCTCGAACACCCTGGTGACCACGCCCGAGGGCGACTTCAACGTCTTCCACTCTTACGACGCCAACGCCGCGGGCCGCGCGACCCTGCGCATCGCCGAGCTCGCCTGGGACGACGACGGCTGGCCCCGCTCGGGCGGCCCCTGACCGCCGAAGTGCTCCCACGAGGGCGCCCCGAGGCGAGGAGCTTTATTTCCCTCCCAACCTGGATTCCTCGTCGCGACAACGGCACGCCCCGTAACGCGAGGCCCGCGGCGCGAATGCGCGGAATCGGATCCCTCTTCGCCGGAATCGCGACATTCACCCAGGCATCCCGACAAACTACACTGTCGTGTCGGAGCTGCCCCCATCGTCTCCGAGCCCATCCCTCGGACCTCGGCTCCGGCTCGCCCCAGCGCGCTCCAGCGACGGGGCGAGAGGTGCTTCTTTGGCCGGAGGCACGGCTCCGCACCGGAGCTGTGCCCTCGGCCCAGGAGTCGACGCCCGACGCCCGAGCTGCCAGGCCGTCCCCCGCAGAGAGGTTACGCCATGAAACACCAGCTTCTTCCCCCCGCCGCCCTCTCCGCGCTGGCGTTTGCGTTCGCCACCGGGGCGCCGATTACTGCGGTCGCCCAGCTCGAGGACTTCGACATGGAACGGGTCCGGGTCACCGACCCGTACTACCAGCAGCTCTTCACGGTCGACATCGACTACCTGCTGCGACTGGATCCCGATCGGCTGCTCGCTGGCTTCGAGGCGGTTTCTCGGGGCCAGGACCCGGAAAACGGGGTCACCCTCTACGGTGGCTGGGAGGGTGGCTGGAGCCTGCTTCGTGGGCACACCCTCGGGCACTACCTGACCGCCCTCGCGCAGGGTCACAAGCAGACGGTCGGGGTCGACCCGCAGCGGAACCAGGAGATCAACGCCGTTCTCGATCACGTGATCAGCGAGCTTGAGACGTACCAGGACCGAACTGGCGGCTACCTGTTCGCGTCCCCGGAGTCCCACTTCGACCGCCTCGAGGCCAGGAGCGACGACATCTGGGTCCCCTGGTACGGCATGCACAAGGTCCTGAGCGGCATCGTCGAGGTCTACAAGCTCACGGGCAACGAGGCCGCCCTAGCGGTGGCCAGCAGACTCGGCGACTGGGTCCACGGCCGCGCGTCGTCCTGGGACAGCAGCATGCGCTCGCACGTGCTGAGCATCGAGTACGGTGGCATGAACGACTGCCTGTACGAGCTCTACAAGTACACGCACAGCCAGAACCACCTCGACGCGGCCCACGTCTTCGACGAGGAAGCCCTCTTTTCTCCCCTGACGCAGGGGCAAGACATCCTCAACGGCCGGCACGCGAACACCCAGATCCCGAAGATCATCGGCGCGCTGAACCGCTATCGGACGCTCGGCGCCGCGGAGGCCTACTACTTCGACGTGGCGGAGCAGTTCTGGGAGATGGTGGTGGGGAGCCACACCTACGTGACAGGTGGGAACAGCCAGCTCGAGCACTTCCACGAGCCCGGGCAGCTGGACTCGCGCCGAGACAACACCAACAACGAGACGTGCAACTCCTACAACATGCTCAAGCTCTCGCGGGAGCTCTTCAAGATCACGGCAGACGTCAAGTACGCCGACTTCTACGAGCGGGGGTTCATCAACGAGATCCTCTCGGCCATCAACCCGGAGACGGGGATGACCACGTACTTCAAGCCGATGGGGACGGGATACCACAAGGTCTTCGGGCGGGAGACGGACACCTTCTGGTGCTGCACCGGCACGGGCATGGAGAACTACACCAAGCTCAACGACAGCATCTACTTCCACGACGACGCCGACCTCTACGTGAACCTCTTCATCAGCTCGACCCTGAGCTGGCCCGAGCGCTCGCTGTCGTTAACCCAGACGGCCGAGGTACCACTGGCGCCGACGGTGTCGTTCACGATCGACTCGGCGCCCGCCGACGAGGTCGGGATCAAGCTCCGGAAGCCGGATTGGCTCGCGACCGGCGAGCTGACGACGCTCGCGGTCAACGGACAGACGATCTGCACCCAGGCGATCGACGGCTACTTCGAGGTGTCGCGAGTGTGGAGCGCGGGCGACACGATCCAGTACGTCCTCCCCGCGGACGTGACCGTCTCGCGACTGCCAGACAACGAGAACGCGGTGGCCTTCCGGTATGGGCCCGTGGTGCTCAGCGCGGGGATGGGTACCGAGAACATGGTGTCGGAGCCGCAGTGGGCCTCGGAGAAGGCCGCACCTCCGCCCACGCCGGCGAAGGAAACCCTCGCGATCTCCAGCGGCACCGTCGAGGACTGGATCGCCAGCGTCAACGACAACCTCGTCCAGACGCCCGGAGCGCTCGAGTTCACGCTGCGGAACACCGACGAGGATGACCACTTGCGCTTCACGCCGCAGTACCAGCGCTATCAGGACCGGTACGGCATCTACTTCCGCCTGCAGGGCACCCAGGGAACCAACCCGGGCAGCGGCGGGACGCCCGGTGAGGTGTGGACCGATTGCGAGGCCGCCGTGGGCGGTACGGGTGGCGCGGCCACCGGAGGGGCGCCGAGCACCGGCGGGGTGGAAGGCGGCGCGGGTGGCGCCACGGCGGGAACCGGCGGGGACGTCACCACCGGCGGCGCCGCGAGTGGCGCCGGTGGGGTCGTGGCTACCGGTGGCGCCACGAGCGGCACCGGCGGGGGGGTGACTACCGGCGGCGCCGTGGCGACCGGCGGGGTCGTGACCGGAGGTGGCGGGGCCGCCACGGGCGGCGTGCCGACGGGCGGGACGCCGATGACCGGTGGGACCACCCCTGGCGTGGGCGGAGCGGCCACCGGCGGGTCTGGCGCCACCACGGGCGGGGTCGTCGGGACGGGCAACGCACCGGCGGTCAGCGGGACCGGCGCGACCAGCCCTCAGGCGACCGGCGGTGCGGAGCCAGCGAAGGCCGACGCAAGCGACGACGACGGCGGATGCAACTGCGCGACACCGACGACGAGGCCCACGGGGATGGGGGTCGGTCTGAGCGGACTGATCGGGCTGATCCTGTGGGGACGTCGGCGGCGTCGTGGTCGCCACGCCCCGGCAGGCTGAGCGAATCGGCGACCGCCCGGGCGGTCGACACGACCGCGACCGACCAGGTTCGCCCCTGCGAATCCCGGTGGGTCTGACGCGCGCCGGCCGCTCTCAGGGCCAACAGCACAGGCAGGCGGCGCGGGCCGGACCAGCGCTTGTCTTCGACTGGTGCGGTCGCAGCGTCGACCGCACCGGCAACCTGCCTGTGGGGCGGGCGACCGGGGCAGTCGGTCGGCGCCTCAAGCGGCGACGATTTCCGCCTTGGGGGCGGCGACGGCGGCGTTGATGGCGACCTTCACGGCGTCTTCCATCGGATCCTTGAAGGGCACCTCGATTCGAAGCAGACCGTGCTCGTAGGTCGCTTCGGCCTGGTCGGGCTTCACCGGCCAACCCAGGGCCAGCGATGCGACGTACTCGACGTCCCTCGCCGGCGCCGTCAGGTGGACGCTGTCCCGCAGGATCCTCACGTCGACGGTATCGGCTGGAGCCCCTGGGATGGAGAACTCCACGACGAGCTTGCGGCTCTCCGCGTCGGCGTACGCCACCGTTTCGGGAGCGACCTTCATCTGAATTCCGGGCATTGTGACACCGTCCTTCTTGCTGCGATGCCCCAACGTAATCACGGTGGGCGTAATAGATAGGGGGAGAGAAGGCCGTCGCCATCCGCTCACGCGATCGGGCACCGCCAGTACCGCAGCTCCTCGATGCCGGGGCAGACGCAACCCGTTTGGAGCGGCTCACCGGACATCCCGTACACGGTGCCGAGGCAAGAGAGCGAGCGGGGGTGGTGACAAGGCTCCGTCTCCTCCGCGGCGTCGTCGGGGCAGACGGGGCAGGCCACGCTGACCGTTACCGTCACCGACGGCCCAAAGACCCCTTCGCAGGTGGTCGGGGACGCACCCTCGACGTAGGTGACGTCGGTGCGCAGACGCACGTCGAGCTCTAGCGTCTGGTCGCAGGCCAGCGTCCCCGCCGGGGCCCCGTCGCTCTGGACTGACGCGGCGCGGATGCTCGGATTGGTCGGCCCCTGGATCGTGCCCTCCATCACCCCGGTTTCGGTGGAGCTCACCTCCATGGAGGTGTACCAGTAGCGAAGATCGAGGCTGCCCTCGACCAGCTCCACGACGGAGTCGTCGTAGACCTGCCCGTCGACGACGGACACCGTCACGCTGCCGGGCCTGAGCTCGACGGTCGCGCAGCAGCCTGCGCCTACGCAGGCCGCGCTCAAGCTCCCGCCACCCTCGCCGCCATTGCCCGAGGACCCGGCGGTCCCGCCGACGGGGAGGCTGCCGCCATCGCACCCCGTCGCTCCCACGATCCAGATCCCGCACAGCACATGGATGGCTCGTCGCGTCACGATGTCCTCCCGTTCAAGCTCGGTCCTCCTTCAGCCAGTGTCGCGGGCTCGTGAAACGGACGGACCCGCGAAGCCGAGGGCGTTCCCTTCAGTCCCACGCCGCCTCCACCAGCAGCCCCGGCTGCACCGCCCAGAGCGTGATCTCGCGCCGCGGCTCGCCCTCGAGCATCACGTCGTAATGGGCGTCGACGAGGGGCATCGCCGTCGTGACGCCGAGGCCGAGCTCGGTCGCACCGAGCAGCAGCGTGCCGCGCGCGAGCGCGTGGGCCATCGGTCGCCAGGCGCTGCCGGAGCGAACTTGCCCGAGCTCGCGCTCGGGGCGCTCCTTCCCCTCGTAGTCCACGTCGTCCACTCCGGCGCCGAGCTCGACCGACCACGCGAGGCGGTGCCGCTCGGGGGACACTGCCGCCACCGGCGCGGAAACGAGGGAGCGCGTCGAGCACCGCGAGTAGCGCCTCCTGCACCACGTCCTCCACCTCCGGGTGGCCCGTGCCCAGGATCTTGCGCGCGATGCTCAGCACGGTGGGCCCGGCGGCCAAGACGAAGGCGTCCGCGGCCCCTGGCAGCCCCGCGGCGGCGGCGCAGGCGGCTCGCGCGAGGAGGTCGGGCGGGTTCGGATCGGGCGCGTTCATGGCCGTTCGGGGATCGTCGCGGGGCTGGCACGGAGCGAGCCGCCACGCCGGTGCTGCGGGGCAGCGAGGCACCCACGCCGAGCGCGAGCGTCGGGGAGATGGCGATGAGCGCCCGGGTTTCATTGTCCCGTACCGCCACCCAGGAGAAAAGGACGGCATCGACGACGCCATTTCTACTCCGCGCACGCAGGGCCCCCGAACGACGCAGAGTCGGAGCGGCGCCCCATCCCGATCCACTACTGATCCTGGAGGCAGCACCGACGGCGTGCGGTGCGAGGCTAGCCACGACCACTTGACCGGGGTTGGTCGTGGTGAACCTCGGTTCCGCGGCGGCGTCTGCGCCGGTTCAACCGGTCGTGGTTGACGGACGGATCGGATCGCCGGCGTCGCTCGGGACCTTTGACCGGGCCCGCACGTCAGAAGAACTCGAGCTCGTCGAAGGCGAAGAAGCCCGGGTCCGTCTCGCCCTCGGGGAGCTGACCGGTCGAATTGTTCCGCCCGGCGCAGAGGGGGTGAAACGCGAGCCCGGTCACGCTGGCGAGGATGGCCTGCGGATCGTCGCCGGGGTCACGCCCCTGATCCACCGCCCAGCCGGGCACCGCCGCGTCCGCGAACCGCACCTCGATCTGGGTGGGCTCCGCGGTGAGGGGCACGTCCCAGCCGAGCCGGATCCCCTCGATCGCGGCCGACTCCGCGGGGCTGTCGAGATCGAAGCGCAGGGCCCGCGCCCGATCGGCGCGCACCCACAGCCGGATCCCGGCCATCCCCCGGAGATCCACCTGCCCCTCCGCCAGCGCGGCGCGGTAGTGGATCCACTGCTGCCAAGGCTCGACCTCGTTCCGGTAGGTGAAGCTCATCAAGAGATCCTGTGAGCCGACCATCGGCTCCGCGGTGTTGACGGCGATCGAGACGTCCGAGTTCGGGTTCGTGAGCAGCATCGGCCCCATCACCAGCCCGAAGTCGTCCTGCTCCTCGAAGCCGTTCACCTCGGTCGTGCTGAAGGCCAGGCTCGTCCAGGAGTCCCCGGCGAGCAGGTGCTCGAAGCGGGCGACGAGCAGCGGGACCTGACCCTTGAGGTAGGCGAGGTCGTCCTCGAAGGTCTGCTCGCCGGGGCCGTTCGGATCGGCGACGGCGTGCTCGCGGACGAACGCCGCCTGCTCGTCGATGGCGGCGAGCAACGCCGCCTCCGTGAAGGGGCCGTCGAGGAGCTCCTGCCCCGCGGCGCGGTAGGCGGTGAGGTCGGCGGCGAGCGCGCGGAAGACTCGGTCGCAACCGGGTGCGATCACGAGGGCGTCACCGACCGTCCAGGCGCGGTACTGGCGGGCGCAGTCTTCCGGCAGCTCGGTCCAGCGCGGCAGTTCGGCGAACCCCACGCTCGGCAGCATCGACGACTCGACGTCCCAGGGGATGATGGTGAACCGATCGGGCGCCTCCTCATAGATGTAGAAGTTGTGATTGCCGGCCCAGGCCGCGTCTTCACTGCTGTAGTAGGCGGTGACGCCGTCGTAGTTGGCGATGGCGTCGTCCACCGCCATGTAGCGGGCAAAGTAGTCGAGATCGGCAAACCGGCCGAGCGTGTCGCGCAGGTCCGCCTCGTCCGCGGCCAGCATCGCCGCCGAGAAGGCGACGAACGCGGAGACGTCCCCCACCTCCTCGTTGGTCTTCAGGCGCTCGGTGACCCAGTCCACGTCGGTGTTGATGGGCCAGGTCTCCTTGTACAGGTTCTGGTCCCCGTGGTCCGGCCAGCGGTCCTCGGTGAAGCGCCCGTCGATGGCCTCGACCATGCCGAACAGGCCCTGCGGCTCGTCGTTGACCCGCACCAGGGCCCAAGCCGCCCGCGGCGCCTCGATCCCCATCGTCCGGAAGAGGTCATAGGCGAGCCGCTCCTTGAGGTAGGTCGCGTCGTAGCGATACCCCTGGAAGTTGAGGCGCTTGAGCCCGAAGAAGCGATTGCTCAGATCGTACTCGCTGAACTTGAGCTTCATGCTGAGCTTGCGGCAGGTGTTGGCGCCGCTCTCGTCGAAGCAGCTGTAGAGCGAGCCGTAGCTCCCCTTGAACCGAAGCCCCACCCGCCCGATGGCTCGCCCCTCGTAGCAGGCCTGTGCCGCGACGAACTGCTCGTCGCGGGCGTTCACCTGTAACGTTTCCCACTCGTCGGCGGGTAAATAGAGATCGAAGGTCGGCACCTCGGGCGCCCCGAAGAGCGCGTCGGCGTCGCCCTCGGCGAGGGCCGGGTCGACGGGGCCGCAGGGATCCGCAGGCCCGGCCCCACCGGTGTCACCGGCCATGCCCCCGCCCACGTCACCGGCCATGCCCCCGCCGGCTCCACCCGCCCCGCCCCCGCCGGAAGCGCCCGCCGCGTCCCCGCCCGCGCCTGCCGCTCCCGGCGACTTCGACGTGACCCGATCCTCGTCGTCGTTGCAGCCCGTCGCGAGGGCGAGGGCGCCCAGACCGATCACCAAGCCACCGATGGCGAAGCACCTCATCGTCGTCTTCCTTTCGCGTCGCCCGTCCGCGTTCGGCTCCGAAGCAGGCGGCTCCGGCGAGGGGCGCCGGGGATCCTGGCCCTCTGCCCCGGGGGCGCGCAAGCGGGTCCAGGGCCGGCGCGGCGGCGGGGCGGGACGCCGTCGTCGAGTCGGACGGGACCTCGGCTCCCGGCGCAAGGGGCCCGCTCCACCCGACGCGATACAATCCCCCCCAACGGCATGGCGGCCCGGTACCAGCTGATCACGGCCCGGAGCCTCGCCCGGCCCTCGGGGACGGTCGATCCGTGGCTGCTCGGGCGGTTCGGCCTGAATCTTTACCGCGGCTGCGAGCACGCCTGCGCGTACTGCGAGGGGCGGGCCGAGCGCTACCGGGTGCCGGGGGACTTCGCCGCGGACATCCAGGTCAAGGTCAACGCCCCCGAGCTACTGGAGCGCGAGCTCTCCCGGGTGCGGGAGCCGGGGTTTCTGCTCCTCGGCGGCGGCGTGTGCGACGCCTACCAGCCCGCGGAGGCGGAGTTTCTCCTTGCGCGGCGGGCGCTCGAGCTGGTGCACGCGCGGGGTCTGTCCGTGCACGTGCTCACCAAGTCGGCGCTGGTCGAGCGCGACCTCGACCTGCTCACGAGCATCAACCGGCGACAGCGCGCCATCGTTTCCTTCAGCCTCACGGCGACGAACGAGCGCCTGCGCGAGCAGTACGAGCCGGGCGCCGCGCCGTTCGCGGAGCGCCTGCGCCTGCTCCGCCGCGCCAAGGCGCTGGGACTCGGCACGGGGGTGATGGCGATGCCGCTCTTGCCGGGTTTGTCGGACCAGCCGGAGGCGCTCACGGCGCTGCTCGCGGCGGTGCGGGAGGCCGGCGCGGACTTCGTCTGTCTCAGCGGCCTGACGGTGCGCCCCGGGATCCAGCAACGAGCCCTGCTCGACGCCCTCGAGCGTCACGACCCCGACCTGCTCCCGGGCTACCGGCGCCTCTACCGCGAGGGCCGCGCCTCGGGGGCCCCGGACCGGCGCTACGCCGCGAGGCTCGAGCGCCGCGCTGCGGACGCGCTCGCCGCGAGCGGCCTGCCCGGCCGCATCCCCTGGCGGCTCTTCCACCGACAGCTCCCCCTGTACGCCGAGCTCGGCGTGCTGCTGGAGCACCGGGGCTACGAGGCCGGGGAGGACGGCGCGGGTGACGGCCCCTCCGCCCGCGCGGGGATGGCCGTCCAGCTCTGGGCGCGCGAGCGCCTCGGCCGCACGCGGAGCCGGACGGCCTTCCGCGAGGTCGAGAGCGAGCTCGTGTGGCTGGCGCGGATGGGCACGCTGGCCGAGGCCGTGGGCGTAGAGCCGGCGATGGGGGTCGTGATGGACGAGGTGCTGGGGCGGATCCTCGGGCAACGACGGAACGCGACGGACGAGGCGCCAGACCGCACGTGACGCCGCGAGTGCCGACCCCGCTACCACCAAGAGAGGTTCGCGCTCGTCTGCGTCCCGGGACCGGTGACCTCGATGTAGTAGTACCCCTCGTAGGGATCCGGCAGCGTCACCGCCTCGCCCGCCCCCGAGCAGAGGGCTTCGACGTCGTTGATCAGGACCGTGTGCCCTTCGAACTGCCAGCACCCCAAGATCCCGAATTCTTGAGTGGTCCGCCAGCAGCCGCCCTCGGTGGAGACGTCGATGCGGGTTCCCGTCACGTCGATCGGCGACGGGCACGGCTCGTCGGTGCAGACCCCGTCGAGGCAGATCTCCTTGCCCACGCAGGCGGTGCCACACTCACCGCAGTGGACCAGGCTCGTCTGGGCGTCGAAGCACTCGAGCGCGCACATCATCAGCTCGCCCTGGCAGGTGCAGACGCCCTCGAGGCAGTCCTGCTGGGCGAGGCAGGCGAGGTCGCAGCTGCCGCAGTACTCGACGTCCGACTGCAGGTCGACGCAGTAGGCCTCGGCGCAGAACGTCTCCCCCGCCGCGCAGGCGCACAGCCCCTCGCGGCACTCCTTCTCGCCCTCGCAGACGACGCCGCACTCCCCGCAGTCGTCCCGCGAGGTCATGAGATCCGTGCAGAGCTCTACCTCGCCCGAGGGACAGAGCTCCTCCGTCGCGCCGGGACAGTCACAGGTGCCCTGGTCGCAGAGCTGGCCGTCGACGCAGGCGACGCCACAGTCGCCGCAATTGGCCGTGTCCTCGAGCACGTCGATGCAGCGCTCGTCGCAGAAGGCCTCCCCGGCGGCGCAAGTGCAGCTCCCCTGGTCGCAGATCTTGCCCCCAGGGCAAGCGACGTCGCAGGCGCCGCAGTGGAGCGCGTCGGCGAGCAGGTCCACGCAGGCGCCGTCGCACAGCGTGTGCGCGGCATCCTCGCACGAACAGGCGCCGCCGGCGCAGCGCTGCAGTGCCCCACAGGCGAGGTCGCACTCGCCACAGTGCTCCAGGCTGGTGAGGAGGTTCGCGCAGCTCCGCCCGCAGATCGCGAGCCCCTCCTCGCAGTCCAGGCCGCAGCCGCCCGAGGAGCAGACCTCGTCGGCGGCGCAGGTCCGGCCGCAGGCGCCACAGTGGAGCGGATCGCTCTCGAGGTCGACGCAGTCGTCGGCGCAGTACACCAGGGTCCCCGAGCAGGTGCAGGCGCCCGCCCGGCAGGTGGCGTCGCCGGAGCAGGCGCGATCGCAGGCCCCACAGTGGAGCGGGTCGTTCTGGAGATCGAAGCACTCGCCCCGGCAGAGAGAGAACCCGCCCTCGCAGACGCAAGCTCCCCCCTGGCAGATCGCGCTCTCGTCGCACACGACGCCGCAGACGCCGCAGTTCTCGGGGTCGTCGCGGGGGATGCAGGCCCCCTCGCACCAATGCTGCCCCGGCGGACAGGCCAGCACGCCACCGGTGCCCCCCCAAGAGCCGCCGACGGGCGGCCGCCCGCCAGTGGGAAAGTAACCCCCGAACGGGTGGACCCCACCCGTCGCGCGGCCACCAACGCCCGACGAGCTACCGCCCGTCCCGCCGCTCCGATCCAGGCTGCTCCCCGTCGGATCGAACATCGACTCGTCGTAGACGTCGCAACCCGCCCAGAGCAGCGCGCCCACGAGCGCACCGCCACCGAAGAGGGTCCTCGTCACGTGGCTCTTCATCCGAAAGTGGCGGTGCGAAGTGCACCCGCGCTCCCCCTTGCCGGCGGAGTATACGGGCCTACTCAGGCAAGCGGAAGCTCGCCGGAGCGCCCCTGGCGCGGGCGCCCACGACGACCGAGAGGTCACCGCAGGGCCCGGCGCGGTGGCCGCTCGCGCCGCTCCCTACGGTCCCCGCGCCGCCGACACGGCGGCCCCGGCGCCCTGCTGCTGTTTCACGCGGGCGTGTTCGTCGAGCCCGCTCACGATTTCGACCCAGATCCCGTCCGAGAGCCCCAGCTTCACCGGTCGCCGCGCGAAGGTCCCGGCGCCGTCGTCGACCTCGACGAAGGTCTGCCCTCCCTCGAAGATTACCGCGCCCTCGTCGATCGCGAGCACGCCCCGCCGCTCCTCGAGGAGGATGTCCGCGTTGGCGCTGTAGTTGGCGCGCAAGAACAGGCTGGGCTTGAGCTTGACCGCGGCGCGCACCTCGAACTCGATGGTCCCCTCCCTCGCCACCCCCTTGGGGGCGACGTACTCGAGCTTTCCCTCGAAGCGCTGGTCCTGCAGCGCGCCCACCGAGATGCTCGCCGGCATGCCGTCCTTGAGGCCACCGACCTCCGACTCGTCGACGCGACCCTGGAAGATCATGTCGTTCATGTCCGCGATGGCGGCGATGGTCGTGCCCTCGTTGAAGTTGTTGGCCTCGATGACGCTGCCGCCCTCCTTGACCGGGATCTCGAGCACCATCCCCTCCACCGTCGAGCGCACCAGGTTGGAGACCTTGCCAGACTTCTTGGACGCGCCCTCGCGCACCAGCTGTAGGTTATTCTCGGCCGCCTCCACCTCCTGCTGGCGCAGCTTGAAGGCGAGCTCCTGCTGGACGTAGTCGCGGTCCGGGACGAGCCCCTGCTCCCGCAGCTTGCCGAAGCGCTCGAGCTCCGTCTGGGCGGTGTCGAAGCTGAGCTGGGCGGCCCTGAGGCTCGACTCCGCCTGGTTGACGGCCACCATGTTGGGGATGATCTGGATCTTGGCCAGCAGCGCCTGCTCCTTCACGGAGTCGCCCGGGACGACGTAGAGCTTCTCCACCACCCCGGACACCCGCGGCTTGATGGCGACCTCGCGACGCGGCACCAGCGCCCCCGGCGCCACCGTCTTTTTCACCACGTCGCGCCGCTCCACCGTCACCGTGGGGTGGGCGACCGGCCGCGGCGCGGACTTCCGGTACAGGAACACCAGCGTCCAGCCGAAGGCGCCCAGGATGGCGAGCGCTATCACCAGCGGCACGAGCCGTCGCATCATTCTGCCTTCAGCGCCTCCACGGGGCTGACCCGCGCGGCGTGGCGCGCCGGCACGATACCGGCGATCGCCCCCGAGATCACCAGGATCAGGGTGGCGAGCAGGGCCACCCCCAGATCCACCTCGGGCTCCCGCATCGGGGCGCGCTCGAGACGCGAGACGGCGGTAGCGACCAGCTCGAGCACGCCCACGCCCGCCACCAGCCCGACGTACCCGGCCAGGGCCGTCAGCGTGATCGCCTCCGCCAGGACCATGGACACGATGCTCCACGGGGTCGCGCCGAGGGCCTTGCGGATCCCGAGCTCGCGGGTCCTCTCCTTGACGGTGATGAGCAGGATGTTGCTCACGCCCAGCACCCCGGCCAAGAGGGTCAACGTCCCGACGAACCAGACGAACACCCCGATGGCCCAGAAGAGGCCGCCCACCTTCTCGAAGCGGTCCGCCGCGTTGAACGACCCGATCGCGCCCGTGTCCTCCGGGTGGACGCGGTGCCGCGCGATGAGCGTCCGGCGCACGGCCTGCTCGACCTCCACCGCGGAGGCGTCCGGACGGGCGGTGAGCCCGAACCAGCCGACCCGGTCGGGGACGTTGAAGGCGACCTGGAAGGTGCTGAAGGGGACGAACACCGTGGCCTTGACGCGCTCGCCCTGGTCGCCGCCGCGATCGCTCACGATCTCGCCGACGATCCGGAAGTGGATGCCGCGCACCTGAAGGGTGCGGCCGATCGGATCGGCGTCCGCGAACAGGACCCGCCGGACCTCCTCCCCGACGACGGCGACCTTGCGCTCATCGAGGAGGTCGCGCTCGTTGATGAAGCGCCCGCGCGTGATCCGCACCGGCTCCACGTAGGGCAGGTCCGGGTAGTCCCCCAGCACGGAGAACACGCCGCTCTGGGTGCCAGCGGTGACCCGGCCACCGTCGCGCCACTCCCCGAGCCGGAGCCGGGGCGCGACGCGATCGACGCCCGGCACCCGGCGGACGGCCTCGATGTCCGCGTTGTCGAAGCGCACGTAGCGCCCGGGCTGGAGCCCCCGGAAGGGCATCCCGGTCCGCTGCGACCAGACAAACACGCTGCGCAGGGTGAGGGCCCCGAGGTTCTCCGCGGTCCCGCGCTCGAGGCCCCTGCCGACCCCGAGCATCACGATCAGCATGAAGATGCCCCAGAAGACCCCGCAGGCGGTGAGCAGCGCGCGGAGCTTGTTGCGGGCCAGGGTCGCGACCACCTCCTGCCCGGCGTCGAGCGCGCCGTCGATCAGGGCCCGCACGTCAGTCGCCCTCCCGGAGCGCCACGATGGGATCGACGCGCGCCGCACGCAGGGCCGGGAACAGTCCGGCGAGCGCGCCCGCGCCGACCAGCAGCGCGGACGCCGTGAGGCCGAGCCGGACGTCGACCGCCGGCTCCCGGAGGAACCCGAGATCGAGCCCCGATCCTGCCACCAGCTCGACCACGGCCACCCCGGCGACCAGCCCTGCGTAGCCCGAGAGGGCGGTGATCAGCACGGCCTCGCTCACGATCATGGCGACGATGGACGCCGAGGTGGCGCCGACCGCCTTCCTGACCCCGATCTCCTTGGTGCGCTCGGCCACCGCGATCAGCATGATGTTCCCGACGCCGACGATACCGGCGAAGAGCGTCCCCACCGCGACCACCCAAACGAAGACGTCGACCCAGGTGAACACCTCGGTCATCCGCCGGAACTCCTCCAGGTTGTTGTGCACGCGGATCGCCCGGCGGTCGTCCGGCGCGACGGCGTGGCGCCGCCCGAGCAGCGCCCGCGTCGCCGCGCTGGCCTCGCGGCTCGCTGCGAGATCCTCGCTCGCCAGCGTGAAGGCCAGGCCGTGGATGAGGTCGGGCTGGCCGTAGACGAGCTGCGCGGTGGTGATGGGGACGTAGATCCTCCGGAGCTCGGCCTCGCCGCCCACGTCGACGAACTCGCCCACGATGAGGTAGCTCGCGCCGCGGATGGCGATGCGGGCGCCGATCGGGTCCTCGTCGCCGAACAGCACCTCGGTGACCTTGGTGCCGATGACCGCCACCTTGCGGCGCGCTTCGAGGTCGGCGTCGTTCAGGAACCGCCCGCGCGATAGCTCGGTCCGCTCCAGGTACCGGTGGCCCGGGTGGACCCCGCGGATGTCGAAGGCCGCGTGCTTCGCCCCCCGGCTCACCTGGAACTCGCCCCACAGGTAGTAGCGCCCGGTCCGGTGCTCCGCGCCGGGGATCTCGCGGCCGAGCGCCGCGTAGTCGTCGTGGGTGAAGTACACGCTGCGCCCGGGGGAGCGGCCGGCGAAGGGGACGCTGGTCTGGCCGCCGTGGATCCAGACGGCGGCGACGGCGTCGTCGCGAAACTCCCAGGTCACGCCATTACGCAGCCCGCGCCCGGCGCCGAGCAGCAGCGCCAGGACGAACGTCCCCCAGGCCACGCTGAGCGCGGTGAGCAGAGTCCGGAGCCGATTGCGGGACAGGACCGCCAGGATCTCTGCCAGCCCGTCGATCACGGCACCCCCTCGGGGGCCAGCAGCGCGGCCGGCCCCTCCGGGACGGCACCCTCCCCGGACTCGATGCGGCCGTCGCGCAGCCGGATGACCCGCTCGGTGCGGTCGGCGATGTCCGTCTCGTGGGTGACGATGACGATGGTGATCCCCGCCGCGTTGAGCTCGTGCAAGAGGTCCATGAGCTCGTGGGAGGTCCGGGTGTCGAGGGCGCCCGTGGGCTCGTCGGCGAGCAGCAGCCGCGGCCGGGTGACGATGGCTCGCGCCACGGCCACGCGCTGCCGCTCCCCGCCGGAGAGCTCCGTCGGGAGGTGCCGGGCGCGGGCCGCGAGCCCCACCCGCTCGAGGCACGCGGCGGCCTCCCGGGCCCGGTCCCGGCGCGACACGCCCTGGTAGTACAGCGGCAGGGCGACGTTCTCGAGCGCCGTCTTGAACGGCAGCAGGTTGAACGACTGGAAGACGAAGCCGAGGTACCGGTTGCGGTAGCGCGCGGCCTCCCGCTCGCTCAGCCGCTCGATCAGCCGCCCCTCGAGGTAGTAGGCGCCGCTGTCGTGGCGGTCCAGCATCCCCAGGACGTTGAGCAGCGTCGACTTGCCGGAGCCGCTGGGACCCATGATCGAAACCAGCTCGCCCCGCTGGATCTCGAGATCCACATCCCGCAGGACGTGCAGCGCGGAGGCGCCGTTCCGGTAGTGCTTGTTCACCCGGTCGAGGCGGACCAGCGGGCCCGACCCGGGAGCGGCGGCGTCTGCCGCGTGCTCCCCCGCCCCGGCACACGGCGCCCCCTCGCCGCGCTGCGTGCTCTGTCGGGCGCTCACGTCACCTCCGCGGGGCCGCGGTCCCCAACGCCTATCCAGCGGCGACCGCGGGCCGCTGGTATAGCGTGGAGGAGCGCCGCGCCGCCACCCCCCGCGCCGCGGCCCTTCGGCTCAGGGGTGGATCCCGATGGTCCGGAGCTGCTCGATGACGATCGGGGTCCGCACCCCGAGGAAGTCGCTCTTGGCCCGCTCGAGCGCGGGGGCCCAGTCGTCGTTCCGGGTGCGGGGCTCGTTCTCCCGCTTGGCATCGCCCCAGCGCGCCGACTCCGCCACGATGGCCGGATCGATCTCGTCCGCCCGCGCCTGCAGGAGCGGGATGGCGATCTCGGGGGTCATGGGCCCGCCCGGGCCGAGCACCGCCTGGGCGCGCGCCTGGAAGCGGAGCATGTACTGTACGTTCGGTACCAGCCGATGGTGCAGCCACTGCGGCTGGAACAGCTCGAAGGTGGTGACGCTCATCTGGTAGGCGTCGTTCACCCGGTGGTTCTCGTCGGTGGCGCAGCCCGGGTAGCCGATGTTCGCGCGGTTCTCGATCACGCCGTCGCCGGCGCGGATCGGATCGGCGAGGAGCGTGTGCTCGTTGTCGTGCGCGATGAAGACGAACCCGTGCTCGAGGTCCACCCGGCTGTCGAGCAGGAACACGTTGTTCGGCGTCTTGTTCTCGTAGAACTTGCTCACGGGCCCGTCGAAGTTGCCGGTGTAGAAGGTCAGAAGCATGTAGTCGATGAGGTTGTCGAGGTCGACCAGCACCGGCAAGCTCGGGTCGCGGACCCCGTCAGGCCCCTTCCCCTCGAGGCGGTAGTAGCTCACGTTGTCGTCGGGGAAGCCGGCCTGCGCCAGCTCCCACACCACCTGCCACGAGTCCAGGGTGCCGTCGGTGGCGGTCATGTACGCGGTGTCGTCCTCCTTCTCGGACTTGACCGTGTCCCAGTCCGCGCGCGCGCCGCCGAGGTAGCTCGAGGCGAAAGCCGCCTCCGGCCGCTCCTCGCTCTGGTACAGGCCCCAATACACCCCGTCGAGGAAGAGGTGGTAGGCCCGGCTCCGCGTGTAGGGACGTCCCAGCAGGCGCTGAAGATCGCGCGAGAAGACGTCCCGCACCATGATGTTCTCGCCCGAGTCGCCGCCCTCGAAGGCCCACGAGTAGTTCTGGCTCGTCCTGAGGTCGAGCTTATCGAACGAGGCCTCGCCCTCGCTCCCGAAGAGGGGAAAACGGAGCTTCGGCGTGCCGTAGTCCCCCGAGAAGAAGAGCCGGAAGGCGTGCTTCGGGTTCGTCCCCAGGCGGCTGTAGCCGCCGCGGATGCGGAGCCCGGCGTTGCCCTGGCAGCCCGGTCGGTTGTCGGGAAAGAGGAGCTCGAAGGAGCCGAACCGCTCCCACTCCGCCCCCTCCTGCTGGGCATTGACGTAGATGCCCGAGGTCGGGTCGAACAGGTTCGAGAGCTCCGTGACCAGGGAGACGCTGGGGATCGAGGTGAGCGCCGCGAGCATCTGCCCCGAGTACTCGGGCGCGCTGGTCACGTCCGGGTCCATCCCGTAGTCGATCATCTGCGGCTCGTCGCCGAAGCCCCCCGGGCTCCACCCGCCGACGCTGGAGGCGACCGGCGCCGGCCATTGCGGGCCCGGCGCGTTTCCGTCCGGTGACAGCTCCACGACGCGGTCGAGGAAGAGGTAGCTGTGGGTCGTCACCTGCGCGGGGGCCGCGGCGGGACCGTCCGCGGTGGCGCGCACCACGAACCCCGGGGCGAGGAAGCGGCCGTTGGTGTCAGCCGGATCGACGCGGAGCGTGTGCGGCAGGGTCGCCGTCAGCGCGGTCGAGGAGCTGCGCGGATCGCTGCAGTCGAGCGTGTAGCGGAGCTCGGTCGAGGTCGGGTGCGAGATCGTCAGGTCGAAGGGCGCCGAGTAGACGCCGCGAGAGACGCTGAAGACGAGGCCGGAGGCCGTGCCCTCGAACGGGGCCGGGGCGTTCGGATCGCCGTCGTAGTCCGTGACGAAGCCGCCGGCAGCGCCGGCGCCGTCCGCGCCGAGGCCAGCGATCGGGTCACCGCCGAGGGGAACCGTCCCCCCCGCGCCACCGGGATCCCGCGACGCGTCGTCCTCGCCACTCCCGAGCGCGGGCCACTCGCAGCCCAGAAGCAAGAGGCCTACACTCAACGACCAGAAGGGGCGACCGAAGGGAAGACGTGACTCCATGGGACCGCGTCGGCCGGGATCTCCGCGCGGAAGCCGACCTCACCAGTGATGGTCGCCGATCGACCCCAATGGCAGGCGCGAGAGCCGCCGGATGGTCGAGACCGGTCCGTCACCGATACGATCGTGACCTCACCGCCAGGGACGGTCCCAGACGTGCTGGGGACCCAGAGCTCTCCGACCACTCACCGCTCTACCCCTCGGAGGTACGCGATGATGTCCAGCGACTCGGGGAGCCATTCCTCCGTGTCGTCGGCGGCGATGCGACGGAGAACGGGGACTGCGGCCCGCCCCAGCGCCCGCAGCAGCTCCTCCCGCGCCGACGGATCCTCGGCGACGTCGCGCCCAGGCACCTCCCGTCCCAGCTTCGCCAGGACCGCCCTGACGCGCAGGCAGTACGGGCAGCGCCGCGTTTCGTAGAGCACCAGTCGGTCGCCAGGGGCCCGCTCCATGACCGGATCTTGCCACGACTCGCACGCCGCGACGTTCCCGACAGGACTGGTGCGCCCCCGCTGCAGCGGGGAAAGGCGCTAGGATCAGCCAGCAACCGTCCCGCGGGCCGCAAGACCGCGCCCCCGACCCCCCTCAGTGCTCCGGCCATTGTCGCCGGTGACGGAGCGCGTCGAGCAACGCC
>CAYOLF010000054.1:0-7623 GCA_964404725.1 uncultured Polyangiaceae bacterium
GGGAGCGATTTCACCAACGACGATCTGGTGCGCGGCTCGTCCATCGTCGACGACTTCGACTCGCGGATCGTGGGGGTCGCCAAGCACGAAGGGCGCGACGTCTGGCGCGTCACCCTGGTGCCGAAACCGAGCGCGACCGTGGTCTGGGGCCGCGTGGAGACGCTCGTGGATCGGGCCACCTGCGTCCCGCTCGAGCAGCGCTTCTACGACGAGGAAGGGCCGCTCGCCCGCACCATGACCTACGCTGACCTGCGCACCGTCGGCTGGCGCACCTTCCCGGCGCGGGTGACCATCGTGCCCGCCGACTCCGCGCGCCGCACGGTGATAAGCTACCGGGACGTCGAATTCGATGTCGACATCTCGGAGGACACCTTCGGCCTGCACCGGCTGCAGCAGGGGAGATGAGCGCGCTACTGCGGCTCGCCTGGCGCAACCTCTGGCGGAGCCCGCGCCGGACGCTGCTCACCCTGGCGGCGATCGGGCTCGGGGTCATGGCGCTGGTCAGCGTCCACAGTTTCCGCGAGGTGGCGAACGCGGGGATGATCGACGGCGTCACCCGCGGGCTGGTCGGCCACGCGCAGATCCACGGGCTCGGCTACCAGTCGTCGCCAGAGCTGGAGAACGGGGTGGCCGAGCCGGGCGCGGTCCTGGCGGTGGTGCGCCAGCGGGTGCCGGCGGCAGAGGTCGAGCGGCGCGTGGTCGGCGCGGGGCTCGCTGGCGCGGGCGAGGCCTCGGCGCCGGTGACGGTGCTCGGCGTCGAGCCCGCGGCGGCGGTCGCGCAGGGGCTCTACACCGTCGAGCAGGGGCGGTCCCTCGGCGAGCAGGCCACTGGCGAGGCGGTGATCGGCCGCGGCCTCGGGCGTGAGCTCGGCGTCGGTCCCGGCGGGGAGCTGGTGCTGGTGGGGCAGGCCGCCGACGGCTCGCTCGCCAACGATCGGTTCACGATCGTCGGGCTCGCCGACGCCGGCAGCCTGGAGGCGAACGCGACCAGCGTGTTCCTGGCGCTCGACGAGGCGCAGTCGTTCTTCGCGCTCGGCGAGCGCGTGCACCAGATCGTGCTGCGCCTGCCGGGCGACGGCGCCGACCCGACCGAGGCGGTGGCGAGCCTGCGCGGCGCGCTCGACCCGGCCGCGCTCGAGGTGCTGCCCTGGACCGAGATCCTGCCGGAGCTCAAGGGCGCGATGGACGCCAAGCGTAAGAACCAGCACCTACTCGACGTCATCGTGATCCTCATCGTGTCGCTCGGCGTGCTCAACACCATGACCATGGCCACCTTCGAGCGGACGCGCGAGTTCGGCGTGATGGCGTCGCTCGGGACGCGGCGGCGCCGCATCCTCGGCATGGTGCTGCTCGAGGCGGCGCTCCTTGGCGTCGCGGGCTTCGGCCTCGGCCTCGCCCTTGCCGCCGCGCTTCTCTACGGGATGAGCCCGTTCGAGCTCGCCAGCCTCACGGAGAGCATGGACGTCATGGGCGCGCGCATGCCGGAGCGGCTCTGGGTGGACCTCCACCCGTACGCGCTCGGGTCGGCGGCGGTGACCGTCGCGGTGACGGTCCTGGTCGGCGGCACCCTGCCGGCGCTGCGCGCGTCGCGCCACCGCCCGGCCGAGGCCACGAGGGTCGGCTGATGCTCACGGTCCTCAAGCTCGCCTGGCGGAGCCTCTGGCGTCAGCCGCGGCGCACCCTCTTCAGCCTGGGCGCGGTGGCGCTCGGCCTCATGCTGATCATCTTCTACGACGGCCTGCTCGGCGGGGTCCTGGGCGAGGCCCGCGACCAGCTCGACAACGTCGGCATGGGCCACGTCGAGATCACCGCCCCCGGCTGGCGCGAGCACCGCGGCCCGCGCGGGAGCCTGGCGGCCCCCGCGGCGCTCCTCGAGCGGCTCGAGCTGCCCCCGGGCGCGGAGAGCGGCGCCCGGGTGGTGGTGCGGGGGCTCGCCTCGAGCGCGCGGGGTAGCGAGGGGGTGGAGCTCCTGGGCGTGGACTTCGCGCGCGAGCGCCAGCTCTCCGCTCCACTCCGCGACGTGCGCCAGGGAGCGCTCCCGGCCGACGACGACCCACGGGGGCTCCTGCTCGGGGAGAAGCTAGCCGAGCGGCTCAAGGTCAAGGTCGGCTCGAAGGTGCGCGTCATGGCGCAGCGCGCCGACGGCGAGATCGGCGCGGAGCTCTTCCGGGTGCGCGGGATCTACCACTCCCTGTCGCCCTCCCTCTCCCTCCGCCGGGTGTTGGTGAGCCGGACGGCCGCGCGCGAGCTGGTCGGGATCGGGGACGAGGCGCACCAGCTCGTGATCCAGCTCGACCGGGCCGCGACCGCCGACGCCGAGGCCGCTCGTCTCCGCGCCGCGCTCGGCCCCGGCTACGAGGTGCGGTCCTACGGGGAGCTGTTGCCGGTGCTCCGCCAGATGGAGGCGCTCGGGGACAGCATCGTGTGGTTCGTGGCCGTCTTCGTCTATGCGCTGGTGGGCCTCGGGATCCTCAACACCATGCTGATGTCGGTGCTGGAGCGGTCGCGCGAATTCGCGGTGCTGCGCGCCATCGGGACCCGACCGGGGCGAGTCGTCGCCCAGGTGCTGGGCGAGTCGTTCTGGATCGGCACCCTCGGCGGCCTGGTCGGGCTCGCGCTCGGGCTCTTGCTGACCTGGTACGGCTCCGTGCATCCGCTCATGGACATCGGCGGCGCGGCGGGCAGCGAGGCGATCGAGTACGCGGGCACCGTGATGCGCTCGGCCGTCAAGACCGAGTTCTCGCTCGAGAACGCGCTGAAGGCGGCGAGCCTGGTCTACGTCATGGCCCTCCTCACGGGCCTCTACCCCGCCTTAAGGGTCGCCAGGCTGCCGCCGGCCCGGGCGCTCCAGGCCGGCTGAGAGGAAGTGAACATGCCCGTCGTCGAGGTCGTCGCCGTCACCAAGGACTACGCAGAGAGGGGGCGCGCCGCGACGCGCGCGCTCCGGGGCGTGGATCTCGCGATCGAGGCCGGGGAGTTCATGGCCATCGCCGGGCCGAGCGGCTCAGGGAAAACCACGCTCCTGAACCTGATCGGGGCGCTCGACCAGGCGACCTCCGGCACCCTCCGCGTCGACGGGCGCGACCTCGCGGGGCTCTCCGAGCGCGCGCGCTCGGACCTGCGCCGCGACCGCATCGGGTTCGTGTTCCAGGCCTATAACCTGCTCCCCGTCCTCACGGCGGGCGAGAACGCCGGCTACGTCCTCGAGCTGCAGGGGGTGCCCCCCGCGGAGCGACGGCGGCGGGTGCAGGAGCTGTTGGAGCGACTCGGCATCGGGGAGCTCATCGACCAGCGTCCGCTGAAGATGAGCGGGGGCCAGCAGCAGCGGGTGGCGGTGGCGCGCGCGATGGTGACCGCCCCCGCGCTGGTGCTGGCGGACGAGCCGACGGCGAACCTCGACCAGGCGACGGGGCGGGCGCTCGTCGAGCTGATGCGAGAGCTCAACCGCGAGCGCGGCACCACCTTCGTCCTGTCCACCCACGACCCCATGGTGCTGGCGGAGGTCGATCGCGTCGTGCGGCTGGTGGACGGCCAGGTGAGCGCGGAGGGGTGAGCGCGGGGCGCCCCATGGCCGCGACGCGCCCGCCCCTCGCCGTCGCGATCCTGCTCGCGCTCGGGCTCGCCCCGGGGGTGGCGCGGGGCGCCGAGGTGTGGGCGAGCGAGGACGACCGAGCAGCGCTCGAGCTCCAGGCCTACTACAAGTCCGGCTGGACCGCGCTCGTGCTGCAGCCGGGGCTGGCGCGTGGCACCGAGGCGCTCGCCGGGCTCGCCGACGCGGCGCGCGAGGAGCTGCCTTCGAGCCTGGCCGCCCGATTGCCGCCCGTGACGGCGCTACCCCGGACCGGCGCCGTCCTCACCCAGGCGGGGCGCGTCTGGGGCTCGCTCCGGTTCGCCGAGCGCTACGAGCTCCAGGCCGGCTACGAGCTCGACTCGCTCACAGCCTCCGACCCCGCCCTGATGACCGGCAGGGCGCTCGGCGCCGGCCTCGCGGAAGACGGCCGCGCGCGGCGTCGGCTGGTCGATCTCGATCCCACGCTCGCGAGCTCCGACGCGGCGCGCCTCGAGCAGAACCTGGACCTCTTGGCGCTCACCGCCCGCACGCGCTCCGCGGATCTGACCGTGGGGCGGCAGGTGCTCTCGTGGGGCTCCGGCCGGCTCTGGAACCCAACCGATCTCTTGAGCCCGTTCGCGCCGACCGACCTCGATCGCGAGGTGCGCCGGGGCGTCGACGCCCTGCGCGTCTCCGTGCCCCTCGCGCTGACCGCCCAGCTCGAGCTACTCTACCTGCCGCAACCCCACCCGGACGAGCAGGGCGCCGTGCTCCGCGCCCAGTCCAACGTCGGCGGCTTCGATCTGGCGCCGTCGGTGGCGAAGTACGTGCGCGACGCCGTCTTCGGCCTCGACGCCGTCGGCGATCTCGGGCCCGTCGGGGTGCACGCGGAGCTCGCGGCGACGGTCGCCTTCGACCGCGCCCCCGCGGGCGACCGCGACCGCTTCCTGCGCACCGTCGGCGGGATCGATCTCTTGCCGAGCGACGTCGTCGCGCTCACCGCGGAGTACTACTTCAACGGCTGGGGTGCGTACCGACCCACCGAGTACCTCGAGGTGATGCGGAGCGATCGCGTCGCCCGCGGCGAGGTCTTCGGCGCGGGGCGGCATTACCTCGGCCTGGTCGCGAGCTACCAGCCCACGAACGTACTCGCCCTGCAGGCCCTCGGCATCATCAACCTCGGGGACCCCAGCGCGCTGCTGGTCCCGGTGCTCGAGTGGTGGGCCGAGCAGCACGTCCTCGTGCGCCTCGGCGGGACCCTGCCGATCGGCCGCCGGCCGGACCCGGGCGCCCTGGAGCGGCTGACCGTCACGGATCTGGCGGGACCGAGCGCGGACTTCCGCGCCGCAACCGGGAGCCTCGGCCTCCGGAGCGAGTACGGCGCCTCCGCCTACGGGCTCTTCGCGCAGGTGGCGGTGTACCCGCTGTGAGCGGCCGGCAGCGAGCCCCGATCCCAGGGTTCGGGGCCGACCTCCGCCGTGATAGCGTCCCGCTCGCCGCTCCAAGGGCTCAGACCCGATGACCACCAGGCCCACGACATCGGTGACGCTCTGTGCGCTCTTGCTGCCGGCCGTGGCAACGGCCTGCGGCGGCCCGCGGACGCCCCCGAGGGCTTCCTCCCCGACGCCCTCCGCGTCGCCAGCCAGTCCGTCCCCGACCTCACCCCGCGAGGGCGCCGATCCGGCGGGACTCACCGCCCCCTCGCCCGCTGCCCACCCCTGTGGTCCCCAGCCCCAGCCGGAGTGCACGGAGTTCTGTCACGCCCTGTGCGCGCGGGTGACGGCGTGCGCCTTCGACTGGGCGGCGTCCTGCCAGGCCGAGTGCGAGGCCGTATTCCTCTGTCCGGGGGAGTCCCCGGGGCACGACCGGGTGCTTTGCGCCTTCGAACCGGACGAGGTCCGGTCGCTGCCCTGCCGCGATGCGTGCACGATCGCGACGCGGGCGGCGAGGTGCAAGTAGGCGTCGAGCGCGCGCGCAGGGACGCCGCGACGAACTCGGTTGCGGCCGGGGCGGCGATGGCCTAGCGAGCGGAATCGCTAGGTGACGATGCAGAGCTGGATCAACGCGTTCCTTGCGCTCTTCGCGATCGTAAACCCGCTCGGTAACCTCCCGCTCTTCGCCGAGCTGGCGACCGCGCTCGATCGTCCGACGCGGCGGCGCCTGTTCCACACCGCCACGGTGACGGGGCTCGTGACCCTGCTGTTGCTCGCGATCTTCGGCCAGTGGGTGATGGACGTCGTCTTCCGCATCCAGATGGCCGAGTTCAAGATCGCCGGGGGCATCATGCTGACCGTGATCGCGGTCCGGAACGTCGCCTTCGGCGCGCAAGAGCAGCGGCTCGGCAAGGGCGACGACGTGCTGGAGTACGGCGTGGTCCCGCTCGCGGTGCCGCTGCTCGTCGGCCCCGGGGCGGTCGTCACGGCCATCTTGATCCTGAACCGCGACGGGACGCTGATCGCCACCACCAGCATCGCGGCGGTCTTCGGCGCGACCTGGGCCATCCTGCAGGCCTCGGCGCTCCTTCACCGCCTGATCGGTCGGCTCGGTTCGCTGGCGCTGTCGCGCATCCTGCAGATCTTCATCGGCGCCATCGGCGCCCACTTCCTGATGAGCGGCCTCAAGGAGTCGCTGGCAACCCTCTCGGGCGGCTGAGCGAGACGGCGACGGGGCGTCGGACGTTCTGCCTCCCGCCCGAGTGACGGCGGGCCGCCACGAAGGCAAGAGCCCGTGCCGCGGGGCTTCCGGGCACGGGCTCACACCAACGGCGACGGTGCGCTACCAGGGCATGCTCTCGATGGTGGCGGTGACGCCGCCCGCGGTGTTGCCGCCGACGAGGAAGATGCGGCCGCTGCCGAGGACACTCCCGACATACTCCCGCGCCGTCACCAGATCGCCCGGCGTGTTGTTGATGCTGACGATCTCGCCAGTGACGTCGCCGATCGCCGACAGCATCATGCCGCTGGTTCGGTCGATCGCGATGCCGTCCGACGTCCTCCCGCCCACCAGGAAGACCTGGCTCGAGACAGCCACGGCGCCGTAGGCCCAGCGGTCGATGCTCTGGTTGTTGGCGCCGAACCAGTCGCCGAGCTGCCCGCCAGCCTGCACCGGAGCGGCCTGGAAGCGGCTGACGTCATAAGCGGCCGCGCCGGAAGCGGGGCTCGTGCCCGGACCCGCGATGATCCAGGTGGCGGCGAAGGGATCGATCATCGGCGTCACGAAGGAGTTGAGGGCGAAGCCCGCCAGCGAGCGCTTGGCACCGAAGGTGTCCGCCCCCGCCGTCCAGCTCCCGACCGTGTGTGAGCCGTCGGCGCCGAGCGTGATGGTCAGGAACTCGAAGCTGCCGAGCTCAGCGCCCGCAGTGTTGACCCCACCGAGGGCGTAGACGTAGCGCACGTTGGCGTCGGCGGGATCGGTGGCGACCGCGATCCCGTAGTCCGCGCGCGGGGTGCCCAGCGCCGGGAGCGCGATCCACTCGCCGAGATCGCCCAGCACCCGCGGCCGCGCCGCGCCTGCCACGAGCCCGTCGTCGGTCAGCGCGAGCACGTCGTCGGCGGTGCTGGCCGGATCCCCCGCCGAGGTGGTCCCGATCAGGGCCGCCGCGGAGAGCGGATCGCCCGCCCCGGGGCTGCGATAGATCCGGTAGCCCGCGGCCCCCGGCACCGGACTCCAGCGCAGGGTGATCTGGAAGTCCTCCGGGGCCCACACCGGCACGGTGATGGGCAGCGGCTCGCTCGGCAGGGTTTCGCCGCCGGGGTTGTCGGCGTCGGCAGCGTCCATGACGGCGCTCACGCGGTAGTACCAGAGGCCCGGCCCGACCCCATCCGGATCGAGGGCGATGGTCAGATCCCCGGTGATCTGGGGCGCGTCCTCGACGCGGAGCACCTCGGCGCGGTAACCGGTGGTGACAGCGCCGGCTCCGGTGTCGCCCCCGATGACATACAGGAAGCGGCCGATAGTCACGCCCTGGGCCAGGGTGCGATCCTGGGGCAGGTCGACGGGACGGCGGACGAACGTCCCCTTGGGATCGCCGAAGGGGCTCAACCCGATGGCCTCGACGCTGGCGAGCGCCGTGT
>CAYOLF010000054.1:7723-11287 GCA_964404725.1 uncultured Polyangiaceae bacterium
GTGAAGCCGCCCGGGATCGGTGGATCGCTGACACCCACGGTCCCGTCGGGGTTGACCACGATCACCTGGAAGGTCCCCGCGGCGAGCCCAGCCGGCACCAGCGCGGAGAGCTCCGTCTCGTCGAGGAAGCCGACGCTGGTGAGTGCCCGCGCGAGGGCGCCGCCGCCGGTGGGGTTGAGGTACACGCGAGGCACCTCCTCGAACGGCACCCCGCTGGTCGGGTCGTCGATGACGAGCGAGACGTCCGTGTTGGTCGTCGTCCCGCCGAACGGCGGCACCACCGCGAAGTCGGCCATCGTCACCCGCTGGGTGAGGTCGGTCACCCCGTTGAGCGCCGCGGGGCAGCCGTTGGCGTCCTCGAGGGTTACCTCGTAGGCGAACTGCTCGTCGACGCCGACCAGGTTGGCGGGGAAGGTCGCCTGGACCTGGGAGGGCTCGCCGGGATCGTAGACGTGCGAGAGGGTCTGGAAGGAGGTCGTGCCGACCCGCCGGGTTTCGACCGACGCCACGTCACCCCCGTTGATGTTGGCGACGTAGAGCGTCGCCTGAAAATCGAGGGCGTTGTAGATGACGGGCGGGTCGATGAAGAACACGATCGGCCGCGGGAGCACGACGAGCGCTGCCAGGGTCGTGGTTTCGCAGCCCGTGCCGTTGGAGACGAGCAGATCATAGGTGCCCGCGGGCAGGCCGGTGTCCCAGACGGCCTGCAGACTCGTGCCGCCGTCACTGGCGGTCACGCTCGAGGCGGCGTGGGGCGCGCTCGTCGCCTGGTCCACCAGGCTCACCTGGGTCCCGGCGGCGAAGCCGCTCCCGGTCAGCTCGAGGGAGAGCTCGAGGTCCGCGCACACCTCGCTCGGCGTCACCCCCGTCACCGTGGGCGGCGGCGCAACGCTAAAGTCCGCGGTGTCGGCGCAGCCCTGGGTCACCGGGTTGGTGACGATGAGCTCGTAGTCGCCGACCGCCGGCGGATCTCCGAGCGGCACCTCGACGCTGAGCGAGCCGCAAGCGCGGGCCGAGACGAGCGCGCCGGAAACTGGGCTGCAGGTGGCGTCCACCACCGCTGCCGGGATCTCGACGCCGTCCCAGGTCACGGTGGGTCCCGCGCCCTCGATCTCGAGGAACCCGCGCCCCGCAGCGGTGAGGACGAGCTGCTCGGGAGCCGAGCTGGAGCTGCGGATCACCGGGGGCTCGACCGCGGTGACGGCGAAATCCTCGCACCAGTCGAAGGCGCGGCAGGTCAGCAGGCAGCCGTCGGTGTTGTCACCGTTGGCGTCGTCGCAGTCCTCGAACTCCTGCACCACGCCGTCCCCGCAGTTCGGCAGCGTGCAGTCGCTGCGACACGCGTCTCCGTCGAGGGTGTTGCCGTCGTCGCAGGCCTCGACCCCGGCCCACTCCACGCCGTCGCCGCAGGCCGCGGCGGTGCAGTCCGAGCGGCAGGCGTCGGTATCGGCGGCGTTGCCGTCGTCGCAATCCTCCCCGGGCTGGAGGAAACCGTCCCCGCAGGTCGCGCGGACGCAGGTGTTCAGGCAGGCGTCAGCGTTGCTGGCGTTGCCGTCGTCGCACGCCTCCGGGGACTGGACCAGGCCGTCACCGCAGCTCGGGAGGGTGCAGTCGCTCGCGCAGGCGTCTCCGTCGAGGCGGTCGCCGTCGTCGCACTCCTCGACGCCGCGACGGAGCACGCCGTCTCCACAGGTGGCGAGCACGCAGGTCGACAGGCAGCCGTCGCCGTCGTCGTCGTTGCCGTCATCGCACTGCTCGTCGTCCTGCACCACGCCGTCCCCGCAGCGGGTGGCCGCGCAGTCGCTCCGGCAGCCGTCGCCATCGTCCTGGTTGCCGTCGTCGCAATACTCGACCCCGAGCCGCAGGAACCCATCGCCGCAAACAGCCAGGGTGCAGTCGTTCAGGCAGGTGTCCTGGTTGCTGGGGTTGCCGTCGTCGCACTCCTCGCCCGCTTGCACGGCGCCGTCCCCGCAGCGCGGCTCGAGGCAGCGGTGGGTGCAGTCGTCGGTGTCGTCCCGATCGCCGTCGTCGCACTCCTCGCCGGCCTGCACCACGCCGTCCCCGCAGGTCGGCAGGGCGCAGTCGTTGCGGCAGCCGTCGCCATCGTCCTGGTTGCCGTCGTCGCAGGCCTCGAGCCCACGACGCACGATCCCATCGCCGCAGACGGCGAAGGAGCAGTCGTTCAGGCAGGCGTCGTGCGAGTCGAAGTTGCCGTCATCGCAGGTTTCGTCACCCTGCACGATCCCGTCTCCGCAGCGAGGCTCGAGGCAGCGGGTGGTGCACTCGTCGCTGTCGCTCAGGTTGCCGTCGTCGCACTCCTCGCCGTCCTGCACCACGCCGTCCCCGCAGCGGGGCGCGGGCGGCTCCTCGTCGTCGCCGCCACACCCGACGGCCGCGCCCAAGAGGACGCCCCAGAGCACGCCCCCGAGCAAGGAAGGGGACAGGCCGCGCGACGCGCCCCCCCGAACGGTCAGAGCCTGGTTCGATCGCCGGATACCCATCGTTTCTCTCGCTTTCTGCTGCCGCTGCCCTCGCCGACTACCGTTCGTGCTCCCCCTGACCGGGCGGCCTCCTGCTCGGATCGAGGAGTTCGGTGCCGCCCGCGCGCACCGGGACGCGCGGCGCCGGCCCCCCCGAAAGGGCGCCGGCTCCGCGGTCCCTCGCCGACTACCACTCGTATTCGCAGACGTAGCCCCGCTCGGTCGCGCAGGCGTCGTCGAGCCAAGTGCCGTCCGCGACCACCAGGGCGGCGCAGTCCCCGGCACCCTCGGGCCCGTCGTCGGGCTGGGTTTCGGCCCAGTTGGTGTAGGTGGGGACGGTGATCTGGTCCGGGCCTCCGTACCAGACGAACGCGCCCTCACCGTACTGATCGGTCAGGCCGATCCAGGTGTTCGCCGCGGCGACCGCGACCACGGCCGCGTTCTCTGCCTCCGAGCCGATGGCGGCGAGGTGAGCGCCGAGCAGGGCGCAGGTGGTATCCGCGTCGCCCCAGGGCGACGCCGTGCCGAAGTAGACATAGCAGCTGTCGCCCGCGAGCGCGCGGGCGTCGCCCAGGCTCGAGAGCCCCTCGCACTCCCGCGTGCACGTGGCGTCGCACCAGTCGCCGTCGGTCAGGTTGCCGTCGTCGCACTCCTCGCCGGTCTGAACGATGCCATCCCCGCAGGCGGCGGCCGCACAGGTGCTCAGGCAGTCGTCGGTGTCGTCGGTGTTGCCGTCGTCGCAGGCTTCGCCGGCCTGCTCGATCCCGTCGCCGCAGCGGGCCAGGAGGCAAGACGCCGTGCAGACGTCCTCGTCGTCGTCGTCGCACTCCTCCACCCCGCTCCACACCACTCCGTCACCGCAGGTGGCGGCGACGCAGGTGGTCAGGCACCCGTCGCGGTCGCTTGCGTTGGCGTCGTCGCACTCCTCTTCCCCATCCTGCACGAACCCGTCGCCGCAGCTGGCCGCGAGGCAGGTGGTGAGGCACCCATCCGTGTTGCTGACGTTGCCGTCGTCGCACTCCTCCCCCGCTTGAACGACGCCGTCCCCGCAGGTCGGCAGGGCGCAGTCGCTGCGGCAGCCGTC
>CAYOLF010000054.1:11387-28285 GCA_964404725.1 uncultured Polyangiaceae bacterium
GATCGCTGAGGTTCCCGTCGTCGCACTCCTCGGCCGCGTCGACCTTGCCGTCACCGCAGCGCGGCGGGGGCTTCTCCTCGTCGTCCTTGCCGCAAGCGCCGACCAGCGCCAACAGCGAGATCCCAGACACAACCGTCAACCAGCGAGCAGCGAGCTTCATCAGGACCTCCAGCTTGGGTTCCGTTTTTTCGACGCCACGACCCTCGTGGCCGAGCGGGCGCGACCGCGCACCTCCTTCATGAAGAAGTGGCGACCCCATCCGATGAACCGCAGGGGACCAGACGACAGCGGGTTCGACGCAAGGCCCAAGAAGGTGGTTCCACAGGAATCCGCAGCCAGTGCATTTTCCTGACGACGGTTTTCGCCACCCCTGCGCAGCACTGGGAACCGCAGCGTCGCGGTGCGTGACCGAGCATCCCCGGCCCAGGAAACCACCCCATCGAGCGAAGGATCGAGCACGCACACCCCGCGGCGCCAGATCCAGGCGCGCGTCTCTGCCCGACCCAGTCTCGCCTCGAGCGCGCTCACCGGCGGGCAGACACGCCAGCGCTGGCACTGGGACGCCTCTCGACGCCCCGGTGCGAGGCACACACACCCGAAACCACCACGGCGCCAGCGTTGGTACTGCGGACCGAAGCCGACGGCAGACGGCCGCCGAAGCTGCAGCTCGACGGGAGAGGGCTTCGAGAACGACTCGACCCGCACCGCGTCCCGTGTGGGTCGTTCCCGAACGTCCCCGCTCAGCGCATCGTCTGCAGTACCTGCTCGAGCACCGCGCTGGGCGCGTAGGGGGCAGAGCGGGAGACGTCGTGACCGGTGTCCCAGATCACCGGGATCATGCGACGCGAGCGCGCGGCCGCGATGACCGCCGACATCCAGCGGACGCGCGACGCCGGCTCCTTCTCGTGAGACGCGCCGAGCTCCCCGACGAAGACCGGGACGTCGGCGCGCCGGCTGTACTCCCCCATCATCCCGAAGAGCCGCTCGAGCTCGGCCACGTCGCTCGGGCTGCCCCAGGTGGGCATCATCTTCCCCCAGCTCGCATCCTCGGTCAGCCCGCAGAACTGCCAGGGGGTGTAGTAGTGCACGGACAGGAAGAGGCGATCGGGGATGGTGTCCTTCGGCAACCGGTATAAGGAGCTACAGGTCTTGGCGATGTCGGTGGAGTAGCCAGCGACGATGAGCAGGCGCCGCGCGTTGTGGCCCCCGGACTGCCGCACCGTGTCGACGAAGAGCTGGTTTACCCGGGTCAGGGTCGCGTAGGCCTCCTCGCTGGTGCCTTCGTTGCTGAAGTTCGTCTCCTCGTTGAGGGCCTCAAAGAGGAGCCCCTCTCCCTTGCCCGCGAAGTACCCGGAGATCTGCTCCCAGTAAGCGCGATACTTCCGCGCCGCCTCCGGGCTGAAGGTCGCGAACGTCTCGGCGTAGCGTTCCTGGTTGCTCGAGTCGATCCATCCCCCGTCCCAGTGGATGTTGAGCACGCAGAACATCCCTGCCCCGGTGATCCAGTCGACCACCTCGCCGACCCGCCGCATCTTCTCGGGCCGAATGCGACCATCCACGGCGTAGGTGTCCCAGGCCACCGGCAAGCGCACGGTCTTGAACCCCAGCTCCGCCAGCCCCTCGACGAACCCCCGGGTGATGAGGGGGTTGCCCCACCCCGTCTCCCACTGGGTGGTGTTCTCCAGAGTGTTGCCGATGTTGATGCCGGGGCTCATCCGGCTGGCGGCAGTCCAGGCGTCGAGCTCCGCCATGACCTCGAGCGCCGGGGGCTCGATCCCCTGGGAGGCCCAGTAGGACGTCGCCTCGCCCTCCCCGGCCGCGACGGCGCCCGACTTGACCGCCGGGGGCGTGAGGCAGCCGAGTGGTTGCACGGTCGCCGCGAGCGCTAGCGCCCGGATGAACGCTCTCCTTGACGGCCCCGACGCCGTGAGCCCCGATGCGGTCCTGGTGAGTGCCGCCATGGCCGCTCCTCTTATCATCATCGGCCGTGCCCGGTCCCTTCGGGCCGTCGTTACCCCGCCCGCCTTGCTTGCGGGCGAGGCTTGTTTGCCGTTGCGCCACGAGATCGAGGCCGCGCTCGCGCGTTACCAAGCGAACGTCCCGGACACCTCGGCGGCGCGGGTTTCGGCTCTCGCGGCGATCGAGGCCCTGGAGAGTCGGCACTGGAAGCTGTTCTGCGAAACGCGCGCCCGGGTCCTTGGCGTGCCTCCCGACTACGGCCTCCACGATGCGCGTGTGGAGGCCTTTCGCCGCGCACACTTGGACCGTGAGCCGGCCTGGCAGGGGACGCGGTAGCGCCTCCCCTTCGAGCCGAGCACCCTTGGTGGCCGAGCGCGTCGATCCCGTCGAGGGCGACTCGAGCTCCGCTGGGCGGCCGGCCGCGACGACCTGCCCGGCTCCCGCACCCGCGGCGGCTGCCGCTGCGGGCACAGGGAAACCCGGCGAGCTTGCGCCGGGGGGAACGGGCGGCACTCTGAAGAAGCGCGCGATGGGTGACCGGATCGGGGACGCTCGCGCAACAGGGCATCGAAAGCGAGCGCTCTCCCATGACGCGAACTCTGCAGAAGGTGATGTGTTTCGCGGCGGCGGCGGGGCTGACCGTCGGTTGCATCCTCAGCGACGAGACGGACCAGGGGGAGGAAGCCGGCGGTGGTCCCGGGGCCCCGACTTGCCCGTACGGTTTGCTGCTGTGCGGGAATGTTTGCATGGACGTGTCCGCAGATCCCGCCCACTGCGGGAGCTGCGGCACCCTCTGCGCCGCGGGAGCGACCTGCGTGACCGGGTATTGCCATTGCCCGACCGGCGCCGCCGACTGCGGCGGGATCTGCACCGATCTGCAAGGGGACGGGCAGAACTGCGGCGCCTGCGGGACCGTCTGTGCCGCCAGTCAGGTCTGTTCGGCCGGGGTCTGCCAGGGCTCCTGCGCCCTGCCGGGGGAAACGCCGTGCGGCACGAGCTGCGTCGACGTGCAGACGAACGCGAGCCACTGCGGCGCCTGCGACCGCACCTGTCCGCTTGGCGCCTCGTGCGTCGCGGGGAGCTGCCATTGTCCCGCGGGGACCAGCGCCTGCGCCTCGAAGTGCGCCGACCTGGCGATGGATGCCCAGAACTGCGGGCATTGTGGGGTCGTCTGTGGGACCGGGCAGGCCTGCCAGGACGGCATCTGCACCGGAGGCGCGGGCGCGAGCGGCACCGGAGGAGCGCCGCCCGCGGGCGGCACGGGCGGAGCGACCGGAGGCGCTCCGCCTGACGGCGGCAGCGGAGCCGCGCCGCCCGCGGGCGGCACGGGCGGAGCGACCGGAGGCGCTCCGCCTAACGGCGGCAGCGGAGGCACGCCGCCAGCGGGCGGGACCGGGGGGGCTCCACCAGCGGGCGGAGCGGGTGGCGGTCCCACCTCGACCGAGGTGACCATCGAGGAGGGAGAGGTCGGGTTCTGCTCCATGGACGGCATCGTCGAGTCGACGAACGCCGGGTTCAGCGGGACCGGCTACGTGAACACGGACAACGCCGTCGGCGCCGGCATCGAGTGGGCCGTGGACGTCGGCGAGACGGGGACCTACTCGCTCGAGTTTGCCTACGCCAACGCCTCGGCGGACCGCCCGGCGACCCTCCTCGTCAACGGGACCGCGGCCGCCGCCAGCCTGTCCTTCGCCGCCACGTCGGCCTGGACGACCTGGTCGGTGGCGAACGTGGACGTGACGCTCGCCACCGGGGAGAACCGGCTCGTCCTCGAGGCGACGGGCGCCGAGGGGCTGGCCAACGTCGATCGGCTGACCGTGAGCGGCGCCGCCGTCGGCGCCTTCGACTGCAGCGGCATCGGCACGGGGGGCACCGGCGGAGGCGGCACCGGCGGAGGCGGCACCGGCGGAGCCACCGGGGGCGCTGGCGGAGCGCCGGGGACCTGTGACGTCGTCACCAACGGCCACTACCAGATGGAGGATCTCGACCGCGGGGTCGTCGCCGTGCGCGGTAGCAACGGCAACTACGTGGGCTGGCGCATGATGGGCTACGAGTACCGGCGCGAGGCTCCAGGGTCGGTGAGCTACCGCCTCTACCGGGACGGAGCCCTCGTCGCCGACGTGACCGACAGCACCAACTACTTCGACTCGGGCGCCGCGGCCGGGGCCGCCTACTCCGTGAGCCTCGTCATCGACGGCACCGAGTGCCCCTCGTCGAGCCCCGTCACCCCCTGGTCGCAGAACTACGTCCGCATCCCGCTCTCCTCGCCGGGCGCCTACGAGGCGAACGACGTCACCCCCGCCGATCTGGACGGGGACGGCCAGTACGAGCTGGTGCTCAAGTGGCAGCCGGCCAACGCCAAGGACAACTCGCAGGCCGGGGTCACCGACAACACCCTCCTCGAGGGGCTCGAGCTCGACGGCACGTCGCTGTGGCGCATCGATCTCGGTCGGAACATCCGCTCGGGCGCCCACTACACCCAGCTCTCGGTGTACGACTTCGACGGCGACGGGCGCGCCGAGGTGGCGGTCAAGACGGCCCCCGGGACCCGTGACGGGACGGGCGCGTACCTCGGCACCGGCCCGGCCGCGAGCGACGACGACGGCGCCGACTACCGCAACGGCGATGGCTACGTCCTGAGCGGCCCCGAGTACATCACCGTCTTCGACGGGCGCACCGGCGCGGAGCTCGCCACCGTGAACCACCCGGTGCCCCGCGGCAACGTGGGCTCCTGGGGAGACGACTACGGCAACCGCCTGGACCGCTACAACGCGGGGGTGGCCATGGTGACCGACGGCGGCAGCGCCAGCGGACGGCCGAGCCTCATCCGGCAGCGGGGGTATTACACGCGGCTTACCGTCTCCGCCCTGCACTGGCGAGACGGCGAGCTATCCACCAACTGGATCTTCGACAGCAACGACGCCGGCGGTCGGTCGGCGGCCGGTCAGGGGAACCACTCGTCGATGGCCGCCGACATGGACGGCGACGGCGCGCAGGAGATCAACACCGGCGCCACGACCATCGGGAGCGACGGGACCTTCCGGTGCACCACGGGCCGCGGCCACGGCGACGCCCAGCACGTCGGGGAGCTGGTCCCGGGCCGAGGGATCAGCGTGTTCACGGTCTACGAGGGGAGCGGCGGCTACAGCGTCCACAGCGGGAACACCTGCCAGATCTACGCCCAGGCCCAGGGCGGCGACGACAACGGGCGCGGCGTCGCCGAGGACGTCCACGCGGGGAGCCCCGGCGCCGAGTTCTGGAGCGCCACCTCCAGCAACCTCATGTCGTGCGCCGACGGTTCGAACGTCGGGAGCGAGCCCTCGTCGCAGAACTTCCTCATCTACTGGGACGCGGACGAGAGCCGCGAGCTGCAGGATGGCGCGTCGATCTCCAAGTACGGCGGCGGCTCCCTGCTGAGCGCGAGCGGCTGCTCCGGGAACAACGGGACCAAGAACACCCCCGGCCTGGTCGCCGACCTCCTGGGTGACTGGCGCGAGGAGCTGGTGGTCCGCGAATCGGACAATTCCGCCCTGCGCGTGTACACGACCACGGCCGTCACGGCGCGGCGGATCTACACGCTGATGCACGATCCCACCTACCGCATGCAGGTGACCTGGGAGCAGTCCTCGTACAATCAGCCTCCGCACACCGGCTTCCACATCGGCTCGGGGATGGCGGAGCCGCCGGTGCCGGACATCCACGTGCGCTGATCGCCCGCGCGCCCCCGCGTCGGCCCGCGGCCGGCCGGGTGCCGGGGGTCGGGTCCCGTCAGAACAACGCGACGCCCACGGTCGCGGACGGGCGAACGGGCCAGCGCGCCAGGATCTCGGTCGTGCCGGCGGCGGTGACGACGTCGTAGTGAACCGCGACGAGGTCGAGCTCGGCGCCGAGGCCGAGCTCCAGCCGCACGCGGGGCTCGACGCGGAGCTGCCAGACGAGCCCGCCGGTGACCAGCGGCACGGCGGTCGTGCGCGGCGGGGCTGCCTCGAAGCGAGCCGCGTCGAGCGCCTCCGGCGTCGCGGACACGGCGTCGAGGCCGAGGCCCAGGCGCAGCCCGACGCCCGCGCCCTCGACGAGCCCCGTCGCGAGGGTGCGCGCGTCGAGGCGCGCGGCGACGCTCTCGACCTCGAGCGCCACGCCCGCCTCGGCGTGGCGCTGGGGGTACAGGTACTGCGCGCTCACGGCCAGCCCCACCTGGTAGCGCCGAGCGAGCCGGTCGACGCCCAAGCGCAGGACGGGGCCTTGCGTCGCGATGAGCTCCCGAGACGCGGGCGCCCAGCCGTGCAGCAGAGCCACCTCCGGGAGCCACCCCGGCGCCTCGCGGCGGAGGCCGCCGATCGGGCGGCGCGGCTCGGCGCGCGGCGCCGGAGCGACGTGCGCTGGCGCCGCGGGGCCGGAGAAGAGCGCCTCGGCTTCGGCTCGCGTCAGGCCGACAGTGCCCTCCACCAGCGCCTGCAGCGACCACTCGATGGCCTGCGCGAGCGCCTCCCGACCGAGCTCGTCCACCGGCGCGGACAGCTCCAGGGTCCGCACCAGGTAGCGGGTGCCGTCGCGGTTGGCGAAGTACAGGCGGGCGAGCCCCGGCGTCGTCGTGTCCACCCAGACGTGGACGGCCGCCGTCGACTCCATGCGCGCGCGGAACAGCTCCTCGGGCCCGAAGCGGTCCGCCGACGCGAAGTGCAGGGCGTAGGTGGCTCGCAGCGCGGGCCCGAGGCTGCTCTCGAGCGCGGTCGGGGGGAGCGCCGCGCCGACCGAGGTGACGATCACGCGGGGCAGGACGGGAGGGGGGGGCGGCGCCGGGGGCGCGGCGTCCGGCGCCGGCGGGGGGGCCTCGCCGGGTGCTCCCGGTTGGGCCGCGACGGCGGGAGCGAGGGCGATGGCGGCGATGATGACGCTGAGGCTAGCGAAGCTGGTCGAGGCGGCGCTGAGCGTGGGTCGCATAGCCGGACTGGGGATACTTGCGGACGAGGGTGTCCCAATTGTCTACCTCATCCGCCGATCGACCAAGCGCCTCCAGGGCCCGCCCGCGCCCGAACAGCGCCTCCGCCTCCAGCCGACCGCCGCCGCGCAGATAGGCGTCGAACTGTGCCAGCGCGGCGGCGGCGCCCCCGCTCCGGAGCAGCAGGCCGCCCAGCGACACGCGCGAAGCATGCGCCTCGGCGGAGCCCGGGAAGCGCTGCTGCAGCTCCTGGTAGCTCCGGATGGCATCGCTGGTTCGACCCCCGCGCCGCGCCTCGTTCGCCGCGCGGTAGAGCTCGGTGGCGTCCGCCTGGGGGGGCGGCGGCGGGGCGGACTTGGCGGCAGGGGCCGCCCGGGTCGGGACCTCGACCAGGTCCGGCGACGGGATCGCCGACGCGGGCGCTGGCGCGACGACGGACGGTGGGCTCGTTCGCGCGGGAGGGGCCGCCTCGAACGAGGGGCTCGCGGGCGGGGTGGGAGAGCGCAGCGCGACCCAGCCGGCGCCGCCCGCGACCGCGGCGCCGGAGAGCACCAGCGCGGCCAGCGAGAGCGGCCAGACCCGGCGCGCGGGGCGGCGCGGCGGCGGTCGAGCCGAGACGCTGCCGGCGCCCGGGCTCGCGGCCAGCCGCGCGACCGCTGCCGCGGCGAGCCGCGCGACCCGCTCGGAGTCTCCGGGCGCCGCCTCGCCCACGGGGTCGAAGTCCCCCATCACCTCGAGCGCCAGGCGGCAGCTCTCGCAGCCGTCGAGGTGGGCCTCGAACGCGAGCTGCTCCTGGTCCGACGCCAGCCCTCGGAGCACGCGCCCACGCAGCTCACCGCGACAGTCCCTCATGACGACCTCCCGCGCAGCAGCTCGCGGAGGCGCTCGTCGCGACCAAGGGCGGTCTTGAGCGCCCGCTTGCCGAGCTTCAAGCGGCTCCAGATGGTGTTCGGTGAGGCACTGGCCGTGGTGGCGATCTCCTCCACGGTGTGCCCGAGCATGAAGTGCAGCACGAGCGCCTCCGCCGTCGGCTCGGGGAGCTGGTCGAGCAGCGACCGCACCACGCGGCGCCGCTCGCGCGAGATGGCCGCCTCCAGGGGCGAGGTGTCGCCCGAGGCGACGTGGCCCTCCGCGTCGAGCTCCTGGTCGCCCACCTTGTCGCGCGTCCTGAAGTGCCGCCGCGCATGCAGGGCGCTGCGCACGGCGACCTGGTGCGCGAAGTGGGTCACCGTACAGTCACCACGGAAGGCCCCGAGCCCCGAGAGCAGGCCCAGGACGGCCTCCTGGGCCACGTCCTCCGCGTCGGGGTGTCGGCCCCCGAGCACCTTTCGGACCGTTCGTAGCATCGGACCACCGAGTTCCATGACGAGCTCGCGAACCGCCTCGGCGTCCCCCTCGCCCGCGCGGCGGACCAAGCCCCGCAGCGGGTCCTGCGCCCGCTGCGGCCACGCCGTCGGTGGGTCCGATTGGGTCGCAGGCCTGGCCACGAGCTCGAGTCTACGCAAGGTGAAGGCTGCTTCCGAACGATGGCGCCCCGGACCGGCGCGCTCCGGCTCCGGTCGGCGTTGCTAGCTCTCGTTCAGGGCGTTGCGCGAACGGGGTGGAACCGGTCACCGGGGCCTCGCGATCGCGTCGCGGCGCTCGACCGGCCTTCGGGCCCAGGGTCACCATGCTACCGTTGTCGCCAGGGTCACGGCGATGTGGAAGCCGCTCGCGCTCGGCGTCTGCCTCGGGCTCGCGCTCCTCGGGTGCGAGGATCGGCGCGAGATCGTCGCCCGCGAGCGCGCCGCCCCCGACGGCGGGAGCGGCGGCGTGGCGGCGGGCGCCGAGGGCGGCGCTGGCGCGGGCGGCGCGCTCGTCCTGCAGCCCCCTCGCTTCACCACCCCCACGCCCGTGGAAGGGCTCAACGATCCGGACGCGAAGGATCAGGATCCCTCGCTCACCGCGGACCAGCTCGAGATCTTCTTCTTCTCCGACCGCAGCGGCAGCGAGGACATCTGGAGGGCGACCCGGGCGGAGCCCGAGGCGTCGTGGGAGCCGCCGGTGCCGGTGCCGGAGCTGAACAGCGACAGCATCGAGCAGAACCCGGCGATCTCCCGCGACGGCCTGCGCATCTGGTTCTACTCCCGCCGCGAGCCCCTCGGGATCTACTTCGCGGAGCGGCCGAGTCGGGGCGAGCCGTTCGGGGCGCCCGAGCTGCTCCCCATCGAGTCGCCGACCTCCGAGGGGTTCCCCATCGCGCCCTCGGTCGACGTGGCGGAGCTTCGCATGGCGATCTCCATTGGCAACGGCGATCTGCGCGACCTCTACGAGATCGTGCGCCCGTCGCTCGCCGGGAGCTGGGGCCCTCCCGCACTCCTGTCCGGAGTGAACTCCGACGTCGCCGACAGCACGCCGTTCCTCATCGACGACGGCCGCGAGCTCCTCTTCCACTCGGGTCGCGCCGGCGCGGGCGATCTGTTCTGGGCCTACCGTGAGGCGCCGGGGCTCCCCGTCGTGCGCGTCGAGCCGCTCGACGACCTCAACGACCCGGCCGCCTTCGACTCGCACCCGCACCTGACCGCGGATCGGCGCCACGTCTTCTGGGGCTCGAACCGCAGCGGCAACACCGACCTCTACGAGGCGGAGGCCCGCTAGAGCAGCAATCTACCCGCTTCCCGCTCTGGCGACCGCTGGCGCGACCTGATGCTCGCGCTCACCGGGGTCGAGCGCCCACGGTGCCCCTGCTGCCACGCGGTCGCCCGCAACCGACGACCGCGTCAGCGGGCCGCCACGCCCCGCCCGCGCGTGGCCACCGCGTCAGGCGTTGGCGCCGCTCGCCAGCGCCACACCGGTGCCGGAGCGCTTGGCCGAGTACATCGCGCCGTCGGCACGCTCGACGAGTTCCTGTGCGGTAGCGCCGTCGTCCGGGAAGACGCTGACCCCAATACTGGCGCGTACCGAGAGCGTCACGCCCTGCACCTGCGCTGGGCCGGCCAGCGAGGCGAGAAGCTTGGCCGCCAGGGCCGCGGGTGCGTCCGCGGTCCTGACCTCGAGCATCAGCAGCAAGAACTCATCTCCGCTGCGGCGGCAGACCGTGTCGCTCGCGCGCATACCGGCACGCAGGCGCTGGGCCACCAGTGCCAGTGCGCCATCACCGACTCCGTGCCCGTGCGTGTCGTTGATGGTCTTGAACTTGTCGAGGTCCAGGAACATGACCGCGAGCTTCCAGCCGTGCCTCTGCGCCTGCGCGAGCCCCTGATTCAGGCGATCATTGAAGAGCGTGACGGTGGGCAGCCCCGTCAGCTGGTCATGCATCGCATCGACCCACGTCTTCTTCTCGCGGCGCTGGCTCGCCAGCAGCGCCGCCTCGCTCTCGCCGAGCCTCTGCTCGAGCTCTGCCCGCTCGCCGGCCTCCTCCTCGAGCGCGTGAGTGACGTCCGCCAGGTCCTCCGCCGCCTCCTGCACCTTCACCTCGACGTCTTCGCTCCGACTGAGGGCCCGCTCGACCTCCATCGTCGGCGCGCTAGCGCGCAGCTCGTCCGACAGCACGTCGTTGACTTCTGCGAGCTCGACGGCGGCCCGCTCGACCTTCTCCTGCACGCCCGCGCTGCGCTCGCCGGTGGATTTCGGCGGCGCCGCGGGTGCGGGCAACGTCGTCCTTACTCTGGGCAAGCGCATGGCGCGACCTCCCGCTCCAAGCATGACACCTTCGGGCCGCTCCGGGGATCGGGTACTACCCCCCTAGCGGGTCAGATCGCCGACGGCCGTCCCTGGGAGCTCGGTCGGAGAGCGCTCAGCCGCGAGCCAGTCCGCGCCGTGTTCGACCGCGATCTCGGCGATGCGCGCCCGCAGCCGGCGTTTCGCGCGGAGCTCGAGCTGCCGGGCACGTTCCCGCGACACGCCAAGGTGCCGGCCAATCTCGGCGAGGCTGTGCTGGTCCTCGTGGTCGTCCATGAGACGGTGTTGGACGATGTATCGCTCGCGCTGGTCGAGGTCCTTGAGCGCACAGCGGACAACGTGGTTAGTTCGCTGGTCGACCTGCGCTGACGCGAGGCTGTGCTCGGGATCGCGCCGGTCGGAAACGAGCGTGTCCACCAGCGACCTCTTCGAGTCCGGGGACACCCTAAGGTCGAGCGACAGATCGCGCGCCTCGATTCGACTCACGGCCGTCTGCACCCGCGCCTGGGTCATGTCCAGCGTCTGCGCGAGCAGGTCGTCAGCGTGGTCGCCTTCTCCGAAGAGGGAGGTGACGCGCGCGCGCTCGCGGCGGAGCTTGAAGAACGTCTTTGAGCGCAGCGCGCCCGAGCCGACCCCGACGAGAGACCAAGAACGGATCACGTAGTTGAGGATATAGGCCCGAACCCAGTAGGAGGCGTAGGTCACGAACCGAAAGCCACGGTCGGGATCGAACTTGCCCAGCGCATGCACCAGCCCGAGATTGCCCTCGGCGACGAGCTCGCTGACCGGCAGTCCGTACCGACGATGCTTCAGCGCGATCGCCACGACGTAGCGCAGGTTCCCGCGAACCAGTAGATCCGCCGCCCTCCTGTCGTCCGACGCGCGCCACCGCCGCGCGAGGTCGACCTCCTGTTCGCGTGTCAGTCGGGGGGTCTCCTGGCAGAACGTCATGTACCTGGAGACGGTCGGGGAAGTCTCAGTTCTCATCATGGCTCCCTGCGCGGCGGCGCCGAGTGCGCCGCCCAAGGTCGTGCCGGTCGCAGACCCGCCGCCCTCGCCGTCATCGAATCCGCGGACTTCAGCGGCGCTGCCGCGCTGGCGACCTCGCTTGCTATGCGGCACGGCAAAGCACGCTTCGTGCCAGACCCCATGTGCCCCGTCTTGCACCGCGAGGATCGTTGGCACGACCGAGTTCGTGCGGAGGATCCATCAAAAGGACGTCGCGCCGGGGTCAGTTTGATGGACCTGACCCAGCGAAGCCGAGCGCCGCAAGGTGGAGGCGTTGGAGCGCCACGCCGAGCCATTTCCTCGGCTGGCACCATGAGTTCTGGACGAACCGCTCAAGATCCGGTCGCTACAGTCTTCCAACGGGGTGACCGCGAACGGGCTCGTCGCCGTCATCTTTCGTTACCCCCCGGACGCGGCGAAGGAGGGCCCCCGGGGCCCCTCGTGGACGTCGAACTCGACGCCGCCGGCGATCGGCTCCGCCACGACTTCACGTAGGACGAGCACGGGCCGCCACACCACGAGCTCGAGCGACGGTAGACGGCCCCCGCCCCGTCTTCGCCGGCCCGGCCCGCTCCGCTCGCCGACCTGCCCCCCGGCCCGAGATCTGGGCGGACGGCTCCGGATCCGCTATGGGGGGGCCCACGCCACCCCGGAGCGACGCGCAGAGCATGGGCAGCGAAACGGATCTCGATCTCGACGCCGGCTGGGGCGAGCCCTCGGAGCCGGCAGCGGCCGCGCCCCTACCCCCGGGACCGATCCGGTCTATCGCGCCCGATCCGGGGGACTTCGAGGACCTCGACGCGGCCTGGGAGGCCTCGGCGCCCGCCGCTGCCGACGCGGCGCGGCGGGCGCCCGCCTCCAGCCCCCGCCTCCCGCGGCCCCCGGCGACGGCGCCTGGACCGCGCACACCCGCGGCCCCCACGCGGCCGACGGCGGTCACCAAGAAGGAGCGCCGCCAGCTCGAGCGCGACCGTCGCGCCCACGCGAAGACCCGCGAGCGCGAGCGCAAGGCAGCACGAAAGACGGAGCGGCAGGCCGAGCTCGTAGCGCAGCAGCGCGAGCGCGAGACGCGGGCCGAGACGGAGGCGCGCGCCCGCGCCGAGCGACAGCGCCAGCAGCGGGAAGACGCCGCGCGGGCCCGGCTCGCGCGCGAGGTGGCCCAGCGCGCGCAGCGGGAGGCCGCGCGAAGCGCGAGCGCGGTGCCCAGGCCGGACCGACCGCTGGCCGAGGCGGCCCCCCCGCTTCGGCCACGCCTGGCGGACTCGGCGCCCGGACGCGCGCGCCGCGCGGACCCGTCGCGCGACGGCCCCCGGCATGCGGCGGCCGCCGACCGCGTGCGGCGCCCCGACCAGGGCCCGACCCCAGCGGCACCCTTGGCGAAGAAGGGACGCGCTCCGCTCCGCACCCGGGACCTCCTGATCGGCGCGGCCGTGGCGGCGGTCCTCGTGCTCGTGGCGGTGCTGATCGCGCGGCGGTGAGCGGGCGGCGCCGCGCCGCTGTGCGGTGGCTCCGTGCCGCACCCCGCGTTGGCTACGGAGCAGCGTAGAGGCGCGCCTCGCGCACCAGCAACCCGGTGCCCGGCACCGGCTGCCGGACGGTGAGGCGCACTCGGTCAGCGAGCGCGGGCTCGTCGAGCACCACCCGGAAGACGAAGGTCTTCGGCGAGAAGATCTGGTCGCGGTAAAGGCGCAGCTCGGCCCGCTCGGCCACCGTGCGCCAGCCGGAGCCGCCTTTGGCCACGGCGAGCTCGAAGGACATCGGCAGCTCCATCACCTCGCCGCGGTTCTGGAGCTCGAGGGCGACGATAGGGCGGGGCGCCGTCAGCTCGAGCTCGAGGTACTGCCCGGGCGCCTGCACCCGGCGGCCGGACCAGAACGTCTCGGGGTCGCGGTCGATCGCCCTCGCCGCGAGCTCGGGCGCGAGCTCAGCGTGGGCACGGAGCTCCGCGGCCGCGATCCGCCAGGCCCCCGCGGGCAGGGCCGGGGTGTCGAGCAGCGCCAGCGTGGGATCGGAGAGCCCCTGGAGCGAGAACACGCGGTGCGGCCCGTCCCGGAACGTCTCCGCGAAGCGCTCGGGGGTAGCGCGGAGCTGCTCGGGAAGGCCCTGGCGCCGCGGGGGCAGCTCCTCGGCGTGGACCAGGAGATGGCGGGCTCCCACCGCCGCGAGCACGCGCCACGCGGCCTCATCGGGCAGCTCCAGCAGCGCGCGACGCACGAGCTCCGTCACCGCCGGCGTGAAGCTCGACTGCCCGTTGAGGAAGCGGTGCTTGTGGTGGAGGGCGAGGTAGTTGTGAAGCGCCATGCCCGCGTCCCCCGCGAAGCGCCCCACCCCCTCGCTCTGCGGCACGACCGCGACCAGCTCCTCGGGCGGGAGCGTGGCCAAGAAACGGTAGACGGGCGGGACCGTCGGGCCCGCCCACACCCGCTCGACCGGGTGCGGGAAGGTCCGGAGCTCGCAGGCGGTCACGGTGAGCAGCGCCGTGAGCGCCACCGCGATCTCCCCAGGCCGCCGGATCCGGGCGAACAGCCACGCCGCGCCGAAGCCCCCGAGCACGCAGGCGAGGAAGGTCGTCATCACCGCCTGGCGGCTCACCTTGCGGATGCCGTCGAAGCCCGGAAAGTAGACGTGCAGGTAGTAGTAGAGCCCCCGGATGGGCTCGTCGCCCCACCGCGCCGGCGAGATCCCGAGGAACAGCGCGATCGCCAGCAGCAGCGCGGCCAGATAGAGGCCCCGCTCGCCCGCGAACGGCGTCGGCTCCCCCGAACGCACCTGCCAGAGCATGGCCGCGATCACGACCAACAGCCCCCCGAGCATGCTGTGGGACAGCACCGTTGCGGCGAAGGCCAGCGCCGCGATCGCCGCCCAGCGCATCGCCTTCGCTGCGACGGGCCGCGCGCCCCGCTCGGCGACCGCGCGCCCGAGCGGCACCCCGAGCGCGAGCAGCAGCAGGGCGAGCACCGTGAAGCCCGGGAAGGCGATCTCCTCGTAGGCGCCGCGGGTCCGGCTCGGGTGGTGCAAGAAGGTCAGGGTGAGGTTGGTCTCGTGGACGTTCGTGAAGAAGCCGAGCTTGCCGTCGTAGCCGGCGGCGAACGGCAGGCTGCGCTCGAGGTCGAAGGCCTCCCGCACGGCGAAGTACGGGTAGACCATGCCGAGGGCGACGACGGCCGCCACCGCCCCGCCGACCGCGAGCTTCACGTACAGCCGCCGCGGCGGCCGCCGCCGGTAGAGCAGCACCACGCCCACCAGCGTCAGCAGCGGGATCAGGAACATGGCGTAGTACAGGCAGGTCCCGATCTGCAGCAGGATGCAGGCCCACAGCGCCGCGACGTCGCGGGGGCGTTGCTCCTCGATGGCGCGGTGCAGACAGAGGAAGCAGGCGGGGATCCATTGCGTCGCGACGAGCTGGATCCGCCCGACCTCGAACAGGACGTAGGGGCTGAAAGCGAAGGCGACACCAGCCAACACCCCCGCCGCCCCGCTGCCCGTCAGCCGCCGCACCAAGAGGTAGGTGAAGAACGCCGACAGGCCGAGCGACACCAGCAGCGTGAGATTGTAAGCCCACAGCGGCTCGCCGCTCAGAAGGTAGAAGGGCGCGAAGAGCAGCGACAGGCCGAAGTGGTTCTCGTTGAAGACGATGGCGCGCGGCAGGGGCGCAAAGTAGTAGCTGTCGTACCAGGACAGCGGGCCTCGGCCGAGCGCGCCGTCGACCCGGCTGCCCAGGATCATGGCGTTGGTGTAGGCGTCCCAGTGGTAGATCGCCCGCAGCACGTGGTCGTGCGCGACGCGGGCGAGCGGCCAGGTCATCAGCACGCTGGCCGCGGCCGCGATCCCCGCGGCCGCGAGGGGCCCCGGGGGCGTCGGGCGGCGAGCGGGTCGAGCGGCCATCGGCGGGGCCCCGGATTCTGCGGACGCGACGGCGGTAGGGTCAAGGCGCGGAACGCGAAAATGGGGCCGCGCGAGCTAGGTCGAGGGGCGCGCCCGTCGGGGCATGCTATCGGGGGCAGGGCCCGGACGGCCGAGACGGAGTGGAGTGACCCCATGAGCGACCCCATGACCAAGGTGAGTGTGCTGATCCCCGCCTACAACGAGGCGACGACGATCGTCGACGTGGTCGAGGCGGTCCGTGCCGTCCGCGTCCCCAGGGTCAGCTTCGAGGTGGTGGTCGTCGACGATGGCTCGACCGACGGCACCGACCGGATCTGCCGCGAGCAACTCGCGGACGCGATCGACGTGTTCGAGCGGCAGCCCAACCAGGGCAAGGGCGCCGCCCTGCGCACCGCGATCGCGGCGGCGTCGGGGGAGATCACCCTCATCCAGGACGCCGATCTCGAGTACTCACCCAGCGAGTACCCGAAGCTGCTCGAGCCCATCCTCGCCGGGCGGGCGGACGTCGTGCTCGGCTCCCGCTTCGCCGGGTCGGAGGCGCACCGGGTGCTCTACTTCTGGCACATGGTCGGCAACCGCTTCTTGACCCTGCTGTCGAACGTGATGACGGACCTGAACCTGACCGACATGGAGTGCGGGCACAAGGCCTTCCGCACCGAGCTCTTGCGCCAGATCCACCTCACCGAGAACGGCTTCGGCTTCGAGCCGGAGGTGGTCGCGAAGCTCGCCCGAAGGCGGTGCCGCTTCTACGAGGTCGGCGTCTCGTACCACGGGCGCACCTACGCCGAGGGCAAGAAGATCGGCGTCAAGGACGGGTTCCGGGCGCTCTACGCGATCACCAAGCACAACCTCGTGAGCGGTCGGGGGTGACGCGTGCCCATCGCCGCGGCGCTGCCATCGCGCCGAACTCGACTCCGCGCGATCGTCGTGCAGCGACTCGGCGCGCGTCCCCGCGGCGCTCGGCTCCCCGGCCCCGCGCTGGTCGCGACCCATTGCATCTGGTAGCATGCGGGGCTTTCTCAGCGGCCGCGGCGTCGCACCGACGCTTGCAGCCTAGGAGGATCACTTCATGGTGACGCGAACACTGGCCGCCGCTTCTCTCTCCCTCGGACTCACCGCGATCCTGGTCGGCTGCGGGAGCGACACGGACGCGGACGATCTGTTCGACGGGAGCAGCGGCGGGCAGGCGGCGACCGGGGGGGCAGCGACGGGCGCAACGCCCGGGACCACCGGCGGCACTGGCGCCTCGCCGGCGACGGGCGGGGCGCTCCCCACGGGCGGCGCCGTACCGACCGGCGGCACCGGCGGCACCATCCCTACCGGCGGCACCGGCGGCACGGTCCCCACCGGCGGCACCGGCGGCGCCGTCCCCACCGGCGGCGCCGGCGGCACCGTCCCCACCGGCGGCACCGGCGGCACCGTCCCCACCGGCGGCACCGGCGGCACC
>CAYOLF010000054.1:28385-42927 GCA_964404725.1 uncultured Polyangiaceae bacterium
CGTCCCCACCGGCGGCACCGGCGGCACCGTCCCCACCGGCGGCACCGGCGGCACCGTCCCCACCGGCGGCACCGGCGGCACCATCCCCACCGGCGGCGCCAGCGGCGCGGGCGGCACCGTCCCCACCGGCGGCACCAGCGGAGACGGCAGCGGCGGCACCGAGCCCACCGGCGGTACCGGGGGGGGCGAACCGGGCGAGCCGCCGTTCACGCTGCCGGTAGCGGTCACCCCGTGGCAGCCGTCGGACGCGTGCCAGACCAAGGCGGCGGAGATCCTGGCCGGGCTCAGCACCTCGCAGAAGGTCGCCCAGATGATCCAGGGCGAAACCCTCACCACCTCACCCTCCGACGTCTCGAGCCGCCAGCTCGGGTCCGTGTTCGGCGGCGGCAGCGCCGATCCGTCCAACAACAGCGCCACGGCCTGGGCCGAGATGGCGACCCAGTATCAGAACGCGGGTCTGAGCTTCGGTATCCCGATCCTGTACGGCATCGACGCCGTGCACGGACACAACAACGTCCGCGACGCCACCATGTTCCCGCACAACATCGGGCTCGGCTGCACGCGCGACGCCGACCTGCTCGGGCGCGTCTTCCACGCCACCGCCGTCGAGGTGCGGGCAACGGGCATCAACTGGACCTTCGCGCCGACCATCGCGGCGGCGCGCGACGAGCGCTGGGGCCGCACCTTCGAGTCGTTCTCCGAGGAGCCGACCCTGACCGCCTGGATGGGCCTGGTGGCCTCGGAGGGCCTGCAACAGGGGACGAACCTCACCGACCCGGCGAGCATCCTGGCCTGCGCCAAGCATTTCGCCGGCGACGGCAACACCGCGGGCGGCACCGACCAGGGCGACGTGATCCTGGACCAGGCGACCTTCCGGCGCCTGGCGGTGGATCAGTACCAGCCGCTCATCAACGCCGGCGTTGCCACGGTGATGATCTCGTACAGCCAGTACGGGACGTCGGCGGGGGATCTCGAGCGCGTGACCGGCAGCCGCGAGCTGGTGACGGACCTGCTCAAGGGCGAGATGGGCTTCGCGGGGATCGTCGTCAGCGACTACAACGCCATCATGAAGCTGCCCGGCGGCAGCGCGTATGCACCGACGGCCGAGCAGGCGGCGGCCGGCGTCAACGCCGGGCTCGACATGCTGATGATGGCGGGCGCGGCGGGGACCGGCGCCAGCCCGAACTGGTTGGTGACGCTGGACCTCTTGGAGGCGGCGGCGGGCTCGAGCGATCCGACCACCGGCATCCCGATGAGCCGTATCGACGACGCGGTGACTCGGATCCTCCAGGTCAAGTGCGAGATGGGGATGTTCGAGCCGGGCTACGGCGTGAGCACGAACCCCTCGGTGGTCGGCAGCGCCGAGCACCGCGCCATCGCGCGCGAGGCCGTGCAGAAATCGCTGGTGGTCCTCGAGAACGACGACGGGCTCCTCCCCTTGCCCATTAGCTCCCCGGTCCTCGTCGCGGGCACCGCCGCCGACTCGATGGTCAAGCAGTGCGGCGGCTGGACCATCGATTGGCAGGGGCTCGGCACGGGCACCGGGCACTCCGCCGACGCCGACACGACCGCCGGCACCACCATCCTCGGCGGCATCCGCGCCGCGCTCGGCGACGGGAACGTCGCCTTCAGCCAGGACGGCACCGCGGCCGCGAGCGGGGCCACTGCGGGGATCGTGGTCGTCGGCGAGCCGCCCTACGCCGAGCTGCACGGGGACGAGGAGGATCTGACCCTGCAGGCCCGCTCGAGCGCCGACCACACCGCCCTCGAGAACATGCTGAGCAATGGCCTGCCCATCGTCCTGGTCATCGTGTCGGGCCGCCCCTTGCTCATCGACTCGTACCTCTCCAACCCGAACCTCAAGGCCGTGGTCGCCGCCTGGCTCCCCGGCTCCGAGGGCGCCGGGGTCGCCGACGTCCTGTTCGGCGCGGTCAGCCCCACCGGCAGGCTCGGCCACAGCTGGCCCAAGGCGGGTCAGATCCCGATCAACTGGGACGACGCGGACTACGCGAGCGATCCGCCCCTGTTTCCCCTGGGGCATGGGCTGACCTGGTAGCGGGGCGGTGGCGCGGATCCCCCAACCTACCCGAGCTTCGCTGCCTTCTGCTGGCGCAGCCAAGAGAAGAGGCTCACAGTCTCGGGCCGCGGCCACGGCGGGCACCCCAGACGGCCAGGATGATCACCTCGTCGCCGAGCCGCCCATGGTAAACGTGGCGCTCGGTCTTCTTCATCAAGACCCGCCGCACCGGGCCGTCAAATTGGGCGGCCCCGTACGAGGCGCCGAGATTCGGGTCGTCACGCAGGAGGTCCAGCACGTGGAGCAGCTCCCGCGTCAACAAGTCAGGGGCGCTGGGACGGTTGGTTCGCCACCAAGCGTCGGCGCGGTCTGCTTCTCGGCGAGCACGAGCTGAGACACGGATCTTCACAGGCGCGAGCGTAGCTCAGCCGCCCACTGTTCGGCATCGATGGCTCGGCCGGCTTTCGCGTCCTCGAACCCCTCGCGAATCGCTCCGTGCAGCTCCGCGCGTTCCTCGTCATTGAGGTCGTCCCAGTCGTTGGCGATCTCGAGAGGCACCACGATGCCTTCGGGCAAGTCGGTGGGCTCATCGAGTCGAAGTCGACCGTTTTCAACTCGAGCCTTGAGGGAGGACATGCCGACAACATAGCGCCTGTGGCGCCTTCGCGCCCTGGTCGCCGACCTGCCCGGGGGATTCGACGCCCAACGGCTTGGCGCGGGAGGGCCCTGGCGCCAACGGTTCCAGCCGCGCCGGGCCAGCTCTTCGTTGTGGGTGGGCGGGAAGGGCGCGGGGCCACCCACGGCCGGGCTTCTCAATCGTTGGGACGGTGGGGTTGGGTGCCGGACTCGCCGCGTCGTTCAGCGGCGCGAAGCGCTCAGCGCCCGCCACCGGGGCGGGGCGGGGCCGGCCCACCGAACGCCCGGCCATCAACCCATAGCCGACCAACGGCGTGCTTTAGCGCTGTTGGGTGCGCTGGTCGGCGCAGGCGTAGAGTTCGTCGTGGTCGGCGTAGCCACGGCGCGAGGCCTTCACGCCGGTGACTCGGTGAGCGTCACCGTCAGCGAACCCTCGTCGAACGTCGCCACGTACAGGGTTCCCGCGGGTGACAGCGTGAAGGTCGTCCGACTGCCGTAGGGACCGTGCAGGCGCGCGTCGTGGCGCACGAAGGACCCGCCTCGATCCTGGTCGTCGACTCGTGGCCCCAGTCGTTCATGGAGCCGTCGGCGGCCGCGACCCCAGTTCGCTCGAGATGTTGCTGGTGGCGGCCCCCTCGGCGCCGATGCTACCTTGCGGAGCGGGCACGTGCGGAGAGCGCATCCGATCGGTTTCTGGCTCGGGCTGTCCGCTGCCGCCTGCGCGCCAGCCCCCGCCCCCCGCGCGCCCACCGCGACGGGGAACCCGCCCAGCACCGCCGCCACGCCATCTTCCTCGGCGCCCGACGGGGGCACGCTCTCGGCGCCCTCCGAGGTCGTCTACCCCGGCGTCGAACCCCTGCCGCCGGTATCGGTCGTGCTCCAGTACACCGATCCCGCCCACCAGGTCCCCGCCTCGAGCTCACCGGACGTGGGACCGTTTCCCGAGGCGCCGCTCACCGCCGAGCTCAGCCCGCTGCCGTTGCCCGCAATGCACTCCATCGGCGCCATCGGCGGCTCGGGGCCGAGGGACGTGTGGCTGGTCGACGAGGATCGGCGCGTCTATTGGTACGACGGCGCGAGACTGCGCGCGCGGGGGCAGCTGTGCCCCGAGGACGCCCTCTACGGTCCGATGGGGGGCGGGATGAGCCTCGCCGTCCGCGCGCGCGAGATCGTCGTGAAGGGGCTGCTCTTCACCGGGACCACCCCGGATCCCGTAGTCGCCGTGGTGCCGCGTCCCCTGCCCCGCAGCTGTGACTTTCGGTATGCGAGCACGTTCGCCGCGGCCACCGGAGACGACGCGGTGTGGACGTTCGACGGCGAGCGGCTCCGCGGGCGCGGCGGCGCCCCGCTGCCCACGCCGCAGGTCGGCGAGGTCGAGGAGTCTCCAAGGCAGACCGCGCTGTGGCTCGGCTCCGCACGGCACGCGTGGCTGGCGCGCGGCGCCTGTCCGTCGCGCGGCAGCGGGTGCCACTCCGCGGTCTGGGAGTACCGCGGAGTGAGCTTTATCCCACGCGCGCCGGTGGATCTCGCGCCCGTGGAGCTGTGGGTCGACGATCGAGAGCGGGTCTGGCTGCTGGGCCGCGACTCCGACCACGCGGGGCGCTTCTCGGTCGCCGTGCTGGCGGACGGCGAGTGGACGCGCGTGGCCACGCTCGCGTCTTTCGGCGAGGTGCGCATGGTGGGGCGGAGCGCGACCGAGGTGTGGTTCTTCGACGACGCTCACCTGTTCGTCTCCGACGGCGCCGTGGCCCGCGAGGTGTCCACGCCGCTCGACCGCATCGAGTCCCTGTGGGTCGAGCCGGGAGGCCCGCTCTGGATCGGTGGCAGCGAGCGCGATGGCGATGAGGCGCACGGCGCCGTCTACCGGCTCGCGGGGGTGCCGCGGTGAGCGGGCGCTGGCGGCACGCCGTGGCGCCGCTCGCGCTCGCGCTCGGGTGCGCGACGGCGCCCCCCCCAAAACCCGAGCCGCCGGTCGCCGAGACAGCGCCCGCCCCGGCGACGGAGCCGCGCCTCCGCTTCTCGCTGCTCGACGCGGAGGGCCTGCGCGGCGCGCCCCCGCTCCAGGCACCGAAGAACCAGCGCCTGCGCCTGGAGGCGCGGGCCGAGGATGGCCACCTCCGCTGGTGGCTAGACTTCACCCGGGTCGTCGCCCTCCGCGACGACGGCCGCGGCGCGCTCTGGATCATCGGCACACGACCCGGTCGCGAGGGGCTCGAGCTTCTGCGCGTCGAGGCGACCGGGCGCGGCCAGGGCCAGCCGCTCCCCCAGGGGACCTGGCGCCTCGGGGGGCCGCTCGACCGCGACGGCGCAATGGTCGTCGCGGAGACGGGCAATGGCGCGGTGTGGACGATGAGCACGGCTCGACTCCGGGTGGGGACCCTGCAGGTCCACCCGACCTACGATCGTCGCCTCCACGTCACGGCCCGCGGACTGCTGCTGCTCGCGGGCGACGACGGCGGCCTGCGCGTCCTCGGCGCCGACGGCACGACGGCGTGGGACGGCGCGGTCCCCGCGCCGCCCGGGGACGTATCCTTTCAGCCGCGCGCGCGGCCAGAGCTCGCGCTGCTGCCTTCCGGGGCCGCCTGGCTCCTGGCACCCGACCGGCGCCTCGTCGCCCATGGCCCCGACGGGGCCCGCCGCTTCACGCTCGGCACGCGCGAGCGGCTCGAGCGGCTCTGGCCCCTGGGCGACGGGGACGTGCTGGCGACGACGCGCGACTGCCAGGTCTGGCGGCTCGACGAGTCGGGAGCGGTCGCCTGGAGGCGGCGCTTGGCTCCCGCGGAGGCCAACTACTGCACCTGGGAGGACGGCTTCATCGTGGAGAATACGCACGGTGAGCTCGGGGTTCGGGTCGCGAGCTGGGGATACTCGGACCGGGTGTGGCTGCTTGGCCCCGACGGCACCCCCCGGTGGATGGCAGGCTCTCCCTCGGGAAGCTATTACGCGCGGCTGGTCGCGGCGGACGCCGACTCCGTCAAGGTCCGCGAGAGCGACCGCTCCTGGACGCTGCGGGATGGCACTCCGGCGACAGAGCCCGAGCGTGCCACCCGGCCGCGCCCCGCGCGCTTCGTCCGCGTCCTGCCGGACGCCATCGACTCCGGGCTCGCGCTACCGGACGGGCACGCGCTCGCCCAGGCGGGGGAGCGGATCTGGGAGTGGAATGGCGCCGAGTGGAGCGGCGGCGCGCCCATCGCGCGGCGGCTCGCGCCGCACACGACGGAGGGCCTCTGGGTCACGGGCTTCATGGCCGAGCGCCTCGCCCTCGGGCCGGACGGCGAGGCGTGGCTCTGCGGGCGGCGACACACCACGAGCACGGGCCAGTCCCCCGACCTGCCGACGGCCCTCCGCCGTCGCGGCGCCGTCTGGGTGGAGGACGCCGCGCTCCGCGCGAGCTTCGCCGCTCGCGTGTTCGAGGACCTCTACAGCGAGACGGGCCCGCACCTGCGCGTCGCCTCGAGCCCGACAGCCTCCATCACCTGCGGAGCGCAGCACTGCCGCCTCCCCTCCGGGGCGGTGATCGAGCTCGGTGACACCACGGTGTCGGTGGTCGGGCGGATCGGCGGCGAGCCGTGGGTGCTCACCGACCAGGCGCTCGCGAAGCTCGAGGGCGACAAGCTCGTGGTGCGGGCCGAGGCCGTGTCGGCCGCGTCGCCCGTCGTGCTCTGGGGCGCCACCGGCGACGACTTCTGGGCGCTCGGCGACGGGATCGCGCACCACGTCGCGGGACAGGGCTGGAGACCGGCGGCCTCGCCGGTCGGCACCCCCACGGCGATCTGGGGGCCCGCGACCGACGACGTGTGGCTCACGGGGGAGCTCGGCGTCGCGCACTGGGATGGACGCGCCTGGACGCGGGTGATCGGGCTCCACGGCCCCGTCCGCGACGTCTTCGGCGCTGCAGGAAACGTCTGGTTTGCCACCAACAGCGGCCTCTGGGAGCTCGCACGCTGGGAGACGCTGCCCGCCCGGGAGCCGCCGCCGCCACCGCCGGTCGCGCCCACCGCGGAGCCGCCGCGCGTCGAGCCGCGGCGCTGCGCGCCCGCCGCGTTCGAGATCCGCGCGACGACCTTCCCGGTGACCGGCGGGGCACCGCTCGCGGCGGCGACCGAGGTCGCGACCGCCGCGGACGGCACGGCGTGGTTCCGCGACGGTGAGCGGGTGGTTCAGCTTCGCGACGGCGTGGGGACGGTACTGTCGTCGACAGCGTCCCGTCACGGCCACACCCGCCTGGCACCGGTCGGAGCCGACCGCGGCTGGCTCCTCGACGAGCTCGGCGTGGTGCGCGTCGAGGGGGCGAGCCGCACGCCCTCCGCGCTGCGACTCCCCGAGGTCACGGCGCTCGTCGCCAGCGACACCGATCGGCTCTGGGCCGTCTCCGCCGCCGATGACGACCGGCTACCCCACGCCCTCTCGCTCGCGGGCGACGACGGCGAATACGCGCCGGAGATCCCCCCGGCAGCCTACGCCGCGATCGACGCGGGCGGCGCCGACGAGCTCTGGATGGTCGGTGGGCTCGACGTCACCCACAACGAGGGCGAGGCCTGGCCCGCGGGGGAGGGGCTCGTCGTCCACCGCTCGCCCGCGGGCGTCGTCTGGCACCGCGTGCCCGCGGGACCGCTACTCTCGGTCGCCGCCGCGGGCACCGGAGAGGCCTGGGCCGTCGGCGCGGCGGGCCTCGTGGTTCACGTGCGGGCGGGCGCAATGACGGCGAAGCGGCTCGCCTCGGGCAGGTGGCTCCGCGACGTCGCGCGGGGGGAGCGCGGCGAACTCTGGATCGTGGGTGACGACGGCACGCTCCTCCACGGCGACGGCGCGACGCTCGCCGCCGTGACCGGGCTGCCCCTCCCGCCGCGCCCGCAGCTCGCCTCCGTGGCGACCCGCGGCCAGGGCCGCGCCTGGGTAGCGAGCCCGGACGGGATCCTGGACGTCACGGTGCGCGGGGGCTGCCCGTAGGCGCTCGCGAGGCGCTCGTCTCCTCCACCTACCCCTCCATGAGTCGGCCCACGGCGTCCGATGGTTTCCCGGGTCGGCCCGGGTTTGGCAGTGGCAGGGCTCCTGGCCACCCGATACTTCGCGCGAGAAGCCTACCAGCCGAAGCGGTCCATCAGCTCGGTCAAGACCTCGCCGATCCCGCCGCCCTCGACCTCGCTTCCTTCGGCCGGTGGGGCAACGACCCACAGGCCCTGCTCGTCGAGCAGCGCCGTGCCACCGTTGATCTGCAGGTGAAGCTCGTCCTCCATCTTGGAGGACGTCCCATCGAACACCACGAGCCCCTGGTGCAACGCCTGGAGCTCGGCACAGTCGGCCTCCGTGGGCTTGGCCCCGAACTGCTCCGTCGCCGACAGGACGATGACCTGCTCGAAGCCGTCGTCCCGATAGCGCTCGTAGATCTGGTTCCCGTCCATGAAGGACTCCCCTTCGAGCCCGGAGAAGCCGCGGCAGCCCGGGCACCAGCCGGCGTAGCTATAGACCTGCGTCAACGCGTTGCCGCAGACGAGCTCCCGCAGACTCACCGCGGTCCCGTCGCAGCGCTGGAGCTCCACGTCGGGGACCAGCTCGCCCACCAGATACCCCACGGGCGCCGTCGTCGAGCAGCTCGCGATGCTCGCGCTGCCTCCCTCGCCCGCATCGCCGCCCGTCGGCGCATCGCCCCCCGTAGCCACATCGCCCCCCGTAGCCACATCGCCCCCCGTAGCCACATCGCCCCCCGTGGCCACGTCGCCCCCGGTGGCCGGAACACCGCCCGTCCCCGGGATGCCACCGGTCGTCACGATGCCGCCCGTGGCGACGACGCCGCCCGCAGCCGGACCGCCACCGAGCGCGGGATTGCCCCCCGCCTCGGGATCGCCGCCGGCACCGGGAGTGCCACCGACACCCGAGGTGCCTCCGGGGATCGGCCTGTCTCCGCCGACGGTATTGCCCCCGATGGCCGGTTCGCCACCGCTCCCGCTCAGCACGGCCCCTCCCGTGCTGGCAACGCCGCCGATGGTTGTGTTCCCGCCAGGGGCCGAGCTCCCTCCGCTCGTCACGACGCCGCCGGTGGCAGCCACCCCGTCGTGAGAGGCCCCGCCGCTGGGGGGTTCGCCGGGCGGCTCCGAGCCCCCCTCGGTGGCCTCGCTGCAGGCCACGGCGAAGACCATCCCCAACATCGCCGAAGTGACGCGCACCAACCGGGCGTGATGAGCCATGACTCTTTTCCTCGGAATCGAACTCGAAATGACGGCAGCGCCTTTCGGCCCCTCGCAGTCTTGGTCTACCGAGTTTCCGAAGGCAAACCGTTACAGGAAGGTCGGCAGTTTCTTCCTTCGACGCACTGGCTGCACCGCCGCGCTCTCGCGGACTCCCGTGATCTTCCAACGGGATTCTCTGGGGCTCTGCGAAATGGGCGCGGAGACGGGGAGCGCGGCCTCGCGCCGGTCGGAAACGAACGCGGCTGCCTCCCCGCTGAACTCGGCCGCGAGCCTGTCGAGGGCGCGCGTGGGACGGTGCTGACGCTGCGCCTCCCGAAGTTGGCGACGATCGTCGCCAGCACCCCGCCCAGCTCTGGGCCATCGCCAACGCCGACGACGACAGACCACAGCCACCCCCACGACTGCGGCTCCCTCCGTCGCCCCCCGCGGCCCTGGACAGGCCTGAGCGGAGAGCCCGGACGGGATGTTGGACGTCCAAGCTGCGGAGGCCCTGCCCCAGAGCGCTCACCGAGCGCGCTCGCCCCCTCCGCGCCGCCAAGCAAGCGCCCCCTCGCCGCTTCGGCGGGCGATCCCGGAGATCCAGCCGCCCCCTCGTCCGTGCGGCCGAACGACCCAAACGACCCGATCGCTCCTCAAGCGCGGTTCATCCGTGCTACGGCACAGGCCCCGAGGCCTCCATGACCGAGCTGCTCATCCAGTACATCGAAACCGTCGCCCTCCACGCCGCCGTCTGGGGCTTCGTGGTCATCTTCCTGCTCATGGCCATCGAGAGCTCGCTCGTCCCCTTCCCGAGCGAGGTGGTGATGATCCCGGCCGGATTCCTCGCCGCGCACGGCAAGCTGACCCTCGGCGCGCCCGTCGCGGATCTGGTGCTCGCCATCGCGGTCGGCGTGGCGGGCTCGCTGGCGGGGGCCTTCTTCAACTACTACCTCGCGACGTGGGCGGGGCGTCCCTTCCTGCACCGGTTCGGCAAGTACTTCTTCCTCCCCGTTCACCATCTGGACCGGGCCGAGGAGATCTTCAACCGCTACGGCGCGGGCACGACCTTCGTGTGCCGGCTCATCCCCGCCATCCGCCAGCTCATCTCGCTCCCCGCGGGACTGGCGCGGATGCCTGTGGCGAGCTTCGCGCTTTGGACCGGGCTCGGCGCCGGGATCTGGGTGACGATCCTCACCGGGGTCGGCTACTCCTTCGGGCTCTCGACGGCGGGGATGAGCTACGCCGATCTGGTGCACCAGGGCAAGGCGGCGATCAGCCACAACCTGATCTGGATCCTCCTTGGCTGCGCGGTCTTCTTCGCTGGATACGTCTGGCTCACCAACCGCATCATGGGTAAAAAGCGGCCGGCCCCGGCGAGCCACTGAGCCGCCACCGAAGGGTTAAGGACCTCGCCGCGCCGTGCGCGCGACTCAGCTCGATCGACGCCGCGCGCCGATAACGGCGACGAACCCGAGGAGCGCGAGGCGGAGCCAGGGGCTGCCGGGCGGGCTCGCCGGGACCGCGCAGCCGCAGCCGCCGTCGTCCTCGGCCTCCGCGTCCCCGCTCGGACCGGGACCGGCGGCGCCCGTGCCGGGATCGGCGACGGGGGGGCCGCCGCCGGTCGTGCCGCTTCCGCCCACGGCTGTAGCCCCGCCAGTGCCGGGCGCGCCGCCGGTCGCCGGCTCGGGGACGTCGGGGCGCTCGGCGCCGACCGAGGAGCCATACTCGAAAGCGCCCACGTCGGGGACCCCGCTCGCGTCCGGCACGGTGCGGTTCAAGTAGTCGAGCACGGTCAAGGACGTGAGCTGTCCCGCGTCGATGGCGGGGCTACCCGCCACCAGGTCATAGTCCTCGGCCGTGGTGCCTGCGACGTTGACCACCCCCGGGCTCTGGCTCGACGTGTCGATGATGAGGTTGTTCTCCTGCGTGATGGCCGCTGCGATCACCTCGCCGAAGGACCGGACCCCGTCGAGGATGACGAGGTTGTTGGTCATGGTCACCTCCCCCGGATCGAGCGTCCCTCCCGAGGTCCCCGACGAGAAGCCGTCGAACACGGTGGTGACCATGCCGGCGTTGTACGACCCGGGGTGCTGCACGATGGTGTTGTTCTCAAAGCGAATGTTCGACATCTCGGTGTTGTTGACCTGGAGCAGCATCATCCAGCCGCCGTCGACGTGGACGTTGTAAGAGAATTCCGAGTCCTCGAAGCGCCCGGTCTCCCCGGCCATGCTCGCGATCTCGAGAAAGCCGCAGCTCTGGTAGGAGAAGTTGTGGTGCACCTTGACGCCGGTCACCGTCGCCCCGGACCCAACCGTGATCTCGGTGGCGCCCCCGTCGCAGGGGCTCTCCGTCCAGTCGGCCTCGTCCGCGCAGCGGACGAAGGCGTTGTAGGCGATCTCGTTGTGGGAGCCGTGGATGAAGATCCCGTTGCCGCCCCCCACCACGTTCGGGTCGACCGAACCGAGGGCCGCGTCCACAGCCATGGTCATGTCGTGGAAGTAGTTGCCCTGGATCAGCGAGCCCTCGCCGTGCAGCATCATCCCGATGTCGCAGTTGGTGATCTCGCTGTTGAGGACCCGGCTGTCGCCGCCGATGGTGACGCACACCCCCTGGCCAAGGCCCGCCATGGTGCCGTCGCCCTTGGATCCCGCCAGGTAGAGCCCGTCGATGGTGATCCCCCCCTGGTAGGCGGAGACCAGGGATCCACTGCCCGAGGTGTGAGGCACGACGAACTGCGGCAGCGGGCCTTCTCCGTAGTTGGTGAAGGTGGTCGCCCCGGACACCAGCCGCACCGCCTCGTTGAAGACGCTGCCGCGCCGGTAGCGGATCTCGCCGCAGCCAGACGGGATCGCCTGCTGCGAGCGGACCGGGGTCGCCTCGGAGCGGCCGTCGTTGGCGTCGTCGCCGCCGACGCTGTCCACGAAGCACTGCGCCAGCACCCCCGGCGCCAGCGCCACGCCCGCGAGGGCCGCTGCCCCACCCACCAGAAGTCTTCGGATCACCATGGCTCGCTCCTCTCGACGCTCCCTGCTGGACACGCGCTGCGCGCGCATCGCCCAGACGTATCGACCCCGTACGAGGAAGGACCTCGGTCGTGGCACCCCCTTCGAGGCAAGCACCCGATCTCTCGGTGATGTCAGCGAAGCGAGGCCAAGTCCAGGGCTTCCTCGTCCGGAAAATCCTATGTTCCTCATGGAACCGCCGGCGCGCCGCCGCCCGCGTCACGCGATTTCATGCCCCGGGTGAAGAAACCCGCCAGGCCCAAGCCCAAAGATCCACTGGCTCGGTCACGATCAAACCTCGCTCACCTTCCGGCGTCGGTGACGCTCGCCTGTGCGGACGCGACGCTCGCGGCCTGCGGCGCGGAGTGCGTGGACCTGGAGTGGAACTGGGGCAACTGTGGGGCCTGCGGCCACGCTTGCACCTACGACTGCTCCCTCGGCTCCTGCTTCGCCGACGTCCACTCGCTGACGTCGTCGAGCTGCGACGCCGTCTGCGCGTCCGCCGGGCTCACCTGCGCGCCGATCACCGACGAGGACGACGGCTTCGTGAGCTACGGCTACGCCATCTACGCGACCACGTCCTGCACCGACACCGTGATGTTCGCGACCTGCTCCCAGGTGTCGCCGGTCCCCGGCTCGGTCGTGACCGACTGCTACGGCACGCTCTCGCTCGACTCGGTGCAGTGTTACTGCCTCGAGCCCTGAGCGGTGGCGCTCCAGGATCGACACCGAATCTCCGGTCGCGGAGCCAGCGCTGTGGCACGGGAGGCACGCCGCACCGGCCGCCCCGTGCTCACGGTGCGACAGTGACTCGTCAACGGGCGTTAGAAACTGGGCCGACACGTGGAGCCGAAGCGGCACGGCTGTTGCAGCTGTCGACCGCTCGTGCGCACCCCTCACCTCCTCGCAGGACTGCTCGCGACGCTGAGCGCCCATGGTACCGCCCTGGCGCAACCGGCCACGTCGGGAGAGCCGCCAAGACTGGTCGCGCTGGTCCTGCGCGCCGACGAGCCTGACCTCCGAGTGGAGCTCAGTCCCGACGCCGAGGATCCCCGGCCCTTGGCCGCCTGCCGGGCCCCTTGTCGCGTCCTTGTCCCGCCGGGCGACTACCTGGTGCGGGTCAGCGGCCACGACCCCGACATCGAGGGCGACTTCAGCTGGCTCTCGGTGGAGGGAGACGCCGACGTGCTCGTCCGGACCCCCCGCGAGAGCCAGAAGAAGCGCGGGAAGCGGGCAGGTTTCGCGGGCGTTGCGGTGTTCGCGGGGGGGCTCTCCGTGACCGCGCTGGGCCTCTGCGTCACGATGCTCTTGAACGCCCTGGGTTCGACAGGCTCGATCGATCTCGACCTGTATGGCGACGAAGAGGACGACGGGTACGACTCCACCGAGGACGAGCCCGACCCGGACACCTGGGTATCACCGCTCGTTCCCATCGGGCTCGGGGTCACGGTGCTCGGCGGGGCCATCGCCGCCGTCGGGTGGCGCGGCTACGCCCGCAACACGGGGCCTGGGCTCCGATCGCTGCCGAGCGCGCACTCCCGAGCGGTGACGGCGCGGACCCGCTGGATCGTCGCGCCCTCCCGCGTCGGCCAGGGCTTCGGCGTCGTGGCGGGCGCGCGCTTCTAGCGCGGCGATCGGTCTGATTGCCGCCAGAGCTCAACGGCCCAGCGCAACGAGCCAGCCGCCGTTCTCGCCAACGGCGCCCCGGGTGAAGCGCCCCTGGTCGCGGCGCTAGGTCCGCAGGAGCCAGTACGCGACGAGCCCGAGGCTCAGCAGCCCCAGCGCCAGGAGCAGCGCCACGGGGCTCTTTGGCTGCCGCGGCTCCCGCTCGCGCGACTCCTGTCGGAAGAACCCCTCCGGGATCCCGCGGCGCTCCCCCATGGCGTCGCGCGTGACCGCTGCCGTCGAGCTCACCGCGCCCTCGGCCTCCGGCAGGAGCTCGGCGATGGCCGCCTCGAACAGATCGAAGAACCTCGCCTCCACGCGCTCCCGGTAGAGCTGCCGTCCCTCGTCGATCTCGTCACTCAGATCTTGGCCGCCGCGGACCTTCTCCTGGTTGTAGAGGCGAAGGTCCGCGAGGATGGCGCGAGCGAGGCGACGGGCCACGGCTTCCGAGTCGATGCGACGCACGAGCCGGAGCGTACCCCAAACCGACAACCGAGAGGACGGCTGCACGGCACCCCCGTCACCGCTGCAGATCCGCCCTCGGCGAGCCGTGGCCCCCTACCGCTCGACGGGGAGACGCCCGCGCCGTCGGGCGGCGCGATCTCCGGCAGCCGACTGCCGTGTCCGTGAGTCCCTCCGCTCGAGCAGTCCCGACCACCCCGTGGCCCCCTCGGCGACGCGCGAAGACACGCGTCACCACGGAGAGCAATGCCGTGGTCAACTCCATCCAGCCGAGGAGACGGATCGACATCCCGCCTCTCTTCACTTTTCGTCGCGCCCCGTGGCGCCGCGCGAGGACGGTGGCACCACCGAGGCCCCGTTCGCGCGAGCCGCGCGTTGCCCCGAGAGTTGGGCCATGCAACACTCACTTCCATCTGGTAGCGGTGGCGCGTCGACGGATGGGCTCCGCACGACGGCGTCGCCCGGACGGACGCTATGCTGGCCCTCCCGAGACACCTCTCCCTCTCGTTCGTGACCTTGCTCCTCCCGTCGCTGGCCGCCTGTGGCGGCGGTGACGACGATCCTGCCGACGTGTCGGCAGCTGCCACCGGGGG
>CAYOLF010000055.1:0-3990 GCA_964404725.1 uncultured Polyangiaceae bacterium
CGTACCCGCGCCGCCCGTACCCACGCCGCCCGTACCCGCGCCGCCCGTACCCGCGCCGCCCGTACCCGCGCCGCCCGTCCCTACACCGCCCGTCCCGACACCGCCGGTGCCCGCGCCGCCGGTGCCCGCACCGCCAGTTCCCACGCCACCCGTCCCCGCGCCGCCGGTGCCCGTTCCACCGGTTCCGCTCCCACCCGCGCCTGCGGCCTCACCGCCATCATCGCCACCGCACCCGACGGCCGCGACTGCCACCGTTCCGACGGCGACCCCGAGAAAGCTGCGACGATTGATCGAGGGACGCTTGGCCACGAAGACTACCTCCAGCACGCTCGCCACGACGACGGCGGTGCACGAAGGATACCCCGAGCCATGCCGAAGACGAAGCCGGAAGGCAGGCCCGGCGTGTTCGGTAGCCGCTCATCCGACAACCGCGCACTCGGTCGATCACCGCGCCGCGGTCCCTGCGTGGCAATCCCGTCTTGATCCAACACCGTGGGCGCGCGACGCAACGATCACCCACGAACTTTCCAGCCTCGCTGGTGAAGCGACCTCGCAGATGGAGGCGACCCAGCTGCGATGACCGGCGTGTCTCCTTGTGCAAGCGCGGCTGCCCGCCACGCCTCGGCACGAGGGCCGCGGGGACCGCGGAGTTCACACGGCCTTGTAGATGAAGCCGTACACGACGTGGATCCCGGCGAGGATGAACATCGCAATGGCGAGGACGATGTGGACGACGTTCCAGTGCCGAAGCGCCGCGCGCGCGACGGCGAGCGCCAGCCGCTCGAGCCCGAGTCCCCGACGCGGAACGTTCGCCCGGCGCTCGAGCTCGACCAGGTTGAAGGCGGCGTGGGCACGCCCCTGGACATAGCGGCCGAGGATCCCGGTGAGCACGATGATCCAGATCAGGATGCACGCGATGCTCGCCCAGCGGTCGAGCTTGAGTGCGCTGTGGTAGGTCACCAGCACCCCGCCGCCGAAGCCGAGCCACTGGTGGGCGAGGAGCCAGCCCGGGGAGCTGCCCCAGCGCTCTAGGCTCCGCACGCGGGTCCGGAGCGAGTAGAGCAGGCTCGCCAGCATCGCGCTCGCGCCGAGGTAGCCGAGCCAATGCCCGAGCCCGCGCCCGGAGCTGTAGCCGATGGGCCCGGTGACGCCGAGGCCCGGGAGGAGCCGGGCCGACAGGCTCAACTCCGGGTGGGCGCTGCGCAGGAAGACCTCGACGCCAAGACCCGCGAGCGCGAGGGCCATCGCCCCGACGAACGCGGGGTGCGCGAGCACGGAGCGCGACGCCGGGGGCCGGGCCGCGCCCTCGACGAAGGCCCGCTCCACGAGCTCCGGGCGCGACGGCGGGAGGCTCGCGCCGCGCTCGGACGGCCGCGCGAAGAGGTCCTCCGGGTAGGCCTCGAACAGGGCGCCCGTGGGACAGGCCGCCAGGCATGCCGGCCGCTCGAGGCCCTCGCAGCGGTCGCACTTGACCGCGCGATCCCGGAGGCCGCGCCGCCGTGCGTAGTCCGCCATCTCCGTCGATCCGGGCCGGAGCACCTCGATCCGTGCCTGAGCGAGGAAGTCCGTCGGCGGGTCGCTGCCGAGGAACGCGAACACGACGTCGTTGGCGAGCGAGAGCTCCCCCTGCTCGGTGCGGAGCCGGACCCGGCCCGGCTCGAGCGCGGTCACCGTCGACCGGAGCTCGACGCGGAGCGACCCCTCGCGCTGCGCGGCCTGCAGCCGGGTGCGGTTGAGCGACTTGGCGCGGGTGAAGGCGTCCCGGCGGTAGCTCAACGTCACGCGACAGCCCGGCACCTCGGCGAGGCTGACCGCGGCCTCGAGCGCGGAGTCGCCGCCGCCGACCACCAGGACATCGCGCTCGGCCCACTCCTCGGGATCGACCAGGGCGTAGCGGACCCGCGGGGGCGCCTCGCCGGGCAGGCCCAGGCGCCGCGGCGCGCCACGCTTGCCCACGCACACCACGGCAGCGCGTGCGAACAGCGCCCCGCGCGCGGTCTGGAGCGCGAACAGCTCCCCCTGCCGCTCGATGCCCAGCACCTCGGTGTGCTCCTGGATGGGGAGGCCGGCGCTCTCCACGAGCGCCTGCCAGCGCTCCACGAGCTCCTCCTTCGTGCACCCGTCGAACCACAGCGAGCCCAGCAGGGGGACGTGGTGCGGCTCGGCCATCACGTGCTTCTGCCGAGGGTAGTCGCGGATGGTCGCGGCGATCGCGTCCTTCTCCAGGACCCAGCAGGACAGGCCCCGCTCCCGGCAGCGAAGCGCCGCGGACAACCCGGCGGGACCCGCCCCGACGATGGCCACGTCGACCGCGCCGTCCGGCAGCGATCCCGGGCGGCCCGGGATCGCGTCGACCGCGCGCACCGCGTCGTTGATCGCGAGGCGGATCAGGGCCGAGCCCGCCACGTCGCCCGCGACGAAGAGCCGCTCCACGTTGGTCAGCCCCGACGCGTCGCTGCGCGGGATGGGATCGGGAAAGTCGGCGACCGTGTACGGCGCCCGGATCATCTGGATGGCGCCGTAGGGACAGGCCTCGACGCAGGCCCCGCAGCCGCCGCAGCGCTCCGAGATGCGGACCACCGAGGTTGCCTCGTCGTAGACCAGGCCACCAAAGCTACACACGGCGAGGCACGGCTTGTCGCGGCAGGTCTGGCAGGTCACCGGGAAGGCGAGGCAGCCGAGCTCCACCTGGCGCCTCCGCATCCGCGGCACGCCGCCGTGGTGGGCGGCGCAGGCGGCCTGGCACTTGCCGCAGTCAAGACATGCGTCGAGGCTGCTGACGCGGATCCGGCCGCTGTTGACCAGACCCTGCCGGAGGACGAAATCCTGCACCGGCCGGCGGCTGGGCGCCTGATCGGCGAGGAAGCGGCGCCGCGCCTGCTGCAGGGACTCGGCGAGCTGCGCATGCCACCGAGGGTGGGACGACACGAAGCCGGAGAGGGCCTCGACGTCGACCTCGAACAGCAGGGCGCTACCGATCGCCACGCAGTCGACCCGCTCCGCGGTCGCGGCGACCGGGACGCGGAGGAAGCCGTCGGAGAAGCAGTCGCCGGTCGAGAAGTGGCCGAGGTACCGGGCGGATCGCCCGCCCGCGTCCTCGCCGGCCGGTCCCAGGGTCACGCCGACGACGCCGTCGACCAAGAAGCAGTAGCTCTCCTGGTCCGTCGTCCGCCCCGCCGAGAGGGGCTCGTGCGGTGCCAGGCGACAGGCGCGACCGAGCTCGGTGAGCTGGCGTATAGAGGCCACCTCGAGCTCGGCGAACAGCGGCAGCGCCTGCAGCGACCCCGCGGTGACCTTGGCGCTAGACGGCAACGGCACGTGGACCTGCAGTGAGGGGCCGGGCCGTGCGCGCGACCGTCAGTCGGCGCCGGCGCCGGGCGGCTAAGCGGGCAAACCGGCGGGTCGGGATCTCACTCATGGTCCATCGCAAGATCCAGGGCGACGGCGACACCGGGGGAGGATGGCGCCCGCGGTTGGGTTCCGCAAGCGACCGAGGCGACCCGATCTACCGCCCACCGACGCGGGGCGCGCGCTATCCTGCCTGCCGGGCCGTCCCGCGAGCCACTAATGCCCGTGTCGACGGGCGCCGTCGCGCGGTCCGCCCTGCCACCTCGGGCCGCCCACCCTCGGAAGAAACCATGCATACCCATCGCTGGCGCGCTCATGCCCTGCTGCTCGTCCTTTCCGCCAGCGCCGCCGCGGGGGCCTGCGGCGCTGAAGACGACTCGGGGACGGAAGCCTTCATCGCGGACGGCAGCGGAGGGGCCATGGTCACGGGCGGTAGCGGCAACACCGGCGGCACCGCCACGGGCGGCTTCGCCACGGGGGGGATGGGTGGCTTCCCGACCGGTGGCGTGCCCACCGGTGGCGTGCCCACCGGTGGCTGGCCTGAGACCGGGGGCTCCACAACCGGCGGCTTCGCGACCGGCGGCTTCGCGACCGGCGGCACTGCGACCGGCGGCTTCGCGACCGGCGGCTTCGCGACCGGCG
>CAYOLF010000055.1:4090-37256 GCA_964404725.1 uncultured Polyangiaceae bacterium
CGCGACCGGCGGCTTCGCGACCGGCGGCTTCGCGACCGGCGGCGACAGCGGCACCGGCGGCACCGAGGGTTGTCCGCCCTACTCGACGACCAGCCACTTCAACAACACCCAGGGCAGCACCTGCACCTCTTGCCACCGCTTCGGCACCTGCACCTGTGAGGACATGAGCGGCTGCTGAGCCGCCCGCGGCTCATCGCGGGGCGGCCACCGAGCGTGCGTCCTCGAGAAGCACAGGGTACCGGTACCCGGCACCGAAATCCCGGTCCACGGCGAGCGTGCCCTCGTACAGGACCGTCTGCCCGGGCTCGGGCTGCTCGGCGGTGGTCACCGTCAGATCGTGGGTCCCCTGTGCGGCGTCGCCGCTGCCGTCGCGCAGGTGCACGAAGGAGCGTCCGAGCACGCCGGGCACCGTCCGCACCACCACGCCGCGCACGCGCACCGGCTTGCCCGCGAGGGAGGCGCGGCGCTGGTGCGCCTCCGCAATGTTGCTGCCGGTCGGGCCCTCGGCGCGCGCGACCGCACCGACCTCGACGTCATCGAGGTCGCCGCTGGGCCGAACCGCTCCCTCACCCACGGGGCTCGGCCCGGCGCCGCTCGACCCGAGGGCCCCCGGCGCGGCGCCAAGGCGGCGTTCCCGACCGGACACGCCGCCGTCCACGGCCGGCGCGGCCGCGCCGGGATCGAGGGTTCCGAAGTAGATCCGCTCGAATTCGCGCCCGAGGGTCGGGCTCACGAAGCCCTCCATGAGCTGGGGCTCGCGCACGACGACGCGCGCCCCCACGGCGACCTCGGAGCGCGGCACAGCGGCCCAGATCTCGGCGCCGTCGTCGAGCGCTAGCCTCAGGTACGAGTACTGCGTCACGTCGAGCTTCTCGGCGACGGTCGCCTCGATGACGGCGCCGTCCGGCGCGCCGGGGGACGCGACCGCGGTCGGCACGGCGGCGCCCGGGTGATCGAGCGGGGCGGCGCCCGGGTGGTCGAGCGCGGCGGCGCCTGGGCCCTCACTGACGCCGCCGAGGAGCGCCGCCACGGCCGCGACGCCCAGCACCGCCCCCAGCACGACCGTCCGCCGCTGCAAGAACATGGTCACGGACTCTGCCACGATGGTCCCGTTCACGCCTCAACCGCCGCCGTGGCAGCGGAGGCAGTCCGCCCGCGAGTGGCACACCGAGCAATTGCTGGGACCGAAGCCCCCCGCCGCGTAGCCGTGGAGCGCGGGCCACGACCCCCGGTGGTTCAGCGGCCGCGTCCGCCGATGGCACGCGGTGCAGGAGGCGGTCTGGTGACAGGTTCGGCAGCTCGCGACGTCGAAGCTCGCGGCGCTGCCGTGCGTCCGGAGCCGCCAGAGCCCGCCGTGGCTGCGCGGCGCGTGGCTTTGGTGGCAGTTCTTGCAGGCGGGCGCCCCGTGACACACGGCGCAGTTGTTGCTCTCGCCCCCGAGCTCGCCTCGGCTCGCAGGGACCGTCGCATGACGGCGCCACCAGGCACCGCGATGGCTCCCGGGGAGGATGGCCCGCGCGCGCGGCCCGGTGAGCGCCGTGAAGCGGGTCGCCGTGTGACAGCGGGCGCAGTCCCCCTCGGCGTAGCCTCGGTGCGGATCGGCGTGGCAGCTCTCGCAGCGCTTCCCGGGGATGGGGAACCCCAGGTCCAGCGCGGGGGTCGGCGTCGCCCGCCACTCGGCGAGCGTCCGGGGGCGAGCCGCGCCGCTCCGCCCCTGGTGGCACCGCGCGCAGCTCACCCGTCGGTGCGCGCCGTCGAGCGGGAAGCCGGTCATGGTGTCGTGCTGGAACTTCGGCGCGCCCGGCTCGGGCCGGTGGCACTGGCCGCAGTCCTTGCCGAGCCGTCCCCGGTGGACGTCGTCCTTCGCGTGGCAGTCTACGCAGCGGGGGTTCTGCGGGTCGTAGCGGCGCCGTTCGTGACACTCGCGACAGGCGACCGTCCGGTGGCGCCCCTCGAGCGGAAACGCCGAGTGGTCCACCTCGGCCCCGCGCGCCTGGGAGAACCGCACCATCGGCGAGTGGCAGCGGGCGCAGTCGCCCCCGAATTTTCCCTGGTGTGCGTCCTGGTGGCAGTCGCGGCAAGCGACCTTCCCCGTCCGGTAGATCGCCTTGGGGTGGCAGCGCGCGCAGTCCTGGCTCACCTTCGAATCGGCGTGCAGGCCCCGGAGGGGAAACCGCGAGTCGACGTCGTGATCGAAGGGACGGTCCCGCTTGCCCCCCTCGACGTGGCAGCTCGCGCAGGGCTTGTCGGCGAACTGCCCGCCGTGAGCGCCCCGGTGCGTGTGGCAGCTCGTGCAGTCCCCCTCCGAGTAGCCGAGCCGCTTCTGCGGCGGCTGGTGGCAGCGCTGGCAGGGGAGGGTCGCGTGCTTGCCGCGCAAGGGCAGCCCGAACTTGCCGTGGTCGATGTGGGCGCCGGCGAACGACCGCTCCGGCGAGTGGCAGGAGGCGCAGCGGGCGGTGGCCGCCGTCACCGGGTGCTTCGCCCGGTGACAGTCCGCGCAGTCGCGCGTCTTGCCCCGGCCCGGGCGCTGGGACTGCGCGCCTTTATGGCAGGCGCCGCAGTCGACCTTGGCGTGGCGCCCGGTGAGCTCGAAGCCGTACCGCCCGTGATCGACCCTGGCGGCCCCGAACGAGCCTGGCTGCGGGTGGCAGCTCGCGCAGTCCCGGGTGGCGGGGATCACGGGGTGGGGCGGCGGGTGGCAGTCGACGCAACCCCGCGGCGGCGAGCGCCCCGCCATGGCGCCGCCCACGTGGCAGTCGGTGCAGGGAAGCTCCCGGTGCTTGCCCTCGAGGGACACCCCCGAGGCGCGCTGGTGGGGACCGCTCCAGGCGCCGAGCCGCCGCCCGCGGAGACCCTGCCCGGGTTGGTGGCAGGTCGCGCAATTGTCCGCGAGCTTGCGGTCCGTGAAGCCGTGGGCGCCACGATGGCAGGACTGGCAATCGCGGCTCAGGCCGAGGTAGGCGGTGCCGCCCGACTTGGAGCGGCGCACGTGGCACTTGGTGCAGGCGACCTTCGCGTGATCCGCGCCGAGGGGGAACCCCGTCCGGGCGTGATCGAAGGCGTCGCGCCCCCCGATGGTGCCCCAGTTGACGAGGCTGCGGTCCCTCCCCTTGTGCTCGACGTGGCACGAGATACACGGTTTTCGGCCGAAGCTCGCGTGGAGCCCGCCCGGGTGATCGATGCCGGAGTGACACCCGAGGCACTTGGTGTTGACGACGCCCTGGGCCGAGACGTGACAATTGCTACAGCCCGCCGAGTGGTCGTACGCAGCGTGGCTCGCGCCGAGCGGGCCCGGCGAAACCCGGAAGTAGTCGGCTTGCGCCTCGGCACGGCGGGGTGGGAGCCCCACCGCGACCAGGAGCGCGCAGACGACCGCCACGGCGAGCGGCCAGCGCTGGAGCGCGAGCGACGCGGGGGCGACCTTCATGGGTCTACGGCTGCCTCCTCGAGCCGTCGCTGCTGGGCGGCAGCGGCCGCGGAGCCCCGCGGCCAGCGCTCGCTCTCGGTGAGCCGGCGCGCCAGCGCGGTCGCTCCCTGCTCCGCGAGGGTGTCGACGGCGTCGACCAGGAAGGGGGGCTCGCCGTGGACCGCGGCCACCGCGGCGTCGAGTTGCGCCCCCGCCGCGACCCCGTCACCCCGCACGCCGGCAGCAACGGCGTCGACGAGGCGGGCGTGGAAGACCTGCACCGGAGCGGCCGGCGCCGCGTCGCCGGGCGCTGCGGGCAGCGCGGCCAGCGTGGCCGCCAGGCGAGACCAGGCGGAGCTTGCGTCGCGGCGAAGCATCCCCTCCGCGAGCGCGACGACGGCGGCGGCGTCCCCCTGCCGGCGCTCGAGCTCGAGCTGGTCGAAGCGATGAGCGAGCCAGGCGGGCCCGAGGTCCTCCGAGCGGCGGTAGGCCTCGCGGGCCAAGGCCACGTCTCCCCCGCGCTCGCGCACGGTGGCGATCAGGTAGTGGACCTGGGGATCCTGGGGGCGCTCGGCGCGGAGGCGCTCGAGGTCGGCGAGGTGCTTCGCGCGCTCGACCCGGGACAGGATCGTGTAGCGCGCGATGCGCCGCGGAGCGGACGTCGCGGCGGGCGCGTCCGCGCGCAGCAGCGGCTCGATCCGCGCGCGGCGCCGGGGCTCGGCGTCGTGGTAGCGATAGACGACCGCCTCGGTGGCGAGGATCAGCTCGAGGTGCGGATCGGCCGGGTCGAGCGCCCCGCTGGCGGCGACGACCCCCGCGCCGAGCCCGGCGGCGAGCTCGAGGTGCCCGTCCTCGACGGCCATCCGGAGCCGCTCCGCGCGCTCCGCGCGGTCGCCGGCGACGCGCCGCTCGAGCCCCGAACGGCTCAGGGCCGTGGCGCCGAAGCCGGCGGCGACGATCAGCGCGAGGCTCCCGAGCGACCACCACAGCCAGGTCCGCGCGCGGCGGATCCGGCCCGGGCGCTCGAGGTTGGGGGCGAGCTCCGGCCAGGGCCCGACCAGGCTCTCCCCGAACAGCGCGGTGAGCTGCCGCTCCTCGTCCTTGCCGTCTACCAAGTGACGTCTCCCGTGGGGTGACAGGCCGAGCCGGAACAGGTGCGCGTGGCGACCAGCCAGGCACCCGTCGCCATCCGGACCTGCACCGTCCCGTCGACGTGCAGGTCGGGCGCCGCCACGGTCTGGCTGTCGAGGACCACGTCGAGGTGGCAGCTGCTGCAGGGGTACGCCAGGTGACGAGCGTGGCCCGCGCTCTGAGTGGCGGCAGGATGGCAGCTCTGGCAGCCGAGGGGGCTCGCGGGCAGGAAGGACGCGACCGATCCCGGGGTCAGCCCGGTGCCGTGACAGTAGACGGACGCGCACGCGCCCTCCGCGTACTGCCCGGCTGGGCTGCGACCGTTGACGAAGCTCACCTCGGCGCGCCCCGGGGTCCCGTCGAAGAGGTGCCCCGGCGTCGTCACGTCGGTCACCGGCGGGTGGCACTCGGCGCAGGGGAGGGCGGCGTGAGTGGTCCGCGACACGTGCGCGGTGTGGGCGCCGACCCCGAGCAACGTGGTCGCGGTGCCCCCGAGCAGATCGGGGGGCGGCGCTCCCGACGGCTCCAGGGCGCCGCCGTGGCAGAACACGCAGTTGGTGCGCCACCCCGCCGGATGGCACGAGTCGCAGCCGACGATGCTGGCGGTCCCCTCGAGCGCCGCGCCGTGGCAGGGCCGGCAGTCGGGGCGGCTGAGGTAGGTGTCGGGGCCGTGCAGCGTCGGGCTCGCGTAGTCCGCGGGGTGGTAGCGGCCGGTCTGGCCCACGTCGACCTTGCCGTCGATGTGCAGGCTCGGATTGACGATGGTGCCGCCGGGGCCGGCCACCGCCGTGTGGCAGCCCTCGCAGGCGGTCGACGTGGTGTGCGCCCCGCCCGGCGGGTTGCCATGGCAGGAGGTGCAGGTCTTCTGCGTGCCGTCGACGCGCGTCCACTGGGGAGCGGCGCGGGTTTCCGCGCCGGAGAGCGTCGCGCCGTGACAGTAGCCGCCCGTGCAGGTGGCGGTCGCCCGATCCCAGCTCGGCGTCGCCCCCGCGGCGGTGGCCGTGAGCCCGAAGACGACGCCGGCCGGGCGCGCCAGCGGATCGGGGTGCCGGGTCAGATCAGTCGGGATGACGTGGCACTCCGCGCAAGACACCGCGCGACCGAGCGTGGTCGCGCGATGCGACGCGTGCGCCCCGACGCCGAGCGCGGTGGTGCTGGTGCTGCCATCGACCGCGGCCGGCGGCGACGGATCCCCGGGCCGACCGTGGCACGACGTGCAGTCCATCGTCGCGGGGAGCCCGTCGGTCAGCGCCGCTCGCTCGCAGCCCCCGGCCGAGAGCGCGACCGCCGCCGCGCACGACGTCCCGGCGATGGCGCCGCGCCACGGTGAGCCGAGGCGGCGGGGGCGGAGGGACGGGTCAGCCGGCATGGTCCCAATCCCTCAGAAGTCCTGCCGAGCCGTGAAGGTGAACGACTCTAGGTAGCGGTCGACGATCTCGAGCTCGTACCGCCCCCGGAGCTCGAGCGCCGCCGCCACGCGATACCCCACGGCGCCGTAGACCGAGCGCGCGTCGTGGAGCTCCTCCACCCGCTGGTAGTAGTTGATCTTGTAGCGCTGGTAGTCGGTGCCGAGCTCCGTGCGGAGGGACTTGCCGACGTAGCCGGCGGCGCCCCCGAGCGCGATCAGCCACGGCTCGTCGCGCGCCGTCGGGACGTAGTCGTACCCGACGGTGGCGCCGAGGTAGAGCCCTGGCAAGAGCAGGTCGTCGACCCGCGAGTGGAGGTAGGCGGCCCCGACGTTGCGGTTGAAGGGCTGCTCCTCGTGCCCCACGACCTGGCGCCCGCGCCAGCCAACGAGGTTCGTCCAGATCGCCCCCTCGCCGAGCTCGAGCTGGTGGAAGAGCTCGAACCGGAACCGCGCGTGCGGCAGGCTCGGTCCGAGGAGGGCATAGTAGGGGTTCTCGCTCTCGGCGACCTCGTTCAAGGTCACGATCTGCGCGGAGAGCTCGGCCGTAGCCCCGAGCCCCGTCGACGGCGGGTAGAGCTGGATGGCGCCGGCCAGATGGGACGGCTGCTCGTCGAGGCCACGCACCTGCACCTTGGCGGTCACGAAATCGGTGCGCGTCGCGGCGCTCAGCCCGTAGGAGACGGTGGTGAGCTCCTCGTCGCCGACCTCGACCGAATCGTCGACCCGCGCCTGCAAGAGCCGCCCGTCGAGCTCGAGCTGCAGCGCGGGGAGCGGCCGGAGCGCGGCGCCGGCGGAAGCCACCCAGCTCTCGAAGAGACCGCGACGGGTCTCGAAGAAGTGGACGGTCCGCCCGCCGAAGCCGAAGAGGAGCAGCTCTCGCCCGAAGGGGCGAAGCCCGAGCGAGGCGCCGTCGAAGGTGAGCGGCAGGCCGTGCTCCGCGTCCTGCCGGCCGAGGCGGGCGTGATCGAGGACGCCGTCGTCGTGCCACTCGACCGACAGCGCGTAGGGCGCGATCCACAGCCGTGAGTCGTCGTACTGAGAGGCGAAGAGGTCGGTGGTGCCGGCGGCGGCGGGACCGCTCAGATCCCACCACAGCGCGCCGGAGAAGAGGGCGCGAAAGCGGTCGTCGAGTCCTTCGACCTGGGCGTCGGAGTAGAGCCTCAAGCGGTGGTCGAGCTGGTCATCCACGGCGGCGGCCTCACCGAGCGGCCCCGGCTCCACGAGCGCCCGGGACGCCCGCCGGAGACGGTACTCCTCGAGCAACGAGACGCCAGTCGTCCACCCGGACGCGCGCGCGGTGCCGGGTGACGGCGTCGCGGCCGCGGCGCCGTCCTCCGGCACCGGCTCGGCCGCGGTGCGCCGCGCCGCCGCGGTCACGAGCACCAGGCAGAGCCCCGAGGCCACGGTCCGCCGCCCCGCTGGTACGGAGCCCCGCCGCGCTCGCGGGGGCATCAGGGCGCGATCGTGAGGAGCTCGGCCCCCACGTGGCAGGAGTCGCAGTCGGCGCCGCGCTCCGAGGTGCTGAGCTTGGGCACCTCGCCCGTCGCGTTACGCATCCGGATGTCCGCGGCAGCCCAGTTCACGGTGTCGGGACCCGTAGCCCAGTAGAGCCCGCTCGCCGCAGAGTAGACGAAGTACTGGTTGACCCCGTCCTTCACGCCGATCTCGACGTTGGCGGCCGGGGTGACACCGTCGGCGCGGTACACGATGCCCCCGAACGCGAGCTTGAGCACCGCGACGCCGTTGGTGCCATGGCAGGGCATGCACGCCGTGGCCGGCGAGCTGGCGTGGAAAATGCTGTCGGCCGGGACCGGGGCGCCGGCGGGGTTGTACGCGGCGGGCCAGTACGCGGCCACCGCGCCGCCCGTGCCCGCGCCGCCGGTCACGCCGCCGCCCGTGCCCCCCGTGGCCGGGGCGACGCCGCCGGTGCCGCCATCGTCGCTGCCTTCGTCCCCGCCGCACCCGAGCGGCAGCGCGAGCGCTCCGATCACGAGGCCCATCGAACGAGCGAAGCGAGAAGTCACGAGCACCTCCGAGGGATCGATCGCGTGAGGAGAAGGAGGCCGCGAGGCGGCGGCCAGAGTCTAGGGGGAGCGCCCGATCAAGGCAATGGCAGTGGGCCCGCGGCGGCGCCGCCGCGGAGACGAGCGGGCGAGGGCAGCGCGGGCGGCGAGGGGGCACTTCCATGCGGACCCGGACCTGGCCGAGGGGTCACGCCGTCGCTTCGGAATCCGCCTTGAGCTTGCGCCAGAGCGTCGTCACACCGATCCCGAGCAGGTGGGCGGCGCGCGAGCGGTTTCCACCGGTGTGGGCGAGCACGGCCCGGATGTGGTCCCGCTCCACCTCCGCCAGGGTCCGCGGCTCCGTGCCGTGGCCGAGGGTAGTGACCGGGGAGGGCTCGATCACAGACCTCGGGAGGTGTCGCGGCCGGATGATCCCGTCCTTCGACAGCACGGCGGCGTGCTCGATCGCGTTCTCGAGCTCGCGCACGTTGCCCGGCCAGGGGTGGCCGAGCAGCGCCTCGGCGCAGGTCGCGTGCAGGGTGAGCTCGGGGAGCGAGTGCTTCTCGCTCGACCGGCGCACGAAGGCGCGGGCGAGCGGGAGGATGTCCTCGCGCCGCTCGCGCAGCGGCGGGACGCGGATCTGGACCACCGCGAGGCGGTAGTACAGGTCGTCGCGCAGCGCGCCCGCGGCGAGCGCCGCCGAGACGTCGCGGTTGGTCGCCGCAACCACGCGCACGTCGATCTTGCGGGGTGTGTTCTCCCCCAGCCGCAGCACCTCCCGCTCCTGCAACACGCGGAGCAGCTTCACCTGCGTCGCCGAGGACGTCTCCGTGATCTCGTCGAGGAACACGGTGCCGCCCTGCGCGGCCTCGAACAGCCCCGCGCGCGCGCCCTGGGCGCCGGTGAAGGCCCCCGGGGAGTGCCCGAAGAGCTCGCTCTCCAGCAGCGTCTCCGGCAGCGCCCCACAGGTGATGGCCACGAAGGGCCGGTCGGCCCGCGGCGAGGCTCGGTGGATGTGCCGGGCGAGCACCTCCTTGCCGGTGCCGCTCTCCCCGAACAGGAGGATCGAGGCGTCGAAACGCGCGGCGCGACCGGCCAGCTCGAGCACCTGCTGGAACGTCCGACTGTGCACCTCCACCAGCGAGCCGGACCCCTGGCGCCTGAGCCGCTCCACCTCCTCGCGGCGGACGTCATTCTCACGCGTGAGCCGGCGGAGCTCCTCGGTCAGGTCCTGGACCCGCCGCTGGATGTCGTCGATGTCGAAGAAGGGTCGGTGCGGGTCGAGCTCCGGTCCCCAGGAGGCCGCGTCGCGACCGACGACCCGACAGACGCGCCCACCCGCCGCACGGCACTGCGACTCGATGAAGTAGACCGGGCGCCGGAGGCAGTAGCTCGCGTAGCCCGAGGCGTAGCCGACGAGGATCCAGCACACCGGGGCGTCGGCGGGGCCGAGCTGGGCCAGGTGCTCCTCGGCCTCGGCCGAGTCGTGCCACGTGACCTCCATCGACAGGCGGCCCGCGGGACCATCGACGACCAGCGTCCGGACGACCGCCCGCAGCGCCCCCATCAGCGATTGGAGGCGGGGCCCCGCCGCGAGCCAGTCCCGGAGCGACAGGGACGGAAAGACGCGCTGCAGCGCCGCCGCGTCCGCCTGCCCCATGAAGTAGCCGAAGCGGGTCAGCATCCGGCGTGCGGTGTCGGCCCCCACCACGCGCACCAGGTCGGCGCGCCACTGGGCGAAGGCATCCATCCCGTGCAGGACGAGGCGCCGACCGTGCAGGTCGATGCGGCCGTCCCCGAAGGAGACGAGCTCGTCGAGGCGCAAGTCGGAGGGTTTCACTTTGGTAGTTCACTATGAAATGCCTAATCTTTCAACTTGAAAGCACCGGGAGCCCAGGAACGGCCAGAACCCGGGGGATCCCGCCCTTCACGGCGCTGGCACGGGTCTTGGATGGACGGCGCAGTGAACCCCGACGGTTCGCTCCCAGGAAACCCATGTACGAACTACTCCGCCAACGCAACGAGGGCGTCGCCAACGCCGTCCTCGATCTGACCCGCGATCTGATGAAGATCCCCAGCCCGAGCCGCGCCGAGCGCGGCGTGTCCGAGCGCGTGATCCGCGCCATGCACGAGTCGCGCGCCTTCGACCGCGTGCTGTGCGACGAGGTCGGCAACGCGGTGGGCGTGCAGTTCGGGATCGAGCCGGGTCCTGCGCTCCTGCTGCTCAGCCACCAGGACACGGTGGCCGCCGACGAGCCCGACACCTGGTCGCGTCCCCCCTACGCGGCCACCACCGAGGGCGGCGAGATCTTCGGGCTCGGCGCCGCGGACTGCAAGGGCGGCATGGCGGCGCAGCTCTACGCGGCGGTGATCCTGCGGCGCAGCCTGCTGCCCCTGCGGGGCGCGCTGGTGGTCGCGGCGACGGTCGCTGAGGAGAACGGCGTGGGGGTGGGGATCCGCCACCTGCTCGAGCGGACGCTCCCCGAGCTCGACCTCATCCCCGAGTACGCGATCCTCGGCGAGCCGACCGATCTCGGCATCTACTACGGTCATGACGGCTGGGTCGGGCTCGACGTCCACGTCGAGGGGCGGGACCTGTTCCAGGTGGTGGACGCGGGCGACGCGATCCGCAGGGACCTCGGTCCGGCGGCCCCCGCGACGCCGACGGCGCTGGCGCGCGCGATGATCGAGGTGGGCGCCCCGCGCGTCGTGGGCTCGAACGGGCGCAGCCGCGCGGTGGTCCCCCTCGAGCGCCGGATCCTGCGCGGCGAGTCGCTCGGCGACGTCATCGAACAGGTGCGCGCGCGCGCCGCGGTCAGCGCACAGACGACCGGCCGCGTCGGCGTCGAGGTCGAGGTCGCCGAGGAGAGCCAGGAGCTCTACACGGGGGTGAAGCGCCAGACGCGCCGCCTCGCCTCCCCCTGGACCACGGATCCGTTCGGTCCGCTCCCGCGCCGTGCCTACCAGGCGCTCGGCGCGGCCGAATGCAGCCGGCGCACGGGCGAGTGGACCCTGTCGCGGATGGGCATGGGGACGGCCGGCTCCACGCTGGTGAACGACTTCCAGATCCCGACCATCGGGTACGGGCCGGGGGAGGAGGAGCTGGCTCACGCGCGCAACGAGCACGTCGCGGTGGAGAAGGTCCGGGAGACGGTGTTCGGGACCGCGGCCATGGCGCAGAGCCTGATCGGAGTGCCGGTGTATGGCTGGTCTGCCGACGAGATCTGAGGCGCCGACGCCCGCGCCCGAGCACCGGCACGTCCTGGTGTTCAACTGCGGCAGCTCGTCGCTCAAGTACAGCCTGCTCGAGATGCCGGGAGAGCGGGAGCTCACCCGCGGCGAGGCGCAGCGCGTGGGCCCGGTGACGGCGGAGCCGGCCCGGATCCTGCACCGGCGGGCGGGGGTCCTGGAGACGGTGTTCCGCCCCATGGCGAACCACGTGGCGGCCTACGACGCGGTGATGGAACTTTTCGATCGCGACGGGCTGCCGCGACCCGACGGGATCGGTCACCGCCTGGTCCACGGCGGGCGGCAGTTCGCTGGCGCGGCCTCCCTCTTCACCCCGGAGGCCGACCGCGCCCTCGACGCCGTGGCCGAGCTCGCCCCCATCCACAACCCGCCCGCCATCCAGCTCGTCCGTGGGTGCCGCGAGCGCGCGCCCGACCTGCCCCAGGTGCTGGTCTTCGACACCAGCTTCCACGCCACCATCGGGGAGGCCGCGCGCACCTACGCCCTCCCCCGCGCCCTGCGCGAGGGGCTCGGGATCCGGAAGTATGGCTTCCACGGCATCAGCCACCAGTACGTGGTGACGGAGGCCGCGCGGCTGCTGGGGATCCCGCTCACGGATCTCAACGCCGTGAGCTGCCACCTCGGCAGCGGGGGCGCGAGCCTGTGCGCCGTCGTCCGCGGCCGGTCGGTGGACAACACCATGGGCTACTCGCCGCTCCAGGGGTTGGTGATGAGCACGCGCTGCGGGGACCTCGATCCCGCGCTCACCCTCCAGCTGCTGGCGCGCGCCGGCGGCGACGCGCGGGAGGTGGAGCGGCTGTTGAACCACCGGAGCGGCGTGCTCGGCCTTTCCGATCGTACGGCGGACATCCGGGACGTGCTGGCCGACTTTGGCGCCGGCGGGACCCTGGACGCGGTGGGCCAGACGTACCTGTGGCGCCAGCGCAAGTACCTCGGCGCGTACCTCACCCTGGCGGCGCCGGCGCGCGCCGTCATCTTCACCGACACCATCGGGGAGACCGTCCCCGCCGTCCGCGCCGCGCTCTGCGCCGGGCTCGAGGCGTTCGGGGTCGAGCTCGACGAGGCCGCCAACCGCGAGGCGCGCGAGCTGCCGGTCGACGTCGCCCGGAGGAGCAGCCGCGTCCGCCTGCTGGTCATCGCCACCAACGAGGAGCTGGCGATCGCGCGCACCACCGCCGCGGTGCTCCGCGGCGAACCTGCCACCCCAGGAGCATGAGATGAGAGTCTTGACCCTCAGACCCGGATCCCGTGCCCTGGGGTTCGCCGCCTTCGCCTCCGAGCAGAGCCGACCCCGTACCCTCGGCACGCTCCGCCTCCGTCCCGACGCGGAGCTCCACGCCTCCCTCGGCGAGGCCCTGACGGAGATCCTCGCCGAGCACCGCCCCGAGCGGTGGCGACCGGAGCTGGTCGTGATCCGCGGCGCGCAAGACGGGCACGCCTTCGCCGGTCCCGTCGCCGTCACCGACTCGAGCCTCGCCGCCCTGCGGCGGGCGACCGGGGCGGCCCCGCTCCAGCTCCCACCCGCCATCGCCGCCGGCGAGGCCGTGCGGCGGGAGCTGCCCGGCGTCCCCGCGCTCTTCGTCTTCGAGTCGACCTTCTTCGCGACGCTGCCCGCGCGCGAGCGGGTGTACGCCCTCGATCGCGAGACGCGCACGACGCTGCGGGCGGCCCGCACCGGGTTTCATGGACTCCTCCACGCGGAGGCGGCAGACGCGGTGGCCCGCTACCGGGGGGATCTCCGCGGCGGCGCGCCCGCGCGCGTCGCCTCGGTCTGCCTGGAGGCCAAGCCCGAGGTCGCGGGGCTGTTCGGCCGCCGTCCCCTGCTGGTGACGAGCGGCGCGACCCCCCTCGAGGGGCTCCCCGGCGAGCGCGACTCGGGGGAGATGGACCCAGGGATCGTGCTCGCCCTGGCACAGACGCAGGGGCTAGGCCCCGACGAGATCAACGCCATCCTCACCCGGCAGAGCGGGCTACTTGCTCTCTGCGAGGGCGCGGCCGACCTCGGCGCGATCCTGACCGGCGCCGACCCGTCCACCGAGCTCGCGCGCGGCGTCTTCGCCCATCACCTCCTGCTCGCCTGCGGCTCGGCCGCGGCGGCCGTGGGCGGGCTCGACGCGCTGGTGTTCTCGGGGACCCACGCCGCGGCGGGGGCGGCGCTCCAGGGACCGCTCGTTCGCCAGCTGTCGATCGCGTTGGCGGCGGACGCCCACGCGATCGACGTGCTCACGCTCGACCTCGGGCTCGACGAGGCGCTCGCACGAGCAGGGGTGCAGGCGTGGCGCGCCGCCAGGCCCGGCGCACCGATCGCCGCGGCGTCCGCCGCGGCCGACCCTTGAACGGTCGGTGAGCTGAACGGGTGGCCATCGTTAGATAAGTGGCCTCCCTCCCGCGCGAGATCGCGGGCGTGCGCGGGAGCCTTCGGCGAAGGCGCCCGCTTTTGCGTCACGACGACGAGCGCGATCGAGGCGGGCAGCGGGGCCGATGGCTGCTGGGTCAAGGGTGCGAGGGGGTCGCCCACGGGCGGACGCGCTCCCGAAACGCTCGGGGCGAGAAGGCACAAAACCGTTGCGCCGCCGCTATAGACCTAGTCTAAAGTGAGCTTGCTTCAGGAGCCCTCGCCGTTCGCACCGCCAGTGGAAGCCGCGGCCGGCACCGTCGACACCAAAGGAGATCCCCCTGGGGGCCCTCGGGGCCCCGATCACTGCCGGGCCTGCCGCGCCCCGCCACCGAGCCCCCTCGCCCCGATCCGAAGGCGGGGCACCCTCCCGCCAGAAGCCTCGCGCCGCGATCGCCATGCTTACCCGTGACCTGGAGCGCGCGCTCCATGACTTCGCGATCGACACGCCACCGCGGCCACGCACCGTGCTGCTGGTCGACGACGAGCGCGACAACCTCGAGGTGGTCAGCGCCCTGCTCGAGGACGAGCACGACATCCTGACCGCCACCGACGGCGAGGCGGCGCTCCGGGTCCTGGCAGCCGGAAGAGGGGTGGATCTGGTCATCGCCGACCAGCGCATGCCGGGCATGACGGGGGTGGAGTTGTTGACCCGGATCGCGACGGAGTATCCGGACACGGTCCGTATGGTGCTCACCGCGTACGACGACGTCGATCCGATGATGGACGCCATCAACCGCGGCTCCGTGTTCCGCTTCCTCCTCAAGCCGTGCCCGCCGGCGGAGCTCCGCCTCGCCGTGCGCGAGGGGCTCGAGGCCAAGGCGAGCGCAGCGCTCCTCCGCCACCTCATCGGCGCCCTCGGCGCACGGCAGGAAGAGCTCGCCCGCGTCGTCCGCAACCTCCGGCGCACTCAGGATCAGCTGATCGCGACCGAGCGCTTGACCACGATGGGTCGGGCCGCGTCCGGGGTGGTCCACAACGTCCGCAACCTCGGCATGATCGTGTCCTGCCTGGTCACCGAGATCCAAGGGGCGACCCCCCGCGCGGAGGCCATCACCGCCGGCCGCTCGGCGCTCGAGGGTCTCGACTCCCTGGTGGCGCTGCTGGAGAACGTCCGCGAGTTCGCCCGCAGCAACGAGGCCCGGCTCGAGCTCACCCGAACCGAGCTCGAGCCCTTCCTGCGGCAGACGGTGAGCGTGGCGCTGCTCGAGCACGGCGGGGGATCCTGTGCGGTCGAGGTGGACGTCGCCCCCGATGTCGCCGCGGTGTCCGTCGACCGCGCTCGGCTCCGGCACGCCGTCACCGCGGTGCTCAGCAACGCCCTGCACGCGAGCCCGCCGGGCGGCACCATCACGGTCCGCGCCCGCGCCCACCAGCCCGAGCCCGTCGAGCCGGGCTCCCGGCAGCGGTGGTTTTCGGTAGACGTCGAGGACCACGGCAGAGGCATGGACGCCCTGACGCTGGCGAAGGCGGGCGAGCCGCTCTACAGCGGCTTCGATCCGCCGCGCTTGGGCCTCGGGCTGACCGTGGCCCGGCTCACCGCGGCCGTCCACGGCGGGCAGCTGCTCCTCGAGAGCACCCCCGGCGAGGGGACGCGGGCCCGCCTGATCTTCCCCGACGGCCCCGGGACGAGCCTGCCGCCCCGAGGGCGCGCCTCCTACCCGGTCGAGGCGAGGCCCGAGGACGGGGCACCGATCCTGGGGTTCGTGGAGTCGCAGCGGGCGCCGCTCCGGATCGAGGTCGCCGCACATGCCGCCGCGGAGGTCGAGCCGGCAGTGGCGAGCAGCCCCGGGCTCGGGGCTCATGTCCTGCGGATCGACCCCGCCGCTCCGCCCGAGCCGGGGCCCGCGATCCTCGTCCTGGCAGCGCAGGACCTGCGCGGACCCCAGGCGGCCGCGCTGCGCGCGATCGCGCGCGGTGCGGAGCCGGGCCGGCCGATCGTCGTCGGCGGGACCGGCGACCGGCGGCTCCTCCTGGAGGCGATCAACGAGTGGCGCGCGCACAGCCTGGTGCCGCGCGGCGCCCCGCCCGCGGCGCTCAGCGAGGCCATCCGCCGCGCCCACGGGCAGCTCAAGGTCGACATCGCGGTCGAGCTCTGCGCCCACCAGCTCCTCGAGGAGTGCCGGCGCCTGGCGACCACCATCGCCGAGCTGGAGGCGACGCAGGAGCGCCTACTGCATGCGGAGCGCCTCGCCACCGTCGGGCGCATCGTCGGAGCCCTGATCGCGCGCATGGGCGACCAGTCACGACGGCTCGACGGCTTCCGGGACGTCCTCCGCACCGAGCCCCCGGGCGGTACGCCGTCGCGGGTCCGCCGCCGCGCCGATCTCGCCGCGTACCTCGGCGAGGTGCACGAGGGCTTCAACTCCCTGCTCGCGGACATGCTGGCGCTCGCCGAGGATCGGACGCCGCACCCGCGCGTGGCGTCGGAGGACCTCGACGTCCTCGTTTCGCGAACCGCGCGCGTCTTCCAGTACGACCCGCTCGGGAGGGAGCGCAACGTCCGCGTCGCCCCCGCCTCGGAGGCCCAGGTGCGCGTGGACGGGAGCCGAGTGCGCCACGCGCTGCTCAACCTGCTCCGCAACGCGGCCCAGGCGACCCAGCCGCACGCCCTGATCCAGGTCCGCACCTGGCGCGACGCCGGCACCGCCGTCATCGAGGTCATCGACGAGGGCGAGGGCATGTCCGATGCAACCCTGAGCCGGATCTTCACCCCGTTCTTCACCACCAAGGGCGACTCCGGCATGGGGCTCGGCCTCCGCCTCGCCCGCGCCGCAATCGAGGGCCACGGCGGGAGCCTCGAGTGCACCAGCACGGTGGGGCGCGGGACGACCATGAGGATTCGACTCCCAGTGAATGAATAGGGGACGCCACCCTACGGCGCTCTCGAACTCCAAAGTCACGATACCGATGGGTACTGCCCGGAGGACTTCCCTGGGCCCTGCCTGTTCTCCTGCCAGACCGAGTGAGCTCCGCTTGCCATGAGAATGCGGGTTCTCTTCGTGACCGAGCAGACGTCGGACCTCCCGCGGAGCATCCAGGCGCTCCAGAGTCAGCACGACGTTCTCGTGTCGGACGCCACCGACACGGAGTCGGCCCTTCGGTCCATCCGCCAGTCTGACATTGTCTGCCTCGCCCCGGACGCCGCGGCTCGTCGCTTCCTCGATTCCATGGACTTCAGGCAGAACGCCCGTCGCTTGCTTGTTATCTCAGACGCTGTGACGGCGGACGCGACCCTGGATCTGCTCTCGGCATACCCCGGGGTTCAGGCCTGCACCCCAAACCCCGCCGGCAACGAGTTCAGCGGCCTTCTCGCCTCGCTTGCTTACCCGAGGCAGTCCCCCCGCACCAAGCCGCTCGGCTTCGTCGTGGACATTTCCCTCGACCCCGACCCCCTCACCATCGGTGAACTCCCCCTCATCGACATCTCCAACCAAGGCTGTGGCTTCCTTCTCTCCGCACGCACCGCTTCCCGGCGTCTGCAGCCGGGTACGCTTCTTCGGAAACTGTGCGTGCGGCGCGGAAACGAGGTCGTCATGCAGAACGTCGACGCCTCGGTCTGCAACCTCACTGTCGGCGAACCGCGCCTGGACGGACAGATTCTTTACCGCGTTGGGGTCGCGTTCGTCACGCCGCCCAGAACCAAACCGAACCCCATCGAGCGTTGCATCGCTGAACCGCTCCGGATCTGGGCGCTTTTGCGAGATCCTCGGTGTCTGGCGTCGCTTTCCCTGCGACGCTTCGACTCGGCCGAACCGTTCAACTTCACGCGGCCCGAGGCCCGGCTGCTTGGGCAGGGCATGACAGCAGTGCTCTCCTCCGCCGCAGACATCGTTGCTGGCGACGTCCTCCGCGCGGCGTTCGAGGTCGTGGGTGAGAGCTACGCCTTCGTCACCTCGGTCCTCGCTCTGACCCCGACCGCGGACGGCACCATCGTTCGCTTCGCCGTCCCCAGGGCACTTCGGGTCACCCGCCGCCGGCGTTCCGTGCGTTTCCGCCCGCCAGCAGACCATCCCGTCTTGGTCGACGTCGCGTCGCCCTTCGAGCAGAGCGGGGAGTGGCGTCCCGTGCTTGACCTGACCACGTCAGGCCTGGCCTTCGCCTTGCGGAACGCTGACGAGGTACTTCCAGTGGGGACGCTGCTACCCGCTCTTCGTCTCCGTTTCTCGGAAGGTGACGAACTCCGCTGCTCGGGCCGGGTACGCGTCATTTCTCACTTGGGCACCATCGAAAAATGCGGTGTGGAGTTCGAGGAGATCGCGCAACAGGACCAGGACCGCCTCGCGGATGCCATTGCTCACACCGGTCAGCCAGACCTGAGGGACGCCCGCGGGACGCCCTTCTCGGAGATCTGGGAGTTTTTCGAACGGTCCGGGTTCGTCTATCCCGACAAGCGCGAGGGGCTCGACCTTCCCGGGACGATGCGAACGTTCGAACGCCTCCTCTCCGGGACCAACGAGGTCTACAAGGGCACGATCTTCGTTCGCCTGGGCACCATCCATGCGCATGTCTCGGCCATCAAGCTCTACCGTCGAACTTGGATGCTACAGCACCTTGCTGCTCAACCGCTGGGCAAGCGTCCGCAGTCCGTGGCCCGGATCATGAATCTGGCGCTGCTCGACTACTTGGAGCAGAAGCCGGAAATCGAGTGGATCCGCGTCAGCTATCGGCCGGAGAACCGTGCACCTGCGCGCCTCTTCACCGCGCTCTCCCGCCATTCCCCCGACCCAGCGCTCTCTCGCACCACGACGTGGACGTGCATGCGGGCGTCCGCCAGAATGACCACATCCGTCAGGAGTTCTGGCCAGTCCACCCTCACCGTAGGACCCGCCGACGACGACGATCTCCAATTCGTCGAGAACTACTTCCTGGCTCGCGGCGATATGTCCCTGCTTCAACAGGAGGACCTCTTCGCTGACGACGTCGAACTATCCAAGGTATCCGAGGAGTATCAACGCGTTGGACTCCTACGACGTCGAGAGATCCTCGTCGCGCGGGACGGCCCAAGGCTCGCCGGCTTCGCCTTGCTGGAGCACTCCTCTCCGGGCCTGAACCTCAGCGAACTGACAAGCGCCTTTCGCGTCTTCTCCGCCTCATTCAGTGCCCTGGATCCGCGTCCATCGCTGCTTGCGGCCGTTCGCCATCGATACGCAGAACTCGGCCGCGATTCCGCCATCGCCCTCGTGGAGGAACGCGACGCTCCCGTGTTTCTGGAGGCGGGCTTCGAGCCGTTCCGGCGGTACGCCTTCTGGACGTGGCACCGTTCCCTCTATCGCCACTTCTATGACCACATGCTGCAGATGTTGAGGTGAGTCGCTTGGCAGAGTACATCATGGAGAGTCCCCGTGAGGGGCAACGCCTCGAAGAGAAGACGAACTCGGGGAACCTTCTCGGCCAACTCGACGCTGCCGGCCCCCAGCCGGGGATGCGTGTGCTCGACGCCGGCGGTGGAACGGGGGCGGTAGCCCGAGTCCTCTCTTCCCGAGTTGGGCCCATGGGTGAGGTCGTGGTGATGGATCGCTCTGCCGAGCGCCTCGCAGAGGGAGAGCGTATCGCACGGAGGGACGGGCTCACGAACATGCGCTTCCTCCAGCGCGACCTGGAGGCTCCACCCCTCGACGGGACCACTTTCGACTACGTTTGGTGCCGCTTTCTCCTCGAGTATCTCCCCGACCCGTCTCGCGTGGTCAGAAACCTCCTTGGCTATGCGCGCGTGGGCGGTAAGTTGGTGGTTGGCGATTTGGACGGCAATGGTGTTATCCAGTACCCTCCCAATCCGGTCGTTGATGCCGGAATTGACCTGATGCTGCGTCGCCTCGCAGGACGCTTCGATCCCTTCGTGGGTCGAAAGCTCGTGCATCTCTATCACCTCGCTGAGATTCGCCTCGACGCGGTGCACCTTTTTCCCTACCACGTCTACGCTGGCGCCATGTGCGAAGCCGACCAGCGGAACTGGCGGGAGAAGTTCGCTGTACTGCGCAGCATCTGCGTCGAGTCGTTTGGTGGTGCCGCCCAGTATGATCGATTTGTCGAGTGCTTCTTTCAGCACGTATGCTCCCCGGGAACCTTCATGTACAGCACGCTGGTACTTGCGGAGGGCACGCGCACGGCATGAGCCCGTCTCCTCAGGATCCACTCACCCAGCAGGGGCGTGTCAACATGACTGGGGATCTCGTGGCGACGCTGCACGAGAGGAACTTGCGCGGAGCTCGGCTCACAGCATGGCTCACAGCAATCCTCTTTCCTTCGGGGGTCGTGCTGGACTTCCTTACGAACCACGAATCTTTGGCCGTGCTCCTCGCGGCAAGGGTGGCGGCGGCGCTCTTCGCTCTGTTCGTCCTCTGGCTCACCTACACCTCCCTCGCCGATCGCCACCTCTTCGCTCTGGGTGCCGCGCCCGCTGTCATGGGTGCGGTAGCGATGGAAGTGATGATGGAGTACCTGGGAGACTACTCCCACCCTTACTACGTTGGGATCACCCAGTGCATTCTTGGTATCGGCGTCATATTTTACTGGCGGCTGGACCAGGCCATTATTGCGGTCGGCCTCATCTTGCTAGTGTGGCTGGTTCCCACCTTGGTGCAGATTGAACAAGTGCGCCCTGGACCATTCGTGAACAACTTCTATGGCCTTCTGATCGTCGGTGTCATCGCCGTGGCCTCTAACGCGAACCGGTACTCTCTAGCTCGGCGGGAGATCGAGCTTCGCGAGAGCCTCGCGTCAGCGCTCGAGCAGCTGCGGGAGCTCGACCGCCTCAAGAGCAACTTCTTCAGCAGCGTCACCCACGAGCTGCGGACGCCGCTCACCATGATCCTCGCTCCGCTCGAGGCGCTGCTCGAGGACGCACGGACCGCGTTCGAGCCAGCGCAGCGCGAGTACCTGCACGCCATCCGGGCGAACGCGCTGCGGCTCCTGAAGCTCATCAACGATTTGCTCGACCTGGCGCGCCTGGAGGAGAAGTACCTCCGGCTCCGCGTCGAGGCCGTCGACCTCCCCGCCCTGCTCTCCGAGATCGTCGAGTACTCCCGCCCGCTGGCGAACCGGAAGGACCTCACGATCGAGCTCGAGCTCGGCCCGGCGAGCGACAACGTCTTCGTGGACACGGAGAAGTTCGAGCGTGTCGTCGTCAACCTCCTCGCCAACGCGCTCAAGTTCTCCGAGCCAGGCGGAAGGGTGTGGGTGTGGTCGCGGGAGCAGCCCGACTCCTTCGAGGTGGGCGTGCGCGACGACGGTCCCGGCATCGAGCCGGAGGCGCAGCATTTCGTCTTCGAGCGCTTCCGGCAGGCCGACGGCTCGGTGACGCGGCGCTACGGGGGGACGGGGATCGGGCTGGCGCTGGCCAAGGAGCTGGTGGAGCTCCACGGGGGGCACATCACGCTAGACAGCGAGGTCGGGGTGGGCAGCGAGTTCGTGGTGCACCTCCGGCGCGGACGTGACCACTTCGCCACGGAGGCGCTCGACCGCCGGCAGCGCCCGGAGTCGGCGCCGGCGTCCCGGCGCAGCGAGGATCGCGAGCCGCGGGAGTGGAACCAGCAGCTGCTCGAGCGCCCGGACTACCGCTTCCTCGACATCGAGCAGGCGACGGAGCGGCGCCTGGCGCCGCGCGGCGACGAGCCCCGGGCGACCAAGCTCGTGGTGGTCGAGGACAACGTCGAGATCCTGCGCTTCCTCTCCCTGCAGCTCCGGGACGTGCACTCGGTGTATCTGGCGCCGGACGGCGCCAAAGGCCTCGAGCTCATCCGGCGTGAACAGCCCGACCTCGTGATCACCGACTACATGATGCCGGGGATGGACGGGCTCGAGCTGATCGAGGCGCTGAAGGCGGACCCGGCCACCGCCACCATCCCGATCGTGATGCTGACGGCCCGCAGCGACGTCGCGGCGCGGCTGGCCGCGCGCGAGGCCGGCGCCGACGTGTACCTGAGCAAGCCGTTCAACCCCCAGGAGGTGCGGGCCGCCGTCTCTCGGCTGCTCGAGCGCCGGGGGCAGCAGGTCGCCGTGGTGGCGCGCGAGCAGGTGCGGAGCCTCGAGGTGATCAGCGCCGGCCTCGCCCACGAGATCCACAACCCGCTCTCCTTCGTCGCCAACGCGGTGCACGTGATCGGGGAGCGGCTCGCCGAGCTCCAGGCCGCCGCCGCCCGCGGCGCGTCGCAGGCCGAGCTCACGCAGCTCGTCACGGCGTCGCACGAACGGACCGAACGCATGCTGGAGGTGGCCGGCAGGGGGATCGATCGGATCCGACGCGTGGTCGAGCTGGTGCGCGGGTACGCGCAGGCCGGCTACCCCCGGGAGCCAAGCGTGGTGGCGTTCGACGACCTGGTCCGGGAGGTGGAGCCGCTCGTCATCGCGCCCCCGGAGCGCGAGATCCAGGTCGAGTGCACGCCGGCGGCCCCGACCGCCACCGTCCGGTGCATCCCCGGGGAGATGCAGCAGGTGATCCGGAACCTGTGGCAGAACGCGCTGGAAGCGTTGCCCGACGGAGGACACGTCCGGGTCCGCACCCGGCAGGAGGGCGGCGACGTCGTGCTCGAGGTGGAGGACGACGGGCCCGGGATGACGCCCGCGGTGAAGGCGCGGGTCTTCACCCCATTTTTCACCACCAAGCCGCCCGGGAAGGCGATGGGCCTCGGGCTCGCCATCACGCACCAGATGGTGACGCGGGCTGGCGGGGAGATCGGCGTCGAGAGCGAGGTGGGCCGGGGCACGGTCTTCCGCGTGCGCCTGCCCGTCACGAAGCGCAGCGGCGCCACGACGCCCGAATCGTCGTGAGCGCGCCGCCCGCGTTCAGACGCGCTGGCCGTTCACTGGTCCTTGGCGCCGCCGGGTCCCCCCCCTCGCTCAGTAGACGAAGGGGGTCGCGGCTCCCTCCGCACCACTGGCGAGCGCTCCCTCCACGACGATGGCGTCCTCTCCAGCGATCTTGATGGTGAGCGTGTACGGTACCGGGTCGGCGGACTCGCTCCGGAAGTTCACCACCCACGCGGAGTAGTCGCCCGCCGTCGGCGTCTCGAAGTAGATGTTCTCGACGTGGGTCTTCGTGGGCTCCGTGCACTCGTACAGCTCGTTCTTGAGGGATGAGCAGTCGTCGACGTCGAGGATCCCGCCCCCTACCTCGGGGCTCTCCAGCCAGATCTCCCCGGCCTCCGTCAGCACGTGGATATCCAGATCGGCCGTCGAATCCAGCCAGGTCAAGCTGACGTTGACGGCGCCCACGTGAACGCAGATCCCCGCGAAGCACTCCTGCTCGGCGACGCACGCTACCTGCTCGTCGCAGGCCTCGCCAACATCGGCCGGCACGACCACGCAGATCCCGTCATCGCACGTCAGCAGGCCAGCGCAGGGCACCGCAGCGTCACATGCCTCGCCGACGTCCCTCGGCACCACGACGCAAATCTCTTCGTCGCACGTCAGCAGGCCAGCGCAGGGCACTGCGGCGTCACACGCCTCGCCGACGTCCCCCGGCACCACGACGCAGATCCCTTCGTCGCACGTCAGCAGGCCAGCGCACGGCGCCGCGGTGTCGCACGCCTCGCCGACGTCCCCCGGCACCACGACGCAGATCTCTTCCTCACACGTCAGCGGGCCAGCGCACGGCACCACGTCGTCGCACGCCTCGCCGACGTCCCCCGGCACCACGACGCAGATCTCTTCCTCGCACGTCAGCAGGCCAGCGCACGGCACCGCGGCGTCGCACGCCTCGCCGACCTCCGCCGGGATCACGGCGCAGATCCCGCCATCGCACGCCAGGCCCTCGGCGCACGGCACCGCGGCGTCACATGCCTCGCCCACCTCCGCCGCCGGCACCTCGAGGGCTCCCGCCGCGCCAGCCTGCGTTCCCGCGCCGCCTTGCACAGCACCACCTTGCACCGCGCCACCTTGCGCCGCGCCACCTTGCGCCGCGCCGCCCTGCTCCGCGCCCCCCTCCGGAGTCGCCCCGCCCGTCGGCGCGGCGCCGCCCTCGGTGCCTTCGCCTCCCGTGGGGTCCTCGCCGCCCTCGGTGCCCTCGCCACCCGTCGTGCCCCCGCCACCCGTGGGGGAGGTGCCACCTGTTGATCTGGCCCCACCGGTGGACGCCGTGCCACCCGTATCGTCCGCGTCGGAGTCGCAATCTGCTGAACAGGCCACCAGAGCCACGCCACAAATCAAGGTGAATGAACTACGGATCAATGTCTTCATGGAGTCTGCTCCTCCGCGCGTCTGCCGGGTGTCGGAAATCCCGGACGTCCCCGGCCGGCAGGTGGGGCTATCCGTGTCTGCGGACAGCATCAGCACGATCCGGGCCACCGGCGTCCCCCCAATCACCGTCGACGTTTATCGAGCCGAGCCCCCTGCCCGCGCGCGCGCTCAGTCAAATTGGTCCCCAACGTCCATCACTTTGACTCCCCGCCGGTTCACCGCCGGCAGTGAACGTCTAGAGCACCGATCAGGTTGCCGACAGCCACGGAGGCCTGGAGAACGTCTCCGTGCAGGGCGAGGAGACGTTCTCCAGGCCTCCTCTGGCGAGATCTGCTCCCGGTTCGGTGCTCTAGGTCATTGATTTGGCGCAGCAATCAACCTGATTGCTGCTCTAGGTTCTGCGACGAGCGCGGTGTCAGACAGCAGGCTCCTCCGCCACCTGGAGACAGGCGGCTTCGAAGCCATTGGGTTGGGCGACACGTAGACGCGTGCCGCCCATTCCCGGCCACCGAGTCCTGTCGAATTTCGGCAAGCCTATGCGACAGCAACGACGGAACCTGACTGGCACACCTCGTGCTCATCCAAGTACCACGTCGAGGCGCCCGGACTTCTCCGACCGTCGGCGCGAGTACGTCACCGAGCAGCCCGGGCCGCCAGCCCAAAGACCGGGAGCCAGGACCATGAAAGCGAGCAGACCCGCCGTGAAGAGCCCCACCGCCACCCCAGCGAACCGGGGATCTGCGAGCAATACCCGCGTGCGGATCGCCGAAGTCGCGGACGAGGCGGGAGCACTCGGCACGGCCGCTCGGGAAGAGGCCGATCGGACCGCCACGGAAGGCCGGAACCGCCTCCAGGAAGCGACGGCGAAGGCGGGCCACGCCGCGGAGCGGCTCGCGACGAGAGTCGCGCACTCGGCGCACGAAACCGCGCAGCAGCTGGTGGATGTGGCGAAGGAGGTGGTCGGCGCCGCGAAGCACCGTCGGCAGGAGCGGGCGGAAGGCGCCCGCGCCGCGGCGAAGGCGAGGAAGTAGCGCGCGCTGGCGCCGGGAGGAATGACGCGATGATGGATCTCCTTCGGGCGTTCGCCCTCTTGGAGCGGCGATCAGCTCGATTTCCTCGCCAAATCAACGACCTGGAGCGCCGATCGAGCAGCCGGTCTCGCCAAAGCGCCCTGGAGAACGTCCCCTCGCCCGGCATGAGGGCGCTCTTCAGGGTGCCGACGCAGTTGGCAAGGTGACTGGCGCTCTGGACCGGCAATCGAACGGAGACATCGTGACGAAGAGAATATTGACCAACCTCGCGCTCCTGGCGACCGCCTTGACGGCCTTCGTCGGCTGCAAGTCCATCAGCGACCAGTTCGACGAGGACCGCGACTCCCGGATCGACCCCTCCTGGACCCCGCACGTCAACGTGCGTCGCGCCGCGAGCGCACGTCCACTCTCCGTGCAGGTGGAGGCCCGGAACGCCGCCATGGCCATCGCCGAGGCCCGGTGCCAGCGGGAAGATTCCTGCGAGAACGTCGGCGATTCCAAGAAGTACTCCTCGAACCAGGACTGCCTGGATCGCGTCCGGACGAGTTGGAGGGACGAGCTCAGCGCGCGGCAATGCCCGAACGGCGTCAATGACGCCCAGCTCGACGAGTGTCTGGCCGAGATCCGGGCCGAGAAATGTGACCATCCGCTCGATTCCCTCGCCCGCATCGTCGAGTGTCGGACCGGCCAGGTGTGCCGATCCTGAACCCACGTCGAGCCCCGATCGGCAATCGGTTTGATTGCCGCCAAGGCACCCGCTTGGCATCGGCGAGAGGCCCGGGCCTGGGCTTCGACGCGAACCAGCCGCGGTCCTCACCAGGCGGCCGACGCGCGACCGGCTGGATTTGCTCCCGGGCCATTCTGTGGCAGACGTGCCCGCGAGGATGGCGACGCTCCGGCAACGCGAAGGCGACGAGGTCGGCGAAGGCGACGACGAGGGCGAGCCGCAGCCGGGGGCGAGCCACGGTTGGGCGGGCCCGAGTCGCAGCCAGAAGAAGCGCGACGCTCGCGCGGTGGGCGACGTCGGGGCTGAGCTCGTGCGCCTGAGCGCGGCGACGCTCAAGCGGCTGCCGCTCGACGACGAGCTACGGGAGGCCGTGGAGGCATGCCGGGGCATGCAGCGGGCCGCGCTGGCGAGGCAGCTGCGCTTCGTCGGTAAGCTGCTCCGCTCCCGCGATCACGCGGCGATCGCCCAGGCGGTGGCCGAGATCGGGCAGCCGAGCGGCGCCGAGGTCATGCGGGAGAAGCAGGCCGAGGCGTGGCGCGAGCGGCTCCTGGCCGGCGGCGACACCGCGCTCGCGGCGCTCGTCGCGGCGCTCCCGGCCGCCGATCCTCAGCTCGTCCGCCAGCTGGTGCGCCAGGGGGACCCGACACGCACCGGCGTCACGGCGCAGCGCGCTCGCCGCGAGCTCTTCCGGCACCTCCGCGCCCTCCTCGCTGCGGCCGGGCGCTGACGAGCGAACACGGCCGGGCGTGGAGTTGCGACCCGGTGGCTCGTCAGTCGCCCGGCGGCGGCGGCCGGCGGGACCAGCGCCGTCGCTCGAGATCGGGCGAACGGTCGCGGGGAACGCCGAACCGCTGCAGGATGACCGGGCCGCGCTCCACGGCCTGCCGCCGATCCAGGATCACGCTCGCGCCGCCGGCCGTCTCGAAGGCGACGAACTCGCCGTGCGAGCCCTCCACGAGCGCGATGAGATCGCGCAGGTGGCGGACGCGCCGCCCTTGCACCTTGACGATCTCCACGCTCTCGGCTCGGTGGTAGCCGCGGTTGACGGGGTCCGCCAGGACCTTCTGCAGGATCACCACGTCCTGCCGGGAGGGGCTGCGGACCCCGGACTCGTAATGGTGCATGAGCGAGCGCGGCGCGACCTGCCACCACTCCCTGCCCCAGGTCTGGAGGTAGTCGCGCGTGAGCGGCACGAACAAGAGACCTCCGAAGAGGTAGTACGTCGGCTTGACGTCGTAGCGGGACTCGGGGACGAGCCGGACCGGCGGCGTGAGCGGGATCTCGACCCGGTGCCGGGCGCCGCGGCGCCAGATCCTCGCCTCGATGACGTCGCCCACGAAACGGCTCGTCACCACGTGACCGAGGTCGAGCCGCGCACCCGGTCGGAAGGGAACCGTCCCGTCGGGGGCGACGCGGACCCCGTCGAGCTCGAGCAGCACGTCCCGGGGCAAGAGGCGCTTCCACGCGGCGGCCCCGAACGCGACCGAGGCGACCAGCACGCCGTGAGGCTCCGGCACCCCGAGCGCGCGGCGGTGCGACGGGGACTCGAGGGGTTGGCAGGCGACGCCGAGATCGGGGAAGCCCTGGAAGATGCCATCCTCGAGGTCCGCGAGGAAATGGCGCACCACGGGCTCGGCGATCATGTAGCCGATGTTCTCCCCCTCCTCGAGCGACTGGAACGCGACGCCCACGAGCTTGCCGCCGCGCACCACCGGCCCGCCGCTGTTGCCGGAGTTGATGGCGGCGTCGATCTGCCCCGCGAGCAGGGCGCGCTGACTCTGCGAGTAGGGGGTCATCTCGACGCGTGAGAGGACCCCCTGCGTCACGCTCAGCCGCTCGCCCCCGATCGGGTAGCCCAGGACCGAGACGCCGCTGCTCAGCGGCGGCAAGCGCCCGAGCGGGAGCGGCTGGGCCCCGCGGAAGAAACCCGGTTCGTCCACCGCGAGCAGGGCGAGATCGCACTCGTGACCCACCCCCTCCACGGTCGCCGGGACCTTCTCCGCGCGCCCGTGGCGCTTGACCTCCACGAAGACCTGGTTCTGGACCACGTGGGCGTTGGTGAGGACGCGCAGCCCGCGCCGGGTGCGGACGATGGCGCCCGACCCGGTGATCCCCTGGGGCCCTCGGGTCTGCCAGGGCTGCTCGTAGTCGGGCTCGTCGGACACCGCGAGCACCTTCACCACCGCCCCGAGGGTTTCCGGCGCCGGCGCCGTACAGAGGACCATACCTGGATTATAGAGCGGAACCGCGCGACGTCGGGCGGGAACACCCCGGAGCGCGGCGCGCCGCTGGGCCCGGCTCCACCGGGGCGGGCGCAAATCCGGCGATCGGGGCCGCTCGCGGCTGGTAACGTCACCCCGCCATGCCCGCCTCCGTCCCCCTCGCCATCGGCACCCGCCGCGACGACGGCACCCCCGTGACGCTGCCGCCCGCGGCCTTGCTCCGGCACGTGATCGCCCTCGGCTCGAGCGGCTCCGGCAAGACCGTGCTCGCGAAGGTCCTCGTCGAGGAGGTGCTGCGGCGCGGGATCCCCGCCCTCTGCGTCGACCCCCAGGGGGATCTCGCCAGCCTCGTGCTCACCGGCGATCCGGCCGCGCTCGCGAAACGCGGCGTCGACCCCGAGCTAGTGGCGATCCTGCGCGAGCGAGTCGATCCGGTGATCTTCACCCCCGCCTCACGCCGGGGGATCGGCATCTGCGCCGACCCGGTGGAGCGCGGGCTCGCCGAACTCGACCCGGGCGAGCGGCTCCAGGCCTTCACCCGCACGGCGTCCATGGTCGTCACCCTGCTCGGCTACGATCTCGACGCCGACGACGGCGCGGGCCTCTGCGCCGCGCTCGACTCGGTGCTGAGCGAGCTCGCCGCGGCGGGGCGTCCGGCGGAGAGCCTGCACGCCCTGGCGTCGCGCCTGGCCGAGCTCGAGGCCCAGGGGTTCCCCGGCCTCGAGCGGCTCGTCGATCCCAAGCGCCTGCGCACGGCCTGCCAGCGCCTCGCCCGACTCGACGTCGGCGCGCGCCGGCTGCTCTTCCACGAGGGGGTCCCGATCGACATCGACGTGCTCGTGGGCCGCGCCCCCGAGGCTGCCCCGCCGCCGGGCAAGACCCGACTCTCAATCGTTTACCTCAATACCCTCGACTCGCAGGAGGACAAGGACTTCTTCGTCGCCGCCCTCACGAGCCGGCTTTATGGGTGGATGCTCCGCAACCCGTCCAGCGAGCCACAGCTGCTCTTCTATCTCGACGAGATTTCCCCTTACCTGCCCCCCGTGCGCAAACCCGCTGCCAAAGACCCGCTGGTGCTGCTCTTCAAGCAGGCGCGCAAGTACGGAGTCTGCTGCCTGACGGCGACGCAGAACCCGGGCGACATCGACTACAAGGCGATGGCCCAGTTCGGCACCTGGGGCCTCGGGCGGCTGACCACGCGCCAGGATCTCCGGAAGCTCGCGCCGGCGGTCAAGTCGCTGGCGCCGACGGCGAGCGACGCGGTGATGGACGCGCTCCCGGCGCTCAAGCCCGGCCAGTTCGTGCTCCTCTCGCCGGACCATTTCGCCGAGCCTTGCCCGCTCGGCACCCGCTGGCTCGCCACCCGCCACGAAACCCTCGACGCGGAGCGCGTCGAAGCCCTCACCTCCGCCGAAGTCCGCGAGCGCTTCGCCCCCCTCGAGGCCGCGGCCGCGCCGGCACCGACGACCGCGCCCGCGGCGACCGCGCCCGCGGCGACCGCGCCCGCGGCCAGCCCCGTCCCCGAGCCCATGACCCCACGGCGCCCCGCGACTCGCACCCAGCCGATGGCGGCAGTGACGCCGACGGACCCGCCCGGGACGGCCGCTCCTACGCCACCCCCCGCCGACCCAGAGGCGCCGAACGCCACGGGCCCCGACGCCACGACCGCCACCGTCAACGCGCGCGCCCGTGAGCTCGCCGCCGTCGCGGCGCGCCTCGTCGAGCGGCGGTCGATGACAGCGGCCGAGATCGCCGTCGCCGTGGGCGTGGGGGAGACGAAGGCGCGCGCTGCTGGCCGAGCTCAGCGAGGCGGGCCTCGCCCGCGCGTACAAGGAGGGGCGCGCACAGCAGTGGTTCGCCACCAGCACCGGCGCTCGTCCCGATCTGGGCCTGCCGGCGGTGGTGCTGGTCGCGGCCGGAAGGATCGACGCCACCGCCGTCCAGCGCCTCGCCGAGGCGCGCCTGCGCGCGCCCCTGCTCGGCGTGCTCGGCCCGGCCGAGGCGCTCGAGCGCGCAGAGCCGCTGCACCGGCTCGTGTATCGCGTCGACTTCGAGGAGGCGGTCGAGCGCCCTGTGTTCGGGGGCCTGCTCGGCAAGGCCACCGAGCAGCGCCTCGGCAGCGTGTACCTGCACCCGGCGACGCTCGCCCTGTTGGTGTTCCACCCGCAGCAAGGGATCACCTTCGGGCCCCGTCCCGCCGAGCACGCGAGCGAGGTCACCGACCTGGACGGCGCGGTGGCGTTCCTCGAGGCCCCGCCGGCCTCGCTCGCGCTCGACGAGGCCGACCTCGCCCGGCGGCGTCCGCGCGAGGAGGTGACGCAGTCGCTCCGCCGACGCTACGCCGTAATCCCGACGCGGGTCACCCCGGTGTTCGTCCCCCTGTGGCGGGTCGTGCTCCGCAGCGGGGGCGGCGCGGGTTACCGCGTGCTGCTGCTCGACGCGCTCACGGGCCGCGACGTCGATTGGCCCTGACCGCGCGGGCGCGGTGCCTGGATCCAAGAACGGCGCTCCGATCTGCGCTACGCTGGCGACGTGGCTCCCGGGCTCCCACCCAGATCCGGCGGCCGGACCAGCGCGAGCTTCGTGCGGGTCGGGCGCTTCTCGCTGGTGGCGGAAGTCGCCACCGGATCCCTCGGGGCACGCTGGATCGGGTTCATTGCCGAAGGGAGCGAGCGCGGGCGGCTCATCACCGCGCGGCGGATCCGGACGGTCGCCGACTTCGGGGCGGCGTCGCTCCTCGAGCGGGCCGCGACCGTCGCCAAGGAGGTCCGGCACGCCAAGGTCGCGGCCGTGCTCGACGTCGTACGGACCTCGAGCGAGATCGTGATCATCAGCGAGAGCATCGACGGCGAGGCGCTCTCGACGCTGCTCGGCCTCGCCGCGCTCGAGTCGTCGTCGATCCCGACGGGGGTGGCGGTCGCCATCGCTCGCGATCTCCTCGACGCGGAGATGGCCGTCCGAGACGTCTGGCTCGCGCAGGTGGCCGCACCCGACGATCCCCTGCGGCGGACGGTCCACGGTGGGCTGCAACCGGACTGCGTGCTCGCCGCCACCTTCGGCGAGGCGCTGCTCACCGAGTTCGGTGTCGTCGGGGCGGCGACGTCCCTGCCCCGCTTCGCGCGCCTCGCCAGCGCGTTGCCCTACCGCGCCCCCGAGCAGCTCGATCCGAGGGCGCGGATCGACGAGCGCGCCGACGTCTTCACGGTGGGGGTGATGCTGTGGGAGATGCTCACGGGCCAGCCGCTCTTCGGGCCCCCCGATCGCCTGCGGCGCCCCACCGCGACCGGGAGCGTCCACGAGCTAGAGCGCCAGCTCCGCGAGAAGGCGCTGCCGAGCCTCGACACCGTGACGCGCCCCTCGGGGCCCATCGAGCCGGAGGTCGCCATCCTCGTCGCGCGCGCGCTACAGCGCGATCCCGCGGATCGCTACTCGTCCTTGGCCGAGCTCCGCGAGGCCATCGACGAGCTCCCCGCCCGCATGGTGGCTGACGCCGAGGAGGTCGCGGCGACCGTCGACCGGTTCGCCCGCGGGCGGATCGCCGCTCGGCGCGCCGCCTTCGAGGACGCCGTGGGTGGCCGGGTCATGGGCTCCGCCCCGCCCTCGAGCAGCAACCTCGGCGACCTCGCGCCATCGAGCCGCTCGATCGCGGTGATCGTCCCGGGGGCGGAGTGGAGGGGGGGGGCGCTCCCCGACCTGGCAGGATTCGGCCTCCACGAGCTGCCGACGCGCTCCGACAATGCGAGCCCGGCCACTGTGCGCGGCCAGCAGCTGCCCGGCCCACACCCCCGGACGCCAGGTGACGCCGCGAGCCCGGCGGCGGACGCGCTGGCGAGATCCGTCGGCACGCGGGAGCCGAGCGGCATCGCCTCGACGCCGCCGCGCTCGCCGGTGACCGCCGGGGCTTCCGCCGCCGGACCCGCTCCCAGCGCGGAGTTCGACGACGATATCGAGCTCTGCGAGGTCCCGCCATCGACGTCGACCGCGCCCGGCGGCGACTCCACGGCGGCGACGGCGGCTGCCCCGGATGTGGCGCCCGCGCCCGTGGTCGCTCTGCCATTCGAGGCCCCCGCGCTCGTCGTTGACTCACCGACGACGCCCCCCGAAATCGAGCCCCATGCCGCACCGCGCCGCCCGGGACGCTGGGTGCGAGCCGCCATCGTCCTCGCGATGCTCACCGCGAGTGGCCTGGGCACCGCGGCGTTGCTCCTTCATGACGGGCGAGCCATCAGGACTGGCCCCACGGTCACCGTCGAGCCAACGCCCCCAACCCCCAGTCCGGGGAAGGGGCTGCCCGGCACGAGCGCGACGGGGATTTCGCTCGAGCCCGCCGCTGCGGGGGGCGAGGCCGGAGCGACGCCGACTAGCCCGTCCTCATCCGCCGCGGCCAGCGCGAGCGCCGAGTCCCCGGAGACACCGACCCCGCCGGGGTTTCCGGGAACCGGCTGGAGGCCGCGGCCCAAGGCGACCGCGGAGGACCCGCGGCCCGACAACGACGACGGTCGTGCCTACCGCCCGAGCGGGATCTGAGCCCTTCGTGCCCACCGAAGCCTCGATCCCGGACCGTGGTAGTATCGCCGGCGATGCTTCGTCGAGCACGCTCGGTCGCCGCGCTTTGCGCGGCGTTCCTCCTCGCGCCCGCGGTGGTCGCCAGGGCCGAAGGGATCGCGGTCGAGCAGGCGACGCCGAAGCAATCGGACGCCGCGCAGGTAGCGTTCGCGAGGGCGGACCGGCTCTTCGACGTGCAACGTTACGAGGAGGCGCTGGACGCCTACCGCGAGTCCTACGCGATCGTGGCGAGCCCGAACTCCCTGCTCATGGTGGCCCGGAGCCTGCAGGAGCTCGGGCGCCTCGACGCGGCCCATCACGAGTACGAGCTCACCGTCACCGCCGCCGCGGATCTGGCGAAGAGGCAGCCGACCTACGAGAAGACCGCGGCCGCGGCGCAGCACGAGCTCGAGGCGCTCAAGAGCCGGGTCGCCTGGCTCACTATCGAGCTCGGTGACGTCCCGGTGGACTCCTCCGTCACCGTGGGCGGCAAGCCGGTCGCGGTGGAGGCGCTGTCGAGGCCCGTGGTGGTGCTCCCCGGGCGCGTCGATGTCGTCGCGACGGGGCCGGACGGGCGCGTCGCGCGCGCCGAGGTGCACCTCGCGGCCGGCCGCGAGAGCACGGTGACGCTGCGGCTCGACGAGACGGTGACCGTCGGCGAGCCGCCCCCCTCCGCCGCGGAGGCGCGGGTCGCTCCCGAGCCGAGGCCGAAACCGGACCCGAGGCTGGAGCCCACGGGGCGCGAGCCGCGCTTCCGCGCGGCCGCCATCGCGACCACCGCCGTCGGCGGCGCCGGGATCGTAACCTTCACGGTCCTCGGCGCCATGGCGCGCTCGCGGTACGAAGACCTCGACGCTGCCTGTCCAGACGGGC
>CAYOLF010000055.1:37356-40467 GCA_964404725.1 uncultured Polyangiaceae bacterium
ACGGGCGGCACCCCGACCGGCGGCACTCCGACCGGCGGCACCCCAAGCGGCGGCACGCCGACGGGCGGCATCCCGACGGGCGGCACGCCAACGGGCGGCACCCCGACGGGCGGCACCCCGACGGGCGGCACCCCGACGGGCGGCACCCCGACGGGGGGGGCCGCGGGAACGACCAACGGCGGCGCCGCCGGTTCGAGCGCCGGCGCGGCCGGCACCGGCGGCTGTGCCGCGGGGACGAAGCGCTGCGGCGAGGCTTGCGTCCCGCTCGACGATCCTGCCACCGGATGCGCCGCGGAGGACTGCGCGCCGTGCGTGATTCCCAATGGCACGGCCACGTGCGAAGCCGGCGCCTGCGCGGTCGGCGCCTGTGACGACGGGCTCCTGAGCTGCGACGATCCGACCACCGGCTGCACGATCGGTTGGGGCAGCTTCACCGAGGCGCACTGCGGCAGCTGTGGCAACTCCTGCACGAGCCAGGGCTTCGCCGGCGGCCTGATCTGCCAGAACGGTGGCTGCGCCTGCACCAGCCGCGCGCAGTGCGGCAGCCGCGGCACCTACGACTGCGTCGCCGGCGCCTGCGTCTGCACGGAGGCGACGTGCCAACCGGGCGAGACCTGCAGCGTCCGGGACGGACCGGACCAGATCTGCGGCTGCAACGGAGAGCCGGCATGCGCGGTGGGCATGACCTGCTGCTGGTCCCCGAGCGGCTGCCGCGATCTGCAGAACGACGCCGATAACTGCGGCGCCTGCGGCTGGCGCTGTCCCGTGGGCACCCCCTGCGTCGCTGGCATCTGCCAGTAGCCGCGCGCCGCTCGTCGCCACCGGCAGCTTGCTCGCCGCTTCTGCTCGACGCGAGCGTACGCGAGGACCCGGACGAGAGCGTCGGTAGACGTCATCAAGGTATGATCCCGATCCCGGAGCGACGGGCTGCTGCCAGAAACCGATACGGAGTTTCTGGTTGATAGCCGGCACCTCTGCGGCCAATTTGGGGCATCTCCTTCCCTACGAGGTCCCCATGAACCAACGCGTCCTTTCCGGTCTCTGGATTGCGCTCGGCAGCGGGCTGCTGGCGAGTGCTTGCGGTACCGACGAGCTCACGACCGAGGCGGGCGAGGCCCGCGGAGCGGGCGCGGCGACCACGGGCGGAGCTGCCCCGGACGCGGGGGGGGCCGCCGGGGCCACGGCGGGGACGACCGGAGACGCGGGCGGCGCCACGGCCCACCCCGTCGGCAAACAGTTCGAGGCGGAGTGCGCGCACGGACCGGACAACGGCAGCTGCTTCGGTGCGGTGGTGGGCGCACAGGTCGGCACCTCGCTCGCGAACCAGGGCAATCGGGTCTCCAGTTTCGACACCGGCGATCTGCTCTCCTACTCCGGCCTCGACTTCACCGGCTCGAACCTCCTCCGCGTGCGCTACGCCTCGACGAACGGTGGCGACGTCGAGCTCCGCCTGGACGATCCGACGGGCCCCCTGCTAGCGACCTGGCAGCCGCTACCCACCGGCGGGGCCTCGAGCTACGGCGAGGCGACGATCCAGCTCGCGCCCGCCGAGGGCGTCCACACGCTGCACGTCATCGCGCTCTCCGGGATCTCGATCGCGGAGCTCGACTGGTTCCGCGTCGAGGCCTGCACGCCGGACTGCAGCGGCAAGGACTGCGGCGACGACGGCTGCGGGGTGCCCTGCGGCGAGTGCACCGGCACCGACACCTGCAGCCCCGAGGGGCGCTGCGAGCCCTGCCTCCCGGACTGCGCGGGCAAGGAGTGCGGCGACGACGGCTGCGAGGGGAGCTGCGGCGAGCCCTGCGCGACGGGCGAGGTGTGCACGGCGGAGCGCACCTGCGTGGCCTACGCCGATCTCGGGGGCCCGCCGCGACTGCACGTCGAGGGAAACGCCTTCGTCGATCCCGCCTCGGTGCCGGTGGTGCTCCGTGGGGTCTCGCTCATCAACCTCGCCGCGCAGCACTACTGGCGCAACGGCGTCCCGGCGATGATCGACCAGCTCACGAGTGAGGGATGGGACACGCGGATCCTGCGCTTCCCGGTCTACGTGACGGATCCCCCGAACCCGTTCTCGCTGACGGATCGGGCCGCGCGCGAGGAGTACATGCGGGACATCCTGCGGCCCGCGGTCGACCACGCGACGCGCAAAGGGCTCTACGTCATCATCGATTTCCACGAGATCTCGAACGTCACCGCGGAGAAGGACGCCATGGCCCAGGCCTTCTGGGCGTACATGGCGGGGCAGTTCGCCGGCTACGAGAACGTGATCTATGAACTTTTCAACGAGCCGATCGACAAGGCCAGCACCTGCGTCTCGGGGGCGAACGACGACTGCTGGCCACCCTTCAAGGCCAAGGCCGAGGGCTGGGCCGCGATCGTCCGTGAGTCGGCGCCCAGCACGTTGCTGTTGGTCGGCGGGCCCTTCTGGTCACAGGTCATCGGACCGGCGGCGGACGATCCGGTGAGCGACCCCAATGTCGGCTACGTCGGGCACATCTACCCGACCCACACCAACCGGGGTAGCGACGACGTCGAGCGCCAGATCCGGCGCTGCGCCGCCGTGCATCCCGTGATCCTCACCGAGTGGGGCTTCGGCTTCGAGGGCCAGGATGACCGCGAGCCCTACGCCACAATCGTCAAGACCATGGCCGACGAGCTCCACCTGAGCCTCACCGCCTGGGTCGCTGATCCCGATTGGGGCCCGCCGATGCTCACCGCGGACGGCGGGCTCACCGAGTTCGGGGCCTTCGCGCAAGCGTGGCTGGCCGAGTCGGAGTGAGGAACCACGGGCCCGCGGCATCGACCGCGGGCCCCTGCCGCCTCAGTCCTGGTACGGGGGCGGCGGTCCGTACAGCGTCGCGCGGCGCTGGGAGTAGCCGAGGCCGTTCCCGCCGCCGGCGGTGATCTTGCGCACGGTTTGCTTGGAGCCGTCCACCTCCAGGATCACGCCCTGGTTCGAGTAGGTGACGAGCGTGTTGCCGTTGGACAGGCGCTTGACGTCGCCCATCGACTGCGTGCTCGCTCCGCTCGCAAAATCCCAGCTTCGGGTCGCCGAGCCGCCGCTCATCTGGTACTCGAGCACGCTCGAGCCGTTGCCGCTCACCCCGTCGT
>CAYOLF010000056.1:0-24726 GCA_964404725.1 uncultured Polyangiaceae bacterium
GCCCTGCTCGATCCGCTGATCGACACGGGCATCCACAGCCCGCTCATGCCCTCCGAGCCGCTCCGCCGGCGCGTGCCGGGCATCGTCAGGCACGCGCCCTGGCTCGCGCTGTTGCCCGCGCTGGGGCTGGCCTGGCCCCTCTTCACCGTCAGAAACTCCATGAGCGAGGAGCGGTTCTTCACGGCGGCCCACGCGGAGAACACCCCGGAGAGCTACCGCACCTACCTCGCGGCGGGCGGGGACCGGCGCGAGGTGCACGACGTGCTCCTCCCTCGCGCTGAGCTCGCCGAGGCGCGGAAGACAGGCTCGTCCGCGGCCGTCGCCAAGGTGGTAGAGGCCCATGCGGGCACGTCCGTGCGCGCCGAGCTCGAGCTCGCGCTTCGGGAGATGCTCCTCGCCGAGATCGCGGCCGCGAAGAAGGTGGGCACGGCGACCGCGGTCCGCGAGCTCGGTGCCCGGATCGTGCGCCGGGATCTGGTGGAGGGAGAGCTCGCGGTCGCGCTGCACGACGTGTACGTCGCCGCGTTGGAGCGCTACAAGAAGGAGGCGCGCCAGGACGACGCGGAGCTCGTGCCCTTCGTCAAGCGGCTGCTGACCCACGCCGAGCGCAACGGGCCGCGCGTCGAGGTGCGCTTCCGCCGCGCCCTCCGGCCCACGGTGGCGGCGATCGACGAGATCATCAAGAAGAACCCCTACTACCCGGGGCCAGACTTCCTGCCCTCCCGCTACTTCACTCCGGAGTACGCGGCGGCGCGGGAAACACTGGCTTTCGAGCGGCTTCGCGCCCGCTTTGCGGCCGTCTTCTCCAAGGAGATCCTCGAGCTCGTCCGCGGCGCTCCCATCGAGGATCCCACCGCGACCTACCCGGCGGTGACGGTCCCGACCCTCTTCTTCTCGCACGAGACGTTGATGGGCGGCGCCTTCGCCATGCGCCGTCCCGCCGGGGTGTTCGCCGGCGTCGGTGTCGTCTTCGAGGTTTCCTTCCGGATCCCCAACCGGCCGAACACCCTCGATTTCCAGCTCTCCGTCTGGCAGATCCCGGATCTGGCCAAGATCCAGGACGAGAAGCTCGGTCCCGAGCAGGTCTACGAGTGGCTGGCGACCACCGCCTTCGAGCGGTGCAGCAACAAGCTGCTCGGGCGCTGGTTCGAGAAGCCCTGAGGGCGCTCCCCCCCGAGCAGCCCCGGCACGGGGGTGTCGGAGCCCCGTGGGGGCCGCGATGAACGAACGCCGTCTCGCCGGGCACGGAGGCGCGAAGCCGGATCGAGGGCGAGGGAAAGGACTCGCGCTGCGGCTCCCTCGCGGAGCGCGGGCGCGCGCTCGTCGCTCGCCCGGCGACGGCCACCTGGAAGAGGTCACTTGCCTCCGCAGCTCCGAACCCACCGCGCCGCCCCCACCGCGGGGGGCGTGCTCCTCCTCGCCACCCTTGCGGTGCCCGCCTTTGCGCAGGAACCGCCCCCAGCCGACCAAGGCGCGCCGCCCGCGGTCGCCGACGGCGCGTCGGTGACGCCCCCGCGCCGGCTCGATCGCGGGAGCCCCAGCTGGCCGGAGGCTGAGCCAGGGACGGAGCCCGCGGTGGTCACGCTCCGCCTCACCGTCGAGACGGACGGCAGCGTGTCGAGCGTCGAGGTGACGGAGGCGCCGACCGCGGCGCTCGGCGAGGCCGCGGCCGTGGCGCTCAGGCAGAGCCGGTTCGAGCCCGCGCGTCAGGGTGGGGTCCCGGTGCGCGTGCGGGTCGCCTACCAGGTGGTGGTCGCGCCGCCGCCCTCGGCGGCTCCCCCCGTCGCGGCGCCGCCGCTCGCGGTGGACGCCGGAGCGGAGTCCGAGTCGGCCGTGCCTTCCCGGGCCGCAGGGCCCGCTGCGACGCCGACCGCCGCGCCCGCCGGCGCCGAACCTGCGCCAGCGCCGCTCGTGGACGAGGGGTTCGGGGCGACAGCCGAGATCGCCGCGCCACCTCGCGAGGTGACGCGGCGCACGGTGGACGCGGCGGTCATCGCCAGGATCCCCGGTACCATGGGGGACGCGGTTCGTGCCATCGAGGTGCTCCCCGGTGTAGCCCGCGGGGAGGAGGGCGACGATCCGATGATCCGCGGGTCGGCCTGGAACGAAACGCAGACCTACGTGGAGGGCGCCTTCGTCCCCTACGTCTTCCACGTCGCGGCGAAGAGCGCCTTCAACTCGCGCCTGGTCGAGCGGGTGGATCTCTACCCGGGCAACTTCAGCGCTCGCTACGGCCGCGCCGTGGGTGGGATCATCGACGTCAAGGCCCGTGACCCGCGCTCCGACGCCATCCACGGGCTGCTCGAGCTCAGCGTATTCGACAGCATGGCCCTGCTCGAAGCGCCGCTCGGCGAGGACACGGCGGTCGCCCTGGCGGGGCGACGCAGCAACATCGACTTCTTCTTCGACCAGTTCCTGTCCGAGGCCGACTACTCGGTGGCGGCGGCCCCGCTCTACTGGGACTACCAGGCGCTCGGGGTCCACCGCTTCGGGTCGCGGCACACCCTGCGGCTCACTGGGCACGGGAGCCACGACTCGATGCGCCTCTTCCTCGCCGACCCCAGCGATTTCGACCCCTCGTTGCGGGGGCGGCTCGAGTTCGCGTCCGAGTACCACATCGGCATGGCGTCGCTCGACAGCGAGCTCGGGCGCGACGTCGACCAGCACCTGCAGGTTTCGGTGGGGCGCTTCGGGGGCCTGATGGTGATGGGGCCGCTCGAGACGGAGTTCGAGATCTGGCAGGGCGCCGCTCGCGCCGAGTGGGGCGTCCGGATCACCGACGCGGTGCGCCTCGACCTGGGGTTCGACGGCGAGCTGCAGAGCCTGTACGGGGATTACGAGGGTGAGCCGCCGCCCCAGTCCGAGGGCGACCCGAACCCCGAGCAGTCCGGCGCCACCGTCGACACGGTCCGCCTCGAGGACACGATCCTCATGGTGCGTCCGGCGGGCTACGTGGAGGCCGAGATCCGCCCCGTCGAGCGACTGCTCCTGGTCCCCGGGGTGCGCGTCGATGTCTACGGTGACCTAGGGGACGTCACCGTGGACCCCCGCCTCTCGGCCCGGCTCGAGGTGACCGACTCCACCGCGCTGAAGTGGGGCGTCGGCCTCTTCTCGCAGCCGCCGGTCTACTACGAGTCCCTGGACGAGATCGGAAACCCCGAGATCGAGCCCACCCACGCGCTGCACACCAGCGCGGGCGTCGAGCAACGCCTCGGCGGCGCGCTCGGCGTCGGTCTCGAGGGGTTCTACAAGCGCCTCTACCATCGGGTCGTCGCCACCGAGGGGCTGGTCCCGCCGCGCTTCACCAACGACGGGGTGGGCAGGATCTACGGCGCCGAGCTCTCCGCCCGCTACCGCACGAGCAGGACCTTCGCCTACCTCGCCTACACGCTGTCGCGGAGCGAGAGGCAGGACCGCACGGACGCCTGGCGCCTCTTCGAGTACGATCAGACGCACATCCTCGCGCTGGTCGCCAGCCACTCGCTCGGCCGCGGCTGGGAGGTGGGGGCGCGGCTGCGCCTGGTCAGCGGCAACCCCTACACGCCGGTCACGGGTGCCGTCTACGACGCGGGGGTGGGCGGCTACGTCCCCTACTACGCGCGCCAGCTCAGCGAACGAAACCCGGTGTTTCACCAGCTCGACCTGCGTGGCGAGAAAGAGTGGACCTTCGAGCGGCTGAAGCTCGCCGTCTACCTCGACGTCATGAACGCGTACAACGCTCAGAACGAGGAGGGTTACGAGTACAGCTTCGACTTCCTCGAGCGGGAATCCTCCACCACCGGCCTGCCCATCATCCCGAACCTCGGCGTGCGAGGCGAGCTATGACCCGTTCATCGCGAATCGCTCCGGCGCTCCTGCTCGTCACCGTGGCCTGCGGCGATCCGCTCAAGCCCCCCGGGCTCATCGAGGAGCCGCGGGTGATCGGCGGCAAGGTCGAGGTCGACGGGGAGCCCCGGCGCGCCTGGCCGGCCCCGGGCGAGGGCGCGACCGTGCGCTGGCTCGTCGGCTACCCGATGGAGAGGGTTCCGATGACCTCGGGGCTCCTGGTCTGTCCGGGCCTGCCGCAGTCGATGGGGGTGGCGGACTGCGCGGGGCCCCCGTTCGCCGTTGCCATCACCGAGGCGCCCTCGACCGAGTCCCCTTCGCTCCACTTCGAGTTGCCCCGAGCCGATGCCCTCGCGGGGATCGACCGCGCGCTCGCGCTCGGCGTCCTCTGCAGCCATGGGGTGCCGGTGCTGCGCGAGTCGATCATCGACAGCGGCTGCTCCGATCCCGCGGCAGAGCCGCTCAAGTTCAGCCTCGAGATCGGGATCGAGCGCGACGGAGAGGGCAATCACAACCCCGATCTGATGGCGGCGACGGTGGCGCTCGACGACGAGATCTGGGCCCCCGCCGATCCCGCCGACGAGGCCGGGTCCGGCTGCCAGGGGAGCGAAGCCCGGCCCGCGATCGCGGCGGGGAGCGGGGCGCACCGGATCGCCGTCGTGGCCTCGGCGGCCGACCGGGAGCCGATCCCCGATGAGGGCCGGCGCGAGCCGCTGGAGCTCACCGTGCTCGCGACCGGGGGCGAACTCGATCGCCCCTACGGCGTGATCGAGGGCGACGCCGAGAGCGATCGGCTCGAGTTCGCGTGGGAGGCCCCCGCCACCGCCGCCGCGGACGGGACGATCGTGCGCGTCTACGTGGTCGGTCGCGATCTGCGCGGGGGAGTGGACTGGGCCGAGCGCGCCCTGTGCGTGGTCCCCTGAGCTCGGCGCCGAGCGGTCGCCCCCCGCGCGCCGGCTGCGCCGGCCTGGGTCCTGCGGCGCGCGGGGTGCCGTGCTAATTCGGGGGCCATGAGCTCCCGCCCGCCCTACGCCGATCCCGAGCGCTCGGTCCCCGAACGCGTCCGCGATCTGATGCAGCGCATGTCCCTCGAGGAGATGGTGGGGCAAATGGTCCAGGCGGACGGTCGCCGTGACGCGGAGGAGCAGGTCCGCGAGCGTCGGGTCGGCTCCTTCCTCCACATCCTGGGCGAGCCGACCGTCGCGCTGCAACGCCTCGCGGCGGAGACGGGGTTGGGCATCCCGATCCTGTTCGGGATCGACGCCATCCACGGCCACGCCTTCTGGCCCGGCGCGACCGTGTTCCCCACCCAGCTCGCCCTCTCCTGTGCGTTCGATCCGGAGCTCGTGCGTATCATGGGGCGCGTGACCGCGCGCGAAATGGCGGCCACCGGCTCGCACTGGACCTTCTCGCCGGTCCTCTGCCTCACCCGCGATCTGCGCTGGGGGAGGGTGGGGGAGACCTTCGGGGAGGATCCCTACCTCATCGGTGAGCTCGGGCGCGCGCTCATCGAGGGGTACCAGGGTGAGCGGCTGTCGGATCCGGACAGCGTGCTCGCCTGCGCCAAGCATTTCGCCGGCTACTCGGAGACCGTTGGTGGCCGGGACGCCACGGAGGCCGAGCTCTCCGAGCGCAAGCTCCGCACCTACTTCCTGCCGCCCTTCCGGGAGGCGGTGCGCGCGGGCTGCCAGACCTTCATGACGGCGTACCAGTGCATCGACGGGGTGGCCTGCGTCGTGAACCGCCGCCTGCTCACCGAGATCCTGCGCGAGGAGTGGGGCTTCGACGGGTTCGTCGTCACCGACTGGGACGACGTCGGCCGCACCCACACGCAGCAGCGGCTCTATCCCACCATCGCGGCGGCGGTGCCGGACGTCGTGCGCGCCGGCAACGACATGATCATGGTGACGCCGGCGTTCTACGCGGCGACTCTAGCGGCGCTCGCGCGCGGCGAGGTGGCGCGCGCCGACGTCGAGACTGCCTGCGCGCGCGTGCTCACCGCCAAGTTCGAGCTGGGGCTGTTCGATCACAAGCGATACCCGCCGATCGAGCGGGCGCACGAGGTGGTCGGGTGCCCAGCGCACCGGGAGCCGCTGCTGCGTGCCGCGCTCGAGTCGCTGGTGCTGCTGGAGAACCGCCCGGTCCGGGGCGCGCCGCTCCTGCCGCTGGGGCCCGGGGTGCGTCGGATCGCCGTGCTCGGCCCCAACGCCGACGACCCCCTGGCGCAGCTCGGAGACTGGTCGTTCGGCAGCGGCCAGGCGGGACTTCAGAGCGACGGCCACCCCCGCGAGCTGGTGACCACCGTGCTCGACGGGCTGCGGGAGCGCGCGGCGCGGGCGGGCGTCGTCGTCGAGCATGCGTCCGGCTGCCACGTCCTCGACCCGGACCCGGGCGGGATCGACGCCGCCGTCGCGCTGGCACGCGCCGCGGACGTCGCCGTCGTCGTGGTGGGCGACACACTCGAGCTCACCGGCGAGGAGTGCGACCGCTCCAGCCTGGACCTGACCGGCGCCCAGCAGGCGTTGCTCGAGGCCGTGGCGGCGACCGGCGTGCCCCTGGTGGTCGTGCTGCTCAGCAGCAAGCCGCTGACCATCCCCTGGATCGCCGAGCACGCCGGCGCGCTCCTGGTGGCGTTCAATCCCGGCATGGAGGGCGGGCAGGCGATCGCCGAGCTGCTGTTCGGGGACCAATGCCCCTCCGGCAAGCTCACGGTGAGCTTTGCCCGTTCGCTCGGCTCGCAGCCGGTCCATTACCAGCAGCTGTCGGGCTGGCACGGGAGCAAGCACCACCACTACGACGCGCGTCCGCTCTACCCGTTCGGTTACGGTCTGAGCTACACGAGCTTCTCCTACTCGGACCTCGCACTCTCGGCCGCGCGCGTGCGCCGCGGACAGCCCGTCGGCGTGGCGGTGACGGTCACCAACCGCGGCGAACGCGCCGGCGTCGAGATCGTGCAGCTTTACGTCAGCGACCGCTTCTCGACCCTCAGCACCCCGATCCGAAGCCTCCGTCGCTTCGTCCGGGTCGCGCTCGCGCCCGGCGAGAGCCGGCGCGTCGAGCTCACGCTCGGCGAGGAGGACATCGCCCACGTCGGCCGTGACGGCCGGCCCGTGGTCGAGGCGGGGGAGTTCGACGTCCTGGTCGGCGGCTCCTCGCGCGACGAGGATCTGCTGACGGCGCGCTTCGAGCTCGTCGAGGGGTGAGCCGGGGGGCGGCCGCGGCGCCGGGCACGCAGCGCGCGACGCGGACGTCCCGGGCCGAGCCGACGGCGCGCCCCGGGACGTCGGGGGGGGCGGTTACTTCTTCTTCTTCTTGCCCGCACCCTTGGGGCGCTCGTCCGGGCTGAGCTCGGGGTTGCGCCAGTAGTAGTCGATGCTCTTCCCCTCGGCGTCGGCGATCCCCACCATCACGACCTCGCCCTCGATGGTGGTGGTGCCCTCGGGGACGATCGAGTTTTTCACGCAGTCGAACGTGAAGTCGTACTTCTCCCCCGGCTTCATCACCCCGCCGAAGATGTTCGCCCCCGAGCAGGTGTGGAACGGCCGGCCCTTGGCGGTCTCGGAGCTCGCGTCCTTCACCTCGAGCTGCTTGCCGGCCTTGTCGTAGAAGTAGACGGCGATCTTGCCGTAGAGGATGGTCAGCTCCGAGACGTTCTCGACGCTGAAGGTCGGCCCCTTCTCGTCCTTCTTCTTGTCTCGCCAGAAGACGTCCATGACCCGGGCGTCGCCCTTCGCCTCGCACGGCTTGTCGAAGCTGCCCTCGCCCGTGGATCCCTTGGGGCAGTCGACCGGCGGCGCGGTCGGCGTCGGCGCGGGTGCCGGCGCGCTGGCCGACGCGACCGGTGCGGCCAACGGCGCCCGGGCGCTCTTCACCGTCGCCTCCGGCTTGGGCTCTTCCTTTGAACAACCGAGCACGGTCGCGGCCACGGCTGCGGTCATGCACGCCCATCTCGTCGTCGTCTGCATCGTTCCCTCGCTTGCTGCGCCGGCGCCCCCGGACGGCGTCGAGCTATCGCGACCCTATCGATGCTGCTGAGGCGGATCAAGCGGAGGGATACCGTCGGGTTACCGCGGCGGGCTGGGAGCGGACGGCCCGCACCGAGGGGCTTTCTGGCGTGCCTTTCGCCGGAGGATCGCGGAAGATGCCGTCGCGCCCCCTGGCCCGCTGGTCGGGGCGCGCTTCCCTCTCGATCCGCGCCCTCGGAGCGCGTGCTCATCGAAGCGAGGTGGTCCCGAGTGCCCAAGCGAATCGGCTTCGACAACCAGCGTTACCTCGAGGAGCAGACCGCCGCCATCCGGGAGCGGGTCGCGCGCTTCGGCGACAAGCTCTACCTCGAGTTCGGCGGCAAGCTCCTCTACGACTACCACGCGGCGCGCGTGCTCCCGGGCTTCGACCCGAACGTGAAGATGCAGCTCCTGCAGAACCTCAAGGAGAATGCGGAGGTGGTGCTCTGCATCTATGCGGGGGACATCGAGAAGAAGAAGGTCCGCGCCGACTTCGGGATCACCTACGACGCCGACGCGCTCAAGCTGATCGACGATTTGAGCGAGTGCGGCGTGGAGGTCCGGGCCGTCGTGATCACCCGCTACGAGGAGCAGCCGGCCGCCGTGGCGTTCAAGCGGCGGCTCGAGCGGCGCGGGGTGCTGGTCGTCACGCACCAGCGCACCCGCGGCTACCCCACGGACGTCGACCTCATCGCGAGCGAGGAGGGGTACGGCGCCAACGCCTACGTCGAGACGACCAAGCCGATCGTGGTGGTCACCGGCCCGGGACCGGGCAGCGGGAAGCTCGCGACCTGCCTCACGCTGCTCTACCACGACTACCGCCGGGGGCTCCGCTCGGGGTACGCCAAGTTCGAAACCTTCCCCATCTGGAGCCTGCCGCTCAAGCACGAGGTGAACCTCGCCTACGAGGCCGCCACGGCGGAGCTCCGGGACGTCAACATGGTGGACCACTTCCACCTGGACGCGTACGGGGAGCGCGCCATCAACTACAACCGCGATCTCGAGGCGTTCCCGGTGCTGCGGCGCCTCCTGGAGCGGATCACCAAGGCGCCGTCCTTCTACCGCTCGCCCACCGACATGGGCGTCAACCGCGCGGGCTTCGGGATCGTCGACGACGAGGTCGTGCGCGCGGCGGCAGGGCAGGAGATCATCCGGCGCTACTTCCGCTACGCCTGTGAGAGCGCGATGGGGCTGGTGGATCGGGAGAGCGTGGCGCGCATCGAGCGCCTCCTCGAGGAGCTGGGCCTCCGGCCCGAGGATCGCCCGGTGGTGGAGGCGGCGCGGCACGCGGCGCGGCGGGCGCAAGCGGGCGGCAAGGGCAACGAGGGGATCTTCTGCGGGGCCGCCGCGGAGCTGCCGGACGGCACCGTGGTTTCCGGCTCCAACACGGCGATGATGCACGCCGCCGCGCGCCTCGTGGTCAACGCGGCCAAGCGGCTGGCGGGGCTCCCGGACAACCTGCGCATCCTGCCCAGCCTGGTCACCGACGCGGTGCGCCGCCTGAAGACCGAGGTGCTGGTGCGCAAGCGCATGAGCCTGGATGTGGAAGAGACGCTGATCGCCCTGGCCATCAGCGCGACTACCAACACGGCGGCCGAGCTCGCACTGGGCAAGCTCCGCGAGCTCCGCGGTTGCGAGATGCACCTGACCCACATGCCCACCCCCGGCGACGAGGCGGGGCTGCGCAAACTCGGGGTGAACCTCACCAGCGATCCGCATTTTGCCACCAAGGACCTGTTCGGGGGGTGACGTTCCGGCGCGTCCCGGCCCGGGTGGCCACGACGGTCATCGGAGGTAGGGCGAGGCGCGGACGTCGCGGTACTGGTTGAAGGTGCGGGCATCGGGCGCGAAGGGGGGCGCCTCGGTGACGTCGACGTCCCACAGGCGATACCGCGAGCCGCCCATGAGGTTGTAGAAGTGGAGGTAGCGGTTGTCGGGCGGCGCCGCGGGTCGACCGAAGTGGCCGCCGTGCTGGGGGTAGCCGCTGGTCTGGTCGGCGATGGTCCCGTACGCGCTCCCCTTGTCGGTCAGGACGTGGCCGACCTCGTGGGCGGTGAGGGCGCGATCGGGGTACCGCTCGGCCTGGCAGGCGCAGGCGCCCGCCTCGACCCGGCCGGCGAAGTCGAACTCGGGGTAGGCCATGGCGAACTTGCCGTCGCGGAAGGCGTCGACGTAGAGCACGCGCACCACCCGCCCGGAGTCGGGGAAGCAGCGGCAGAAACGGGCGAACGCCCGCTCGTCGAAGGCGGCGAGGGAGTCGCGCCAGCCGAGCCACTCGCTGGCGTCGATCACGTAATGGACCTCGTCGGCTCCCAGCGCGCCCTCGACGCGGGCGACGCTTGCGGGCGCGGAGCTCCGGCGCGCCTCCGCCACGGGGTGGGGCACAGTGCGGACGGCGATCCCGAGCGCCGCGTAGATCCGGCGCGCCCGCTCGATCCCGGCGCGGAGCTCGGCGGTGGTCGCCACCGGCTCGCGCGTCCTCCGCCGCCTGGCCACGAAGAGCTGCAGCGGGAGGGTCCGGCGATCCCGCGGTAGGAACGGACGGGCGACGAGGCGCTGCCGGGCGCCGGCCGCGCCGTCAGCGGGGTACTCAACCACCACGTCGCCAGTCAGGCTCGCGAGCCGCAGTCGGTGATCGGGCTCGCCCGGGCCGCGCCGCTCCCGACCGGTCGGGTAGAGTCCCGGGACGCCGCAGTGGGTGCGGAGGTCCCGGTCCGTCTCGCAGGTCACCAGCATCACCCCCGGCGAGACGAACTCCCCGGGGCGCCGCTCCACCAGCGTGAGCTTGTCCGCGCCGGCGGCGTCGTCGAGCGGTGCGCCGCGCTCGTCGCGCGTGAACCACCGCGCGGTGACAGAGCGGCGCCCGTCGGGGAGGGTGCGGACGGTGGGCGGCGCGTCGTCCTCGACCCGGACGTGGAAGCGCCGGCTGTCGGCGCCGACGAAGCTCTGCGCCTCGTCGAGCTCGTCCAGGATGGGATCGCGCTCGTCGTGGTGCGGCGCGCCCGGACAGAACTGTCGTTCGAAGGCGTGATCGAACAGCCCGAAGCCGAGGCTCCGCGTTCCCGGATCGATGACGGCGCCGGCGGCGTCGAGCAGCGCGAGGCTCGGGCTCCGATCCGACGTGGGCGGCACGCCCCCATGGTGACGCGGCCCGCTCCGCGCGGCCACCCGGGGGTGGTGGCTGCTACGGCGGCAGGGCGTTGCAGGATCCCCTCGAGGCCGGTCGTTTCGGGGACCGCGGTTGCGTGCCGGCGCCAGCCGACCAATGATTCGTGGGCATCGGGACCGGGGAACAGGTGAACCGTACGGAGCGTAGCTCGATCTCGAGTGGAGCCACGGAGGCGGACGCTTTCGCGAGCGGCGAAGAGGCGCGCTCGACGGCGCGCCTGCTCTCGATATTGATGCCGGCGCACGGCGTGGCGGTCATCGCCGCGGTGGCGACGGCGGAGGCGGTCTTTCGCCCCATTGTCGGGCAATCCAAGGTGACCGGTCACGCCATCGTCGCTCTGCTGAGCGCGGGGCTCGCGATCCTGGCTGCGTGGCTCCTCCTTCGCGCGGGTCGGGTCCGGGCGGCGTCGGCTCTGTACCTGGCGACCTGGGTCGTCTTTCCGCTGGCCGTGCCGCTGCTCGGGGTGCCCCAGGCCGCAGTGTGGATGGTGGGCATCTCCCTTACTCCCATCCTGGTGGCGGCGCTCGCGCTGCCCGGTCGCTTGGCATACGGGGTCATTGCGTTTGTCGTGGGAGCGTGCGCCCTCGAGCTCGCCGTCCTGCCGTTCGAGCCCGGTGAGGCGTCGATCGGGTTCGGGCTGCTCGTCGTGGTGCTCGGCTCCAGCGTGCTCCTGCTGGTGCTCCGTCACCATTACCGTGCCGTCGCGGACTCGCGCGTGCGGCAGTTGCGGGCGAGCGAGGCCGCGGTGCGCGCCAGCGAGGAGCGGCTGCTGACGCTCCTCGCGGAGTCTCGCGACGTCGTGGTGGTGCTCGATCGCGAGACGAACCTCCGCGCCGGCTACGGCGCCGTCGAGCTCATCACGGGCCAGACCTTCGCCGAGATCGGGCGGGTTGGTCTTCTCGCCGGCGTGCACCCCGAGGATCTCCCGCGACTCGAGGGTGAGCTCGCGGCGCTCGGGCGTCGGCCCGGCGCGACCGCCCGGACCGAATGGCGCCACCGGCACGGCGACGGGAGTTGGCGCTGGGTCGAGGCGCTCGCGACCAACCGCTTTGGGGCCCTGGGCATCGACGGCATCGTGATCGCCATGCGCGATACGTCCGAGCGCCGGGCCGCCGAGGAGACCCTGCGCCGGAGCGAGGCTCGGTACCGCACCCTGTTCGGGACGGTGACCGATGCCATCGTCATCGTCGATGTGGAAGGGGCGCTGCTCGAGGTGAACGACGCCTTGTGTCGGCGCCTGGGTTACGGTCGCGAGGAGCTCCTGTCTCGGCGCCTCGACGACATCACCGATGTCCCACGGGAGGGGCCGATCCACGAGGCCCTGTTCCAGCAGGGGAGGGCCGTCTTCGAGCGGGACCTGCGCTGCCAGGACGGCAGCACCTTTCCGGTCGAGGTGGTGGCATGCCTCACGGAGATCGACGGAGGGCTCGCCATCATGGGGGTGGCTCGCGAGCTCACCGAGCGTCGACGGGCCGAGGCCGAGCGGCAACGCCTCCAGGAGCAGCTGCAGCAGGCCGTGAAGATGGAGTCCATCGGCAAGCTCGCCGGGGGCGTGGCCCACGACTTCAACAACCTGCTCACGGCCATCCTAGGCAACGTGGAGCTGGCCGAGCTCGACGCGCCGGCGAAGGGGGGCGTCAGCGAGGCGCTGCGGCAGATCCGCGCCGCCGCGACCAGCGCCGCGGCGCTGACCGGGCAGCTGCTCGCCTTCTCGCGCAAGCAGGTGATCGCGCCCCGCGTCTTCGACCTGAACGAGCTCATCGAGACCATGCACCGGATGCTGGCTCGCATGGTCGGGGAGCGTTACGAGATCCGCCCGGTGGCGGGCCGGGATCTCGGTGCCGTGCGCGCCGATCCGAGCCTGCTGGAGCAGGCGATCCTCAACCTGGTGGTCAATGCTCGCGACGCCATGCCGTCCGGAGGGGTCATCACCTTGGAGACGGAGAACGTGACCCTCGACGCCCAGTACCAGCGCTCGTACCCGCAGCCGCTGATCGAGCCCGGCCGGTACGTCGCGCTGGCGGTCAGCGACTCGGGGACGGGCATGTCCGAGGAGGTCAAACAACACCTGTTCGAGCCGTTCTTCACCACCAAGGCGCGCGGACAGGGTACCGGCCTCGGACTCGCGACCACCTACGGGGCGATCCGGCAGAGCGGCGGCACCATCGAGGTCAACTCGGAGCTCGCGTCGGGCACGACCTTCCGGATCCTCCTGCCCGCGGTGCGGGGGGCAGCGGAGCCGCTGTCCGCGGCATCCCCGGTGCCCCCCGCCGCAGCGGTCGGCGGGCGGGAGGTGATCCTGGTGGTCGAGGACGACTCGGGTGTCCGTGAGGTCGCAGCGCGGGCCCTGCGTGCCGTGGGCTATCGGGTCCTGGTGGCAGCCAGCGGTGAGGAGGCGCTGAACCTGGTCACCGCCGCCCAGACACCCATCGATCTGCTCCTCACCGACGTGGTGATGCCGGGCATGAACGGACGCGAGCTTGCCGAGCGGGTCTCGCGCCACCGCGCTGGGGTCAGGGTCCTCTACACCTCGGGCTACGCGGAGGACATCATCGCCCACCACGGCGTGCTCGAGCCTGGCATCGAGCTACTGAGCAAGCCGTACAGAGTGGACGTCCTGCTCCGGCGCGTGCGCAGGGTGCTCGATCGGACCGAGGCGCTGGCCACGGCTTGACCAGCGTGGGCAGGCGGCTTGCGTCGCGGGCGGCGCGCCGACCGCGGCGTCCGCGTTCTGGAGCGCGCGCTCCCGGGACAGCCCACGGGGGGGGGCCTGGATCGATCAGGGACTGCCGAGCCGGGTGCCCGCGACCGTCGCGCGGCCACCGAGCCGGCCCCTTAGGGGCCAGGGGAGCGCGGCCTGGCGGCACCAGACCCCGGGCCGGCGCGCCCGCGGGATCGATCGTGGCTCATCTCGCGACCGCGAGGGAAGCTCCGATCGCCGTTCGCGCGTGGATCGGCGTCGGGTACTATTCCGGTCGCGCCGAGGGACGCGCGCTAGGAATGCTTGGAGGAACCCATGAGAAGGCCTGAGACGGCAGCACCAGGTGGCGACGGCGGGCGAGGGAGCGCGAGGCTCGCGGTTTCCCCGTTCGGGGCGGCTGCGTTCGCGGCGGGCGTCGCCTTGCTCCTGGGAGCGACAGGTTGCCGCGACGACGAGGCGAGCGGGCTCTTCGGCAGCGCCGCCCTGGGCGGCTCGCCGAACCAGACGGGCGGCTCCCCGAGCATGGGTGGGGTCGCTGGCAGCCAGGACCAGGGCGCGTGCGACCCGGGCGACACCCGGGAGTGCGTCGGTCCCGGCGGCTGCCGCGGCGGCCAGACCTGCGAGGACGCGGGCACCTGGGGGGCGTGCGACTGCGGCAGCGGCACGGGCGGCGACGAAGGGAGTGGCGGCACGAATACCGGCGGCGCGGGCCAGTCCGGAGGCGAGGTGGGCACGGGCGGTCCGGGCACCACCGGTGGCGCTGCGACGGGCGGAGCCCTGGGCGGGGGCGCCGCGACGGGCGGCGGAGAGGAAGTGGGCGGCACCCCCGCGACGGGTGGTGCGAGTGGCGCCGGGACGAGCGGGGGAGCCGCGGGCGCTCCGGAGGGCGGTGCGACCTTTGGGGGCGCGACCGGCAGCGGCGGGGACGGGCTGGCGGGGTGCCAGTCCGCGGGCGACACCGTGACCCTGTCGGTCACCTATCGGGACTTCGCGGCGGCGCATCCGGACTTCGAGCCTTCGGCTTCGGGTCGCGAGGCGGAGACGACCGGGCTCGTCGCCGGCACGCTCAGCGGCAATGGCGCGCCGGTGCTGGTCGGCACGGACGACACCATCGCGAGCGCGGCGTCCTTCGCCGAGTGGTACACGGACGACGCGCGCGTCAACGCGACCATCCTCGGCGAGCTCGTGCTCTTCCGTACGCAGTCCGGCGATTACGTGAATCGCTGGGGCGCGGACGGCGAGCGGTGGCAGTCCTACGAGCAGGTCACCTGGTGCGGCGAGATCGGCAGCAATTGCGCCACCTGTGACCGCATTCCCGAGGGCTCGACCTGCTACGACCCCTGCCCGCTCTCCGGCTACAACGGGAGCTGCTCGGCCGAGAGGGTGTACTACGATGGCACGCCGGTCTTCTTCCCGATCGACGATGCCCCCGGTGCGCTCACCAGCGAGGCCGAGTACTCGACCGCGACCATCGCGCCCGCCTATGGCGGTGACTGGGAGGTGGAGCCGGGGGAGGCCCGACACAACTTCCACTTCACGAGCGAGCTCCGGTTCGACTTCGTCTACTCGGCGGGGCAGAGCTACTCGGTGGAGGTGACGGGCGACGACGACGTCTGGGTCTTCGTGAACGGACGGCTCGCCATCGACCTCGGCGGCATTCACACGCCCGTGGCCGGCGACGTCGAGATCACGAACGCCACCGCGGCGCAGCTCGGGCTCGCCGACGGCGAGGCGGCGGAGATCGTGATCTTCCATGCCGAGCGCCAGACCACGGGGTCGACGCTGCGCCTGCGGCTCGGCGGCTTCGACTGGGCGACCGCGGACTGCGGTCCCGCCGAGGGGCGTCTACCCCCGGGCACGGGCGGAACCGGCGGCGCCGGTGGGCAAGGCGGCGCCGGTGGGCAAGGCGGCGCCGGCGCGCAAGGCGGGGCCGGCGCGCAAGGCGGGGCCGGTGAGCAAGGCGGCGCCAGCGGGCACGCCGGCGCCGACTGACCTGGAGCCTCTCAAAATTCACGCGACGGATGGCCGGCCGGCACGCAAGCCGCCGGCCCCGCGTGACAACCCCGCTCTGGTTCGCATAATCCGAAGTGGCCGCGGCCGTCCGACTTGCGGCACCACTGGCTCGGCGCGCCTCCGGCTCCGGGCTCTGACGGAGGCAACGAGCGCATGAGCACAACCCAGAACCAGCGAGCGATGGCCCTCTCGGCGCTGTCGGTCGCCATCGTCACGATGCTGCCCACCCGGAGCTGGGCGGACAACCCGATCGTCCAGACCAACTACACGGCTGACCCCGCCCCCATGGTGTACGGGGACACGTTGTACCTCTACACGTCACACGACGAAGATGTCACCGTGGACAACTTCTACACCATGAACGAATGGAGGCTCTACTCCACGACGGACATGGTCAATTGGACGGATCTCGGCAGTCCCGCGAGTCTGAGCACCTTCAACTGGAGCACCGACAATGCCTGGGCTCCGCAGGCGGTCGAAAGGGACGGGAACTTCTACCTCTACGTGCCGATCAACAACAACACCGGCGCGAAGATCGGGGTGTGCGTATCGACGAATCCAGCCGGCCCGTTCACGGACCCGATCGGGCATGAGCTGGCCCAAAGCGGGAGCATGGCCATCGACCCGACGGTGTTCATCGACGATGACGGGCAGGCCTACATGTACTGGGGCAATGGCAACCTCCGGTTCGTGAGGTTGAACTCGGACATGATCAGCACTTCGGGGAGCGTCACATCCAACGTGGCGATGAACGGATTCACCGAGGGGCCGTGGTTCTACAAGCGGGGGTCGCTCTACTACCTCGTTTATGCCGGGAGCGGCGAAAAGATCAGCTATGCGACGAGCAATGCCCCCGAAGGTCCCTGGACTTTCCGGGGCGACATCATGGGCAACCCCTCGATCGCCACCAATCACCCTGGCGTCGTCGACTACAAGGGTCACTCGTATCTCTTCTATCACAACGGTGCGTTGCCGGGCGGCGGGAGCTTCAAGCGTTCGGTGTGCGTGGAGGAGTTCACCTACGGCTCCGATGGCAGCATCCCGGCGCTGACGATGAGCTCGGCGGGGCCCGATGCCGTCGGCACCCTGAACCCCTTCGAGCCGGTCGAGGCTGAAACCATCGCCTTCTCATCCGGGCTCAAGACGGAGGAGTGCGACGACACCGGTGGTGGCCTGAACGTCACTTCGATCAGCAACGGCGACTACATCAAGGTGAGGGACGTCGATTTCCTCGATGGCGTCACCTCCTTCGACGCCCGGGTATCGTCCGCGGGCAGCGGCGCGACCATCGAGCTTCACCTGGACAGTCAGAACGGCACCCTGCTGGGAACCTGTGACGTGTCGGGCGCCTCGTCCTGGACCACCGTGACCTGTCCGGTCAGCGGGGGGAGCGGCACACACGACCTTTTCCTGACGTTCACCGGTGGTGGCGGCGATCTCTTCAAGTTCAACTGGTGGAAGTTCACGGGGCCGACGATTCCGAATGGGGATGGCGGCGCGGGAGGCGGGGGGGGAGCTGGCGGCGCCGGTCCGGACGCCACCGGTGGCGCTGGCGGTGCCGGAGCCGTGAGTGGCACCGGTGGCAGCGCCAGCCCCACTGGTGGTGTCGGCGGCAGCACCCCGGCCACCGGGGGTCATCCCCCGGGGATCGGGGGCGACGTCTCCGGCACCGGCGGCAGCTCCGATCACACCGGCGGCAACCCCCCGGGCACCGGGGGAATTCCCTTGGCCACCGGCGGCGGCCCCTTGGCCACCGGCGGCAGCCCCCCGGGCAGCGGCGGCATCTCCGGGGGTGGCACCTCGACCGTGGGGGGCGGCCCCGGCAGTAGCGGGGGTAGCCCCGCGACTGGCGGTGCCTCGGTGGGCGCCGGTGGAACGCTGCCCCCCGGTTCGGGGGCGGCGGGCACCGGCGCTGCGGCTGGTCCGGCCGCCGATGCCGCCGCGCCGGGTTCCGACGACGGCTCCTGCTCGTGCCGAGTCGGCGCTAGCCCTCGTCACCGCAACGCCGGGGCATTGCTCTGGGTCGTCGCTTCCGGGCTGCTCCTTGGGCGGCGTCGCCGTCGAGCCGCCTGACTCGAGCCATCCCCTCGGCAATCGAGTCGTTTGCCGTTCAAGGGGTGGACCCCGAGAGCTGGCGCAGCTCCTGCGTGGCGGCTTCGAGGCGATAGCGGAGGTCGTAGATCTGGGAGGCGGCGTCCCTGCCGCCGTCGTCGGCGTCCTCCAGGGCGTCGGCGACGGCGATCCAGGCGTCGCCGAAGGTGGCGGCGCCCGGCGTGAGGGTGACGGCGCCGCCAAGGCCGCCCTCCACCGGCGCGAGCGTGAGGCGCAGCGCCCCAAGGTGGCGCCCTGCGTCTGCGCGGCGCCGGGCCCTCGTCGCCACGACCTCGCGCAGGCGGCCAAGCTCCGCCACGAGCTTGGCGATCTCTCGCCGCTTGGCGCGGGCGGGCGCGGCTTCGCGCGCGGTCACCGGGGGGAGCGTTGGCGCTCCGGTGTCGCTCACGCCGGTCTGGGCATCCATCGCGAGGAGGAGCCCGCCGAGTCCGAGCTCGGCGTCGATGGGCGCGGGAGCGGCGCCGGCCCAGCCCCACGCCGAGCCGTCCGGTCCCTTCGCCTCGAGGGGCGCCAGGCCGCGGTCGTCGGTGCTGACGAGCAGGGTGCGCCCGCGGATCCCGATCGTCATGCGCCTGACGCCGCCCGTTCCCGTGAAGTCGCGCCCCGCACGTCGCAGCAGGCCGCCCCCGGCCGGCGTGGCCAGTCGCTCCAGCAGGCGGCGGGCTGCGGCGGGGTCCCGGAGCCCGACCAGCAGGGACAGGTCCAAGCTCACCGGCTTCCACGGCTGGGTGGCCGCGCGCGGGGGCGGCGCTCGAAGCGACGTGTGGATCAGCAGCGCGGTGTCGCCGGAGAGGAGGGGGACGACGTCGCGCTCGACGTCCAGGCCGACGGTCGCACCGAGGACGGTTCGGACCGGCCCGAGCAGCGCGGCCAGCGCCTCCTCCGTCGCCTCGGGGTCGCCGTGGAGCGACAGTGCCAGGGTCGGTGGCTCGGCGCCGAAGCGTTCGGTCGGCAACGCCGCCGCCTCCGGCGTCCGGAGCGCCCGGGCGACCTGTTCTAGCGCGGAGCCGCCGCGGAGCGCGACCCCAAGCTCGCCTTCTGCGCCGCTCGGGCGGAGCGTCGCCGCGAGCCCGATCCCCTGGAGGTCCTGCACGAAGCTCACCGCGCCGAGCTCGGCGGGGAGGATCACGGTCGGGTTGAAGAAGGCGCGCACGTCGGCGGTGGCCGGGAGCCTCGCCATCGCCGCTTGGAACCCCTCCGTCCGGTCGAGCCGCTCGAGCGCCGACCGCTCGACGAGCCCGCGCGCGAAATCCCTCACCGGTGGCCGGAGCTCGTCGACGAAGAGCGCGACCCCGCGGTCGAGGACGAACGCGGCGCGGCCCGAGGCCGAACCGAAGAGCTCCGCGGTCCCGACCCGCTCGACGGGGAGCCAGTCGCGCTCGAGGCCGAGCAGCCGCGCCCGGAGCGTGGCCCGATCGCGCACCGTCAACAGCACGGCGGGGACCACGCCGTTCGCCTGGCGGAGTACGGCCAGCCCCGCGGGACCGTGCGGCGCCAGGCCGAACGCCTCGAACCCCGCGGGGTCGGTGAGGTCTACCCCGGTGCCGTCGCGCAGCTCGCGGACCATCTCGGCATGCTCCTCGGGGAAATGGTCGATGAGCCGCGCCCGACCGAGCGCGTCCGCGGTCGCGAACGGATCCTCGACGAGCAGCAGCGCGATGGTCTCCGGCGGCAGCGCTCGGACGAGGTCGAGCGCCGTCGTGGGACCCGCCTCCTCGACCAGCTCGACGTCCGCGTCGTCCGCGGCCGGCTCCACCGCGATCGCCCGCGGCGCGGGCGCCGGGACCGTGGCCGGCCGCGGCCCGCAGCCGAAGCCGACGAGGCACATCCACGCCCCAGACCAAAGAACCCAAGCCCGAGGAGTGCGCATCGGCCGACGATAGCCCAGCGCCCTCGCGCGTCACACCCCGAGTCGCGCTGGCGAGCGGCCGCGGTCCCGGGGAAAGGCGCCGTGCTCCCTCGCGCGAGGGGCCGGCGATCGGACGGCGCTCCCGTCGGCGAACCTCGAGCGCCGGTCGACCGCCGCGGGATCGTGGTATCTTGTGCGCACGATGGCGGATCGAGAGGCGCGGGAGCCAGCGGACCTCATCGAGGTCAGGGCCGAGCTCGAGGAGGACGAAGCGGCGGACAAGGTCGATCTCAACGTGGACGTCGAGGGCTCGTCGCTGTTCACCGGACGCGCGGCCCTGAGCAAGGCGCGCGAGGTGCACGCGCTGGTGGAGAGCCTGGGTCAGGTCGGGATCGCCGAGGACCAGATCTTCGTCGAGGGCGTCGCCGCGAGCACGCAGAGCGGCATCTTCTCCAAGAGCTCGTCCGCTCGCTACAGCCTGCGGGTGCGCTGCCGGAACCTGGAGCGGCTGGGTGACGTGCTCGGCGCCATCACCGGGCAGAAGAACGTGACCATGGGACGGATGGAATGGGGATTCGACGAGAGCCCCGCGGCCAGCGCTCAGCGGCTGGCCCGCTGTGCCGAGATCGCCAGGCAGAAGGCGCAAGCCGTGGCTGCGGCGCTCGGTGTGCGCCTCGGGGCTCCGCACCGCGCCAGCGAGGTCGTCCCCGGGGACGCCGGGGCCCGCGCCTATCCCGCTCCGGCCGAGGTCATGTTCGCGGGCGTGGCGCGCGCCAGCATGCGCCAGGAGGATCTGGGGTTACCGGTCACGCACCATCGCCAGGTGACGACGCGGCTGTCGGTGGCCTTTCGCATCGAGCGAGGTACGGCCTAGAGCAGCAATCAGGTTGATTGCTGCGAAAGATCAACGACCTAGAGCGCCGAACCGGGAGCAGATCTCGCCCCAGGCGCCGCTGAAGACGCACCCTCGCCCTGAGGGGGTGCGTCTTCGGCGGCGCTGTTGCCATTGGCAACCTGATCGGTGCTCTAGGGTCGGGTCGGTGGCGCCGCGTCCCCGGGAGGGCTGGGGTCCATGGACCGAGCCGCCACTGCCCGGGTCGCGCCCGTCCGGGCCGGGGACACGAGAGCGGCAAGAAAAAGGCTTGCCGCTTGGGCGGGATGACGGCAGGGAGAACGCCTCCCGCTGCGATCTCGGCTCGCCAGGCGGGCCCGAACGCGCCAATCTAGGCGCCAGAGTCGAGCGATGTCTTCGAGCCCCCGCCTCCCCTTTGCCCTGCTGATCGACCGACTGGACGATGAGTACCAGGTGGCCGTGGTCAGGGGTGCGCTGTCCGCGGCGCGAGAGCTAGGGGTCACGCTGCTGTGTGTGCCAGGCGGCCGGGTGCGCGACGAGGATCCGGAGGGGGCGGCTCGCAACGTCGCCTTCGACCTCGTCACCGCCCAGACCGTGAGCGCCGTGGTCGCGGTGACGAGCGTGATCGGCAGCGCGAGGGGCCCCGCGGAGCTCCGGGGGTGGCTCGGGCGATTTCGTGGCTTACCGCTCTGCTGCGTGGGCGTGCCCATCCGGGATTACGTCACCATCGAGGTCGACAACTCCAGCGGCATTCGCGAGCTCGTGCTGCATCTGGCGTGGCACCACGGTAAAAAGCAGATCGCCTTCGTGCGCGGGCCGGCCGCCAGCGCCGAGGCGCGCGTCCGGTTCCAGGCCTATCGCGACGCCCTCGAAGAGGCTGGGCTACCCTTCGAGCCGCGGCTGGCCGTCGCGGGCGACTTCTTGAAGCCGAGCGGCAACGCGGCGGTGCGGTCCCTGTTCGAAGACCAGCGCTTGCCCGGAAGAATCGACGCGCTGGTCGCGGCGAACGACTTCATGGCACTCGGCGCCATGCAAGAGCTCTGGCGGCGTCACGTCGAGGTGCCCCAGGAACTCGCGGTCGTTGGCTTCGACGACGTCGATTCCGCGCGCCTCGCGCACCCGGCCCTGACCACCGCGCGTCAGCCGACCGAGCAGCTCGGCCGGCGCGGCGTCGAGACTGTGTACGGGCTCGCCGAGGGTCGCTCGCCGCTCTCGGCTTCGCTGCCGACCCAGCTCGTGTTGCGCCATTCGTGCGGCTGCTCCACGGCGGACGTCTCGTTGGCCAACAGCATCCGGCCGGTAGCGGGGGATGTCGAGGTGGCGTTCGCGCAACAGCGCCACGTCATCCTGGGAGAGGTGGCGCGCGCGGGGGCAGGACGCCTGGAGGCAGCCGGCACCGGGTGGGAGGTGCCCCTGGTGGACGGCCTGATCGGCGAGCTGAGCCGTGGCAACGGCGGGGGCTTCCACCGCACGCTGGAGCAGTTACTGAACAAGTCCGAGGGGGCGTCGGTGACCGCTGCGGTCCTGCAGGACGTACTGACGGCGCTTCGGTGGCAGTCGTTGCCCTGCGTTGCTGGCGCGCCGAGCGTGAGGGATCAGCTCGAGGACGCGCTGCACAAGGCTCGGGTCGTCGTCAGCGCCTTCGGCGAGCAGGCCGGGGAGCGACGCGCGCGAACGGCGCGCGAGCGGCGAAGTGTTTTCGAGAGCGCGATGCGTTCCGCGTTGTTCTCGGGCAGCGCGCAGCTCTCCCAAGCCGCCGCCGAGACCCTCCCCGAGCTCGGGGTGGACGCCTGCGTGGTCGCGGCGCTGGAGCGACCGAATGACGCGGCCGGCCCAGCGCGGGTGCTCTTCGGCTTCGGGGCTCGGGATCGCATCGCGGACGCCTCGCCCATCCAGCTCAGCCAGCTCCCCGCGCACCCGTTGCTCGAGCCGGACGGGCGCATGGCGGTGCTCTTGCCGCTGGTCGCGTTCGGAAAGGCCCTCGGCGCGGCAGTCGTGACGACGGCCCGGGTCCCGGACGACGAGTTGGAGCACGTTCGCGAGTTCCTGGGCGCGGAGCTCGACCTGCTCCGCCGTGCTGGCGCGCGTGCGGGGTGAAGAAGCGTCGGTAGGGGCCGACCTGGGGAGCCCAGTCGGTGCCCCGCGCGCCCTCGCGCGCCCAGGGAGGGGTGCCATCGTAGCCGGCGCGGCACCGGGACCGGGCCCGGCACCAGCCGCGGGACCGGAGCCGGTCCCGGGACCGGAGCCGGAGCCGGCACCGGAGCCGGAGGGTATCCGGTCGCGTGAGGTCGAGCGCCCGGCGCCGGGCGCGTCGCCTGGGTGACAAAAGTGCGGCGGCCGTGAGCCGTTACCGGACCCTGGTGGCACCTGATCCTGAACGGACCCACATGTCCCCCGGTTCACCGCGAAGAGCCGGGTGGCCGACGAACCAGCGCCGAGCACGGTCCCGCATCCGATCGCGGGGAGCCCGGGCGGGGTGCTCCTTGACCGCCATGAACCTCTCCTCTCGCAGCCGCTCGCTCCGTGAACTCCTCGGTCTGTCCGTGGCCGCGACAGTCACGGCCATCCTGTCGGCGGGATGCGACGCCTCCGACTCGACCTCCGGCTCGGAGGCTGGCGGCCCTGCCGACAGTGGAGGAATGGGGGGCGGCGCGAGCACGGGCGGCTCCTCTGCCAGCGGGGGCGATGCTGCCACGGGCGGCGACGCCGCGGGCGGCGGGGCGACCGATGGCATGGCGTGCGGCAGCGATAGCCGCCTCGGCGGCTTCATCGTGCAGTTCACCGAGTCGTCCACGATGGTGGGCGGCTCGGTGTACGACGCCGTGACGCCGATGTTCGTCTGGGAGGAGACGGCGCGCGAGGGCGACTGCGCGGTCCAGCGGCGACCGACGCTCTTCTGTGACCCGCAGTGCATCACGCCCCAGACGTGCGGCGATGACGGGACCTGCATCGACGCCCCGGAGAAGCAGGGCATCGGCACGGTGACGCTCAGCGGCCTCTCGGTGGCGGTGGAGATCACGCCGGACGAGGTGACCAACAACTACTACTTCCTCGGCTCCATCCCGGACCCGGGCCTCACCCCCTCGAGCACCATCGGGCTCAGCGCTTCGGGCGGCTACTTCCCCGCCTTCGAGCTCACGGCGCCCGGGATCGAGGCGCTCAGCGTCACGACGCAGTCCCTCACCGTGAGCGGCGACGCTCCGGTCACGGTCGCCTGGACGCCGGCCGCGGACCCCGTCGGTCGGGTCCGCGTCGTTCTGAACCTGAGCAGCCACGGCAGCGACACCATCCAGCTCCAGTGCGATGTCGAGGATACCGGCTCGGTCGAGATCCCGGCGTCGCTCCTCTCCGAGCTCATCGGGCTGGAGGTTGCCGGCTATCCGCGCTTGACGGTGATTCGCGAGAGCGCGGACTCGACCGCCGTCTCGAGCGGTTGCATCGATCTGCTGGTGCAGTCCACCCTCGTCATCGAGGGCACCGCGGTCCAGATCGCGGGCGTCACCTACTGCACCTCCGTTGATGACTGCCCGTCCGGGCAAGACTGCCTCGAGAACCTGACCTGCGGGTGATCGAGTCGTTCCACGAATCGGGCGGGAGGGGTTCCGGTCGGCTCGCCACGTCAGGATCAGCCTGGAGAGGGCGCGCTCGGGTACCACGGGTACGAACGCCATGAGAGCTCCGAAGAAGTCTATCTCGATCGTGACGGTGCTGGTCCTCGGCTTGCTGTCGGCCTGCGGCAGCGACTCGGGCTCTCCGGAAGCCGGCGCCTGTGCGGGCACGCAATGCGGCGCGGTGTGCGTGGACGTCCGGATGGATCCGAATCACTGCGGGGCCTGCGACAGGATCTGCGGCGCGGGCACGTCGTGTGTCGGCGGCGTGTGTGTTCTCGGAGCCACCGGCGGCGCCGGCACGGGTGGTGCCGGAACCGGTGGTGCGGTCCCGACGGGCGGCTTCGGACCGACCGGCGGCGCCGCGCCCACGGGCGGCACGCCGCCGACGGGCGGTACGCCGCCGATGGGAGGCACGCCGCCGACGGGCGGTACGCCGCCGATGGGGGGCACGCCGCCGACGGGCGGCGCGCCGCCGACAGGGGGTGCGCCGGCGACTGGCGGCGTCGCACCGACGGGCGGCTGGGCGACTGGCGGCGTCGCGCCCACGGGCGGCTGGTCCACCGGCGGCGTCGCGCCCACGGGCGGCTGG
>CAYOLF010000056.1:24826-33610 GCA_964404725.1 uncultured Polyangiaceae bacterium
CGTCGCGCCCACGGGCGGCTGGTCCACCGGCGGCGTCGCGCCCACGGGCGGCTGGTCCACCGGCGGCGTCGCGCCCACGGGCGGCTGGGCCACCGGTGGGAGCGATCCCACGGGTGGCCAGGAGGCCACCGGCGGCGTCAGCGGCGAAGGCACGGGCGGCGGGGGGAGCGACGAGCCCTTCAGCTTCTTCGTGACGAGCCTCGAGGCGATGCAGCAGCTCTCGGGGAGCCCGGATGGTTTCGGCGGGGACTTGCGCTTCGGCGAGGCCACGGGGCTCGCGGGCGCGGACAAGATCTGCCAGACCATCGGCGCCAACGAGGGCTTCGGCAACAAGACCTGGCGTGCCTTCCTGAGCACCTCGGCCGAGGACGCGATCGATCGGATCGGTCAGGGGCCCTGGTACGACCGCCTCGGCCGCCTCATCGCGGAGGACGTCCAGGGACTGCTCGGCGAGCGGCCCGAAGGGGATTCGGACGCTGTCAACGATCTCCCGACCGAGAAGGGCGTGCAGGAGCACACCCTCGACCCCCAGGTCGACGATCACGACACCCTCACCGGCAGCAACGAGCAGGGCCGGTACCTGGGCAGCGCCTCGGACACCTGCAACGACTGGACGAGCACCGGCTCGGGGCGTCCGATGTGCGGCCACTCCTGGCCCGGCGGCCCCTCGCGACACTGGATCGAGGCCCATAGCGCCCCTGGTTGCGCTCCCGGCGTGAACCTCGCGCAGACGGGCGGGGGCTTCGGCGAGGACTGCGTCGGCTGCGGGGGCGGCTACGGGGCGATCTACTGCTTTGCGCTCTCTCCATGAGGGAGCCTGCCGTACCTGAGCTACTTTCTCCGGTTCGCGGCCCCTATGCTGCGACTGACGCCGCGAGGCGCCCGCTCGGCTCGGGACTCGATCCGGGCTTCCCGAACGCGGGCGTCAGCCATCCTGGCGCCATGGAGTGACCGTCATGGGTTCGTTTGCCCTTCCCTGCTGGTTCCGCCCGCCCCGCCAGTGGCTCATCGTCCTGGCCGCCATCCTGAGCGCCGCCTGCAACGATGCGGAGGACGGCACTTCGAGCGGGGAGCCTGCGCTCGAGGAGTGGGAGTGCGTCGCCGATCCGGGCGGCGAGGCCCCGGAGTACCTCTTCACGGCCGGATGCCAGGGCGACTTCGACTCCCTCGCCTCGGAGCCGCTCGACGCCTCGATCCCCGGCGCGCGCTCCGTCAAGGTCGTGCTCGACCGCGTGAACGACGGTGCCCTCTACTTCCAGAACAGCAGCCTCTACCCGCTCCACTGGGACTTCGCGACCGCCCACCTCTCCAGCGACGCCGGGCTGCAGCCGGTGGCTGACCTCACCGCGTTCAATACCACCGAGTACTACTCGCCGAGCCGCCGCTTCATCCTCGCCACCGTCACCTACTACACGGGACCGGCCGTCTGGGCTCTCGAGCTCGCCTCGTACGATACGGCCAGCGTCGAGATGATCGAGACCCTGTACGATGCGGTGGCGGTGGCCGCGTGGTTCGGCCCCGCCCTGGCCTTTCACCCGAGCTCGACCGCGCAGGAAACCCTCGCCGAGCAGCTCCCGGACGACGTGCGCATCGTCACCACCGACGAGATCTTCGCCGGCATCGATTACCAGCCGCTCAACCTCGGGCGGGCGAAGGGATATCTCCGGTTTCTCACCGCCGCGGAGCTCGCGTCAACGTACGTCAGCGCGCGGGACGTGGTGGTGCTCGATCACGTGCCGAACGACATCTCCGTGGTGATGGGGCTCATCACACAGGATTTTCAGACGCCGCTGTCCCACGTCAACGTCCTGTCGCAGAACCGCGGTACCCCCAACATGGGCCTCCGCGGCGCCATGAATGCCCAGGCCCTCCGGACGCTGGAGGGAAAGTGGGTCGCGCTCGAGGTGGGCGCCTTCGACTGGTCCATCGAGGAGATCCCGGTCGAGGAGGCGGACGCGTGGTGGGAGACGGTGCGGCCCGCAGCGATCGCCGTGCCGCGCTACGACACCACGGAGACGGAGCTCAAGGACATCGAGGACGTCGTGACCTGGCCCGAGGCGGGCGGGAGCCTTAGGCAGGCCATCTCGGACGCGATCCCCGCGTACGGCGGCAAGGCCTCGCATTTCTCGGTGCTCGCCCGGGTCCCGGACATCATCGTCCCCCAGGCCTTCGGGATCCCGGTCTACTACTACGATCAGTTCATCACCGAGAACGGCTTCGACGCGCGGATCGCGGGACTCCTGGCCGACGAGGCCTTCCTGAGCGATCCCGCGGTGCGTGACGAAGCGCTCGCGGCGCTCCGGGCGGACATGATGTTGGGCACGGTCAACCAGGACTTCCAGGACCTGCTCCGCGCCAAGCTCGAGACCGATTTCCCGGGCGTTGTGAATATGCGCTTCCGCTCGAGCACCAACGCCGAGGATCTGGAGGGCTTCACGGGGGCGGGGCTCTACACCTCCAAGACCGGCATAACGACCGACTGGGACGACGTGCTCGATGCCCTCCGCGAGGTGTGGGGGAGCGTCTGGTTCTTCCGCGCGTTCGAGGAGCGGGCGTACCGCGGCATCGACCACACGCAGGTGGGGATGTCCCTGCTCGCGCACCACTCCTTCCCCGACGAGCCGGCCAACGGCGTCGCCCTCACCGCCAACCCCTTCGACGAGTCCGGAGTCGAGCCCGGCGTCTACGTCAACGTGCAGGTGGGTGAGAACTCGGTCGTGCAGCCTCCGATCGGCGTCACCACGGACCAGTTCATCTACTACTACAGTTACGCGACCGCCCCGGTGGTCTACCTCAGCAACTCCAGCCTGGTGCCGGAGGGTGCGTCGGTCCTCACGGCCGAGCAGATCCATGAGCTCGGCCAGGGGCTGCAGCAGATCCACGCCACGTTCTCGCCCGCCTACGGGTCCGGCGGCGGCAACTCCGGGTACTACGCCATGGACGTCGAGTTCAAGCTGTGGGCGGAGACGGGCTCGGACCTGCAAATCGTGTTCAAGCAGGCGCGCCCGCACCCCGGACGCGGTGCCGCCGCGGGCGACGACGACGACTGACCCAGGGCGAGGCCCCTGGCGGGAGTGTGCGGCCGCGTTCGGCGCCGTCAGTCCTCGAGGCGCACGCTGACGGCGCGACGCTCCGGCCGTGGGGCGGTGGCTTCGACGAAGAACAGGTACTCGTCGCCGGGCTCCCCGCTTAGGATCCGCACGGTGAGGGTGACGGGGACGTCCCGCTCCAGCGCGAGCGGCCAGCCGAGCCCGGCGCCGACCTCGAGCCGATCGGCCTCGGTGCGGGGCCGCGGAGCGGCGAGCACGATCCCGTCGCCACAGGTGTCCTGAACCCGGACCTCGCCATCGACGCCGGGCTCGACCCAGAGTAGCCCACCGGGCTCGATGGCCAGGCAGTCGCCGAGGGGTGATGCCAAGGGCTCGAGCGGCGCGCCCGGCTCGGCCACCACGAGATCGCTGGGACCGGAGCTCGCCACGAGGCCGATCACCTCGAGCCGCACCGCGTCGCCCGGCGTGACGCTCAGCGCTGCCTCGAAGCCGCCATTCGCCGTCACCGGGGCCTCCACGGCGGCCGCGGTGGTGTCGAGGTCGTAGGCCCGCACGAAGCCCTCCGCCGGATCCACGGCGCCCGCGCGCCCGACGATCACGGTGGTCCCTCCCGGATCCAGGGTGCGCCAGGAGACGAGGGATTCTTCCAGGGTCGGAGGCTTGGGCACGGTGATCGGTGGCTCGGGCTTGGGACTCACGCTGCAGGCCGTGGAGAGCCAGACCGCGACCAAGCCGGCCACCAGCGGGGCGGCCCGGGCGGGCGTGGTGGGGCTTCGCGCGGCGTCCGTGGCCATGGGAGCTATTCTATGCAAAGAACGAACCGACGGGTGAGCCTGGTTGGGATGCGGCCCCGAGCTCGCCGCGGTCGCGCCGTGCGGGCGCGGTGGCGGTGGGATCGGCGGGCCAGTGAGCGATGTCCGCTGCTGCTTCGGCGAGTTTGACGGTCGGCGCCGTCCTGCGGGGGCGGTACGAGCTCCTGCGGGAGCTGGGCGTCGGGGGGAGCGCCACGACCTACCTGGCCCACGACCGCCGGTGGGACACGGAGGTCACGGTCAAGCTGCTCCGCGACGCCTCCGCCGAGCTCGTCGAGGTGCTCCACGCGGAGTTCGCCCGGCTCCGGGAGCTCTTTCACCCCCACCTCGTCCACGTGCACGAGCTCTGGGGGTCGAGCGGCCCCGGCGATCCCCTCCCCTTCTTCACCGCGGACTACGTGCCTGGCACGACGCTCGGGCTGCACGCCCAGGGGAGCCGGTGGGAATCGCTCCGGCGACCGCTCGGCGACGCCCTGAGCGCGCTCGACCTCTTACACCGCGCCGGGTTGCTGCACGGCGACTTCAAGCCGGAGAACGTGCTGGTTCGTGAGGACGGCGCCGGCACGCTCATCGACCTCGGCTGCGCGTGGCCCCTGGGCGCGCGGGCCGGCGGCGTCGCGCGGGGCACCCCGGACCACCTGGCCCCGGAGCTCCTCGGCGGGGCGCCGCTCGACGCGAGGTCGGACCTCTACGCCGTCGGCGTGACCCTGCGGCGACTTGGTGCGGTGCTCGCGGAGCCGCTGCCCGGGCCGATCGCGAGGCTCGCCGAGCGCCTGGTGGACCCCGATCCGGCACGGCGGCCCGCCGACGTGGGCGAGCTGCTCGACGTGGCTTGGCCCGAGCAGGAGCGCGGAGCTGCGGTTCCGGTCGGCCTGGGACGACTCGTCGGGCGGGACGCCGAGCTCTTCGTTGCGCGCGAGGCGCTCGAGGCGCTCGCGACGGGGAGCGCGGGAGCCCGGGTCCTGCTCTTCGCGGGCGCGCCCGGCATGGGCAAGAGCCGGCTCCTGCGTGAGATCCACTGGCTCGCCCAGGCCCGGGCCTGGGTGCTCGAGGCCAACCCGGACGCGCCGCGCGGCGTTCGGACCCTGCTCGAGGCGGCGGTCGGCGGTCCGCTCCCGGCCGCGGAGGCCGACGCTGCCGTGTGCGCCCGCGAGCTGCTCGTGGGGCGGTCGGCGCCCTGCGTGCTCCTCGTGGACGATGCCGAGCGGGTCGCGGGCCTCGAGGGCGCGCTGCTGGCCGCGCTCGCGCGCTCGCTCGAACCGCAGGATCCGGTGCTCCTGGTCGTGGCGAGCCCGCCGGAGCTCGCGCTCGGCGGCGCGGCGACGCGGCGCGTGGAGCTCGGGCCGCTCGGGCCGCACGACGTCGAGGCGCTGGTTGGCGAGGGCTGCTCGCGCGCGGCGCGCGGCCACCTCCATCGGTTGAGTGGCGGCCACCCGGGCGAGCTCCGGGCCCTGCTGCTCGCGCTCGCTTCGGGCTCGCTCAACGAGTCGGATCTCGTTCACGGCGCGGAAGCCCCGGCGGGTCCGGGGCGAACCGGGGCCGTCCTCGGCGCCTTCTCGGCGGCGGCGCGCGAGGCCATAGGCGTCCTCGCGGTCCTCGGCAGACCCGTGGGCAAGGATCCGCTCGCCGAGCTCGGGGTCCGCTCCGAGCAGCTCGACGCCCCGCTGCGGTCCGGGGTGGTCGTGCGCGAGACGGCCGGGTATCGCCTCGCCAACCCGCAGGACAGCGGTCGACTGCTCGCCGAACTCGGCGGGACCGTGGCCCGGGCGCTCGAGCTGCGGGCGGCGGATTGGTACTCGTCGGGGCTCGCGGGTGAGCGCTCGGTCCCGGGCAGCGGTCGGGAGGACGCCGCCCACGCCTCGATGCACCTGGCTCGGGCCGGCGAGCTCGCGCGGGCGGCCGAGCTGCTGCTCGGCCACGGCGACGAGCACGCGATGGCCCCCCAGGCGTGGCTCGCCGCGGCGCGGGCGCTCACGGCGCACCCCTGCGGCTTCGAGATCGAGCTTGCCACCGCGCGGCTCGAGCAGATGGCGGGGCTCGCCCCGGCGGCGCTGGAGCGGCTGGAGCGCCTCCTCCAGACCGGCCTCGACGGCGACCAGCGCGTGGCGGCTCGCGTCGAGTGCGGCGCCTGTTGGCTCAGGATCGGCGACGCGAACCGGTCCGTACTGGAGCTCCGCCGCGCCCTCGGCGAGACGACCTCCCCCGCCGAAACCGCTCGACTCGCCGATCTCGTCGCGCAGGCCCTGTGCCGCCAGGGTCGTTACGAGGAGGCCCTCCGGGTCGCCGACGCGGCCCTCGCCGGGTGCGCCGACGCGAAGCTGCGGGCGAGCCTCGACGAAGCCGCCGGCGTCGCCCTCGGTTGCCTCGGTCGCCTCGAGGCGGCCGCCGCCCGGCTCGACGCGGCCGCCCGCGTGCCGGAGCGGCGGCTGCCACCGCGCCATCAGGTGCGGGCGACGAGCGCGCGGGCGCTGGTCGCCTTCCAGGCGGGGCGGCTGAAGGAGTCGATCCGGCTCTACGCTGAGGCGCTCGGCGTGGCCGAGCGTCATGGCCTCGGTGATCAGCTCGCCAGCGCGGCGCTCAACCTGGCCGCCGCGCACCATCAGCGCGGGGCCTGGGCTGACGCCCGCACCGCGTACGAGCGCGGGCTGCGCCTCGCCGTCGCGCTCGGACAGACGACGACGGAGGCGCATGCGCGCCTGAACCTCGCTCACCTCTACGTTGACGTCGGGGCGCCCGCGCGGGCATCGGCGCTGCTCGACGCTGGCGAGGCGTTGGCGCGCCGGGTGGGGATCGACTCGGTCGAGGCGTCCGTGCTCGCGCTGCGGGCGGAGCTCGAGCTGACGGAGCAGGGACCTCGGGTGGCGGGCGAGCTGCTCGCGCGGGCGCGGGAGCACGCAGCGAGCGCCGGCGATGCCCGCGACCAGATCGAGATCGAGATCCGTCTCGCCGAGCTTGCGCTGCTCGCGGGGGATCTCGAGCTCGCCGAGGAGCGGGTCGAGCGCCTCGGCGACCGCGTGACACGGCTCGACGCTCGCGACGTCACGGTGCGCGCCGAGCTCGCCCGCGCCCGGCTGCTCCAGGCTCGAGGCCGCCCGCGCGAGGCCCTGGCGCTGGTGGAGGGGGCGCAGGGAATGGCGGCGGCGGTCGAGCTCGCCGACCTCGAGGCGGAGGCGGCGCTCCTGGCGAGCGAGCTCTGGCAGGCGCTCGGCTCGGAGCTGCTGGCGACCAAGCACCGCCTCGCGGCACGTGAGCGGTGGGAGCGCGAGGCCGCGGCGCTGCCCGCCGAGCTGCGGGACGGCTTCTGGAAGCACCCGCGACGCCGAGCGGCGCGCGCCGCGGAGCCTGCCGTGGCCGTCGTCGGGTCGACGGCTCGGGAGCACAAGCTGCGCCTGCTCGTGGAGATCTTCCGCCGGCTCAACTCCTCGCTCCGGACCGACGAGGTCCTGCAGTGCGCGATGGACGCCGCGATCGAGCTCACCGGCGCGGAGCGGGGCTTCCTGCTGCGGGCGGCACCGGAGGCGGGCCAGCGCGTGCTGACCGTCGCCGTGGCCCGCAACGTCGATCAGGAGCAGCTCGAGCGCTCGCACTCCAAGTTCAGCCGCGCCATCGCCGAGCAGGTGGTGTCGAGCGGGGAGCCCGTGGTCACGGCGTGCGCGCAGACCGACCAGCGCTTCTCCGGCCACGAGTCCGTGCACGCCCTGCGCCTGCAGTCGGTGCTGTGCGTACCGGTGACGTCGCCCGCGGGTCGCCTGGGAGCCCTCTACCTCGACAACCGCTTCAAGACCCACGGGTTCTCCGAGCAGGACGTCGACCTGGTGCTGGCCTTCGCCGATCAGGTCGCCATCGCGCTCGGCAACGCGACGCTGCACCAGGATCTCGAGCGCAAGAACCGCGAGCTATTGGCCCAGACCGAGCGGATCCAGGAGCTCTTGCGCGAGCGGGAAACCGAGGTGGAGCGCCTGACCGAGGCGGCGCTCCGCCACCGGCCGAGCGACGGCCATCGCTACGACTACAGCGCGATCATCGGCTCGAGCCCCGCCCTCGAGCGGGTCTTCGACCTGCTGGATCGCGTCATCGAGACGGACCTGACCGTCCTCATCGAGGGCGAGAGCGGCACCGGCAAGGAGCTCGTCGCGCAGGCCATCCACCAGAATTGCGCTCGCCGCAGCGGTCCCCTCGTTTCCATCAACTGCGCCGCGGTGCCGGAGCCGCTCCTCGAGGCCGAGCTGTTCGGCACCACCCGCGGCGCGTTCACCGGCGCGAGCGCGAGCCGGGACGGCCTGTTCGTGCAGGCGCGAGGCGGCACCTTGCTGCTCGACGAGCTCGGGGAGATGCCGCTGTCGATGCAGGTGAAGCTGCTCCGGGTCCTCCAGGAGCGCGAGGTGCGACCGCTGGGGGCGAACCGGACACAGGCCATCGACGTGCGCCTCGTGTGCGCGACCAACCGTCACCTGCCGGCCGAGGTCGCCCAGGGCCGCTTTCGCGAGGATCTCTACTACCGCGTCGGCGGCGTCACCGTGCGGCTGCCCGCGCTGCGCGAGCGCCCCGAGGATCTCCCCCTGCTCGTCGACCACCTGGTTCGCCGGGCCGCCGCGCGCATGCACCGTGCGGTGCCCGAGCTGTCGCGCGCGGCGCTCACCAAGCTCTCGCGCTGCTCCTGGCCGGGGAACGTGCGGCAGCTCGAGAACGTCCTGACGCGCGCGATGGTGATGGCCCAGGGCGACCGCATCACCGCGCGTGACGTCGAGCTCTCCCCCGACTGCATCGCCCTGCCGCGCCCGCTGGACCGTCAGGAGCTCGCCCAGCAGGAGGCCCAGGCCATCGCCGCGGCGCTGGCCGAGCATCGCTGGAACGTCGCCGAGGTAGCTCGCGCGCTCGGGGTGAGTCGACCCACTCTGTATCGACGCCTGAAGGCGTACGGC
>CAYOLF010000056.1:33710-39839 GCA_964404725.1 uncultured Polyangiaceae bacterium
TCGCGCGCTCGGGGTGAGTCGACCCACTCTGTATCGACGCCTGAAGGCGTACGGCCTGAAGCGCAAGCCGTGAGCGCCCGGCGGCGTGGCGCGGAGTCCCCGCTCGCGCCCCGCGCCCTGGCCGGCTGTGCCAGGCCCCGCCAAACATCCAGGTGCCGGTGATCACAGGACAAAACCTCCATACGGCGCCGATCGAAGGTGTCCGAAGTTAGACATGTAACGATTTCGTTACACAACCGCCCCTGCCGCCCATCGGCTGGCTTGAACTCAGGGGGCGCGCCCGCCCGCGCGCTCGATCCGAGGCGAATCGCGCCTTTCGCGACCCCGGCGGGCGTGACCGCGGGGCGGCGCCGCGACTGGCCCGGCGATTGCTCTTTGGACTCGGTGCAGGGCGCGACCAGGGACCCGAGGCCACGCCGAGAGAGTCAAGGATCATGAACCCCGCCACTCGCCCTTCTTCGCCTCGTTGGCTTCCGCGCGGCCCGCACGGTCGCTGCGTGCTCGGCGCGACCGCGACGGCCGCGCTCGCTGCCTGCGCGCTCGGCTGCGCCGCGGAGACGCCCGGCTCCACCCCGCTCCTCGGAGTGACCCTCCGGAGCCCGCTCGGCTCGCCGCCGCCCGATTACCGCGTCGTGATGGTCGACGAGTCCTACGGCGTTTCGATCGCGGACTGTCCGGGGTCGAACGACGGCGACCGGATCCGGTGCACTCCCGACGGCGTCGCGCTCCGCGACCGGCCCGCGGTGGTGGAGCTCACGGTCAAGGCGCCCGGCTGCGCGTGGCAGACGGTTGCGGTGGAGCGCGCGCCGCGGGCCCAGGGCCAGGTCGTCGAGCTCGTAGCGCTCGCCCCCTTCGAGCAGAACGAGGACTACGCCACGGGGCTCGGCCCGGACGAGGACCTCGACGCGTTCGACGCGCTCGCCGTGCCCGTCGACACGGAGCTCGGTCCGTCCCGGTCGGTGAAGTTCCTGATCACCGACCTCTCGACGTCCCCGCGGGTGTACCTGCAGAACACCCGGGCGCACCCGCTCCACTACGACTTCGCGCGCACGGTGCTCGGCGAGGCGGCCACCCGGGCCGAGTTCGAGCAGGCCACCTACCACGGCGCCGACCGCGACGCGCTGGCGGGGACCTTGGTCGCCTACCCCGAGCTCGCGTTCGCGAGCGAGGCCGCGGGCGTCGAGCTGCGCGCGCCCATCACCCTCAACCTCTTCCCGAGCGACGACGCCGACCCGGCGCAGGTCCTTCGCGCGCACCGGCTGCTCGAGGAGCGCCTGCTCCTCGGGGACCTCGGCGGCGCCGAGCACCGGCTGGTCTACCTCCCGGCGGGTGAGCAGCAGCAGGCCGAGCTCCGCGACGCCGCCGCCGAGTTCTCCGCGGTCGACGCGCTCCACACCGATCCGGGCGAGCTCTACGCGGGCGTGGGCCAGCAGATCCTGAACCCGGGGCTGGCCTACGGGACCCTGCGCCTCTACTCGCCCGAGGAGCTCGCTCGCGCCGTGGTTTCGACGCAGGACATCGTGGTCCTCACGCGCCTGCCCAACGAGCTGCCCGTGGTGGGCGGGAGCATCACCGCGGAGCTACAGACCCCGCTGGCCCACGTGAACGTGGCGGCGCGGGCTCGCGGCACGCCGAACCTGGCGCTGCGCGACGCCGACCGCGATCCGCGGGTGGCGTCGCTGCTCGGCCGGCTCGTGCGCTTCGAGGTGACCGGCGCGGGCTTCACCCTCGCCGAGACCACCGAGGAGGAGGCAGAGGGGTACTGGGACTCGCAGGCGCGCGAGCCGTTCACGCCCGCGAGCGACGACGAGGACCACGGGCTGCCGAGCTTCGAGGAGGTCCACTTCGCCGACGCGAGCTTCTGTGGGGTCAAGGCCGCGAACCTCGCCGAGCTGCGGCAGCTGCTCGGGGACGAGGCGCCGGCCGGCTTCGTGGTGCCGTTCCGCGCCTACGACCGGCATATGGATTCCGCGACGGCGACGGCCGCGCTCTGCGAGGCGGCGCGCTGGGACTGCGCCGAGGAGGGGCGCGACGAGGAGCTCTGCGCCGGGGCGTTCGAGCGCTGCTCGGGTGCCGCCGCGGCGGGCGACTCGCTCTACACCTACGCCGTGCGGCTGCTCGCGGACGAGGAGGTCGGGCGCGACACCCCGCTGCGCGAGGCGTGCCTCGACTCGCTCACCTACCTCGTGCGCCACGCGCCGGTGGACCCGGCCTTCGCCGCCGCGCTCGACGCCCGGGTCGCCGAGCTCTTCGGGGCAGCCCAGGTGCGCCTCCGGTCGAGCACGAACGCCGAGGATCTCCCGAGCTTCAGCGGAGCGGGATTGTACGAGTCCGTCTCGGCTGAGGCCACCGGCGAGGACCGCGCGTCGGCGGAGATCCGCAAGGTGTGGGCGTCGGTCTGGGCCTTCAAGGCGTTCGAGGAGCGCCGGCTGTGGAGCATCGATCACCTGGCCGTGCGCATGGGCGTGGCGGTGAACCCTGCCATCGACGACGAGGCCGCCAACGGCGTCCTGCTCACCCAGAACCTCGCCAGCCCGGGGGTGGTGGGCATGTACGCCAACGTGCAGCTCGGCGAGGTCAGCGTCACCAACCCCGAAGGCGGCGCGCTGCCCGAGGTGTTCTCCATCCTGCCGGCCCCCGGGGGCGGTGTGCAGGTGACCCGCCAGCGCTTCTCGTCGCTCAGCCCGGACCAACCCCTGCTCGCCGACGAGGAGGTGTCCCGGCTCCACGCCGCGGCCGCGCGCGTGCAGGCCCACTTCGCGCCGCTCTACGGGCTCGACGAGACCCTGCTCACCCTCGATCTCGAGTTCAAGTTCCACGGACCGGAGCGGGCGCTGCTCATCAAGCAAGCCCGACCGTACGCGACCCGCGCCGCGTCCTCGGCAGAGTGAGGAGAAGCAACATGAAGACGATCCATTGGTTCCTTGGCATGCTCGTGTGCACGCTCGGCGTCGGGTGCGGCGAGAGCGACGAAGACGACGCTCGGTCGGCTGACGCCGCGACCGGCGGCGAGTCGGCTGGCGCCGTGGGCGGAGCGGCCGGCGACGAAGCGCAGACCGGCGGCAGCGCCGGCGAGGCCGACGCCGCGGGCGGAGCGGCCGGCGACGACCAGCAGACCGGCGGCACCGCCGGTGAAGGCGGCGACGTCAGCTCCACGGGCGGGCAGCCGCCGACGGGCGGTACCGCCGGCAGCCCCACGGGCGGGCAGCCTCCGAGCGGCGGTCAGCAGACGGGTGGCGCCGCCGGCGCGGCGGGGACGAGCGAGGATCCGTCACCCGGCGGAGCCGGAGCAGCCGGGGCGCCGCAGGACGCCGCGGGTGCCGGTGGGAGCGCCGGGGCACCCCACGCCGCCGCCGGCGCCGGCGGGAGCGCTGGGGCGCCGGACGCACCCGGTGGCAGCGGCGCCACCACGCTCGGGTTCACGCTCCGCTCTCCGGAGGAGCGCACCGTCACCTGCTCCGGGGGCGATCCGAGCGTCACCGAGCCGGCCTTGCTGATGGACGAGGACTTCGTGTGCACGTTCGTCCATGGAGCGGTCGACGGTCACGTCTACGTGCAGGCCACCCCCACCGACTGCCAGCAGCTGATGGGGGCAGTGCCGACCAGCTTCGAGGCGACCGGCTGGCTCTCGATCGACGGCGTGACCACGCCGCTCGAGGGGCTCCTGTACGACCACGGCGGCAACCACCTCAACAACACCATCGAGTTCGTCCTCGAGGGGTCCCACTATCGCTTCGCCCACTCGAGCATCGGGTTCGGCGGCCGCTCGTGCCAGCCGATGGACTGCCTGCAGGTGTACCGAGCCGACGGGACCACGCTGGTCGAGGACGGCTGCACCGTGGACCGCACGCTCCCCGTCGTCTGCGCCGCGGTGGAGTCGGCGGGGGTCCTGCCTCTGCTCGAGGACACCTTCGCGCCCTGTCCGGGTGATCCGAACTACGCCGAGTGAGCGTGGCCACCGCCGCGTGCGCCCACGTAACGGCGGCCGGTCGTCGCCCGACGGCCGGCCACGGGTCCGCGGCGCGGTGACGCCCCGCGGTGGTGCGCCTCGTCATTAACGGGGGGCTCGTCGGCCGCCTGCACGGGGAGGGCGGACGGTGGTAGTGAGAGGGCGTGGAAGATCCCCCGACGGCGCCCGGGTTCGCGGCCATCCCCGGGTTCGAGGTGACGCCCGCCGTCGCGGCCGGCTTCGCCGCGGACGGCATCTCGACGCCCACGGCCGTGCAGCTCGCGGCCATCCCGCCCATCCTCGAGGGACGGCCCGTGGTCGTCGAGTCGGGGACGGGCACGGGGAAGACGCTCGCCTATCTCCTGCCGGTCCTGCAGCGGTTGCGCCTCGGCCTGGCGCGGCGCGCGGTGTGCGTGGCGCCCACGACGGAGCTCGCGATCCAGATCCTGCGCGTCGCCGCGCGCTACCAGGAGCCGACCCTGCGCGCCGTGGCGCTGGTGACGCAGGGCAACCAGCGACTCCAGGCCGCCCGGCTCCAGAAGGGCACCGCGCTGGTCGTGGGCACCCCCGAGCGCATCCTGGAAGCGTACGCCGGGCGCAAGCTCTCCGGCACGAACCTCGTGGTCCTCGACGAGCCCGAGCCGATCCTCGCGCGGCGCGACGCGGAGCGCCTGCGGGAGATCCTGTCCCGTCCGGAGCCCAAGGTGCAGCTCGTGCTGGCCGGGGCGACGTTCGGCCCGCAGTCGGAGCGCTGGGTCCGGGACCTCATGGGGAGCGAACTGGTGCGTACCCGGGTCACGGGCGACCCCCTGACGACCCAGATCGAGCACCGCTTCGTCCGGGTCCGGCACCCGGACGAGAAGGACCTCGCCCTGGTGCGCTTCGTCCAGGAGCGACGGTGCCGGCGCGCGATCGTCTTCGTCGACTCGGCGCCCCTGCTCCGCCACCTCTTCCGCCTCCTCACCGAGCAGCGGCTCTCGCCGGTCACCGTGAGCCACGAGCGTACCAAGCAGCAGTGCAAGGAGGCGCTCGTCGCCTTCCGCGAGGACCGGGCGCGGCTGCTCCTGGCGACCGATCTGGTGGCGTCCGGTGTCGACGTGGTCGGCGTGGATTGGGTGCTGCACCACGGGCTGCCGAGCTCCGCTGCCGCCTACGTGCACCGCGCCGGTCGCACGGGGCGCGCAGGCCGGACGGGGACCTCGGTGCTGTTCGTGAGCGACGCGGAGCGACCGCGGCTCCAGCGCCTCGAGCGCGAGCTCGGGTTCGCGATCGCTCCGTTTCGGCGGCCCGCCCGCGGCGCGCCAGCTAGCGGCACCGCGCCCCCCGCCCGCGGCCGCTAGAGCCACGATCGGTTGGCCCTCGGCGTCGGCACCCTGAAGCACGCCCGCGTGCATGGCGAGGGGACGTTCCACAGGGCGCCCCTGGGCGAGATCTGCTGCCGGCTCGTGGCTCCGGGTCGTTGATTCTCCGCGGCAAGCAGCGCGGATCGCCACTCCAGAATGGTATCGTGCGCTCCATGTGGCGACGGCCGAACCTCTTGACGATGGTGTGGCTCTCCGTAATGCCGTTTGGCGCGAGCGGCTGCGACGGCAAGCATGAGTCGGCGCCGCCGGCCGTCGAGACTGGCGGCGCGCCGGGTGGCTCGACGAACGGCGGTGCCAGCGATGGCAACGGAGGCGCTGCTGACGGGGGCCGACCCCCTGCTGGCGGCCAGTACGGCGGCAGCCCTGCGGAGACGGGCGGCAGCCCTGCGGAGACGGGCGGCAGCCCTGCGGAGACGGGCGGCAGCCCTGCGGCGGGTGACGGCGCTGGCGCGGCGGGTGACGGCGGTGCTGCGGCGGGTGACGGTGCTGGCGCGGCGGGTGACGGACCGAGGGGCGCTGCGGGGGGTGGCGGGGGCGCCGGGGGGGCCGGCAGCCCGTCCGTGGCTTGCGGCACCCGCGCGCTCCGTCTCGACGAGACTGGTGCGATCTCGACACCGGAATGCGGTCTCGATGGCTCCTGGTACTGGTACGACGATGGGGCCTTCACCGAGGTCGAGGCAGTCGTGCCCAACGAGCCACCGTACCAGCCGGGGCGGGGGATGTGCCTCGCCGGGCACGTAATCACCGACGGCGCCTACCTCTCGTGGGGAGCCGGGGTGGGGTTCCACCCCAAGGCCTGGACCGGGGCCCCCGAGC
>CAYOLF010000057.1:0-39184 GCA_964404725.1 uncultured Polyangiaceae bacterium
GGGGTGCGTCTTCAGCGGCGCTGTTGCCATTGGCAACCTGATCGGTGCTCTAGGTCCGGCGGTCGCGGTGCCTCAAGGGGCCCCGCGATCGGTCAGCTCGAGCCCGCGCCAGAGCCAGATCCGTTCTGCGCCCGCGGCGAGCGCGACGCCGAGGGTCCGGAGGGCCGCGCCGCGGCCGAGGGCGGTGAACGGCGCGGGCGCGATGACGTCTCGCACACGCCAGACCCTCGGTGCGAGCGCGACCTCGAGGCGCGCCCCGTCGCGACCGACCCGCTCCCGCACCGCGGCGAGCGCGCGCGGCAGCCCGCCGATGGCGTCGACCAAGCCGCGCTCGAGCGCGGCGCTCCCGCTGAAGACCCTCCCCTCGGCGTGGAGCCGCACCACCTCGGGGTCGAGCCTCCGGGACCGGGCGACCTCATCCACGAACGCGTCGTACACGCCGCCGATCTCTCGCTCGAGCGCGGCCCGCTCGCCGGTCGAGAGCGGTCGCGCCGGCGAGTGCAGGTCCGCCCGCTCCCCGCGTTTGACGACCTCGACCCCCACGCCGACGCGCTCGAGCAGCGCCCCGATCGCGAACCGGACCGCGACCACGCCGATCGAACCGGTGATGGTCGTCGCCTCCGCGACGATCGCGTGTGCGCCGAGGGCGACCAGGTAGCCACCGCTCGCCGCGACGTCGCCGAGGCAGGCCACCACGGGCTTCTCCGCCGCCAGCCGCCGGACCTCGTGGAGCATGCGGTCGGAGACGAGGACGCTCCCCCCGGGCGAGTCGACGAGGAGGATCACGCCGCGCACCGCGCGGTCGGTGCGGACCCGCTCGACCTGGCCGGCGAACGCCGCCTCCGTCGCCACCGGCAACCCTGGCCAGGGCGGCGCGTGCACGATCGACCCCTCGAGCTCGATGACGGCGACGTGTGGCCGCCGCCCCGGCCACGCGAGGGCGCGCCGCCTCCGCCGGGCATAGCGCCGCGCGGGCACGATCGGAGCGGGCCCCTCTCGCTCGGGGGCGAGCCGCGTTGGCAGCTCGTCCGCGTAGGCCTCCGCGTCGGCGAGCCCCTGCTCGACCGCGGATCGCGCCGTCCAGGGGCCCTCGTTCACCCAGCGTTCAGCGCGCTCCCGGGACGCGCCTCGCCCCTCCGCGAGCGCAGCGACCAGCTCGTCGTGCGCGACGTCGAGCAGCGCCTCGAGCTGCTCGCGCTGCTCCGCGCTCATCTCGCTCGCGACCAGGCGCTCGCCCGCGGTCTTGTAGCGGCCCCGAGCCAGGACCTCGGGCTCCACCCCCATCGCGTCGAGCGCCCCCTTGAGGTAATGCGCCTCGACCGCGAAGCCGAGCGGCGCCACGTGCGCGTGGGGCCCGACCAGGATCCGATCCGCGGCGACGGCGACGAACGTGACGCGGGTGCCGCCGCCCTCGGGCAGATGCACGACCACGCGCTTGCCCCCCGCGCGCAGCGTGGCCAGCACCCGACGGAGCGCCGTCGCGCGCGTGGTCCCCCCCGCGAAGGATCGGATCACCACCAGCCAGCCGGTGACCCGCGGATCCGCCAGCGTGAGGCGCGCGAGGTCTCGGAGCTCTTCGATCGACGTGGGCCGCCCGCGGGGGACCCACGGCGCCGTCCGGGGGCCTATCTCCACGATCGGACCATCGATCTCGATTCGCAGCCAGGCCCCCCGCGGACAGGCATGCGCGCGACGCCACCAGACGTAGGGTGCGGCGAGGAGGATGAGAAGATCGCAGGCTAGGACGATCAACGCTCGGATCAAGGCGGCTCCTCCACTCTCGTTCGACGGGGTCACCCGGCGCGGTTTCGACGGGCGACGCGCGGGGCCGCGGGGTGGCGGGCGTTCGTCATCCGTACCGTCGGCACCTATCCCGGGGCACCCCGAGCTGCAACCTCGCGCCGCCCGCCTCCTGCGCGAGGGCGCCGCCCGCGCGTGACCCGCAACGCTGGCGGGCATGCGTTCACGGCCCCTTCGCCCCTTCGGTCCTCTCCAGTCAGAAGGCGTGAAAGGACGCGCTGGCGGGCGAGGCGGCCCCGCGCCAGGATGGGTCACCGGCGGCCGACCCCGACCCATCGCCGCCGCGGGCCCGTCATGTTGCGAATCGCTACCTGGAACGTCAACTCCATCCGCGTGCGAGAGCCGCACGTGATCGACTTCTTGCGCCGGCAGGAGCCGGACGTCCTCTGCCTGCAAGAGACCAAGGTCGTGGACGACGACTTCCCGACCGACGAGCTCCAGCGCCTCGGCTACGCCGTGGCGATGGCCGGGCAGCGCACCTACAACGGCGTCGCCATCGTCAGCCGGCTGCCGTTCACCGACGTGCGCGTCGGGCTCGTGGACGACGCGCCGGACGCGGAGCGTCGCCTGATCGCCGCGACCGTCCGCGGGGTGCGCGTCTACAGCGCCTACGTGCCCAACGGCAAGGAGGTCGGCGCGCCGTCCTTCCGCGCCAAGCTCGCCTGGCTCGATCGCCTCGGCGCGACGCTGGACGCGGCCGGGGAGCTGCCGGCAGTGATCGGCGGCGATTTCAACATCGCCCGTGACGACCGCGACGTGCACGATCCCGACGCGTACCGCGGTCAGCTCCACTTCCATCCGGACGAGCACGCGGCGCTCGGGCGGCTCGTCGACCGTGGTCTCCACGACGCCTTCCGCCTCCACGAGCCGGCCGGAGGCAAGTTTAGCTGGTGGGACTACCGCGGCACGAGCCTGCGCAAGAACCAGGGGCTCCGCATCGACTACCTCTTCCTCTCGGCGCCCCTCGCCGCGCGTTGCCGCGCCGCGCGCATGCACCCCGAGGAGCGTCACCGCGAGCGCCCGAGCGACCACGTCCCCGTGGTGGCAGACCTCGACTGAGCCCGCCGCGCGCCGCCGGCCGCGCGCGTCTCGGCGTCAGCGGATCTCGACGAGCTCCGGGCTCACGTCGATGCGGAAATGGGACTCCGGCGGCTTGCGTTCGGCGAAGAAGAAGTCGAGCGTGTGCGACCCCCCGGAGAGCCCCAGGGTGTCAAACTCGATGGTCGCCTCGGCCGCCTCGTGGATGCCGCCGAGGTCGATCTGCTTGACTCCGTCGACGAACACGAAGACGTCGTCGTCGCCGATGAACGTGAAGATCAGCCCCGGGACGGAGGTGAAGGTAGAGTGCAGCTCGAAGGTGAACCCGTAGTTGTGATCCGGGTTGTCCGCGTGATCGTTGCCGAAGCCCTGGCCGTCGAGCGGGAAGAAGGCCTGGTTGTCGTAGGTGAAGACGCCGGTACCGGTCGGCACGAAGTCGAGGTGCAGGAAGAACTCCTGGTTGAAGGAGTCGGTGTGGTACCAGTGGTCGAAGCAGGGGACTCCGCCGCAAGGCGCGTGGCCGGCCCCGTACGTGGTGAGGGTGCCCTCGGGGGGACCGATGTAGGCCGGCTTCCCGTCGTTGGCGAGGTTCATCCCCACGATCTGGAAATAGTCGTTGTCGCGGGAATTACAGGTCTTGGCCGGGCCGGTGTAGCCGGGCTCGACGCAGGGGATGAAGTCCGGGAAGTCGTCGCGAAAGTCGCGCAGGATCCCGTCCCCCAGCGCGCCCGTGCTCGTGTCCCCGCCGGTCGCGAGCGACAGCCCGCCGCCGGTGCCGAACCCGCCGCCCACCCCGTTCGAGCCGCCGGCCCCTGGCGTCAGGCCACCGGGGCCCACGGGGTCGCCTTCCGGCGCGCTGCAGCCGATCGCCGCGGCGCTCGGCGCCAGGAGCAGGGCCAAGAGCAGGGAATGAGTCGCCATTCTCATCGTGACCTCTAAGCAAGCTGGCCCGGGCGGGCGCAGGGCGCACCGAAACCCGCGTTCGCTGCCGACCCCAAGAGGGTATCACGCCGGATCCCCCGCGCAATCCGGCGGCGACCAGCGCCCGTATCGCGCGCGCCTCCGAGGTCTGACGCGCGCTCGCCGCGTCAGAGCGGCGCGCAGGCGAGCGGTCGCAGATCGCCCTCGAGGCCGACGGCGACGTCGCCCGCCGGCGTCGCGATCAGCGCCGCGCCCGAGGCGCGCCCGACGGCGATGGCCTCGGCGGGCAGGTCCACGACGGGGAGCAGCCCCACGGCGTCGCCCTCGCGCTGGATCCGCCAGATCCGACCGAAGGCCGCCCCGAGGTGGCTCGGCCCCTCGAAGGCCCAGAGCGTGGCCCGCTCCGGGCCCACGGTCATCAGGCGCTCGAAGCACCCGCGGCGCAGCGCGCGGGGTGGACCCCCCGGCGGGATCGCCAGCAGTCCCCCACCGCGGTCCCCGGCGCAGGCTGCGACGATCAGCGTCGGGCCCGCGGGTACCGCGTCGCGCGCCGCCTCGTGCAGCGGGACGTCGAGACCGAGCCCGAGGTCGGCCAGGGTGACGCGCGGCAGCCGCTGCGCTTGCCGGTCGAGCCGCCGCCGGGTCCCCTCGGCGAGCGGGCGCAGGGTGGACGGGGTGTCGCCGTCCAGCACCGGGACCCCCGTCGCGCTCGGTCGGGCTGCGGCGCAGGCGGGGGCGTCCTCGGCACCGCTGCGCTCGGAGTGCCGTCGGGTCCCGAACGCCGCCGCGATGGGATCGCCCGCGGGCATGTCCGTCGCCAGGTACTCGGCCAGCGTCGAGCCGCCGGCGATGGCGCGCTCGATCGCGGCTGGCTCGTCGAACGCGCTCGGCTCGCGGAGGAACCGGAGCGTGGTCACCGCGTGCCAGCGGACGCGCGGCGACCAGTGGCTCGTCGCGACGTGCAGCACCGCGCGTCGCACCTCGGCGTCCTCGGTGCCGAGCCGGGCCAGCGCGTCGAGCGCGGTGGTCGCCACCCGGAAGCTCGGGATGGACAGGGCGCGGCCGAGCGCCGGTGCGCAAGCGTGGGCGCTGGTGCGGCCCACCGTCTCGGCGACGTTCGCCGCGAGCTCCCACTCCTGGCGCGCCTGCGCGTCGAGGATCGGACAGAGCTGCTCCACCACGGGCCGGGCGTCGCGACCGAGCAGCCGAATCACGGCGAGCCCGGGGTTGCGGGCGGCCTCCGTCGGCCCCCCACCGAGCTGGCCGAGCAGCCAGCCCGACTGCCGCGGGAGCCGCTCGAGGAGCAGGGGGCGGACCTCCGCGACCAGGCTCGTGCCGAGCGCGAGGTGGACGAGCACGTCGAAGCCCGGTTCGCCGTCGTGCGCGCGAGCCCAGGCGAGCGCGGGCGCCCCCATCGACGCGATCGCGAGCTCCGCGATCTGGCGGCGGCGCGGGCGACTCCCGTCCGCAGCGGCGGCCGCCAGCACTGGTACGGCGGGGTCGCCGAAGGAGGCGACGCGGAGCGCCATGCGCTCGAGATCCTCGTCGAGCGCGTAGCGCGCCTCCTCCGCGGCCGCGAGGCACGACTCCGCGTCGGCGCAGGCGAGCAGCGTGTCCCACTGCGCGCGCAGGTCGGCGGTCCGCTGCGGGCGCGAGGGGTCGGCGGGCGCCGGGCGGCAGGCGGCCCCGCCGATCCCGAGGGCGAGCAGGAGGGCGCGCGCCGCGCGCGGCCGCCCCGGCCCCGGCCGCCGGTAGGTCTCGGATCGGGATCGCTTGCCGGACCCCAGCCGCAAGGCGCCGCTCACGGCGGCGATCCTATCCGGCCTTCCCGCCGGTGGCAGCGAGATTCGACCGCCCCCGGGCGGGGCGGCGCCGACCGCCCTCGCGCGGCGGCGCTCGGCCGGCGCCGGACGCGATGCGTCGTCGCTCACTCGCCCGGGACGTACTCGGCGTAGGTCGCGACGGGGTGCAGGCTCTCGAAGACGCGGGTGCAGACGACGCGGACCCGATCGTCACCGAGCCGCGCCGCGGCGACCCCGAAGAACCACTCGGCGAGGCGCTCCGAGGTGGGCGCGAACGGGAACACCGCGACCTTGATGCCCCCCGGGAGCTCGTTCTGCGCACCGCCGAGCCCGGACTCGAGGTGGAACGGGACCTCGCCGAGGTGTCCCAGCGTCTCCGTCCGCGTGCCGACCAGGTTCCTCCCCAGCGTGACCAGCGGCTCCGCGTTCTGCTCGAAGGAGTCGCGCCCGAGCGCCAGCGAGTGGTCGAGCAGGCGATGGCAGGGCTCGAGCACGAGTTCGTGCACCCGGTCGAAGTCCACCACGAAGCCTTCGGCATCGAGCGAGCTCGACCCGAGGGTGAGCTCGAACCTCCAGGTGTGGCCGTGCAATGAGATGCAGGGGCCCGAGTGCCCCCGCACGTGGTGCGAGAAGTGGATGTGAACGGCGGTGGTGACTCGGTACATCGGGGCTCGCTCCGGCGTCGTGCGGGCGCTTGGCCGCGCCCGGGAACCTGGGGCCGGTCGCGGCGAATGTCGATCCGTACCACGGACGCGCCGCCCCGGGGCCGCGTCGAGGTAATCGCTTGCGGCTCCGCGACCCGCTGCTAAACGGCAACCCCTTGGCCCCCCCCGACCCGGTCCTCGAGCCCGATCGCGACCGAGCCCGTTCGGCGCTCGCGCACGCGGTCGAGCGCGCGCTCGGCGGCGCCGTGGGGCGCCCCGCGCCGTCGGTGACTCGCGCGGACCTTCGCGCCCTCGGCCCCGTCGAGGTCCGGGCCCATCTCGATCGCTTGCTCCTCGCGCGGCACGCCGATCTCGGGCTCGAATCGCTGCTCTCGTCGGGTGCCCTCGAGGCGGTGCTCCCCGAGGTGCGGGCGCTGGTCGGCCTGAGCGACTACGAGTGGCGGCACAAGGACGTCTGGCGGCACACCAAGCAGGTCGTGATCCAGTCCGTGCCGCGGCTCCCCATCCGCTGGAGCGCTCTGGTCCACGACATCGGCAAGCCGCGGACGCGGCGCCTCGAGGACGGCCAGGTGACCTTCATCGGGCACCCCGAGCTCGGCGCGCGGATGTTCGACAAGCTCGCGCGGCGGGAGCACCTCTTCGACGCGGACCCCGAGCTGCGCGCGGCGATCCGCTTCCTGGTGCTGCACCACCAGCGCGCGGGACAGTACGAGCCGAACTGGACGGACAGCGCCGTGCGGCGCTTCGGTCGCGAGCTGGCGGAGCACCTCGACGAGCTGTTGCTCCTCTCGCGGGCCGACATGACCACCAAGCACCGGGCGAAGAAGCGGCGCAACCTCTTCGCCATCAAGGAGCTACAGGATCGCATCCGGCAGCTCGCGGCCGAGGACGCGCGGATCCCCCCGCTGCCGAGCGGGGTTGGCGACGAGATCATGCGCGCCTTCGGCCTCCGTCCGTCCCGCCAGATCGGCGAGATCAAGCGCGCGCTGGAGGCGCTCGTCGAGGGCGGCGAGCTCCCCCGGCAGGCGGACTGCGCCGTCTACGTCGAGTGGGTCGCCGCCCACCGGGCCGAGCTCGGGATCGGTTGAGGGGGGCGCTCACGCCTCGGGCGCGGGCGCGGCCGCGGGTGGGGCGTAGGCGGGCTTGGCGCCGGGCCGCCGCTCGTCGGCGATCTCGGCGAGGAAGCGCTCGAGCGTCATCGTGCCGATCTCCCCGGCGACGCGGCTCCGGAGGGCGATGGTCCCCCCCGTTGCCTCCTTCTCACCGACCACGATCACGTACGGCACCTTCTGCAGGCTCGCCTCCCGGATCTTGTAGCCGACCCGATCGCTGGAGAGGTTCGCCTCGGCGCGCAGCCCAGCGTCGAGGAGCTGGGTCGTGATCGCGCGCGCGTAATCGAGGTGCTTGTCGCTCACCGGGATCACCGACACCTGCACCGGGGAGAGCCAGAGCGGGAAGGCGCCCGCGTAGTTCTCGATGATGATGCCGATGAAGCGCTCGAGGCTGCCGTAGCAGGCCCGGTGCAGCATCACCGGCGTGTGCCGCTCGCCGTCCGCGCCCACGTAGACGAGGCCGAAGCGATCGGGCATCGAGAAGTCGACCTGGATGGTCCCGCACTGCCAGGACCGCTTGAGGACGTCGCGGAGGTGGAAATCGATCTTGGGTCCGTAGAAGGCGCCGTCGCCGGGGTTGATCTGGTACTCCTTGCCCGCCTGGTCGAGCGCGGTGCGCAGCGCCGCCTCGGCGCGCTCCCACATCTCGTCGCTGCCGATGCTCTTCGCCGGACGGGTGGATAGCTCGATCCGGACGTCCCCGAGGTCGAACGCCGCGTACACCTCCTCGAAGAAGGCGATCAGCATCTTCACCTCGTCGGTGATCTGCTCGGGCGTGCAGAAATGGTGCGCGTCGTCCTGGGTGAAGGCCTGCACGCGGAAGAGGCCGTGCCGGACGCCGCTCATCTCGCGGCGGTGGACCAACCCCATCTCGGCGATGCGGAGCGGGAACTCGTTGTGGCTGTGCAGCCGCGACCGGTAGACGACCAGGTGCCCCGGGCAGTTCATGGGCTTGACCGCCATCGGGCGCTCCTCGACGACATTGTCGTGGATCTTGGCGCGGTCCTTGGCGTCACGGAGCTTCAGCTTCGTGAAGAACATGTTCTCGAGGTAATTGTCGTAGTGCCCCGAGGTGTGCCAGAGCTGCTCGCTGAGGATGAGGGGCGTCTTCACCTCGACGTAGTCGCGCCGGCGGAGCAGGCTCCGCATGTAGTCGGCGAGGAGGTTGAAGAGCAGCGCGCCCTTGGGCAAGAAGAAGGGGAAACCAGGGGCGTCCTCGGTGAACAGGAAGAGTCCGAGCTGCTCGCCGAGGACGCGGTGGTCGCGCTTCTTCGCCTCCTCGACCATCGTGAGGTAGTCCTTGAGCTCCGGCTTGGTGAAGAACGCCGTGCCGTAGACGCGCACGAGCTGGGGCTTGGTCGCGTCGCCCCGCCAGTAGGCGCCGCTCACCTTGGTGAGCTTGGTGTGCTGCAGGAGGGACGTGTCGGGGACGTGCGGCCCCCGGCACAGATCCACGAAGTCCCCGTGGCGGTAGAAGCTGAGCGGCTCGCCGCGCATCCGGATCCCCTCCACCAGCTCCTGCTTGAACGGGTTCTGGCCGCCGTCGATCGCCCAGTAGCGGCGCACGTGCTCGTCGGCGGCGTCGACGGGGCATTCGTGGCGCTCGAAGCGGTGCGCGGCCTTGGCGATCTGGGCCATCTCCGCCTCGATCTTGGGGAAGTCCTCCGGGGTGAGCTTCCCCTCGGGGAGGAAGATGTCGTAGTAAAACCCGTCCTCGACCGCGGGCCCGATGGTGAGCTGTGCCCGGGGGAACACGCGCAGGATCGCGTCGGCCATGAGGTGCGCCGCCGAGTGGCGCAGCACCTCGAGCGCCTCGGGGTCGCGCCGGGTCAGGATGGCGACGGTGGCGCCGTCCGGGAGCGGCCGGGAGAGGTCCATGACCACGCCGTCGATCTTTGCCGCGACGGCCGCCTTGAGCAGGCCGGGGCCGATCTGAGCGGCGAGGTCCGCCGCGGACGCGCCGTCGTCGAGCTGGCGCTGGCTCCCGTCAGGGAGATTCACCTGGATCATCTTGGCCTTCCTTTCGGTTGCGGGACGGAAACCCCCGTCCGCGCGCGCTCGCGGCGGACACCCCCGCCGCGACGCAGATGGGGGTATACCGCGTCCGCGCGCCATTTCCAGGGCTGCCCACCCGGGCGCCGTCGCCGGCCAGGGGATGATCGCTCGCCTCCGTGCGTCGCCGAGGGGTATGATCCGCGGCTGTCCTCGGACCGGTGCGGCATGGCGATGAGCGAAGACGACGACATCGAGCAGCGCCTCTCGGCACCGCCCAGTGAGGCGATGAGCCCGGCCGCGCTGGCGGCCCAGGTGCGGCGCCTGCAGGTGCTCTACCGGGTCGGCATCGCCCTCAGCGCCGAGGAGAACAAGGACCGGCTGATGGAGCTCATCCTGCTGGAGGCGAAGGCGCTCTGCCACGCCGACGGGGGGACGCTCTATATCCGCAACGAGGATCGGCTCGACTTCGCCATCATGCGCACCGACTCGCTCGGCATCGCGCTCGGGGGCACCACAGGGCGGCCCATCACGCTGCCGCCCCTGGTCATCCGCGATCCGGTGACCGGGCGGCAGAACCTCAACAACGTGGCGACCGCGGCGGCGGTCCTGAAGCGGTCGTTCAACGTCGTCGACGCCTACGCCGCCGAGGGCTTCGACTTCTCCGGCACCAAGGCGTTCGACCGCGGCAACGCCTATCGCTCGCGGTCGTTCCTCACCATCCCCCTGGTCAATCAGGAGGATCACGTCATCGGGGTGCTGCAGCTCCTGAACGCGATCGACCCCGCGACCGGGGAAGCCACGTCCTTCAGCGCCGAGCAGCAGAACATCGTGGAGGCGCTCGCCTCCCAGGCGGCCGTCGCGCTCGACAACAAGCTCCTGCTCGACGGGCAGGCGGCGCTCCTCGAGAGCTTCATCAAGATGATCGCCTCGGCGATCGACGCCAAATCCCCCTACACGGGGGGCCACTGCGAGCGGGTGCCCCCGCTCACCCTGATGCTCACGCGGAGCCTGTGCGTGGCGACCGAGGGGCCGTTCCGCGAGTTCTCGCTCGACGAGCACGAGTGGTACGAGCTCCAGATCGCGGCGTGGCTCCACGACTGCGGCAAGGTCACCACGCCCGTGCACGTGATGGACAAGGCGACCAAGCTCGAGACGATCGTCGACCGCATCGAGATCGTCCGCGCCCGGTTCGAGGCGCTGCGGCGCGAGGCCGAGGCCGCGCACTGGCGGCGCGTGGCGCTCGGGGAGGTGGACGCCGCTGCGGCCCAGTGCGAGCTCGAGGTCACCCTCCGCGCCCTCGACGAGGATCTCGCGTTCCTCGAGCACGCCAACGTCGGCGGTGAGTTCCTTTCACCCGAGAAGCAGGCGCGGGTCCGCGAGATCGGCCAGCGCCGTTACCGCCAGGGCGGGCGCGAGCTCCCGCTGTTGAGCGAGGACGAGCTCCAGAACCTCATGATCTCCCGGGGGACGCTCAACGAGGCCGAGCGCGTGGTGATCAACGGCCACATGGTGCAGACGATCCGGATGCTCGAGTCGCTGCCCTTCCCGCGCAACCTCCGCCGCGTGCCGGAGTACGCGGGGGGACACCACGAGAAGATGAACGGCACCGGATACCCGCGCGGACTCTACGCCGGAGACCTCTCGATCCCGGCGCGCGTGATGGCCATCGCCGACGTCTTCGAGGCGCTGACCGCGCAGGACCGCCCCTACAAGCCCGGCAAACGGCTCTCGGAGGCGATGCGGATCATGGGGCTGATGAAGCGCGACAACCACCTCGATCCCGACCTGTTCGATCACTTCGTCCGCTCGGGCGTTTACCGGGAGTACGCCGAGCGGTTCCTGCCCCCCGCGCTGGTCGACGCCGTGGACGAGGCGGCGCTGCTCGCGCTCGAGCCCCGTGCCTTCGAGCTGCCGCCGGCCGCGGAACGCCGGCAGCGGTGGGCTGATTTTCTCCCCGAGTACCGCGCGCTCGCCGTGTCGCGCCCCTCGACGCTCAGTCCCGGGGTGACGCCGCCGGGCGGACCCCGCGGACGCTGAGCCGGCGCGGGCGGCCGCTCGCCTACTGCTTACCCATCCAGAGGCAGGTCTTGATCCGGGTGCTGCCCTCCGGGTCGTACCCGCACTCGAACCCCTCGCAGCACTCGCTGTTCTCCTCGCACTCGATGGGCTCGTTGTTCTCGTCCACGCAGGTCGGCACCTCGGTGACCGTCTCCTGCTGGATGTTCTCGACGCCCTTCCACTCGCTGCCGTCGTCCTCGCCGTCGGGCGAGTCCGCCGGCCGCTGACCTCCGCCGCAGGCCACGACGAGCAGGACCAAGAAGCTCCAGTACCTCATGATGCCGTTCCTCCCTCCAGTTACGGTGGCCCCGCTGTCGGCTCCTGGCCCTACCAATCCCTCGAGGGGGCCGCCGCCAGCGGGAACGGGGGCCGCGATCGCGTCACGGGGCAGAGCTTATCCTTCGCCCGATCCGGCGCAAGCGCTGGCGCCGTCGGCGCGCCTAGAGCACCGATCAGGTTGCCGACAGCCATGGCGGCCTGGAGAACGTCTCCCTGCAGGGCGAGGAGACGTTCTCCAGGCCGCCTCTGGCGAGATCTGCTCCCGGTTCGGTACCCCACGCCCTCACCCACCCAGCGGTGGCTGGGTGGGACCCGGAGGACGCGGGTCCCTAGGTCATTGATTTGTCGCAGCAATCAAACTGATTGCTGCTCCGGACGCGCCTCAGGCGACGCGCCGCGCCAGCCGGGCCGGGGCGGCGGTCACGGCCCCGTCCGACCGCAACCGTAACGATACGTCACCGGCATCGCGGAGCTCGCGGTCGAGCTGGGCCGCCAGCAGCGCGAGCGTGCGCCGCTGGGACACGGGGCCCGCCGCGACCAGCACGATCTCTCCCCGTCCCCGGTCGACGGCCCGCGCGATGAGCCCGCGCAGCACGCCCCGGCGCACCACGTTGCTCTGCTCGTCGCCCTCGCCGTTGGTGAGCAGGTAGGTCGTCTCGGGCGGCAGCGGATCGGCGGCCACGAGATCGATGGCGCGACGGGCGAAGCCCAGCAGCGGCTCGCCGGGCCGCTGGACCAGCAGATCCACCTCGCCCGGCTCGCGCCCGTCCAGCCAGTCCGGCCAGCGAGCGCCGTTTTCCAGCAGGATTGCGGTGCGCTTCATAGGGGGCCGCCGAATGGTCCGCGCGGCGCGGCCGCATGGCCAACATTTCCGCCGCCTCGGCCTCCGCGGGGCACCGGGCCCGCGCGCCACGAATTCGGCAAGGGTCGAGCCCCGGGCGTATCTTGCCCAGCCATGAACCGAGGTGACGGCTCGACGGCGGCGGCGGTCCGCGCGGCCTACCCGTTCGCGGGCAAGGGGCGCGGGACGCTGGTGCGCTGGGCCTGTCTGCTCGACTGCGGCCACACGATCGAGCTTGACCTCGAGCCCGGGACGCGGCCGCGCCGCCTGAGCTGCCCGCGCTGCCGTGCACGCGAGGGGAGCCCGTCGAGCCCGACGGTCCCGGCCGTGGAGAGCGCCGCGCCGCCGCCCCGCGAGGAGCGCGCCCCGCCCAAGCCCCCGACCATCGTCGTGGCGCCGGCAGCGAGCGGGCGACGGCTCTCGCGCCGCGACCCGGGGGCGGGCCCCGCGAGGCGGGCCAAGGGGGCCGCGCCCGCGCCGCCGGCCGCGGATCCTCGGCAGCTCGGCTTCTGGTTCGAGCTCGACGAGTGAGCCCCGCCGCCGGGCCGGCCGCGTCGGCGGGAGCTACACGGGGGCGAGCGGCGGGGTACGGCGAGGGTGCATCTGGGGAAGCTCGACCGTCGACCGCCGAGTGGGCGGTGTGCCCGCCGGGCACGACCGCATCGAGGGCGTGCGGCCAGCGGAGCCCGGCGGCGGGGCACCTGGCGCCGATCTCGACTTCGGAGGGATCTCCCGCCAACGACCACATCGCGCGTTCCGGCCAATCCCTTCATCTCGTCCAAATGGCCGTTGCTCTTGGCGGCCCCAGGACCGTATCCTCTCGTGCAGAATTCCGGGGAGCGGGCGGTGAGGAGTGGGATGATGGGAAACAGCCAATCGGCAATCGGCAATCGGCAATCGGCAATCGGCAATCGGCAATCGGCAATCGGCTGGATTGCGCTGATTTCCGTGGCCACTGCGCTCTCCTGCGCTGATCGCCGCGACGAGCCGTTGGCTGTGGGGATCTCGCGGGCGGCGATCGAGCTCGGAGCCGACTCCGCTCGCATTCTGGGCATGGACACGGCGCCGGACTGGCCCCCGGCCGCGGCGACGAGCAACGAGCGCACCGAAGGCGCGCACTCGCTCGTAGTTTCCAGCAATGGCTGGACCGAGCTCGTCAGCGCGCCCCTGGCCGGCGTGGGAGACGTTGGCGATGCCGTGCAGCTCGACGTTCGCGTCCCAGCGACCGTAGGCTGGGGCGAGGTGCGCCTCATCGTTCAACTCCCGTCTGCTGGCGAATGGTGGCGGGATCTGGGCGCGGCCTCGCTCGTCGGGGTCGAGCCGGGCGCATTCAAGACGTTGTCCTGGCCGGTGCCCTCAGACCTCAAGGGCAAGTTGGCGGGCCAGTACTCGGATCTGCGTTTGCGTGTGGTGCTCAACGCGCCCGGGGGCAGCTATCTGCTCGATAACGTCCGGTTCCTGGCGGAAGGCGCGTCGGGCGATCCCTTGACCGAGGTACTCGACTTCGCCATTCCCAGCGGGGAGCCGCTCGACGCATTCGCAATCCTGGGTACCGACGCCGTCGATATCTGTGATCGCGCGGAGATAAGGGACGCCGAGGGCGGGTACGCGAAGGTTGGAGGAGTGGGATACGGGACCATCCGGATCGGTGTGGAGGCACACACGGGCAGCGTCAGGGCAGCGGCGGGCGTGTTCCTCAGCGAACGCGCCGAGGTGCATGGAAACCTCGACCTCGCCGGTGAGCTCACGACGCAGAGTGCCTGGAGCATAGACGGTGAGGTCCACCAGCTCCCCTTGACGACCCAGACCGTGACGCGAAGCCTCGCGTTCCCGGCGACCCGTTTGCCGGATGTGCATCTGGAGCCCGGCCAGTCCGTCCCCGTTCCCCTCGAGCCCGGATTCCGGGAACGACTGGAGCTGAAAGCCGACGCCGAGGCCGTGCTCAAGGCAGGGGACTACTTCCTCGACGCGCTCGTCCTCCACCCTGGGGCCAACCTTCTCATAGACGACTCCAGCGGTACCATCAATCTCTACGTGAGATCGACCGTCAATCTGCAGGGCGAGGTGGGGCGCCTCGGTGGAGGGCACCCTCGCCTGCTTCTCGGCTACCTGGGGACCGGGCAGGTGTTCGTCTCCGCGCCTTTTGCGGGAGCCATCATTGCGCCGGCGGCTGAGATCAACCTCGAGGGGTCAGATGGAACCATTCACGCGGGCACGTTTGTCGGGCGGCGCGTTCGGGTCGCTCCCGGCCTGGTGATCGAGCACCAACCGCTGCCCTGGCTGATCCGTGGCGTGGAGCTGAGCGAACCCGTGATCTGCAGCGGTGCCGCGGTGACCGCCAGGGTCGAGCTGGTGGATCCAGCCGCACAGGCATCCGTGAACGGGATCCCGGGAGAAACCTACACGGAGCAGTTCATCGGCGATCCGGGGACGCGCGTGCTTGCCGTGTCGGCCACGTCTCCCGACGGCATCGTAGAGTCCCAGCTCGTCGAGTTCGCTGTGGTGGCGTGTGAGGACGAGCCCGTGCGTCCGTTGCTCTTCACGCGTGCCAACCGCTACCAGCCCGACGGAGTGGATTTCATCGTCGGCAACGCGCCGGTCTTCGAGGACGGGACCCAGCAGTACACGTTCGCGTTTGGTGACGGCGAGTCGGCCACTTCCCCATTCCCGGCAGTATCCCACGACTACTCGGCAGTGCTGGGGCCGACGGAGGAATATCGGGTCTTTGACGTCGCCGTGACGGTGCATCGAGACGGAGTGGCGGATTCCACCACGGAGCGAACCCTCCTGGTCTGGAACAGCTACGCTATCAGCAAGCGTCGCGGTTCTATCGAACCGGTTGTAGAGATCCCCGACGCCCGGCTTCGACACGGGGCGGGTCGCTACCGCGGTGTGATCTATGCTTCCCACCGAGAGGCCAGCCCCCTCCTGCTCACTGCGCGCCGGGTAGATTTCTTGCCGTGCGATCCGGAGGGAGCGCCGCGAATCGGGACCGAGGAGGCGACGGCGATCACGCTACCGGTCGGCGAAAGCGTGCCAGGCAAGATCAGCTTTCCGGACAGCGACGTGGAAGCCACGGACTGCGCGGTTCGCGTGCATTTCTGGGGCACCAGTGAGGCGGGCGTCCCCGCCCAGGCGACGGCCCACTTCGATCTGCCGAGCGAGGATGCCGATCCCATCGTGGATCCGACCACCGCGGCGCTCCTCGACTACGTCGTCGAGCAGGGCCTCGTTGCGGATCCGCATCTCATCACCGATCGCGAGCTCGGCGCGCTGTACCGCGAGCGGCGCCTCCCCCTCGAAGCGATCTCCGAGACACTGTACGCGGGATACTCCGCGGAGCCGGGCGGCCGTTGCGATCCGGATGATCCAGGCACGCTCCGGCCGGGCTACTCGTGCCAGCCGACCGGCCAGTGGGTCGTCGACGTGGCCAAGGAGTCCCAAGGTGACCTGGTGAATCCCGCGAACTCCGCTCACGTGGAGAATGCGCTGAAGGGCGACACCCTCATGGTGCGAAGCTGCAAGGGCCCAGTTGGAGCGCTCCTTGGTGCCGTCGATCCACCTCAGATCTACACGCACGTCGGGATGATGACCAAGAACAGGGTGGAGGTCCGCCACTCCACGGCGAGCGAGGAGTACCTTATCGAGGCCGGATCCGAGGGGATCTTCGGAGAACCAACCAATGGGTTCAACGAGTTCGAGCTCAGGTACCAGTGGCCAGGTTCCGTCACCGCGAGCGTATACGAGGCCTTCGGGGGGCAGCGTAGACTCGTTGCCCCGAATGGAGAGGAATATAAGATCGCGGGCTTCAACGAGGACGCAGAGAACTGCTTCGGTACGGGGGTGGTCTACCCCCGCGTCCTCAAGCCCGAGCCCAGATTCGAAGCGCAGATCCGGCCGGCACTCCATCAGGCGGCAGAGGCCTCCAAGGCGATCGAAAGCCACTACCGCTTCTCGGGCTACAGCGACGCCCTCTCCACCGGCTCGCCCGATCCCGCGGGACCGGCACCCGTGGAGCCCACCTCCGGCGACCCCTATGGGGACTCTTGGTGGGGGCCGCAGCCGACCGTTTGCTCGAGCTTCGTACGGCAGGCGCTCGTGAGCGCCGGCATCGAGCTGGATCGCGACAAGAACTTCCCCCAACCGAGCCCGGAGCCGCCTTCGGTGATGGAGGTGCCGGGTCGCGATGGGCTGGTCGCCGTCACCGCGCCCGGGGTCTTCCTCTACGACGCAGCCGAGCGCCGCGCGGCGGGAGACGTGCTCTACGCGCACATGCACAAGACCGCCACTATGAGGCTGTGGGACCTCTCGGACGACGCGGACGAATACTGGTGGGTCGGGACCGCGGGCGTGGCGGCTGCCTCCGCCGTGGGGGCGTTGATGGGCGGCATCGCCCAGCATCCCGAGGCCTACACCGCGGTGCTCGAGGGAACGGGGATGGGTGTCCTCGTGACGGAGAACGTGGGTCTGCTCGCCAAATGGGTAACGGATACCCCGCGGGACGTCGCCAATCAGGTGACCAACTGCTTCGCGACCGACTTCTGCGAGAGCGAGGCGCGCAACAGCCGACGGTGGCGGAATGCGATAGCGGGGGTCGCGGTGAGTCCCGACGATCTGATGAACTATTACGACTCCCCGGCGACCGGAGGCCCCTATGGATACCACGAGCGTCTGGTCTACCGCGGCCTCCGTTTCCGCCCCGAGTTCACCTGGCAGCAGTCTGCGGGTTCCGTTGATCTCGAGGGACTCGTTCTGCGAGACGGCCTTCCCACGGACGGGGCGCTGGTCGAGGGCGCTGGGATACCGGGTAGCACCGTGGTAACCAGCGGCGGCGGCCTCTTCTCCCTCGACGCGTTGCCCGGCCCCCACATCATGCTCCACGCCAGCCAATGGGTTGGCGAGGAGGCCACGGGTCACCTCGCGGAAACCCACGCCTGCCTGGTACTGGAGAGCACGGATGACGGGATCAGCTACCTGTCTCGGGTCCGGTGCGACGACCTCACGACGCTCGAGGACCCAGTCCGTCTACTTCCCGCCGTGAGCGAGCGTACGGGCTGCTACGCCGCGGATCCGGTCGAGCCTTCGCTTCTCGTGCGAATCGCCTGCGACGGCTCCGGTGCCCAACTCGGTGAGGAACGCTATCGTGAGCGGGTCGAGCTGAGTCTCGGTGGACCCGATCCCGCGTACCGTCAGGTGGTCATCAGCGGTCGCGTCAACCTCTATGACTGCGACTGCACGAATCGCGACGACGATGGGGTTCGCAATGTCTACGCGGTGTGCAACGTGAGCGAGCTCGAGCCGTCCGATTCCTTCTCCATCGCCAAGGAAGAGCTGTGCATGGACGAGATCGGCCTGAAGGTAGCGGGCACTTGCGAGTACCTCCCCGGCGGACACGTCCGCGTTGCCGCCCGCCTGACCCTCTTTGGTTCGCTCCGGTCGCACTCCTGTGGTCGTGATGAGGCGGACTCGTCGACCTTCGAGGTAGAAGTGGCCCCCGGCCAGGCCGAGCAGACCGGATTCGTAGACTTGGGCGACTCGCACCTGTGCGTTGGCATCGGGTTTCTGAATTCCTGCAATGACAGCGTTGCTATCTATTCCGGACTCAACATTGCGAATGGAATCGCCCCGTGACCCGGCTGGAGGATCGTGCGGCGCGGGTGTCTGGGCATTGGCCGCGAGGCTCGAAGGGGACGCTCGTGTCGAGCGGCCTGATTCCCCTTGGCGTCGTCTCGTTGATGCAGTGGGCGGTGGCCTGCGGGGGCGAAAGCGAAGGACTGGGTGCCTCCGGAGGGACCTTGCTCCCGACCGCGGTGGAGTACTGCGCGGAGGTGGCTCGGACCACGTGTTCCGAGGTGGCGCCCTGCTGTGGCGTGGCCCTTGCGACCTGCGAGTCGACGATGAGGCAAGCGTGCGAAGGTACGGCGGAGTCGGCGGCGAGCGAGGGACAACGTTACGAGCCCGAGTTCGGCGCGGCCTGTGCTGCCGGTACCGCAGGAACACTTCGCGACTGTGGCTACGCAGTGCCATATTCTGCGGACCTCCTGGCGACGGCGCGCGCTTGCGGCCTGGTCTGGCGTGGCATCACTGGGGAGGGCGAGGCCTGCGCGGATTCGACGTTCTGCTCGGCCCATCCCGAGCAGGTGCTCGTCTGTGTCGGGGAACCGGGGGCCACTGGTGTCTGCTCCGCGGTCACGTCGGTGGCTATCGGTGCGCGCTGCCGCGACACGCTGGAGTGTCCCATGGGGGCGTTCTGTGACCCCCTGTCTGGCACTTGTGGCGCCCTGTTGGCGGACGGGGCCCCTTGCGAAGCAGCGAGCGACTGCTCGTCGCAGTTCTGCGGGGACGACGGCCGCTGCGCGATGCCAGACTTCGCGCTGTACTGCAGCCTCTTCTAGGGAGGGTCCATGACTTGGCCGGATCGGGTTGGACTGAGATTGGCGGCCAGGGGCGCGCTCCTTTGGGTCGCCGTCGCCTGTGGCGATCTCCGTGACGAGAAGGAGCTGGATTTTTCCGGTCGTGAGTACGAGCTCTGCGAAGACTGCGACGAATGCACCACGATGGTGAGCACGTGCGCATGCAAGACGTGTACGGACTTGGCAGTCGATGAGGACGGGCGGACTCTGCTGGTCTGTGATGACGGAATGTGGAAGGCTAGAATGTACTGTCCCGGAGGAGCCAGCGTAGCCTGTGGACGCGAAGGAGGATACCATACGTCCTGTCTCGACGACCAGGGCAGCGAGCTGCCCTGGTGAAGCCCAATTCCTTAGCTATCTGTTTTAGAATAGCTCTTCCGGTAACTGCTCTCGCGTGTACGCCGGGCAGTCCGCAGCCCGTGCCGAGCGGGGCCGCACCGGACGGGAGCAGGATCCCGCGAGCCGTCGATTCTGCGAGACGGCGCGGGCCTGAGTACCGCTCGGCCGTCGCCCGATTCCCGGTGGGGAGCCGGGGGACTCCCTGCGACGAGGCGTGCTGGAAGCGGGCGGTGGTCACGCTCGGCTGGCGGGGCACAGCGGTCACCGCGCCGCGGCATTGTCTGGCGACCGTCGTTGGTGCGGACGGGGGAAGCCAGCTCCTGCTGACCGCAGGCCACTGTGCCTGGGATCGCACCGGCCGGGCCACGCCGCCCGATTCGTGGCTCGCAGGTTCGAGACAGCGCCATCGTCTCTTGCTGCCGGTTGGAGCGATGACCATCGACCCCGGGTTTCGTCCGGGCACCCGCGACGCTGCCAACGATCTGGTCACGATGGAGGTGCCGGTGGGAGCTGAGCGCGCTCGTGCGGTCCCCGTCGAGGGGACCGGGGCTCGCCTCGACGGGGGCGAGGCCGTCGAGGTCGGGGTGCTTGACGAGAAGGGGCTGCTGGAATGGGTGGCGTGTCCGGTGGCCCAATCGGACGCATTCCGGCTCGAGCTCGCGGATAAGGCCCAGCGCATCTGTCGGGGCCACAGCGGGGCGCCCGTTCGGCTTGGAGGCCCCGAAGGCCCGCGTCTGGTGGGGGTCGTGTCGGGCGGGGATCCGCGGTGTTCGGGGACCGTTTCGGTCGCCCGGGCGGGCGGGAGGGTGCCGTTCGAGTGACTGGGTTGATCCTCGAACCGCCGCCGCCCAGACGGGCAAGCGCTCGGAGCGCTCGGGGGGCGCGCCCGCGCCACGGGACGATCTGGGGGCGCTCGCGGGCGTGCTCCACGGGATCGCCACGGGGGTGCCGCCCCTGGCGGGGAAACATCCCCAGCAGGAGCAAGCGCACCTGGCGGGGCTACGACCTCTCGGCAGATGGACCGGCATCGCGCGCGGTCCGTTAGCCGGGCGCCCCGGCACCTCGGAAACCTTTGGGGCTTCCCTAGTGGCCTGCCAGGGCGAGGCCCCGGGTCGCTCCGGCCCCGGTGGGGCGCGTCGCGTCCCATAGCTGCGACGCGCGCGGGCAAGACGGTTTTCCAGATCTGCAAGCCCACGCGGCGCCGCGGGAAAGCAACCCACCGGGACCCCAGGGGGCCCGGGGCGGCACGAGGCTTGCTTAATGCGCCCCCATGGGATCTACGCCAGCGTCCGGCCGGTGGGCAGCGCGGTGCGGCAGCGCGGACGCCCGGCGCGTGCTTCTGGCTGGGGAGGACGAGGTGCTGCTCGCGGCCATGGCGCGGGCCATCGCCTGGAGCCGCCCCGACTTCGCGGTCGAGAGCGCCACCGGGATCGAGCGGGTGCGTCGCGCGCTCCAGGAGCGCGCCTTCGACGCCATGGTGGTCGCGATCGAGCCGCGCTCGCGGATCGGCGCTGCCATGCTCAAGGCCGCGCGGCTCCGTCACCCGGACCTGGTCCGCGTCGCGTACTGCGTCGGCGCCGATTGCGGCGGTCCGGAGGTGCGGGCGGCGCACGACATCGTCGCGCTCCCCTTCGACGTCCACGCGCTGCTGGTCGCGCTGGATCGCGCGCCGCGCCTCCTGCGCGCGCCGACCCGGCCCACGCTCGAGCCCCCGGGCTCGGCGCTCCTCACCACGGCGTGAGCGGCGCTCCGCGGGCTCGCCTCGGGGGCGGGGGCGGGGGCGCCGCGCAAGCGGAAACCTAGCGCCAGAAGTGGCAGTCGAAGTACGGCGAGCCGTGCCGGAGCTCCGTGCCCCGCGCGGCCAGCGCGTAGCCGAGCCGCCCGAGGTGGGCGATGCACGCCTCCGTCTGCGGGCGCCAGTCGGGCGCGGCAAAATCGTGGAACTCGACGCTGAGCTGGGCGATCCGCGCGGCCAGGTCGGCGTCGATGGTCGGCAGCACCGCGTACTCCGATCCCTCGATGTCGACCTTCAGCAGATCGATCCGCTCCACCCCCGCGAGCTCGACCAGGGCGGCGAGGGTGGTCATGGGGACCTCGATGGTGCGAGTCTCGGCCGGCGCCCAGCTCGCCGCGAGCGCGGCGTGGACCGAGTTGCCCTCCGGGATCCGCGACAGGAAGAAGGGGGCGCGGCTCCGCGCCTCGGCGCCCACCAGGCCGGCGTACAGGCGCACGGCGCCACACCGCGCGAAGCGCTCGCGCAATAGCCCCACGAGGTACGGATCGCCCTCGACCAGGACCAGGGTGGCGTCGGGGCATTGCTCGAGGAGCTCGGCCGCGAACCGCCCGTCGTTGGCGCCGAGATCCACCACCACCGGTCGCGGTCCTAGGGCGCGGAAGGTGTGGCCGCGAATGCACCGCGTCTCGGCCAGCATTGCCGGCAGGATCTAGCACTGTATCCTCCACGCGTCGTCCGCTTGGTGTTCGCATGCGCCCCCCGGAGCCCGCCGATCGTTTCGACGCCGTCCTCGCCTCCCCCGGAGCGGCGCGGGCCTACGAGGAGTGGCTGCAGGGTGACGCGCGCGCCACCACCACCGGGGGCGACTACCTGTTCGGCGAGGCGAGGAGCCGCTTCGATCCCGCGGAGACCGACGCCCTCGCCCGCGCCGAGGAGCTCACGGTGGCGGAGGGCCCCGGCGGAGCCCGGCTGGTTTCGGCCCGCCTCGGCGCCGATCTCGCGCTGCCCGGCGTGGCCCCCGGCGCGGCGCGGGCCCTGCTCGCCGCCATCGATGGCCAGCGCCCGCTCGCCGCGCTGCGCGAGGTCGGGGGGGTGACCGCGCGCGACCTCACCGTGCTGCTCGAGGTCGCCTTCGGGGTCGTGATCTTCGCGCCCGCGGCGGTCGCCGCCCTCGACGCGGGCGTGCCCGGGGTCGAGATCGTCCGGCACCCCGGCTCCCCCTACGAGATCGATCGCGCCTACTGGCGCAACATGGTCGACGTCCGGCGCGCGCTGGAGCAAGCCGCGCCGACGCTGGCCGACGCCGAGCTCGCGGAGGCCGAGCCCGAACGAGCGCTCGGAGTTCTGAGGCGAGCCCACGTGCTGGCGCTCATGGGCGGCGAGCTGACGTCCTTCTACCGACCCGCCAGCCCCATCGCCGCGCGCGGCGCGCAGCCGGGCGCGCTGCTCCACGCCGCGTCGGAGCTGGTCGAGACCCCGGCCGGGGTCCGGTTCGTCGCCGGGCCGCGTGTCCACGCCGCCTTCGTCGGCGGCGAGACGTACCACCGCGCCCTGTACACGGTCGTCGGCGATCCCGCGGCCGCCCAGGCGCGCGTCCACGTCGCCGACGGGCTCGATTGGGGTCGAGTGGTGGTCGCTCGGGCCGACACGGACGCTCGGGACGAGCCCTGGTTCTGCCCGCCGCGGCCGCTCGACCCCGCCCACCTCCGCGCGCTCTTCGGGGCGCTCGCCGCTGCGTCTCGCGCGGCCGCCGCCGGCGACCGGGACCGGGTGGTGCCGGCGCTCGCCGACTTCCACCAGCGCTTCGTCCGCCTGCACCCCTTCCGCTGCGCCAACCAGTGCCTGGCGATGAGCCTGGTGAACCAGGTCCTCCGGCGCTCCCACGGCGCGGGGATGCCGCACCTCTGGCTCGATCACCTGGCGCTGCGGGTGACCCCCGCCGCCTACCGGAGGCTCTTCGCCAACGCCGTCGATCGCTACGTGGTGCCCGGCGCGACCGCGCTATCGAGGCACCAGGAGCTCACGGCGCGCAAGGGCCGGGCGTTCGCCTTCATCGCCCGGGTCGCCGCCGCCGGTTCGCTCGCGGCGGCGCTCGGGATCGTCGCCGAGGATCTCGAGGCCGCGCGCCTCGCGCTCTTCGCCGCCTAGAGCGCGGGGCGCCCCCTCCCGCGAGGAGTGCGGCCGCCGGCCCCGATCGCGCTCGCCCGTCGTTGTCGGCGCCCCCGGGGAGCGGCGCCGTGATAGGCTCCGCCGCGCATGCCTTGGCGCCCAGAGTACGGGACGAATAGCCCGTTTTCCGGGGACGAGCGGACCACCATCGACGAGATCGTCACTGCGCTCGAGGGGAGCGGCGTCGCCGCGGCCGCCGAGGTGCTCGCCACCATCGCGGCCCATTTCTCGCGCCTCGAGGCCTTTGGCGACCTGCTCTCGCGCTTCCCGTCGCCGCTCGGGCGGCACCGGCTCGGCTCGCGGGAGCAGAGCCTGGGCTCGCTCGCGGAGGGCCTCTGCCGCAGCACGCCCGCCAACTTCGAGTTCAGGGCGCCCACCCGCGCCATCGTCGGGCGGGCGCTCGACATGGCGGAGCTGAACTTCTACCGGCTCCTCGGGTACGCCTGCGACGAGGGACTCGTCGGCGCGGAAGGCGCCGCGCTCCGCGCGGCCACGTCGGCGCGGCTGCGGGAGGTCGTGTACACCAAGCTCGTGGAGGAGGTCCTGACCGACGTCGTCTCGGACGCCTCCGTGGCCCGCGCCATCCGCTTCCGGGCCGTGTACGCGCTCGCCCAGATCTGGGAGCGGCGCCTGACCTACCGCACCCGCGAGTTCTTCCCGCTGCTCGAGGCTTCGTGGGACGCACGCGACCGGGTCAAGGTCATCGGGGGCACCCTGCTGGGGACGCAGGAGATGTTCGGTCTCTTCCGCGAAGGGTGCGCCCCCGAGTTCGTCGAGTACTTCGTGCGCCCGGCGCCGACCGACGACGAGGTGGCGGCGTTCCGGGAATTCCTGTTCGGCGCCACCGCCGAGGAGCTCGACTCGCTCGCGTCACGCATGGACCGAGAGCACGTCGCCAGCGCGGTGCTCAGCAACGGGGCCGCGGCCGGCTGCAGCCTGGTGCCGCCGGGCGCGGACGCCGGCACCCCGCTCTACGAGTTTTTTCGCGTGCGCTACCTCCAGGCCACGGCGCGCCGCCTGGCGGGGCTCCCGGGACCGAAGCGCACCGCCGAGGGCTACGTGATGATCGACTTCCTCGCCCGCAGCGGGGACGCGGACCTGCTCCCCCGGTGAGCGGGGGCGGCGCGTCCGTGCCGGGGTTCGCCGTGGGGGGCCGAGACCCTCGCCTTCGGGGCGACGTGTGCGGCGCGCCGGGTCCGTGGCAGAATCGCCGGCAGGATGAGCGACGAATCGACCATTTGGCATCACTGCAGCATCTGCAAGAAGCCGCTCGCCTTCGCGGCGAACTACTTTGTCTGCAGCGTCTCCACCTGCCGTCGCAAGCGCAACCCGCTCTACTTCTGCTCCCTCTCCTGCTGGGAGGCGCACCTGCCCATGATGCGCCACCGTGACGCCTGGGCGGAGCAGGAGCGGGCCCCGACGCTCGCCCAGTGGCAGGCCGAGCGCGCGACGGCGGAGGCGAAGGAGGGCGGGACGCCGACCATCCCCGACGCGCTGCGGGTGGAGACGCCGACAGCGGGCCCTGTGGTGAGCGAGGCGCCGACCAGTGGCCGACGGATCGTGCAGGAGCGGCCGCCGGTGAGCGAACCGGTGCTTCACCACCCCGTCGCCGTGATCGGCGTGCCACACCAGATCACGGTCGAGGAGGCGGCCGACGAAGAGCTGCCGCAGGACGTGCTGGTGGTCGTCTCCAAGCTCAAGGCCTACGTCAAGGCGCGCTCCGGCATGAGCACCTCCGACGGCGTCGTCGGCGTCCTCTCCGATCACCTCCGGCGCCTCTGCGTGGAGGCCATCCGCAACGCGGCGCGCGACGGCCGGCGCACCGTCATGGATCGCGACTTCAAGCCGCTGGTCTGAGGCGCCGGCGGGGGGCGCCGGCGAGCGCCGTGCTCACGCCACCGCGCTCGCGATCGTCTGGTCGAGCTCGGCCTCACAGAGCTCGAGCACCGTGCGCAGGCAGTCGGTGAAGTCCGCGCAGCGCACGCCGAGGTCGTTGATCCAGCAGACGATCTCGCACTCGCCCCGGGCGTCCTGCGTGTCGAGGTCGAACGCGAAGACCGTCTCGGTCCTGAGGTCGACGCCGATGGGGAGCAGGGCATGGGGGCCGTGCACGGTGAGCGACGGCGGCCCCTCCCGCGCCGGCACGGGCGTCTCCGCCCGCTCGAAGACGGAGCGGGCGAGATCCTCGTAGAGCTTGCGGCCGAGGTGCGCGGCGCTGAGGAGCGTGACCCCCTCGAAGAAGCCGGGCCAGCCGTCGTGCTGGCGGAGGAACGCGCGATAGGTCGGCGGCAGGCGGATGCCGACGCGCGCCTCCGCCGCGCGGAGGTCGGCCTCGGCGGCGCCCCGGCGGGGCGCGTCCTGACCCCCCCGGTCGGGCGCGAGCCAGCGGATCTCGGTCTGGACCCTGCGGATTTCGGCGATCAGCTGCTCCCACTGCGGCATAGCGTCCTCGCGGGTTTCCCTCGACGAGAGCTATGCCCCGGCCCACCCGCCAGGGCCAAGAAATGGCTCGGGGATCCCGGCGGGGTCAGAACGTCACGGCCTCGGCGCGCCGCATCGCGGCGGCGAGCGCCACCTGCCAGTCGTCCCCCCCCTGGGTGCGCGCGAGCAGCACGGCGAGGTGCTCCGGCGCCGGCCCGGGGCGGCCGTGACGCGCGAGGCCCTGGAGGCAGGAGGGACAATTCGTGATCAGCGGAGCGGTCTGCCCCGGATCGGCGGCGAGGGCGGCCGCCTTCCGCGCCAGCATCTTGTGCGCGATGTCGGGGCGGCTCAGCGAGAGCGTCCCCGCCTCGGAGCAGCAGTGGGGCACCGCCTCGGTCGCCGCTCCGCGCCGGGTGAGCAGCGCCGGCCCGCGACCGTCCAACGAGTCGTGGCAGGGCCGGTGATAGAGCCAGCGCCCCGCGTCGGGCACCGGCGCGCCCCGCTCGACGGCGAATTCGCTCACGTCTACCAGCGGGCACTCGAAGATCTCGTGGGCGCCCATCGCGTGCAGCGCCTCGCGGCAGGTGCCGCAGCTCACCGCCAGCGCGTCGAAGGTGAGGTGGTTCAGCATGCCGCGGATCTGGCTGAACACGATGGTGTCGGAGAGCACCTTGCGATCGTGCATCCTCGCCTTGGCGTTGACCCCGCTGGGAAACCCGCAGCAAAGTAGCGGCGGGGGCATGACCACGCGGCACCGCGCCATGAGGAGCAGGTAGATGGCGGCCTTGCCCACGTCGCTGTAGAGCCGCTCGGAGCCGCAGCCGGGGAAGTAGAAGACGGTGCGCTCCGCGGCTTCCTCCGGCTCGATCACCAGCGCCTGGCTCGGCTGGTACACGGGCAGCGCGCGGTGGAGCGCCCGCCGCGCCGGGGCCCGGACCGGCGAGCGGAGCAGGGACAGCGGCCAGCGCCGCGCCAGCACCTCGGGCAGCCGCAGCGCGCCGAGCAACCCCACCCCGATCCGCTGCGCGGTCGTGCCCAGCCGCAGCACGAGCAGTCGGAAGAGGGCGTTGAAGGTGCGGTTGGTGCTGTCGAGGTAGGAGAGCGTCAGTCGTGTCGCGAGCGCCGTCTGCTTGGTCCCGCGGGCGACCAGGATCTCGCGTTCGAGGATCGAGACCTCCCCGGTGTCGATCTCGACCGGGCAGGGCTCGAGGCACTTGTGGCAGATGGTGCAGTGGTCGGCGACGTCCGCGAGGTACTTGAGCGACTCGAAGTCGGTGGTGCGGAACCGCTGCGCCTCGTACAGCAGGGCCTCGATCAGCGAGCCGATGGCGAGGTTCTTGTTCCGTGGGTGATAGAAGAGACTGGCCCGCGGGTAGAAGACGCAGCAGTTCGGCTTGCACTTGCCGCAGCGGACGCACTTGCTGATCCGGTCGGCGAGCTCCGAGAGCTGGTCGTACTGGAGGATCTTGGCCTCGAGCTCGAGGAGGTTGAAGCTCGGCGTGAAGACCTGCTCGATCACGCCCCGGTCGGCGAGCTTCCTCGGGTTCATCACCCCGTTCGGATCGAGGCGCGCCCGGTGCGCCTCGAGCTCGGCCATCGCGGCGGGCTCGAGGTGCTTGAGCTTGGTGATACCGATGCCGTGCTCACCGCTGACCACGCCGCCGAGCGCCACCGCGTGCTCCATGATCACGTCGGCCGTGCGGGTCGCCCGCCGCATCATCTCACGGTCGTTGGAGAAGACCGGGATGTTCACGTGGACGTTGCCGTCCCCGGCGTGCATGTGGGTGGCGATCACGATCAGCCGCGCGCGCTCCTCGTCGATCCCGCGCTCGATGTCGGCCTGCAGCGCCGCGTAGCCCGCGAAGAGGGCGGCCAGATCGCGGCGCAGGCGCCGGAGGGCGCGCTGCCGGCGGAGGTCGTCGGCGGAGGCGGCGGTGAGCTCCGCCACCGCGCGGTCGCAGCGCGCGAGGGCGGCCGGCAGCTTCTGCGCGAGCCACTCGCCGTCGGCCGGTGTCGCGTGGGTCGCGGCCGCTCGGGCCTGCTCCACGCAGGCGAGCTGGTTGTGGCGATCCTCGGCCGTGTTTAGCTCGACCAGGTAGCGGGCAAACTCCGCCAGGGCGGTCAGCGGCAGGACGATGTCCTCGTTGAGCTTGAAGGCGTTGGTGCGTTTGGCGATGGCCCCGAGCTTCTTCCTATCCGCCCAGAAGCGCGCCGCCTCCGCCGCGTCGCGGGCGAAGAAGACGTGGGTCTCCGGATAGGGCTCCAGGAGCGCCGCGAGCCGGGCGCGGCCGCGCGCGAGCTGCTCGGCGGTGTGAGCCACCATGTCGATGAGCAGCACGGCCTTGGGACGCTCGTCCTTGGGCGCCTTGGTCCGGTAGTTGATGGCGCGGACGTACTCCTCGTCGAAATGCTCCAGCGCCTGCAGCGCCTCTTCGCCCCGGTTGGGAAGCTCCCGCGCGATGTCGAGGATGACGCGCGCCGCCTCGTCCATGCTCTCGCCGAAGAACTCCAGGCACGCGGTGAGCGACTCCGGGTAGGCGCGGTGGAGGACGAACTCGGCCGAGGTGATGACGCCGTCGGTGCCCTCCTTCTGCAGGCCCGGCACGCCCTTGAGCGCCTTGTTGGTGATGTCCTTCCACAGGTTGGGCTTGCGGATCTCGTCGCCGCGGAGCGCGATCACTCGGTCGAGCGAGCCGTCGCTGCTGGTCACCGAGAAGCTCACCACGTCGCCGGGCTGGATCTTCCGAAGCGGGTGCGCGGTCCGCTCCACGCGGCAGGTCGCGCCCGACGGCAGCGCGAGGCGGAAGGAGAGCACGTTGTCGATGGCCGTGCCCCAGAGCACCGCGGACTTGCCGCCGGCGTTCTCCGCGAGGTTGCCCCCCACGGTGCAGGCCCAGGCGCTGGTCGGATCGGTGGCGAAGACCAGCCCCCGCCGGCTCGCCTCGGCCATCGCCGTCTCGGTGATGACGCCGGCCTCGAGCTCCATCACGGCCGCCGTGACCCGCCCCCCGTCGTCCAGCACGAGCTCGCGCTCGCTGATCCCGCGGATGCGATCGAGGCGCTCCGTGTTCACCATCACGCAGGCGTCGGCGAGGGGCACCGCCCCGCCGGTGAGCCCGGTGCCGGCCCCGCGCGGGATGGCGCAGAGCCCCAGGCGCCCGATGGCGGCGAGCAGCGGGGCGACGTCCGCCTCTCGCTCCGGCCGCGCCACGGCGAGCGGGAGGCACAGGCGCCAGTCGGTCGCGTCGGTCGCGTGGCTCACCAGCGCGAACGGCTCGAAGGTGACGTTCTCCTCGCCGATGACCGCGCCGAGCGCCCGGCGCACCCGGAGCCGCTGCCGCCGCGCCCCGGCCAGATCCCGCACCACGCCGTCGAGGTAGCGGCGGCACTGCTCGATGAGCTCCCGTACCAGCGGCTGCCCCTGCCCGTTACTCTCGACGATGGCGAGATCGCGGCGCACCAGGGCGACGAGCTCGCGGCGTCGACGGTTCGAGTCGACCAGCTGCTGCCAGAGGAACGGGTTTCGCCGCAGCATGAACATGTCGCCCATGAACCGCAGCAGCAGCCGCGCGGAGCGCCCGGTGACTCGGCGCTCGCGCAGCCGCTCGAGCACCGACCACGTCGAGTCCCCGAAGAGGAACGCTACGATCTGCGCGTCGCTGGCCGACGTGTAGTTGAAGGGGATCTCCCGGTACTCGTGGGTCGCCATCGGGGGCTCGTCGCGCCGGAGGTCTAGCGCGCGCTGCCCGAGCCCGCGCCAGGTGCCGGAGGTGGGCCGACGATTCCGGGCGCCAGGTGAGCGGGCGAACGGCCGGCCCGTCCCCCTCGATGCCGCGGGAGGGGCGCTCGCCGGCTCCCTGGATGGCGTCGGCGAGGGTCGCTTGCTTCGAACGATGGGCGAGGTATACCCCCCTGCCCAACTGGTTTAACAACCTGGCGCAGGGCCGGATATTCAAGGGGTTCTGCCCCGACGAGGCTAGGATGGCGCTCTCCCAGTACGAAACCCGGATCGCCCGCGCGCTCGCGGACGTGCTCTTCGCCCCCAGCGGTTCGTTGCCCAGCCCGGACGAGGCCGGCGTGGTGGAGCGGGTGTCCGCCTACCTCGGCTCGCTGCCGGCCGAAGTGCAGGCGCAGATGCGGGCGCTGCTCATCGGCTTCGACGTCGGCTTCGGCGTCGTCATGCGCGCCCCGGCTCGGCGCTTCGTGGGCGCGAGCTACGAGGAGCAGCAGGAGTACGTGCGGCGCTGCGAGTCGTCCTACGGCCACCAGCGCATGAGCTTCGACGGCCTGAGGCTGGTCTTCGTCGTCGCCTACGCCGAGTCCCCCACCGTCACCGCGGCGCTCGGCATCGGGTCCGTCCCCGACCCGTCGCCAGCGTCGATCACCGCCGAGGAGGCGCCATGAAGCGGCCCGCCGAGATCCAGAAGCGCTGGTCCACCGATCAGCTCATCACCGGCATCGAGATCGGAGACTGGCTCAAGCTGCTCCGCATGAACGGCTTCGCCGTCGCGCCGGAGTACCTCCACCGCGCGGCGTGGATCACGGCCTGGAGCGTGGGCGCCGCCGCGTTCGGGCGCCTCGAGGACGCGCGCTTCGGGCGCAAGCTGGCGGCCCAGGAGATCGACCCCACCCCGCTCTTCGTGCTCGGGCACTGGCGCAGCGGGACGACCCACCTGCACAACCTCTTCGGACGGCTCCCCGACCACACCTATCCCACGGTCTACCAGGCCGTCTTCCCGACCTCGTTCCTCTCCACGCGCAACGTGCTGCCGCGGCTCACCGCCGGCCTGTTCGACGAGACGCGGTCCTACGACGCCGTCAAGCAGGGGTGGGACGAGGCGGCCGAGGACGAGATCGCCCTCGCGAAGCTGACCGGGCTCTCGCCGTACCTGTCCTTCATGTTCCTCGAGCACCGCAACACCTACGAGCGGTACATCGATTTTCTCGGCGCCTCGAGCGAGGAGCGCGAGCGGTGGAAGGAGGGCTTCCGCTACTTCGTCAAGAAGATCATGCTCGGCACCGGGGGCAAGCGGGTCGTGATCAAGTCGTGCCCGCACACCGCACGCATCCGCCTCTTGCTGGAGATGTTCCCGGACGCCAAGTTCATCTTCATCCACCGCAACCCGTACCAGGTGTTCGCTAGCACCCTGCACATGCGTAGCCACACCGACTGGGAGAACTTCTTCCAGGTCCCGGAGGGCGACTGGGACCAGATCCGGGAGCGGGAGACCCTCCAGCTCGGCGCGCACATCTTCGATCGGTACCTGGAGGACCGCCGCCTGATCCCCGAGGGGAACCTGGTCGAGCTCGCCTACACCGATCTCATCGGTCACGAGGAGGCTCACGTCGAGCGGATCTTCCAGCAGTTCGGGCTGCCCGGGTGGCAGCGCTCGCAGCCGGTGCTGCGGCGCTACCTCGACGGGCTCAAGGGGTACCGGACCAACAAGCTCCAGATCAGCGACCAGCAGCGCGCCGCCGTGCGGCGCGAGTGGCACCAAGTCTTCGAGGCCTTCGGCTACTCGGAGGACACCGCTCTATGATCGACATCGAAGCCCTCATCGAGGAACAGCTCAACGAGGCCACTCGCCTCAACAAGAAGTACATCCACCCCAAGCTGACGAAGATGTTCGCCATGGCGGGGATGGAAGCCTATTTCCACCGCGCCGAGGGCCAGTACCTCTGGGACGCGAAGGGCAACCGCTACCTCGACTTCCTCTCCAGCGGTGGCGTCTGCTTCGTCGGTCGGAACCACCCCGCGGTGAAGGCCGCCGTGGCCAAGGTGGCCGAGCTCGACCTGCCGAACCTCACCATCCTCAACCCCTCGCTCCTCGGTGGGATCCTCGCCCAGCGCCTGATTGAGCTCACCGGTGGCCAGTTCGGCAAGGTGCTCTTCGGCAACACCGGCACCGAGACGACGGATCTGGCGCTGCGCTTCGCCCGCTACTGCACCCGGCGTCGACGCTTCCTCTACCTCGAGGGGTCCTTCCACGGTCGCACCTACGCCTCCATCTCCTGCTGCGGCTTCCCGCCGCTGCGCGAGGGGATGGAGCCGCTGATGCCCACCACCACCCCGATCCGCATCAACGACCTCGCGCAGCTCCGGCGCGAGCTCGCCTACGGGGACGTGGCGGGGTTCATCCTGGAGCCCGTCCAGGGGATGACGGGCGAGGTGGTCGATTCCGCCTACTTCCGCGAGGCCGAGGCGCTCTGTCGCCAGCACGGGACGCTGCTGCTCGTCGACGAGGTGCAGACGGGGCTCGGCCGGACCGGAAAGTGGTTCGACAGCATCGGGCAGGGGGTGCGCCCCGACATGATGATGGTGTCCAAGACCCTCTCCGGTGGCCTCGTCCCCATCGGCGCCACCCTGGTGCAGGACGACGTCTACCACCGGGTCTACGACCGCTTCCAGGCCGGCGCGTTCTACTTCTCGACCTTTGCCGAGAATAACCTGGCCATGGCCGCGGGCCTCGCCACCCTCGACGCGCTCCAGGAGATGAACGCGGCCGAGGAGGCGGAGCGCAAGGGCAAGCTCATCGAGGAGGGGGTGAACGAGCTCGCCAGCCGCTACGACTGCATCGAGCGGATCACCGGCAAGGGCCTGCTGCGCGCCATCTACTTCCGCACCTCCGAGCTGCCCAAGCTCCGGACGGAGCAGGGGTTGCTCAACGCCTCCGATCCAGCGGCCTTCGCCGCGGCTCTGCACATCGACATCTACCGCGACTACCGGATCATGCTGCAGATCCCGGGGCCCGGGCTCAACGCGATCAAGTTCTTGCCGCCGGCCTGCACCACCGACTCGGACCTCTACTTCTTCCTCCAGGCGCTCGACGAGACGCTGGGCCGCTACTACACGGGCGCCGGCCCCGCCCTCGGCATCGGGACCGCGGCGGCCAAGCACTTCGTGGGCGAGGCCATGCAGCGGTTGGCCCCCGCCGCGGCGCCGGCGCCGGTCCGTCCCGCGCGGCCCGTGAAGGCCGCTCCGCCGCCGGTGCGGGGCGGGGGACGTCCGCTCCCGGTGGCGCCGGCCGAGGGCGCCGACCCGACGGTCCTCGATCTCGGCGCCTACGAGCTCGAAACCTTCCACGAGCACGGGGAGTACCAGGGCCCGCTGGTCGAGAAGTGCGAGTTCCTCGTCGTGGGTGGTGGCCCCGCTGGCGTCACCGCGGCGCGGCGGCTCGCCGAGGCCGGTCGGGACGTCATCCTGCTGGAGGCGGGGCGGCGGCTCACGGCGAGCGACTTCGGCTACGACCTCATGAACACGAGCGCCCGCTACTTCTGGGACTCGGGGGTCAAGCCGTCGCGCGGCAACCACTTCACCTCCAGCCTGCGACCCAAGGCGCTGGGTGGCGGCAGCGTGTTCAACAGCGCGATCTGCATGCGCGCCAGCGATTTCGCCCTGGATGCGTGGGCGGAGCGCTTCGGTGTCGAGGGGATCACCAGCGAGACGCTCCGCCCCCACTACGAGCGGATCGAGGCGTTCCTCGGCATTGCGCCGACCGACGAGCGGATCATGGGGCGCCACAACCTCGTCATCCGCGACGGCTGCCGGGCCCTCGGCTGGAAGGTGGAGCCGCTGCCGCGCCTCACGCCGACGTGCCGCGCCACCGGTGAGTGCGTCACCGGCTGCCGCACCGGCGGGAAGAACTCGGTGGATCGCCGGGGCGTGCCGGAGTTCTTGCGCGCTGGTGGGCGTGTCTACACCGGCATCCAGGCCGACCGCGTCATCCTTCGCGACGGGCGGGTGCTCGGGGTCGACGGCTTCGTGGTGGATCCGACGACGGGGCGGCGGTCGCACTCCGCCAAGTTCCTGGCCGACTGCACGGTGCTGGCAGCGGGCGTCTTCGCGACGCCGGTGCTCCTCCAGCGTGGAGGGCTCGATCGCTCCGTCATCGGCTCGAACCTCCGCATGCATCCCTCGGGGCATGCCGTGGGGATCTACGAGGAGGACATCGTGCCCTGGGAGGGGGTAACCCAGGGTTACCACTGCCTCGAATTCATCGACCAGGGGACCAAGATCGAGGACCTCTGGGCCTCCCCCGGGATCTTCGCCCTGCAGTTCCCCTCGCTGGGCGAGGACTTCTGCAACTACCTGGCCCGGTACCGCCAGATGGCGGTGATCGCCGGCTGGGTCGGCGGCGAGGACTCGGTGGGCCGCGTGCGTGCGATCCCCGGTGGCTACGTCGACACGGTGTACGACATCGGCGAGGCCGACGTCCGGCGCCTGCAACAGCTCTCCGTGTCGATGGGGGAGATCCTCTTCGCCGGCGGCGCGAAGGAGGTGCGCATGCGGTTCGGCGGCCCGGCCCCTTCGCTGCGCTCGGTGGACGATCTGCACCGTCGCGTGCGCGACATGCCCTGCACCATCGGCCACCTCTCGGTCGCCTCCAACCACTGCTACGGCACCATGCCGATGGGGTCGGATCGCGAGCGGAGCGCCACCGACAGCTGGGGCAAGCTGTGGGATGCGGAGCACCTGTACGTCTGTGACACCAGCCTGTTCCCGGTGTCCAGCGGGTCCAACCCGATGCACCCGGCGATGGCGCTCGCGGACCGGCAGGCCGAGGAGCTGCTGCGGCGGTACTGAGCCGCCCTCGGCGGTGGGCGCGCCCGACCTGGCGGCGGTCGGTCAGCTCGCGGCGAGGCGCTGCTCGATGCGCTCCGCCAGGGTGCGCCCGATGTTCAGCGACGAGGTGGCCGCTGGCGAGGGGGCGTTCAGGACGTTCATCGCCAGGCGCGTCTCGGTGATGAGGAAGTCGTCCACCAGGGAGCCGTCGGGCCGCATCGCCTGGGCGCGGATCCCCGAGCGGGCGGGCACCAGGTTGGCGGCGGTGACCTGCGGCACCAGGCGCTGAAGGGCGTGGACGAACGCCCCCTTGTTCAGGGCCCGCCACACCTCGCCGGAGCCCATCCGGACATGGCTCGCAGCGAACCTCAAGAACCCGCCGGAGGTGACGAGGGAGAGGGCGTCGCGCGGGTTCACCTCGAGCCTGCCGTAGGCCTCCCTGCCCAGCGCGGGCACGGCGTTGGGGCCGCACTCCACCTCGCCGTCGATGAGGCGGGTGAAATGGACCCCCAGGAAGGGGAAGCGCGGGTCGGGGACGGGGTAGATGAGGTGACGGACCAGGTGCTCCGCGTTCGTGCGGAGGGCGAAGTAGTCGCCGCGGAACGGAACGATCCGCACCTCGGGGCGCTCGCCGGTCAGCGCGGCGACCTGGTCACAGTGAAGCCCAGCGCAGTTGACGACGTCGCGGGCCTCGAAGTCGCCCTGCCGCGTGTGCACGACCGTGCGTCCGAGCCGAGAGGTCAGCCCGAGCGCCTCCGCCTGGGTCACGACCTGGCTGCCCTGCTCGCGGATGCGCTCGACCAGGCGCTCGCAGACGGCCGGGAAGCTGACCACCCCCGCGCCGGGCAAATGGACCGCGCGGACGCCAGCCGCGTGCGGCTCGATCTCCGCCAGCTCGACGGCGTCGATCACCCGCGCCTCGACCCCGTTGGCGAGCGCCCGGTCGAAGAGGTTCTCGAGCGGGGTCACCTCGTCGTCGCGGGTCGCGACGATCACCTTGCCGCAGATCCGGTGGGGGATCCCCTCGGCCGCACAGAAATCGATCATCGCCTGCCGGCCCTCGCGGCAGTACTCGGCCTTGAGCGAGCCGGGCCTGTAATAGATGCCCGTGTGCAAGACGCCGGAATTGCGCCCGCTCTGGTGCTGCGCGACGGCGGCTTCCTTCTCTACGACCGCGACGCGGAGCGCGGGCTGACGCTGGCCGAGCTGATAGGCGGTCGCCAGGCCCACGATGCCCCCGCCGATGACGACGACGTCCACGCTGTGCATGGCCGACGCTCATACCCAAATTCGCCGCGGAAAGAAAGGAGTCACCGGGGCGGGTCACGGTGACGTACCGCCCTCGCGACCCCCTCGCGACCGCGGCGGCGCCCGGGGGCGAGCGCGCGACGAAACCCCATGCGCCGGTGGCTCGCGGGAGCTATCGTCGCGCCGCGCCATGCTCAAGCATGTCATCGCTCTGGTCGTTGCCCTACTCCTCAACGCCGCCGCCAACCTGATGATCCGCTTTGGGATGCGGGCGATCGATCTCGAGCTCGGGGGCGCGGGGTTCCTGGACGGCGGGCTCGGCGGGATCGTGCGCCTGCTGTTGCGGCACTGGGTGGTGCTCCTCGGCATCGGCTGCTTCGCCGCCAACGTCGTCTTCTACTCGTTCGCGCTCCAGAAGCTCCCGATCAGCGCGGCCTATCCCATCATGGTCACCGGTGGCTTCGCGATCATCGTGATCGTCGCGAGCTCCGTGCTGGGCGAGCGGCTCACCGCCGTGCAGTGGGTCGGGGTCGGCGCGATCATGCTCGGCGTGCTGCTCGTCGCGCGGGATCTCGGGACCTCGGCGGGGCCGGGCGAGGCCACCCCGCCCGCCTCGAGCGGCGGCGCGGCGCTCCCCACGCGTTAGTCCAGCGCGCCGCGTCGGCCCGCGACGAGACATTGACTTCTGGGCGAGATTACAGCATGTTCGGGGCATGGATGTCGAACGCAGGCTCCGCACCGCCGTCGAGGCTTTTGCGGTCGAGCTCGACGCGCTCGTCCGTCTGGCGACGATCGAGGCGGTCCAGGCGGCCTTCAGCCCGGGTGACGACGGCGGCCGCGGCAGGCCGGCCCGCGCTCGCTCCGCGGACGCCCCCCCCGGTGCGAAGCGGACCGCGGCCGAGCTCGAGGCGCTGACAGAGTCGCTCTTCGCCGCCGTCCGCGGTCAGCCGGGACTCCGCATCGAGCAGCTGGCCGAGGCGATGGCCGTCCCCAGTCGGTCGCTGACGCTCCCCATGCGGAAGCTGCTCACCACGCGCCGGGTCCGTAAGAAGGGCGCCAAGCGCGCGACGAGCTACTTCGCGCGCTAGCCGCTCTCTACCAGGAGCTCCAAGCCCAGAGCGGCGGCGGTCCCCACCGCGCGCAGCAAGTCGCCGAGCGGGCCGAGGACGGCGTCGGTCGGCGTCGTCGGCAGCCTCGCCGCGGTCAGGAGCGGCCAGAGCCCGGAGGGCTCCTGGCGCAGCGCGCCTAGCGCGTCCGGCGCGGTGTCGTGGGGGACGACGCCGAAGGCGAGCGCCAGGAGGAGTGGGTGCGCGCGCCGCACGTGCGCCACCCCCAGCAGCATGTCGAACGCCTGATCCGAGGTGAGGGCGAGGGCTCCGCGGGCGCCGCCGTCCTGGACCAGCGGGGCCCGCGCCGCGAAGGTCTGTCCCGGCGCCGCCCGGAGGCGCGCGGCGTACCGCCCGTCCCACTCGAAGTCGTCGACGGCGCTGGCCAGGATCGCGCCCGCGGTGCTTTCCATCGAGCGCGGCAGGCGCGCGAGCAGCCACCGCTCGGTGGCCTCCGGGATCGGGGTCGGCACCAGCCCTGCGCACCCGAGCGGCCGGCCCCGGACGTTGGCGCGACAGGAGACGCAGAGGCTCGCCGCGCGGGTTCTTGCGGCCACGAGCGGCGCGGCCTCGGCGCCGGTCGGTCCGGGGCGCACCGCCAGGGCGAGGAGCGCCGTCTCCCCGAGATCACGGCGGAGCTCGCAGGGCGCAGCGACCGACCAGGCGAGCATGGACCCTCCCTCTACCATCGGTGATACCCTCCGAGTAGCGGAGGCCGTGGATGAAACCCCGATCGCGCAGCGGCTCGGCGCCGGCCCTCCGGGTCGCGCTGTTCGCTGCCGCGCTCGCGCTCGGCGCCTGCGGTGCGGGGGACGTTCGGGGTCCCGGCTCGGGCACGGCCGCGGGGGCGGTGAGCCCGGCAGACGTGACCGCCGCGCTGGTGTCCGCCTCGAGCGCCTACTGCGACTGCCTGGACAGCGACCTCGTCGTGACCTGCCGGGAGGAGGTGGGGGAAGAGTTCCCGCCGTTCACCGCCTGCGAGACCGAGGCGCTCTCGGCCGCCGCGGCCCAGCCCACCCTGCGCTGCGTGGTGGCCGCCGCGGTCGCGTTCGAGGCGTGCCTGGCGCAGGCGAGCTGCGACGAGGCGCTGATCACGGCCTGCGAGGCGCGCGTGGACGCGGAGCTGGACGCCTGCGTGACGCCCCTGAGCGTGAGCCTGGCGCTCGAGCAGTGCGCGCTCGACGAGGGCGAGGGGTTCGTCTGCGCCAACGGCGACGTCGTCCCCGAGGACTGGGTCTGCGACGGCTGGGACGACTGCGGCGACGGCAGCGACGAGGTCGGCTGCTAGCCCTCCCGGTCGCTGCCGTGCGCCCCCGCCAGGCCCGCGCGGCCCGTCGCCGAGCGCCCGCCGGGCGGTCGGGAGGCCCCCCGGCCCCACTCGCCGCACCGGGACGCGCGCCCCCTGGCGTCGAAGGAAGCCCGCTCGCGCGACCGTGAGCGAGCCCGATGCCCAGGGCTGCGCTTGACTCGCGGCCCGCTGTCGCTACCTTGATCGAGCTCTCGCCTCGAACGGCGAGCCCATCACCCAATCGGGGGCGATCGGTTTCGACGCGGGGACTGAAGATCAGCTTGCGTGCGGTGGCGCCTGCCCCACTCAAAAAGCGGGCCGTACATAATTGCGAACGATAACGCAATCGCGCTCGCGGCCTAATAACCATGAGCTGGTCCGACGAGAGATCGTCCTGGTATCGAAGGACCATCAACCACTAGGGCTGGAGCGGCCGAGGGTGCCCCCGATAGGTCGCTCGAGATCAGTGGGGGATAGGTCGTGGCCGAACCCACGGACCCCGTCGCTTGGGTCAATGCGACTACGCACGTGAACGAAGGTTGATTGGACGCCTTGCGGACCCGGGTTCGATTCCCGGCGCCTCCACCCTGTTCGGATGCCGTGGCATCCTCCCTGGGCTGGGTCATCGCCGCTGCTGCAAAGCTCCACTGACGTGGACCTTTGCAGCAGCGGTCGATTCCCGGCGCCTCCACCCTGATCCAGCACAAAACACGCCGCCCCAGATCTCGCGTCATGATCCGCGTCATACTCTGGGGGGCGTCGCGGTTGCCGAGGCGGCCCTCCGCTACCTGACGGAGGGGGCCGCCGGGCGGCCCTGCGCGGACCTGGCGGCCGCCCTGGCCGAGGCGGTCCTGGCAGACGAGTCGGTGCGCCTCGCTCTCGAGGTGCTCGACGGCGGGGAGTTCATGCACCGGTGCGCGACCGAGCTGGCGGCGAGGGTGCTGGCGGAGGTGACCGCCGCTGGCGCTTCCGGTGCCGCCGACGCTGCTCGTGGGGGCTAGCGGCCCGCGGGCCAGGGGGCACGGGTGCGGTGGCCTCTGGTGACGCTTCCAGGGCCACGGCTCGTTGCACCGTCCCCCCGCGACGGAGGAGTCGCCCCTGGCCGTGATCAAGTCCGCGCTCACGCAGTTGCTGGTGCGAAAGCGTGTCGGGTTCATCACGATGGCTACGATCTGCGCGGCTCTCACCGTCCCGATACCTGGCACCGTGGCGAGACGTTTCACGACGTCGACCTTCTCGATCTCCTCGAGCATGGCCGCTGCAGGCGCCCGCGTAGCGGGTCGGAGCGAAGCGTAGAGCCCTTTCCCAGGCGAGCACGGCGCTACAGGAGTTCCCCGTGATCAGCGACAACTATTCCTACAGCCCCGGCGACAACTATTTCTACCGCCGGC
>CAYOLF010000058.1:0-8860 GCA_964404725.1 uncultured Polyangiaceae bacterium
CTGACCCCGTCCGGTGCGAGGTACACGCGCCTCGCCGGGGCGCCCTTGGGCGCACGAGGACCGAGCTAGCGAACGGGCGCCGGCCGCAGGTGGCCGCGCGTGGCACCCCCGACGGCACCAGGGCCGCCTCAGCGCCTTCCGGGGGCCTCGCGTGGGCGCGATGCCTTACCCCCGCGGCCCGGCCGTGCGGGGGTGCCACACCCACCAGTATCAGCTGGGGCTGCCGATGCTGAGCGAGCCTCCGTCGCGACCCACCAACACGGCAGAACCGGGCGGGAAGTCGCCGGCGAGCACGCGTGACGCTAGCGCGTTCTCGAGGTGGCGCTGGATGGCGCGCTTGAGCGGTCGCGCGCCGAACTGGGGATCGAAGCCGACCTCCGCCAGCAGGTCCTTGGCGTCGTCCGTCACGGTGAGGCGGATCTCGCGATCCGAGAGGCGCTGGGCGAGGCGATCGAGCTGCAGATCGACGATGGCGCGCAGCTCCTCCGGACCGAGCCGCCGGAACACGACGATCTCGTCCAGACGGTTGACGAACTCCGGGCGGAACTGGGCGCGCAGGGCCGCCAGCGCCGTCGCCTGCAGGTGCCGGGCGCGCTCGTCGTCGGTAAGGTCGCGGCGCTCCTCGAGCGCGGCGATCTCGGCGGAGCCGATGTTGCTGGTGAGGATCACGACCGTGTTCTTGAAGTCCACCGTGCGGCCCTGGCCGTCGGTGAGGCGGCCGTCGTCGAGCACCTGGAGCAGCGCGTTGAAGACGTCCGGGTGGGCCTTCTCGATCTCGTCGAAGAGGATCACGCTGTACGGTCGCCGTCGCACCGGCTCCGTCAGCTGGCCCCCCTCGTCGTAGCCCACGTAACCCGGCGGCGCACCGACGAGGCGCGACACGGCGTGCCGCTCCATGTACTCGCTCATGTCCAGGCGGATCATCGCGCGCTCGTCGTCGAACAGGAACTCCGCGAGGGCGCGGGCCGTCTCGGTCTTGCCCACCCCGGTGGGACCGAGGAACAGGAAGGAACCGACGGGGCGGTCCCGGTCACCGAGGCCGGCCCGAGACCGTCGCACCGCGTCACCGACGACCCGAAGCGCCTCGGTCTGCCCGACCACGCGCCGGGCGAGCTGCTCCTCGACGTGCAACAGCTTCTGCAGCTCGCCCTCCAGCATCCGCGCCACGGGCACGCCGGTCCACTTGGAGACGATGACCGCGATGTCCTCGTCCGTCACCTCCTCCGTCAGGTAGCCGCCCTGGCGTTGGGCCTCCGTGAGTTCGGCTCGCGCCTGCTCGATGGCCTTGTCGCACGCGGGGATGGTCCCGTACTGGATCTCCGCCGCCTTGCCGAGATCGCCCGCGCGCCGCGCCCGCTCCTCCTGGACCCGGAGGTCCTCGAGCTCAGCCTGACGGTCTCGGATGGTCTGGATGATCTCCTTCTCGCGCAGCCAGCGCGCCCTCATCGTCGCCCGCTGGCCCATCAGCGCCTCGATCTCGTGCTTGAGCTCATCCAGGCGCGCCCGCGAGGTCTTGTCCCGCTCGCGCTCGAGGGCCTGCTCCTCGATCTGGAGCTGGATGAGACGCCGCTCGAGCTGATCGATCTCGAACGGCATGCTGTCGATTTCCATCTTCACCCGGCTCGCGGCCTCGTCCACTAGGTCGATGGCCTTGTCGGGCAGGAAGCGGTCGGAGATGTACCGGTGGCTCAGGGTGGCGGCGGCGACCAGCGCGGCGTCCTGGATCCGGATGCCGTGGTGAACCTCGTACCGCTCCTTGATGCCCCGCAGGATCGCGATCGTGCTCTCGACGGAGGGCTCGCTGACCAGGACGGGCTGGAAGCGCCGCTCGAGCGCCGCGTCCTTCTCGATGTGCTTGCGGTACTCGTCCAGGGTGGTGGCGCCGATGGCCCGGAGCTCGCCGCGGGCGAGGGCCGGCTTCAGCATGTTCGCCGCGTCGATGGCGCCCTCGGCGCTGCCGGCCCCGACCAGCGTGTGCAACTCGTCGATGAAGAGGACGATGGTACCGCCGGAGCTCTCCACCTCCTTGAGCACCGCCTTGAGCCGGTCCTCGAATTCGCCCCGAAACTTGGACCCCGCGACGAGCGCCGCCAGATCCAGGGCCAGGATCCGCTTGTCCTTGAGCGACTCCGGGACGTCACCCGCGGCGATGCGGTGGGCGATCCCTTCGGCGATCGCCGTCTTGCCCACCCCGGGCTCGCCGATGAGCACGGGGTTGTTCTTGGTGCGCCGGCTGAGCACCTGCATGACGCGGCGGATCTCCTCGTCGCGGCCGATGACCGGGTCGATCTTCCCTCGCCGGGCGAGGGCGGTGAGATCGCGGGTGTACTTGTCGAGGGCCTGGAATTTCCCCTCGGGGTCCTGGTCGGTGACCCGCTGGCTGCCACGGACCTCCGCCAAGGCGTGCAGGAGGCGGTCGTGGGCCACCCCGTGGCGGTCAAAGACGGCCTGCACCTCCTTGTCGCGACGGGCGGCCGCGAGCGGGAAATGCTCCACCGAGATGAAATCGTCCTTGAGCTGCTTCGCCTCTTCCTCCGCGTCGCGGAGCAGGGCGAGCGCCCGACGACCGAGCTGGGGCTGCGCCCCGCCAGACACCCGCGGGAGCGCCTCGACGCGCTCGCCGAGGGCGCGCGCCAGGGCGGGCACGTCGACCCCCAGGCGCTCGAAAAGCGGGCGCCCAATCCCGCCGTCCTGCTCGAGCACGGCGACCAGCACGTGCTCGGGGATCACCTCGGGGTTGCCGCGCCGCGTGGCCTCGTCCGCCGCGATCCGCAGCGCCTCTTGGGCCTTGGTGGTGAAGTGGTCGAGCTGCATCGCTTCCTCCGCTCTCGGGCGGGGTTGACCGAATCCGGCGAGGGCAAGCTAAGTCGCGCCGCGGCGCGTGCAAGCGGCCGGGCCACCGCCCCCGGCGCCCCCGTGCCCCCGCTCGCCCGGGTCCCCGAGGTGGGGACCCTCGGGCTCAGATGTCGAGGTTGCGGACGTTGAGGGCGTTGTCCTCGATGAACCGCCGGCGCGGCTCCACCTGATCGCCCATGAGGATGCTGAACAGATCGTCCGACCGCACCGGATCGTTGACGCGCACGAGCAGCAGGGTGCGCCCGTCCGGGTTCATCGTGGTCTCCCAGAGCTGGTCGGCGTTCATTTCCCCGAGCCCCTTGTAGCGGGTGATCTGGAGCCCCTTGCGCCCTCGCGTCTCGATGTAGGCGTCGAGCGCCGAGAAATCGGGCAGGTCCGTGGTGACGCCGTTCGCCTCGGTGACGGTGTAGGGAGGCGCGCCGATGGAGCGCAAGTCGCCGTCGATGCTCAGCAGCTCCCGGTACTCCGCGGTGTCGGCCAGCTCCCAACCGAGCACGGCGGGGCGCGTGGACGCGCCGGGGCGGGACTTGACGACGATGCAGCTGGCGCCGTGCTCCTTCTCCCATTCGACCTCGACGCGCAGGGGCACGAGCTCCGGATAGCGCTGCTCGAGCAGCTCCCCCACCCTCGCGGCGCAGGCGCGCACTCGATCCGCGTCGCGGAACTCCACGAGCTCGGGCGCGCCGGCCAGGAAGACCGCGGCCACGACGCGGGCGTCGCACCGCCGGTCGATCTTGGCGAGGACGGCCGTAAAGCGGTGGAGCCGCTGGGCGAGGTTGAGCAGCGGGACGCCCGAGAGCGCGGGGCCGCCGACGGCCTTCAAAGTGAGGCCTTCGATCCCGTTCTCCACCAACATCCGGTCGAGAGACGTCTGATCCTTGAGGTAGAAGACCTTCTTGCCCTTGCGCACACCGAAGAGTGGTGGTTGCGCAATGAACAGGTGCCCGGCGTCGATGATCGGGCGCATCTGGCGGTAGAAGAAGGTGAGCAGGAGCGTGCGGATGTGCGACCCGTCCACGTCCGCGTCGGTCATGATGATGACCCGGTGGTAGCGGAGCTTGCTGGCGTCGAACTCGTCCGCGATGCCGCAGCCGAGGGCGGAGATCAGCGTCGCGACCTCCGGCGATGAGAGCATGCGATCCAGGCGGGCGCGCTCCACGTTCAGGATCTTCCCCCGGAGCGGCAGGATCGCCTGGAAATGCCGATCCCGCCCCTGCTTGGCGCTGCCCCCGGCGCTGTCGCCCTCGACGATGTAGATTTCGCTGCGCGTGGGGTCCTTGCTCTGGCAGTCGGCGAGCTTGCCGGAGAGCGCTGCCGAGTCCGTCGCGCCCTTGCGCACCACCTCGCGAGCTTTGCGCGCGGCCTCCCGCGCCTTGGCGGCGATGATCGACTTCTCGAGGATCTTGCGCGCCGTCTGCGGGTGCTCCTCGAAGTACCGCGAGAGGAGCTCGCCGACCGTGTTCTCGACGATGCCCTTGACCTCACTCGACACGAGCTTGGCCTTGGTCTGCGAGTCGAACGAGGGGTCGGGGTGCTTGACATGGACGACGCAGATGAGCCCCTCGCGGCAGTCGTCGCCGCTGAGCCCGTTCTTGACGTCCTTGAAGAGGTTGGCGGTCTGCCCGTAGCTGTTGAGGGTGCGGGTGAGGGCGCTCTTGAGCCCGGTGAGGTGGGTGCCGCCGTCCCGGTTGTGGACGTTGTTGGTGTAGCAGAGGATCTGCTCGACGTAGGCGGAGGTCCACCGCATCGCCAGATCGACCAGCACCGTGCCTTTGTCCTCGAGCCAGGGCGACTCGGCGCTGAAGGCGATGACCTCCTCGTGAGCCGGCTCGCGGTTCTCGGTCAAGAGCTGGATCAGCTCGCGGATGCCGCCCTGGAACTCGAAATCTTCCTGGCGGCTCTCTTCGCGCTCGTCCACCAGCCGCACGAGCAGGCCGGAATTAAGGAAGGCCAGCTCGCGGAGACGGTTGGCGAGGATGCCGTAGTTGTACTCCGTGTTGGTGAAGATGGTGTGGTCGGGCTTGAACGTGACCTTGGTCCCCGTCGAGGAGGCCTCGCCCAGTGCCGCCAGTGGGGCCTGGGGAACTCCGCGGCGATACTCCTGAAACCAGACGCGCCCTTCGCGCTTGATCTCGAGGCGGAGGGACTCGCAGACCGCGTTCACGGCGCTCACCCCGACGCCGTGCAGGCCGGCGCTGACCTTGTAGCTGTTGTTGTCGAACTTGCCGCCCGCGTGCAGGATCGTCATTACGATCTCGGCGGCGCTCACCCCGCGCTCGTGCATGCCGACCGGGATCCCGCGACCGTTGTCCTCGACGGTAACGGAGCCGTCGAAGTGCACCGTGACGACGATGCGGTTGCAGTGCCCCGCGAGGTGCTCGTCGACGGAGTTGTCGATCACCTCCCAGACGAGGTGATGAAGGGCCGAGCCGTCGTGGACGTCGCCGAGGTACATCCCGGGGCGCTTGCGCACCGCCTCGAGACCCTCGAGCACCGTGATACTGGCCGATCCGTACTCGTTCTCTTCGAAGACGGTCGGCTCGGGAACGTCGGTCTGCAACGGGGACTCCTGGATCGGGTGAGCGGCGGTTGTGGGGGTCGAACACCGCCTCGAGCGTGGCCGTCCGGGCGGCACGGGCAGCGTCGGAGCGCCGCGGGACCGCCGCCGCAGCGGCACCCGGAGATATACTCGTCCGGGTGCGGACGGACAAGCGATTACGGGGCAAAATTGCCCTTAATTCTCGCGGTTCCTTGCGCTTCGGTGCCACCGCCCTGCCCGCGCTTTGCGGAGCGCCACGAGGCGCGTCCGGCGGCAGGTCGCGGGGTTCCGCTGGCACTGCTCGGCGCCGGCAGAGGAGGCCGGAGCCGGCCCCGGTCAGGCCTCCAGGGCGCCCCCCCGCAACCGCCAGTCGACGCGGTCCGACGGGGTAATGCCAGGCGTGGCGAGCAGGTCAGGGCGGGTCGTGGTGACGAACACCTGACCGGCCGTGCCACGCAGGAATTCGTACACGGCGCCGGTGCGGGTGGGATCGAGCTCGCTCGAGACGTCATCGAGGAGCAGGATCGGCTGCGCCCGTCTCGCCGCGGTCACGGTGCCGAGCTCGGCCACCTTGAGCGCCAAGGTGAGAATGCGCTGTTGCCCCTGCGAGGCCTGGGTGCGGGCCGAACGGCCGTCGAGCAGGAGGTCCAGATCGTCCCGCTGCGGCCCGTAGGTGGCGGTGCGACGACGCAGGTCGGCCGCGCGTCGCGAGGCCAGGGTGGCCCGGAAGTGCTCGACGTCGGCGGTGCCTCCCGGGCGGTACACCGTCGTGAGTTCCAGGTCCGATGGGGCCATGCGGGCGAACGCGGGCGCCAGGGCCTCCGTCAGCCGCTCGGCCGCTCGGGCGCGGGAGGCGGCGAAGTGCGCGCCTTCGCTGGCCGCCAGCTCCTCGTAGACGGAGACGTCGCTGGCGGTGGGACCCCGCTCCTCCAGGACGCGTTGGCGCTCGCGGAGCGCGCGCAGGTAGCGCCGGCGATGGTCGGCGCTGGCGGGCTCGTGGAATAGGGCCACGCGGTCGAGCAGGGTGCGTCTAAGGGCGGCTGGACCGCTGACGAGGTGGAGGTCGCCGGGGTGGAAGACCACGACGGGTGTGAGGGTGGCGAAGCTCGCGAGACGGTCCGGACGGTGACCGTCTACCAGGTACGTCGTCCCGCGGGGCCCGACCACCGCGCGCTGCTCTCGGACCTGGGGGCCCTCCGTCACGGTCGCTGCCACCGTCGCCCGCTCCTGACCGGTCTGCACGACCTCCACGGTGCGCTCGGCACGGAAGCTCCGCGTGGTGGCCACGAGGTAGATCGCCTCGAGCAAGCTCGTCTTGCCTTGCCCGTTGTCGCCGGAAATGACGTTCAGGCGCGGAGCCGGCTCGAGATCCACCGAGGCGAGGTTCCGGACGGAGCGCACCGAAACCCGGCGGAGCACGATGGGCAGGGTCAAATGCGCATCGGCATGACGACCGCGAGGTAGCTCGACCGCGGTGTCTCGTTGGCGGGCCGGATGATGGCCGGGTCGAGCTCCCCGCTCAGGCCGAGCAGGATCTCGTCGTCATCCATGGCCAGCAGGACCTCGAGGAAATACTTGGCGTTGAAGCCGACGGAAACCTCTGGACCGTCGTACTCGACGGGGACCTCGTCGAACCCCTCGCCGCTCTCCGGGCTTTCGCTCTCGAAGCGGATCTTGCCGGCGCTGAGGGTGACCTTGACGCCACCGGTGCGTTCGCTGGCGGCGACGGAAACGGCGCGGAGCGCGTCGGCCATGGCCAGCCGCGGGGCCCGAATGACGCGCTCGGAGGCGTCGGGGATGACCTGCTGGTACGGCGGGAACTGGGCATCCACCAGCTTGACGCTGAAGTGGAACCCGCCGAGGTGGAAGAAGACGTTGGGACCGTTCTGGACCATCATGAGCTCGAGGGAGTCAGCGTCGTCGGACTTGGCGACCTCCCCTCGAGCCTCCTCGCAGAGGCGCTTCAGTTCCAGGATGCCCTTGAGCGGAATCAGCATCGACGCCTGCTGTTCGGCGCGGTCGACGGTGAACTCCATCTTGCTCAGGCGGTGTCCATCGGTGGTGACCATCCGAACGCGCTGCCCGTCGCACTCGAACAGGGCGCTGTTCAGGTGGGAGCGGGTTTCGTCGGTCGAGATCGAGAAGTAGGTGCCGTCCACCAGGTCAGCGATCACGCGGACCGGGACGACGAGCCCCCGCTGCCCCTCGTCGAGCTGGGGCAGGGCGGGGAATTCCTCCCCGGGGATGCCGTGCAGGGTGTAGCGCCGCGCCGTGCCAACCGCGCGGATGGTGGTGCTCGCGCCGTCCGTCGTCGTGATCGAGACTTGCCCCTCTGGCATCATGCGGATCCGCTCGAGGAGATCACGCGCGCCGAGTGCGATCGATCCGGTCTGCTCCACGCTGGCGGGGATGATGCCGCGGACCGCCAGCAGCAGGTCCGTGGCGGAGAGTCGGAGCTCGCTGGTTCCGTGCGCCTCGACGAGAACATTGCCCAGCACGGGCATGGTGCTCTTCTTGTCAGCGACGCCCTGGCACCGAGCCAGGACCCGGAGCAGCTCCTTTTTCGAGACGACGACGTGCATCCTGGGTCCGTCCTAGTCGGATACTGGGCCGGACGCCAGCGATCTCGCTGAGTAATGGGGCGGGAAGGCACGAGCACAGGGCCGGAACGACCTGCAGCGAGTGGGGTTGATTTGATTAAGAGAGAGGGTCGTAGGAGTAGGGGCTGTGGAGACGGTGTAAAAGATATTCAAATCATTGAATTTCAAGATTAATCCGGCGTTCCTCTCGGTGCGGATGTTGAACACGACGAGGTTGGTGGAAGGGGACGATCGGTCGAGCCCTCGAGCGGCACCGAGGCAAGACCAAGCAAGCCAGCAGGCTAGCCAGCAGGTTCTCCCCAGCCTGTGGGCAACGCTGGGGTTTCCGGCTACTCGGTCAATCGGGATCCTGGCGTCTGCCGGGTTTGGGTCTGGCGCGGCGATCCGGACCGCTTGGCGCTTCGAGGCGGGCCAGCGCTTCGACGAGGGCTCGGCGGGCCGTTTCATGGGTCTGCGGCCCGATGAAGCCCACGCCGAGAGCGCGTTCCAGGGTCGCGATCTCCTCGAGGAGCCGGGCGCGGGCGCGCTCGACGTCCACCTCGGCCGGACGAGAGGTCGGGGAGGGGCGAGAGAGCCCGGCGAGGCCCCACGCGAGCAGGGCGAGCGACCCGAGGATGGTGAAGAACGGCGCTCCGCCCCGCAGGGGCATTCCATCGAGACGAATCGGCACCACCGCCGGGACGTCAGCGGGTCCGGCCCAGGTGGACTCAACCAGAAGGCCTGGGGTTCCGTCCGGTGCTCGAGCGGATCTCGGTACGGCGAAGCCGTCCACTCCGAGACGCAGCCCTGGGAGGCGCTCGATCCAGACAGCCGCGTGGACGACCCGTGGGGGAGCCACGAGCTCGATGGTCGCTGACTCGCGCTG
>CAYOLF010000058.1:8960-11152 GCA_964404725.1 uncultured Polyangiaceae bacterium
CCGCGTGGACGACCCGTGGGGGAGCCACGAGCTCGATGGTCGCTGACTCGCGCTGCGTCCACGGCAGGAAGCCGTGCGCGGGGTTGGCGAGCTGGAACGACAGTGCGGCCTCGTGCTCGCCGGGCGGCAGCGCTCCCACCAGCTCGGCCCCTCCCGGGACCTCGACGAAGCGGGGGGTGGCGCTCGGGTCGGGCACGGAGAGGGCTCGCCATCCCGCTGGCAGCGAGAGGTGGTATCCAGCGGGGAGCCAGGTGCGTTCGCCTTCGTTGAGGACGCGCAGCACGAGGTCGACGTGGATGACGTCGTCACGGAGCGACAGGAGGACGAAGCAGCGGACGCTCAGCGACGTCGAGCCGAGGTCGGAAGTGCTGGGAAAGATAGGGATGAAGACCCGCGAGCCGTGCGCCGGATCCAGCTGAAAGGGCTCGGAGGCGTAGGCGGCCCCGCCGTGCTCTACGGTGGCAACGAACCAATGCTCGGAGTCGGCGGTGAGGGTCGCGAAGCGGGCGACACCGCGTGGATCCGTCACTGCGTGGAGCAGGGTGCGGCGTTCGCCGACGGCGGGCGAGCGCTGCAGGACCGTGAGCTTCACCGGCAGCCCCGGTGAGGGCGTAGCGTCGGGAGCCCGCGCCTCGACCTCGATGGTCCCGGCGGGCAGGGCGAGGGCGGGCATCACCGCGGAGCGCGCGGGAGGCGACGGAGCGATCGGGTTATCCGGCGACCGCTGCGGGATCGGAGGGTGGCCGGGGAATGGCGGCTCATCCGCCCGCGCGAGGGACGCCGAGGCGACTGTCGCCACGAGGAGCGCCGCGCTCGAAAGCCAGGCCAGGAGTCGGCCGCTCACTGCCCGCGGTCTCCCGGGGTGGACGGCGGGGCGGGGGCGGCCGTTGGGGTCGGCAGGGGGGCGCCACAGCCGCTGCAGTAACGGGCGCTTCGCGCCGACCGTCGACCACAGGCGGAACAGCGGGGTCGCCGCGTCCGGCCGGTCGCCGGCGAGGAAGCGCGCTCGGAGGGCCGTCGGTCGGAGCCGGTGGCGGGCTCCGTGGCGACGACGGTGCGGGTCGCGGCGAGGTGCGCCTGGATTCGGCGCTCCGCGCGCGCCAGCTGATCCGCCTGGAGCTCGTCGACGAGCCGGAGCAGGCGTCGCGCCTCCTCGCGGTACCGCGCGGTGAGCTCGGCGTGATCCGCCGGCGAGATCTTGCCGGCGGCGAGCTCGTACTCGAGATCCTTGAGGGCGCGCAGGATCGAGCGCTTCCGCTCCTCCTCGGCCGAGGGAGCGACCAGCGTCAACGCCTCCTGAAGCGTCAGCTCGGCCTCGCCGTTGAGTGCGACCAGGCTCGAGTAGCCGAGGAAGACCGCGGCCGTCAGGGCCACCCCGGCGAGCGCGAGCAGGGCGGCCGGGAGCCCCAGCGCGAGTCCGACGCCGACCACGACGGCACCCGCCAGCACGACCCAGACGATCCGGGGCACCGGGGCCCGGGGACGGGCTGGGGGCGGGACGGCCGGCGCGGTCATGGAGCAGCACTCACCAGGAGAGCGACCGACGAGGGCAGGGCGCTCGACGCTGCGCCTGTCGCGAGCAGGAGGGAGGCGATCAGCGCGGCCACGGCGGGCATCGCCGCGCGGACGGCGCCCCACGGCCCGAGGCGCCGGTGCGCGGCCTCCGGCCAGAGAGAGATTGCCGCGCCGAGGAGCATGACGGCGGTTCCCGCCCAGATCCAGGCGACGAGCGGGTTCAGGTGCAGGCCGAACGTCGCCCGATCCGTGTTCGGCTCGACCGCCAGGAGGGAGACGTAGACGTCCTGCCGGACGCCGCGCCAGAGGCTCACCTCGGTGGTCGACTCGCGGGCATAGGCGAAACGCGCCGGCGCCAGGGTGCCAACGTGACGCTCCCCGCGCCCGAGCTCGAGCGGGGCGAAGAGCATGCGCTTCTCGCGATCGGCCTGCTGCGCGGGGGTGCAGCGCGGAGACCCCGGACAGGAATGGCTGCCCAGGTAGCGGAACGAATGCCCGCCGAGCGTGGTCGTCTCCCCGGGGAACAGGGTGACCTCGCGGTGAACGGACCAGGCCTCACCGGCGAAGCCCAGATAGACCAGGGTGACTCCCAGGTGGACGACGTATCCCCCGTACCGGCGGCGGTTCTTCTCGACCAGGCGCAGGAGCGAGACGAGCAGCGGCTCGGTGCCCTCGCG
>CAYOLF010000058.1:11252-38930 GCA_964404725.1 uncultured Polyangiaceae bacterium
GAGCGGGGCGAGCCCCATCAGCGCGAACACGACCAGGCCGATGGGGGGCACCCAGAGATTGAAGTGCGGCGCCCCGAGGAGCAGCTTCTCGCCGGTCGTCTTCTCCGCGACGAGGGGGAACACCGTGGAGACGAGGACGAACAGCATGAGCGCAAGGAGCGCCCAGTTGTTGAGGACGAAGGTCGCCTCGCGGCTGAGCAGGGACTCCACGCGCGCGCGCGTGCGCAGGAGCGGCCAGCGCCAGACGAGGAGCCCCACCGTCGTCGCCACGATGAGGGCCATGAACCACAGGAAGTAGTCGCCGAGGCTCGACTGCGCGAAGGAGTGGACGCTCGCCACCAAGCCGGAACGGGTGAGGAAGGTGCCGAAGATGGTCAGGAAGAAGGTGGTGGCGATCAGCACCACGTTCCACACCTTGAAGAGATCGCGGCGCTCCTGGACCATGGTCGAGTGCACGTAGGCGCTGGCCGTGAGCCAGGGCAGCAAGGAGGCGTTCTCCACCGGATCCCAGCCCCATTTGCCGCCCCAGCCGAGCTCCTCGTAGGCCCAGATCATGCCGAGAACGTTGCCGATGGTGAGCAAGACCCAGGCGGCGAGCATCCACTTGCGGACGGCGACGATCCACTCGTTGTCGAGGCGTCCGGTCACCAGGGCGGCGACCGCGAAGGCGAAGGGCACGGTGCAGGTCACGAAGCCGGCGTAGAGCGCTGGCGGGTGCACGATCATCCAGGGGTTGCGCAGCAGGGCATTGAGCCCCTCGCCGTCCGGGCGGGGACCCGTCGGGAAGGTCTGGAAGGGGTTGGCGGCGAAGATCATCAGGACGCCGAAGAAGCCCACGACCACCATCAGGGTCGCGATCACCCAGGGCTGGAGCTGTCGGTAGCGACCGGAGAGCCAGCGCACGGCGACGGCGACGTTCACGCTGGTCAGCAGGAGCCACCAGAGCAGAGAGCCGTCCTGGCCGCCCCACAGCGCGGTCAGCAGGTAGACCCAGTGCGTCGCGCGGTCGCTGTAGCGGGCGACGTACCGGATGCCGAAGTCGTGGCTCACGAAGGCGTAGCTCAGGAGCAGGACGCCGAGCAGGACGGTGGCCGCGGTGGCATAGGCGCCGAGGCGGGCCGCCGCGAGCAGGTGCGGGCGACCGCCAGCGGCGCGCACCGCTACGGCGAACGTGTAGGCAGCGACCAGGACGATCGCGTAGATGACGGCGGTCCCAAAGTCGGCGAGTGTGAGCGTGGCGCCTCCGAGGAGGGGCAACGACGATTCCGGCATGCTACCTCGGCGTCCCGGCAATATAGTGGAAACGGCCGATCTGGCGAGCGGCGCGGGGGCGCTCGGGAGGGCCAGCCCACGCCGACTGCCAGGTCATGAGGCGGGCGGGGTCGGGCGACGCCGAGGGGTCGGCCCGGGCGGGCTCACGCCTGGGCGACGACGGTGCCCACGTCCTCACCGAGGCAGACACGCTTGATGTTGCCGCGCACCATCTTGAAGACGCGGATGGGCAAGCCGTGCTCGCGGCAGAGCGTCACGGCGGTCGAGTCCATCACCCCCAGGTGATCGGCGAGGAACCGATCGTAGGTGACGCGATCGAGCAGCTGCGCGTCCGGGAAGCGGACCGGATCGCGATCGAAGATCCCGTCGACCTTGGTGGCCTTGAACAGGGCATCCGCGCGGATCTCCATCGCCCGCAGGGCGGCCGCGGTGTCGGTGGAGAAGTACGGGTTGCCGGTCCCCGCCCCGAAGACGACCACGTGGCCGCGCTCGAGATGGTGGATCGCCCGGCGCCGGATGTAAGGCTCGGCGACGTTGTTGATCTCGATCGCCGTCATGACGCGCGTGGCGACGCCGCACCGCTCCAGGGCGTCCTGAAGGGCGAGGGAGTTGATGACCGTCGCCAGCATCCCCATGTAGTCGCTCTGGGCCCGGTCCATGCCCTCGCTGGCCCCCCGCAGCCCGCGGAAGATGTTCCCCCCCCCCACCACGATGCCGATCTGCACGCCCGTCGCGTGGACCTCGGCGAGCTCCGAGGCCGTGCCCTTCAGCACCGCGGTGTCGATGCCGGAGCCGCCCTCCGGTCCCGCCAGGGCTTCCCCGCTCAGCTTGATGATGACGCGCTTGTAGTGGAGACTGGTGGCGCTTCCGGTGGTCACGGGACAGAGTCGTAGCCCGGGGTCAGCGGCAGCGCAATCAGCGGTGGTTTCGGTGACTGAGCGGCGATCGACGGCGGACGGGACGCGGCAGGGCGGTCCCCAGCGGGGGCGTTCGCGCGATCGTGGGGCGCACCGACGACGGCTGGGCGCGGCGGTCATCGTGGTGGCGCTGGTGGCGGGGTGCCGCTGCGACAAGCGGCCGGAGGGCGGCTCCGGGGCGGCGGCCTCGGCGAGCGTGGGGGTGCTCTCGCCGGAGCTGGCCGCGCGGGTCCTGGCGCGGGTCGGGGATCGGTCGATCACGCTCGGCGAGTACGTGGCGGCGCTGGAGCGGATGGATCGTTTCGAGCGGGTCCGGTACCAGTCGCCGGAGCGACGTCGCAGGCTGCTGGACGAGATGATCGACGTCGAGCTGCTCGCGGGCGAGGCGCGGCGTCGCGGCCTCGATCGCGAACCGGAGGTGCGGGCCCGGATCGATCAAGTGCTCCGGGAGCTCGTGCTGCTGGAGCTGCGCGAGGGCCTCCCCGGACCCGAGGCGGTCCCCGAGGCGGAGGTCCGCGCCCATTACGCGAAGCACCGCGACGACTTCTCCGTGCCGGAGCGCCGGCGGCTCTCGGTGATCGTGGTCGCGAGCCGGCCCGAGGCGGAGCGGCTCCTGGCGGCCGCCCGCGCCGCCAGCCCCGCCGCCTGGGGCGAGCTCGTGCGCAAGCACTCGCTGCGGCGCGATCCCGCGGGCGAGGGCGCGGACGAGCTGCTCGGGGACGTCGGCTTCGTCACCCTCCCGGGGACGAGCGCGGAGCCGGAGGGCGCCGTGCCGGAGGCGGTGCGCCGCGCGGGGTTTGCGATCGGTGAGCAGGGGGAGGTGTTCCCGGAGGTCGTCGAGGCCGACGGTCGCGCCTACCTGGTCCGACTGGTGACGCGAACCGCGCCGGGGGTGAGGACCTACGCGGAGGCCGAGCGGAGCATCCGAGTCACCCTCGTCCAGCAGCGGATCCGCGAGGCGGAGGCGCAGCTGGAGCGGGAGCTCCGGCAGCGCTTCGAGGTCGAGATCGACGAGGCCGCGCTCGCCCGCGTGAGCCTGGCCCCGAGCGCGGCTCCCACCGCGGGTGCGACCTCGGCGGTTGCGCCGAGTGCGCGGGAGGCGAGCGACGGTGTCGGTCCAGCGGCTCCCTGACGCGCCCGGGGACGCCGCGGCGGCGCCCACGGACGACTGGCGGTGGCAGCTGCGACGGGCGATCCGCACGGCGGCGGGCCTGGAGCGGGCGCTCGCGCTCACGGCGGCCGAGCGAGAGGGCGTGGTCGCCGCCGAGCGCGCCGGGTTCCCCGTCCTGATGACGCCCCACCTGCTTTCGCTGGCCGATCCGAGCGATCCGAGCTGCCCGATCCGTCGGCAGTTCGTGCCGGATCCTCGGGAGGCGGTCCCGGTGGCGGGCGATCTCTGCGACCCGCTCGGTGAGGTGGAGCACGAGGTGGCGCCGGGCCTGATCCGGCGTTACCCCGACCGCGCGCTCCTGCTGATGTCCGATCGCTGCGCCGGACATTGCCGGTTCTGCACCCGCCGCCGCTGGGTCGGACGGGGCGGCGGCGCACTCTCGTCGGAGCGACTGGGGCCGGCGCTGGCGTACCTGGCCCGGAATCCGGAGGTCAAGGACGTGATCCTCAGCGGGGGCGACCCGCTGGTGATGAGCACCCGGCGGCTCACTGCCGTCGTGGCGAGCGTGCGCGGGATCCGGAGCGTGGAGACGATTCGCCTGGCGACGCGGGCCCCCGCGGTCCTCCCCCAGCGCGTCACGGAGGAGCTCCTGGTCGCCTTGCGTCCGCTGCACCCGCTGTGGGTGATGACGCACTTCAACCACCCGCGGGAGCTCTCCGCCGAGGCGCGAGCGGCCTGCCGGAGGCTGGCCGACGCCGGGTTCCCGGTGATGAACCAGACGGTGCTGCTCCGGGGCGTGAACGACCGGGCGGCGGTGCTGGCGGAGCTCTTCCGGGGGCTGATCCGCGAGCGAGTCCGGCCGTACTACCTGATGCAGATGGATCCCGTGGCGGGCACCGGGCACCTGCGCACCCGGCTCGACGTGGGGCGGCGGCTGCTGGCAGAACTCCAGGGCAAGCTCTCGGGGATCGGTCTCCCGCGGTTCGTCGTGGACACGCCGGGCGGGCACGGGAAGGTGCTGGTGGCGCCCGACTTCGTCGTGTCCGAGGGCCACGGCGTGACCCGCTTCCGCGCCCCCGACGGGGCGACCGTCGATTACCTCGACCCGCCCGGGGCAGCGGACCTGGACAGGGTGGGGGTCCCGCGGTAGTAGTCGGGCTGCGTACGAGGACGCGTGTGGGTCCGTCAACAGCGCACCTCGAACCCCGCCAGGCCCGGAAGGGAGCAACGGTAGAGAGAAGCGGGTGTGACGGGCCCTTCCCTCGCCTCCCCAGGCGAAGCGGCCCCCCGCGTGTCGCAGCCGAAGCGGCGGTTCAGACGCCGAACATCTCGATCACCGCGCCGTTGTGCGCGGCCGGTGCGTCGAGGGCGTAGTGGACCAGCGTGCGCGCGACGTCTTCGGCCGACATCCGAGGCGCGTACCCGGATCCGCGCAGCATGTCGGTGTCCACCGAGCCGGGGAGCACCGCCAGGGTGACGACACCGGAGTCCGTCAGCTCCGCGGCGAGCGAGCGCATGAACCCGACCAGGCCCCATTTGCTCGCGTTGTACGCGGCACGAAGCGGAGTCCCCACGGTCGCGGAGATGCTCGCCACGTGGATGATGCGGCCGTGACCGCGCCGCCGCATCGCGCCGACGAAGGCCGCCGAGAGCAGCATCGGGGCCCTCAGGTTGACGGCGAGGTGCAGATCCAGGTGCTCGGGGGTGAGGCTCGTGACCGGGCAGCTCTCCGCGACGCCGGCGTTGTTGATCAGCAAATCGGGCTCGCCCGCGCGCTCGCGGATGGCGGCGGCGGTGGCGCTCAGCGCCGTGGTGTCCGCCAGGTCGCAGGGAAAGGGGTACGCCGACCCACCGGAGCCCGCGGCGGCCGCGGCCGCCGCGACGGCCGTGAGCGCGGCGGCGGAGCGCCCCACGAGGGCGACGTCGACGCCGCGAGCCGCGAGCCCGAGCGCGGTCGCGCGACCGATCCCGCGGCTGGCTCCGGTGACCACGGCGAGCGTCACGGGCCAGACTCGTCTTCGGGATCGGGGCCGGGGCCGGCGAGCGCCCCCGCGCGTGCGGTCACCGTGACGCGGGCGTTGGCCTCGCGGGCGCCGCGGCAGGTGAGGCAGGTGTGCATCAGCTCCACGCGGCAGTAGGCGCCACGGGCGCCGGCGTGGCTCATCAGGGTGTCCACGACGGTGCGCGCCAGGGTTTCCTGCAGGATCAGACGCCGCGCGCAGGCGTTGACGAGGCGGGCGATCACGCCGATGCCCAGGCAAGTCTCGCCCGGGAGGTACGCCACGGTCGCCGTGCCCAGCCCTGGCAGGAGGTGGTGGGGGCAGACCGTAACGACCTGGATCCCGCTCACGGTGACGAGGTCGGCGGCGGCCGGCCCGGGCAGCGGGCAGCCGCCTTCGCGCACGAGCCGCGCGGGATCGACGGCGTAGCCGGCGAGGAGCTCGTCTGCGAAGGCCGCCGTCACCCGCTCAGGGGTGTCGCGCAGATCGAGGCGGTCGGCGGGGTCGTGCCCGAGCGCGCGGAGGAACGCCGCTATTGCCTCTCGGGCCGCGACACGATCGATCATCGCCTTCCCCCTTCGCCGGTCAGTCGCGGTCCACGTTCCACAGCACGCCGACCGCGCTCAGCACCGACCCGTCGGCCTCCTCGAGGGTCTTGCATTCCTCGCAGCGGCCGGGGAACTGCTCGGGGGCCGCGCAGTTCGCGCAGCGGGTGAGCACGCGCCGCGCCCCCTCGAGTTCGACCAGGAGCCGCTGGAGCAGGACCAGCCGCTCCCGCATCGAGCTCACCTGTTGCTCCAGGCGCCCGAGGACGTCTCTGGCGGCGCCCGCCGGCGAGCTCGCCTTCTGCTTGGCGTCGAGCATCTCCCCGATCTCCTCCAGGGAGAAGCCGGCGGCACGCAGGTCGCTCACGAGCTGGAGCTTGCGGAGCTCGCTCGGCGGGAAGAGCCGGTGCCCCCCGTCGGTGCGCTGGATCGGCTTGAGCAGCCCTGCCTCCTCGTAGAACCGCACCGTACGTAACGTGTTGCTCGAGAGGCGTGCCATGTCGCCGGTCGTGAGCAGCCCGTCCTTCCGGCGCAGGTGGGGGGAACCGTTGAGGGGTCCGGACGTCGACACGAGCGAAATTCCTGGGGCAAGCTTAGGAAGCAGCCCTCGGGGGGTCAAGCGTCAGGGCCGACCTTCCGGCCCATCTCCGGCGCCAGCGCACCGCGTCAACGCGGTTGCCCGGACTGCGCCGGTTAGCCGGCCGCTCCCCCGTCCGAGGGCATGGCGGAGGCCCCACTCTGGCCGCTGGACCCCGCCGCCCCACCGGCACCCGCCGCGCCGGCGTGGCCCGCATCGGTCGCCACGGCCGCACAGGTGAGCACCCAGCGCTCGAGATCGCACTGGGCGAGGGCGCGCTTGGGGGGCTCGCAGCGTTCCGCGACGTCGGGGTGATCGTCGAGCGGGCAGCGGAGGCCGTCGCTGGCGCAGCCCGCCGTCTCCGCCGCGGTAGCGAGGACTCCGTCGTCGACGGTGAGCTCCGCGGCCTGAAGCTCCGAGCAGCCGAGGAGGTTGTCGATGGGGGAGCCGACGACGCGGTCGGGAGCGTCGACGACCTGATCGTGACAGGACGAAACGAGGAGGATCGCGAGAGTGAGCGCGAGCGCGGCGGGGGGGGACATCGTCGCTCCTGGGGTTGGGTCGGGCCTCGGCGCCGTCCTAGCCGATCCGTCGCGTCACGGACAAACCCGCGCCGCTCGCCCCCGGTCCGGCCACCCGCCGTCAGTCGCTGGGCCAGATCACCAGGGACACGGAGGTGAGCAGGTAGTCGGCGATGAGGATGGCGATGGAGGTCACCACCACCGTGCGGGTGGTGCTGGCGCCGACCCCGGCCGTCCCGCCGCGGGTGTGCATGCCGAAGTGGCAGCCGACCAGGGCGATGATGGCGCCGAAGAAGGGGGTCTTCAGTAGCCCCTGGAGATAATCCTTCATCCAGACCGAGTTCACTCCGCTGCGCAGGAAGAAGCCGGAGGGGATGTGGAACTGGACGTCGGTGATCACCATGCCGCCGGCGAAGCCGAGCACCATCGCCAGGCCGCTCAGCATCGGCATCACCAGGATCGAGGCGAAGAGGCGCGGCCAGACGAGCTTCTTGAGCGGGTCGGCGCCCAGCGCGCGCACGGCGTCGATCTGCTCGGTCACCGCCATCGCGCCGACCTCCGCGGCCATGCCAGCCCCGATGCGGCCGCCGACGATCACCGCGGTGAGCGTCGGCGCGAGCTCCCGGGCGAAGGCCAGCGCCATCACCCTTCCGGTGTATTCCATGCCGCCGAACTGCTTGAGGCCGTAGGCGAACTGCACCGACATGACCATGCCGATGAAGACGCTGGTGACGGCGACGATCCCCGTGGAGGCGACGCCGAGCGCCTCGACCTGACGGAGGATCTCGCGCCACTCGAACGGACGGCGAAAGCCCGCCCGGAAGGCCCGCCCGGCCATCAGCGTGATCTGGCCGAACTGGTCGAAGAAGTCGGCGATCGAGTCGCGCAGGCGGGAGATGACCGGGGGCGGCGGCCGCGGGCCGAAGCGGCTCGGGGACATGACCGAGAGGCGGCCGGTCGACTCGGGTTCCGAGGCCATGTCAGTGGAGCGTGGCGAACCCCTGCGCGAAGCGGTCGAACGCGGCGAAGGCGTCCGGGTCCGTTCGCGGGTCGGCGATGAAGAGGAGGTCGAAGACGCAGCCGTCCTTCTTGACGACGATGACGGTGAAGTGACGCGGTACGCCGTCGAGCCTGGCCGCGATCTCGGTGCGGAGCGCGCCCCGGCCGTCGAGGGTCACCTCCTCCTGAGAGAGGGTGGTCCGGTCGGTGAACACCAGGAAGAGGTGCGCGGTGAGCGCGGTGAGGGGGACGTCGTCGGCGTCCTTGCCGCAGCGTCCGTTGACGGCGATGGTCGCGCGCGCCGTGTCGTCGCGGAAGGCGAGGCGGGTGTCCTCCAGGTCGATCGGGCGCCAGGTGCTCGGGATCGGGCCGACGCGGAAGGCGACCTCCCGGTCGCGATAGGTCTGGCCGTGCAGGCCCGCGTGAGCGCACGCGGGGAGCGCGACCGAGAGCGCGCCGGTCAGGACCAGGGCGGCTCGGCGAGACCGGGTCGAGGGCGCCATCGCGATGCCCGGACCGTAGCACGGAGCCGCGCGCCGTGGCGCGTCGTGGCCGCGGCCGCCCGCCGGGCGGCGGCCCCGTGCGGATGGGCCTCGGCAGCTGACGGGTCCTCGCGCAGGCGCTACGGTCGGGTCCGTGTTCCTGCCCCTCGCCGACATCAACCCGACCACTCGGCGCCCCCTGGTGACCCTGGGCCTGGTGGTCGCGACCGTAATCGCGTGGTTCTGGCAGCTCGGCGCCATGAGCGCGTGGAGCGCGACGTCAGTGGTCTTCACCCACGGGCTGGTTCCCCGTCGGTTCTTCCTCGACCCGGTGGCGGACGCGCCGACGCTGGTGACGAGCATGTTCCTCCACGGGGGCCTCGCTCACCTCGCGGGGAACATGCTCTTTTTGCACATCTTCGGGGACAACGTGGAGGAGGCGCTCGGGCGCGCGCGGTACCTCTTCTTCTACCTCGGGTGCGGCGTGGCGGCGGGGCTGGCGCAGGCCTTCGTCGAGCCGTCGAGCGCGGTGCCGATGGTCGGGGCGTCGGGGGCGGTGGCCGGGGTGCTCGGGGCGTACCTCGTGCTCCACCCGCGCGCGCCGATCCTGGTCTTCAACGGGCTGATCTTGCCGTGGCCCCTGCTGACGTTCCCGGCGTGGATGGCGATCGGGATGTGGTTCGTGCTCAACGTGTTCGGCGGGCTCGCGTCGCTCGGCATGGGTCACGGCGGCGGGGTCGCCTACTTCGCGCACCTCGGCGGGTTCGCCGCGGGGCTGCTGGCGATCCGCCTGTGCATGGCGGGGCGGGCTTGCCGGCAGGTGGATCCGTGGGACGGCTGGCGACCGCCCCCGCGGGAGGGCGCCGCACGGACGCTGCGCGACCCGCGTCGGCACCGCCAGGATCCCTGGGACCCGTTTGGCCGCTGATCCTCCCGCGGAGGCGGCGACCGCGCGCTGGCTGCCCGGCCGAAACCGGGCACGGGCGCGCTGGCGAGCCGGTCCTCGGGGGGCGCCTCGACCCCCGGTGCTCAGGGTCGGCGGCGCACCTCGGGGACCGGTGCGGCACGGGGCGCTGTGATAGCGTCCGCCCGTGACGTCCCGCGGTCCCTTCAGGCTCTACAACACCCTCTCACGCAAGACCGAGGACTTCGTCGGGCGTGAGCCCGGCAAGGCCAGCATCTACTGCTGCGGGCCGACCGTGTACGACGTCCCGCACGCCGGTCACGCCCGGGCGGCGGTGGCGTTCGACGTCCTGGTCCGTCACCTGCGATCTCGGGGGCTCGTGGTCACCTACGTGCGTAACGTGACCGACATCGACGACAAGATCCTGGCACGGTCGCGCGAGCGAGGGGAGTCCCCGCTCGATCTGGCGCGGCGCATGGAGGCCATCTACCGGGAGCGCATGGCCGACGTGGGCTGCCTCGCGCCCGATCGGGAGCCGCGCGTGAGCGAGCACCTCGCGGAGGTGATCGCGCTGGTGGAGGCGCTGATCGCCGCCGGTCGTGGCTACGTGGTCGAGATGCCGGGGGGCACCCGGGACGTGTACTACTCGGTGCGGAGCTTCTCTGGCTACGGCAAGCTCTCCCGACGCCGGATCGACGAGCTCAGGACCGGGGCGCGGGTCGCGCGCGACGAGGCCAAGCAGGATCCGCTCGATTTCGCGCTGTGGAAGGGGGTGCCGGAGGGCGAGTGGGGCTGGGCGAGCCCCTGGGGCTGGGGTCGACCTGGCTGGCACATCGAGTGCTCCGCGATGAGCACGGCCTACCTCGGCTACGGGTTCGACATCCACGCGGGAGGGATGGATCTCATCTTCCCGCACCACGAGAACGAGATCGCGCAGAGCGAGGGGGCCCACGCCGGCGAGGAGCCGTGGGTGCGCTACTTCATGCACAACGGCTTCGTCAACGTCGACAAGGAAAAGATGAGCAAGTCGCTCGGCAACTTCGTCACCGTCGACGACGTGCTCGCCCGCAACGACGCCGAGGCGTTCCGGTGGTTCCTGCTCACCGTCCAGTATCGGGGTCCGATCCAGTTCGACACCGACAAGCTCGAGGACGGACGCGTCGTCTTCCCGGCCATCGACGAGGCCGAGGGGCGCATCGACTATCTCTTCGCGACCCTCCGGCGCCTGCGGGAGCTGCTCGACGCTGGGGTGACCGTCCCGGCCAAGCTCCCCCCGGAGCTGGGGAAGCTCCGCGCCGGGATCGAGCAGGCGATCGAGGGTGCGTCCGCGGCGCTGGACGACGACCTGAACACGCCGGTCGCGCTGGCGGCGCTCGGCGAGATCGCGCGGCTCGCGAACGAGATCTGCGACGCGGCCCAGAAGCGCCGCAAGGATCCCGCGTTCGTGGGGGCCGCGGCGGTCGCGGCGCGGCTGGCGGCGAGCGGGCTGACGCAGGTGGCCGCGGTGCTCGGGCTGCTGCGCGTCTCCACCTCCGAGCACCGGGAGCGGACGACGGCGCGGCGTCTGCGACTGCGTGGGCTCGACGCGGCGGCCGTCCAGGCCAAGGTGGACGCGCGCGCCGCCGCGAGGGCGGCGAAGGATTTCGCGCGCTCGGACGCGCTGCGCGACGAGCTCGCGGCGCTGGGCGTCGTCCTGCGCGACGCCCCCGGGAGCACCGAGTGGACGGTCACGCCGTGACCGCGCGGGAGGCCGCGCGCGGCGCTCTAGAGCACCAAACGGTCGGCCAACCGCGTCGGCGCCCTGAAGAACGCCCTCATGCAGGGCGAGGGGGCGTTCTTCAAGGCGCCTTTGGCGAGATCTGCTGCTCGCTCGGTGCTCTAGGTCGTTGATTTTCCGCGGCAATCAAACCGATTGCCGCTCTAGACCCCGATGAAGAGACGGTGCGCGAAGTTGCGTTCGAGCCGGGCGCGGAGGACCTTGTCTGCCGCCGACTCGATGTCGTACTCGACGCGCTTGAACTCGAAGAGCTTCCGGGTCGAGTCGTAGACGGTGTAGCTCGCGCGGTTGTCGTAGTCGCGCGGCTGCCCGACGGAGCCCACGCTGCAGATGTACTTCTTGCCGGGCTCGAGATCGAAGTCCACCGGCGGGAGCTCCTCCACGGTGGTCGGCGTGAGGGCGAAGACCTTGCACAGGTGGGAGTGCCCGATCAGCGTGAGCGGCGCGAGGCGGTCGTAGATCGGTAGGCACTCGCGCGCCTGCTCGGGGGCGAAGATGTACTCGAACTCCTCCAGGCGCACCGGCGACCCATGGCAGAGCTGGACCCCGACCGCGTCGAGCATGATCTGGTAGGGCAGGCTCTTGAGCCAGTCCATGTTCTCGCGGCTGAGCCACTTGGCGTGCAGGTCCAGCGCCTGGCGCGCGGCCTCGTAGTAGTACGAGTAGTCCATGCGCCCCGCGACCGCGGCGTCGTGGTTGCCCACGACGGTCGCCCGGCAGGTGCTACGGACGAGATCGGCGCACTCGTTGGGTGAGCCGCCGTACCCGACGGTGTCGCCGAGGCAGTAGAAGGCGTCGATGTCTTCGTCCTTGAAGGCCTCGACTGCGGCGCTCAACGCTTCGTAGTTGGCGTGGACGTCACTGAGGATGCCGAGGCGCATGGATGAACCAAGACGATAACACGGGTCGCGGGGCCGGTGTGGGGGGCATCCTAGCACCGTCCCGTGCCGACAAGGGGCGGTGGTGAGCGGCGTCGGCGGGGGGGGACCCGTCTCGTGCCGGGGATGTGCCGCGGGGGCGGCGCCGGTGGCCGGCCGGCGGCGTGTCTCGGCGTGGGGTGGGTGGACGCGGGGTCGGCCGATCTCACGCCTCGCGACCGCCGGCCCGGTTCGCTATATCTCGCGCATGCCCGACCGGGACCCCCACTCTCACCCCGTTGCCGGCGCGGTCGATGCCGGAGGCGAGGGGGTGAGCCCCGCGGAGGAGCCGGTCGCGGCGGCTACCGCCGTCGGCGCCGCGCCGGCGGAGGTGGTCGAGCTCGTGACCGCGCTCCGCGGTTACGTGCACCGCGCCGTCGGGCTCGACGTGGACGGGACCCCCGAGACGCTGCCCCTGGTCGATCACTACGTCGAGCTCGTGCGCACGGAGCGCGCGCAGCGCCCCGAGGTCGTGGCGCTCGTGACCCCGGCGCTCGGCGCGTATTTCGGGGAGCTCTTGCGCCAGCGGATCGGTGGGTTCTGGCGGCTGCCGTCGATGGATGTCCACCGGTGGCGCGTTTGCAGCCGCCAGGTCCGGCTGGCGGTAAACCCGGTCGGGATCGCCTACGAGGCGCTCTTTCGGGGGGAGCCGCACCAGGGACCGTCGGCAGAGGTGGAGCTCGACGCGGACGAGCGCGAGCTCGTCGCCGCGCGTCTCGCGGCGCTCCCGGGCGTGCGTGAGGAGGAGTACTACCTGCTCTCGACGCGGCTCGAGGTGCTCGAGATCGTGGCGGACGCCCTGGCGGCGCGGCGGGCGCCCGGCGCTCGTGACGTCGAGCTCGACTGGGACGACTACGAGGACATCGTCACCGACGAGTAGCCACGCGCCGGAGCCCCGGTCAGGGCGAGGGCGTGAGCCCGGCGTCCGGGGCGGTTCCGCGCGTGGAGGTGCCGGGGACGGACACGATCTCGGGGGCGGTCACCTCGCCGCCGAGGAAGTCGGTCCAGCGCAGGGAGTACCGGCCGGGGCGCAACGTCGGCAAGGTGACCGAGTGGGCCGGCTCGACGCGCGCCACCGCGATGCCGTCGAGCAAGGCGAAGGCCAGGGTGTCGGTCCGGTTGGTGAGCTCGAACCCCTCCGCGGGTGGGGCGCCGGCGTCGTCCGGGGGGGCGGGGGCGTCACGCCGGCGCAGGGCCCGGAGGTCGCCGCTGCCGACGAGGGGTCCCGACCCCGCGGCGGGCAACAGATCCGCCTTGAAGCTCGGGGCGATGGGGGGCACGCGCAGGGTTGTGACGTCGACCTCGGCCGCCCGCGTCGCCGCGGTCACCTCGAAGAGCAGCTTGCCGCCATCCGTCCACTCGTACGCGGCGCGGAGGGGGACGAGGTCCGCCGCACAGGACGGGCTCGCCGGCTCTCCGCACGCCAGCTCGAGCAGGAGGCGGCAGACCAGGGCGCCCGCGTCACCCGAGCCCGGGATCCGGGCCTGGGTGAGGGTGAGCTTGCCGATGTCGGTGCCGAGCACGACGCTGACGGTGTCCCAACCGAGCGCGGACCCAGGCGGGAGCTGCGACGCCGTGACCGAGTCGAGAGGGAGGACGTCGGCGCGCCCCTCGTTGAAGAAGGCGCGCAGGGTCCCCGGCTGCAGGACGCGGTAGCTGTGCTGATCGGGCCAGACGACGACGTGGCCGTAGCGGTCGATCCGTGAGCGGAGCTCGACGCCGCGCTCCACGGCGAAGGACGGGGAGTCGAGGACGAGCCGCATGCGGCCGGCCGGCGTCAGGGTGATGCGGACGATCCTCGCGGTCTGCTCGGCGAGGCGCTCCGCGACGCGCAGGTCCGCCTCGGCGGCGGCCGACGGCGCGAAGCCGGGCCAGGTGAAGCGCGCCGCCAGCGTCAGCCCGGGGCGGAGCTCCTTGCCCGGCCACGGGTCGACGTCCACCGGGGCGTCCTCGCGGAGCGTGCGGGGGGGCGGCGCGGCGGCGTCCGGGGTGGCGCTGTTGAGAGCGCGGGCGGCAGCGTCCCCCGCGTCGGGACCGCCGTCGGTCCCGGCGTCGTGCGGTCGCACGGGAGCGAGGGGCGCCGGCAGGATGCTCGCGTTGGGGCTCGGTGCGTCGCTGCTCGGATCGGGCAACGGCGCGGGGGGAGTCGTCGTGCAGGCGGCGAGCGCCGCGGCAGCCACCCCGTAGCCCGCGAACCGTCTTTTCGACTCCCCCGCCGCGCGCACGGTAGCCCCTCAGCGCCGCTGGCCCGCGGCGCGGGCGCGCCCGACGAGATCCTCGACGGACATCCCGCGCTGCCGGCAGAAGGCCTCGATCCCCTGCGCGACCTTCAGCGCCGCGGCGGGATCGCCGAAGCTGGCCGTGCCGACCTGCACCGCGCGCGCCCCGGCCAGGAGGAACTGCAGCGCGTCCGCCGCGGTGGCGATGCCGCCGATGGCGACCACCGGGATGTCCACCGCGTCGACGAGGTCCCAGACGATGCGCAGGGCGATGGGGCGGATGGCGGGCCCGCTCAGGCCACCGGTGCGGTTCGCCAGCCGCACGCACATCTGCTCCGGATCGATGGCCATGCCCCGGATGGTGTTGATCGCCGTCAGGGCGTCGGCCCCCGCCCGCTCGCAGGCCCGCGCCACCGCGGCGAGATCGCCCGCCTCGGGGCTCATCTTGACCCACAGCGGCAGCCGAGTGGCGGCGCGCACGGCGGCGGTGACCTCGGCGCTGAGCCGCGGGTCGCGGCCGAACTCGATCCCGCCCTCCTTGACGTTCGGGCAGGAGACGTTGAGCTCAATGGCGTGCACGCCCGGCTCGCCATCGAGGCGGCCCGCCAGGGCGACGAAGTCGTCGATGGAGCTGGCGAAGACGTTGGCGATGACCGTCACCCCGCGCTGCCGCAAGAGCGGGAGCTTTTCCGTGCAGAACGCCTCGACGCCGACGTTGGCGAGCCCGATGGCGTTGAGCATCCCGGCGGGCGTCTCGCAGATGCGCTGCGGCGGGTTGCCAGCGCGGGGGAGCAGGCTCAGCCCCTTGGTGCAGATCCCGCCGAGCTCGGCGATGTCGAAGTAGGGCTCGTACTCGAGCCCGTAGCCGAAGGTCCCGGAGGCCGTGAGCACGGGATTCTTCAGCGTCAGGCCACCAACGGTCACCGTCTGGGGGGTCATCGCACGCGCACCGCCTCTCCCGCCTCGCGTGGCGCCGGCGCCGCGTGCCAGGCGATGCGACGCGCATCGATGCAGGGTCCTTCCTGGCACGCGTAGAGGTAGCCGCCTTCCGCCGCGGGGACGGGGCAGCCCAGGCAGACCCCGTAGCCACAGGCCATCGGGGCCTCGAGCGAAACCTGGCAGGGCAGATCGTGGGCGGCCGCGAGGTCCGCGACCGCGGCCATCATTCGGTGGGGGCCGCAGGTGAAGATCTCGACGTCGGGGGCGATCAGCGCCTCGAGCGCGTCGGTGACGCGGCCGCGCAGTCCCTGGGAGCCATCCTCGGTCGTGAGGTGGACCTCGGCGACGCGGGCGAGATCCTCGCAGAGCGGCAGGTCGCGGAGCGAGCGGCCGCCGTAGACGGCGACGGGCCGGCGCCCGGCGGCTGCGAGCTCCCGGGCCAGGTAGAGCAGCGGCGCGACGCCGACGCCGCCCGCCGCGAGGAGCGGCCGGCGCTGCGGATCCGGTGTCGGCCAGCCGCGGCCCAGGGGACCGAGCACGGTGAAGGGCTCGCCGGGCTCGGCCCGGCCCATGCGCAGGGTGCCCTCACCGACCACCTTGACCAGGATCGACGGGGTCGCCCCGGCGGAGAGGAGGCTCATCGGGCGCGGCAGCAGCGGAGCATCGCCCCACTCGGCGCCGCGGACCATCACGAACTGGCCCGGGCTGGCGACGAGCTCGTCGGGCACGTCGAAGGTCAGCACGTGGTAGGCGCTCCCCGCGCTGTCTCGGCGGAGCAGCGGGACGGTGCGGTGTTGGCTGGGCGCGCCGGGCGGCGCAGCGGGCGAGTGAGTCATGGGTGGGGTCGGGGGCTGCGGGCGAGCGCCAGGGACATCTCGAGCGCGTCCTCACCGTCGGCGTAGTAGCCGCGGCGGGTGCGCTCGGCGGTGAAGCCCGCGGACTCGTACAGCGCGATGGCAGGATGGTTGGTCACGCGCACCTCGAGGAGCGCCAGCCGGATCCCGCGCTCGACCGCGGTCGCGAGCGCGGTCGCGACGAGCGACCGCGCGACGCCACGGCGACGCCGGTCAACTCGGGTGGTGACGTCGATCACGTGCAGCTCGTCGGCCGCGATCCAGGCGAGGAGCAGGCCGGCCGCGCGCGCCTCGCCGGGGAGGAAGCCGAGCCACAGGTGCGCGATGGGGCGGGCGAGCTCGGCCTCGACGTCCACCGTGGCGCCGGCGGCGCGGACGAGCTCCTCCGCCACCTCGCGCTCTCGCGCCGTGGCCCGGACCACGCGCGGGGGGACGGCGGAGACCGCGGGGTCTAGCATCGGCAGGGGTGATAGCACGCTTCGTGTCCGCACGGGGCCGCGCGGCGCTCCCCCTCGCGCCGCGCGCCGCCGCTACTCCGTGAGGGTTCGGAGGCGGAGCTCGGCGAGCTGCTGCGGGCTCACCGAGCTCGGCGCGTTGCTCATCAGATCGGTGCCCTTCTGGGTCTTCGGGAAGGCAATCACGTCGCGGATGCCGCTGGCGCCGGTGAGCAGCATCGCGAGCCGATCCATCCCGAGGGCGATGCCCCCGTGGGGCGGGGCGCCGTAGCGCAGCGCGGAGAGAAGGAAGCCGAACTTCTCCTGCGCCTCGGCGTCGGAGATGCCGAGCGCCGTGAAGACGCGCCGCTGGACCTCGGGATCGTGCAGGCGAATGGACCCGCCCGCGATTTCGAAGCCGTTGAGCACCAGGTCGTAGCGGTAGCAGAGGACCTTGCCTGGGTCCTTCTCGATGAGGTCGACGTGCTCGTCGTGCGGGCGCGTGAACGCGTGGTGCGCGGCCGCCCAGCGCTTGGCCTCGTCGTCGTACTCGAAGAGGGGGGGATCGACCACCCAGAGGAAGTTCCACTGACCGCCGTGGCCGACCTCGGGGATGAGCTTCATGTGCTTGGCGACATGCAGGCGCAGGTTGGCGAGCACCGTGTGCACCAGCGCGGCGCGCCCGGACTGGAAGAGGATGATGTCCCCGTCGCTGGCGCCGGTGGCGGCGTTGATCGCCGTGCGAAGCTCCGGGGTGATCGTCTTGGCCATCGGCGACTGGGTCCAGCTCCCGTCGGCGGCGACCTTCGCGCGCGCCAGGCCGGCGGCGCCCATGCTCTTGGCGAGCTGCTCGGCCTTGTCGCCGTCGGCGCGGGAGAAGGCGGCGCTCGCCGGGACGACCAGCGCCTTGACGATCTCGGCCGGGAGATCGCGGCGGTAGGCCCCGCTGCGGAACTTCTCGGCGATGGGGGTGAAGAACGGCACGCCGCCGCCGCCGTGCTCGATGACAAGATCGGTCAGATCGTGGTGACGCAGATCGAAGCGGAGGTCGGGCTTGTCGTTGCCGTAGCGCTCCATCGCGTCGTCGAAGCGCAGGTGGGGGAAATGCCCGGTCGGGAAGAGCTCGCCGAGGTCGACGCCGAGCGCGGCCTTCCAGATCGCGAACACCAGGCCCTCGACGAGGGTGAAGAGGTCTTCCTGGTTGACGAAGCTCAGCTCGATGTCGATCTGCGTGAACTCGGGCTGGCGGTCCAGGCGCAGGTCCTCGTCGCGGAAGCAGCGGACGATCTGGAAGTAGCGGTCGTAGCCGGCCACCATGAAGAGCTGCTTGAAGAGCTGCGGGCTCTCGGCCAGGGCGTAGAAGGTGCCCGGGTGGAGGCGGGAGGGGACCAGGAAGTTGCGTGCCCCGCCGGGGGTGTACTTGACCATGAAGGGCGTCTCGAGCTCGAGGCAGCCCTGGCTCGAGAGGTAGTTGCGCGTAGCCTGGTTCATCTCGTGGCGGACGCGCAGGGCTCGCTGCAGCGGCTGGCGCCTCAGATCCAGGTAGCGGTGCTCGAGACGGACCTCCTCGCGTGTGTCGATCTCGTCGGTGATCTCGAAGGGGGGCGTCTCGGCGCGGTTGAAGACGGTCGCCTCCAGCACCTCGACCTCGATCTCGCCGGTGGCGAGGTTGGGGTTCTGGGTGGCGACGTGCTTCTGCTCCTTGGCGCTCCACTGCTGGCCGCGCGCACGCACCCGGCCGCGGACGCCGATCACCCACTCCCCGCGGACCGACTCCGCCAGGGTGTGGGCCTCGGTCGCGAGGCTCGGGTCGAAGACGATCTGCGTGAGCCCCCCGCGGTCGCGCAGGTCGACGAAGATGAGCGAGCCGTGGTCGCGGCGACTGGCCACCCAGCCGAAGAGGACGACGTCACGGCCGATGTCCGCGGCGCGGAGCGCTCCGCAGTCGTGCGTTCGCTTGAGCTCGTCGATGAAGCGCGCCAAGGGGGGGTGTCCTTTCTGGTGACGACCGGTCGCGGCTGATAGCGCGCCTCCTGGGGTGATACAACGGAGAGCCCCACGAGGGGCGGCCGCCGAGCGGTCCGGGCGGGGACCTGGGCTCGCGACGGGGCGGCCCGGAGGGCCAGAAAGTGGCCGAGATATCCCCGGCGTGGCAACGAGCCGGGGATGAACGCTGCCCGGACAGCGCCGGGCTCGCCCTGGTTCGAGCCCCTCTTCGCCTGGCTGGCGTTCGCGATCCCCTGCCTCGGCGTGGCGCTGCGTTGCGAGGCGAGCAGTTCCTGGGGCGGCGATCCGGCGATGGTGCGCGCGCTCGCGCTGCTGCCGGCCGGCGGGGACGGGGTCGTCACGAGCCTGCTGGCGCAGGGGGTGGTCCTGGTTCCGGTCGGGGGGCGGTGGCTGCGGATCGCCGCGCTCGGCGCGCTCGCTGCGGGCGCCGCGGGACTCGCCTGTTTCGAGCTCGCCCGGCGCCTGCTCCGCACCAATGCGGCGACCCCGGTCCTCGGCGTGGCTCTGGCGCTGGCTGCCGCCGTCATGGCCACGCTGTCGCGGCCCTGGCAGGTCGAGGCGGGCGCGCCCGGCGGCGTGGCCGTCGCGGTGGCGCTGGGGCTCGGCGCCCTGGCCGTCCAGCTAGCGGCGCCCGGGTTCGACGGACGTCGCTTCTGCATCGGGGGTCTGCTCGTCGGCCTGGCGCTGGGCGAGCACAGCTTGGTGGGCGTGGCCACGCTCCTCGGGCTCGGCGTCGCGCTCGGCGTCGGCGCGGTCGCCCCCTCCCGGCGCCTGCTGACCGCGGGGGCCGTCGGGCTCGGGCTCGGGCTCGTGCTGGTCGGCCTCCCGGTGATCCTGCGGGCCGAGGCGTCGCTCGGTTGGCTGGGGTCGGTGTCGCCGCCCGACGTCGAGGGGTGGCTCCCGGGCGAGCCGAGGCTCGATCCCCGGCGCGTGGCCCGAGCGTGGCAGCAGGATCTCGGGCCCGTGCCGCTGGTGTTCGCCGCCGGTGGGGCGATCTGGGGCGTCGGTCGCGCCAAGACGCGGCCCTTGGTCCTCGCGCTGCTCCCGTTCCTGCTGGGGGACTCGCTCGGCCGGCTCCGTGACGCGGGGTCCGACCCGGTGCCGGGGCCGCTCCGTCTGGCCGCGCTCGGGGCGCTGGCGGTGGTGGCGGCGCTGGGGGTTCAGACGCTGGCGCTGGGTCTGCAGCGGGCGCGCCTCCCCTTCGCGCGTCCGGTGGCGGTGCTCCTGGTCGTGCTCCACTTTTCCTTCGCGATGGTGGCGGCCGAGGACGCCGCTTTCGCGACCCGCGCGCCCGCCGCGGAGGCGACTGAGGTCTGGACGGACGAGGCCCTCGCCGGGCTGCCGCCCCGCGCGGTCGTCATGGCGCGGGGCGAGCCGACGGCCTGGCGCCTCCGGGCCGCGGGCCTCGCGCGGGGCGAGCGACCCGACGTCATCCTGGTCCCAGCGACCGGGCTGCAGCGGCCCGCCGTCGCCCGCCGGCTGCTGTTGCGTGAGCCGACGCTGGGCGGTGTGCTGCGCGACGTCGCCGTTAGGGGGCGCCCCGGGGAGTACGCGCTGTCCGCGCTGGCGGACGCGCGGCCGCTCTACGTCGAGGTCGACTCGCGCTGGGACCCGCGGCTCTTCGCGCACCTGACACCCGGCGCGACCTGGCCGCGTTTCGCGCCGCACGCGCTCGGGCGCTCGGACCGGAGCGTGGCCCTCCGGGCGGCCCTGCCCTCGCTCACTCGCATGCTCGCGGCGGTGGGCGACGAGGGCCGGCGCGGGCGCACGCCTACCGGCACCGTCGTGGTGCGGCGGTTGCGCGAGCAGGCCGCCGTGCTCCTGCTGCTCGGTGACCACGAGGCGGCCAAGCAGCTGCTCGATCTGGTCGGCGTGGAGCCGTCGCTCGATCCCCTCGCCGCGGCCGTGGCGGCGAGAGCCGCCGGAAAGCGGACAGGGCCGCTCGACCTCGACGTCCTGCTGCCGCGTTAGTGGCGCCGGGAGCCCTTTTTGGACGTCACCCGCCGCAGACGCCCGCTCGCGGTGCGCGGGGCGCCCCCGCCGACCTTCGGTCGCGCCGGGCCCTTCACTCGCGGTCGGGGTTGGCCGCCGTCGCGGCTCGCGCCGTCGCCGCTGCCGTGGGCGCCGGGTCGGGCGTGGCGGGTGCGGCGCTCGCCACGGGCACCCTCCGGGGCGAGCCGGCGCGCGCCTTCGCCCTTGTGGCCGCGCTGGCCGAGGTGGCGCGCCAGCTGATCCATCACCTCGGCGGGTGGGCGCCGCCGCGCCGAGACGGTGCGCCGTGCGAGGGAGACGTCCTCGATCTGTACCGTGATCCGGTCGCCGAGCGCGACGCTGTCGCCCGAGCGCAGGCCCACGACGGCGAGCTCGTCCTCGGTGGTTTCGTAATGGTCGGGGCCGAGGGAGTCGAGTCGGACCATCACGTCCACGAAGGGGTCATCGAGGCTGACGAAGACGCCGCTGCCGGTCACGCCCGTGACCGTGCCGACCAGGACGTCGCCGATGCGGCCCTGCATGAAGATGGCGCGGTAGAGATCGGTCACCTCCCGCTCGATGTCGGCGATGGTCCGCTCGCGGGTGCTGGCCGCGGCGGCCTTCACCCGCAGTGCCTCGACCGCCTCCGGGCTTCGGTCGACCGTGCCGCCGCGGAGCACGTGCTTGACCGCGCGGTGCACCTCGAGATCCGGGTAGCGCCGGATGGGGGAGGTGAAGTGCAGGTAGGCGTCGGAGGCTAGACCAAAGTGCCCGATGTTCTCGACGTCGTACTGCGCCTGCTTGAGCGAGCGCAGCAGGAGCATGTTGAGCACGGCTCGGCGCGGGTGGTCGGCGATCGCGGCCAGCCAGCGGCCGACCCCCTTCGGCTCCAGCATCGCGTCGAGGTCGCAGGCCACCCCGAGGGTGTCGCAGACGTTGGCGAGCCGCTCGAGCTTCTGATCGTCGGGCGGGGCGTGGACGCGGTAGATCGCGGGCACGGTACGCTCGAGCAGGAAGCGCGCGACGAGCTCGTTGGCGAGCAGCATGAGCTCCTCGACGATCTGGTAGGCGCGCTTGATCCCGGGGTTGTCGGCGTGCCGGACCACGGCGGTCGGCATCCCGTCGTCACCGTCCAGGCGGACGCGGGCCTCGGGCAGATCGAGGTCGAGAGCCCCGCGGCGCAGCCGGGCCCGCCGCAGCTTGCGGGCGACCTCGTCGGCGGCGGCGAGCCCCTCGCGGAGGGCCTCGGCGGCCGGCTCCAGCGGCCCCTCGGGATCGAAGCCGAGCGCGCGCGCGACGCCCCCGTAGGTGAGCGTCGCCGCCGAGCGCATCACGCCCTCCACGATCTCGAACCGCTCGACCCGACCCTCCCGATCGAGGTCGGCGATGACGCAAAGGCAGAGCCGGTCGGTGGCGGGGAGCAGGGAGCAGGCGTCCGCCGAGAGCTCGCGCGGGAGCATGGGGATGGCGCGATCCGGCAGGTACAGGCTGGCACCGCGGGCCCAGGCCTCGGTGTCGAGCGCCGAGCCTGGCGTCACGTACTCGCTGACGTCGGCGATCCCGACCCAGACGCGGTAGCCCTGGTCGGTGTGCGCGACCCAGACGGCGTCGTCGTGATCGCGGGCGTCCTCCGGATCGATCGCGGGCAGCGGGATCTCGGTGAGATCCTCGCGCCCGTCGGCGCCCGCCGGGAGGCCCGCGCGGGTCAGGGCGACGGCCTCGGCGCGCGCCGGCTCCGGGTGCTCCTCCACGATCTCCTCGCGGATCAGGATCTTGGCGACCTCGGCGTCGGGCTGGCCCGGCGTGCCGAGCACGGCCACCAGCGTCGCCACCGGGTGCTCGTCGGGGAGCTCGGGGAAGCGCGTGATGCTGGCGACCGCGGCCGACCCGTCGCGCGCGTCGCGTTGGTCGACGCCCGGTCCGGTCCGGTCACGGTCGCCGGCGAGATCGATGGTGATGGGGCCGCGGAGGCGGGCGTCGTCGGGCTCGAGCCAGGCGCTCGCGCCGCGCCGCCGGAGGACGCCGGCGACCCGCGGGGAGCGGCGGGCGACGATGCGCTCGATCCGCCCCTCCACGCCGCGGGAGGTGCGGGTCAGGGCGATGACCTCGACGCGATCGCCGTGGAGGGCGGCGCCGATCCCGTCCGGGGCGACGTAGACGTCGTCGTGTCCGGGGGCGGCGACGAACCCGAAGCCGCGCGGGTTCACGGTCAGCGTCCCCTCCCAGGTGGGCCGGCTGTCGCCGCTCGGCGCGGCGGCGCGGAACCGCGACCCGGGGAGGCGGCGGATGCTGCTGTCGAGGGCGAGCTGGTCGAGCAGCTCCAGCAGGCGCGGGTAGGCCGCGTCCGTCACCGAGAGGCGGGTGGCGAGCTCGCGGGCATGAAGGGCGCGGCCAGCGTCGAGGAGGCAGCGAACGACGTCGCCGCGGGAAGGAAGGAGAGCCATTCCGGTGATCACCCTTCTACCTCACCCGGCGCCCGCGGTCGCGTGGCCGCGGCACCGAGGGCACCAGGGGGCAGGTGACGGCCGCCGAGATCCCGCTTATAGGGGGGCCTCGTGCGCGACCGGATCCTGCTCGTGGTGCTCCGCGTGAGCGTCATCGTGGCGCTCGCCGTGAGCGCGGGGCTGCTGGTCGACTACCTCGCCCGGGACGCCGCCTATTGTGGGACGGTGGGCTGCCTGCGGGTCAAGCTCCACTACGGCTGGGTGGGCGGGAGGATCCCGGTGCCGGCCCTGGGGATCGTGGCCTTCACCGTGCTGCTCGCCATGACCCTGGCCCGGCGGCTGCCGGGGATCGCCCGGCTCGGCAACACGGCGGCCATTGCGGGGGGCGTCGTCGGCCTCTTGCTGCTGCTGCACCAGGGGCTCGTCGTCGGATCGTTCTGCGGGTGGTGCGTGATCGCCGACATCGCGGCGATGGTCGCGGGCGTGGCGGCGGCCGGGCTCCTGTTCGCGGCGCGGGCGCGTGCCGAGAGCCTGGTGCCGCTGGCGGCGGGGGCGCGGGGTGACGCGCCGGAGGAGCCGCTGCGGGCGTGGGCGTGGGCCGCGCTCGGCGCGCTAGCGGTGGCGGCGCCGCTGGTCTGGCCGCTGGTGCGGGTGCAGCCGCCGGTGCCGGGGCCGATCCGCGAGCGTTTCCTGCCCGGCAAGATCAACGTGGCGGAGCTGTCTGACTTCGAGTGCCAGGCCTGCCGGGCCCTGCACCCGCGCCTCACCGCGCTGCTCGCCGAGTACGGGGAACGAGCGCACTACATCCGCTTGCTCACGCCGCTGGCGTCGCACCCCAATTCCTTCGACGCCGCCACCGCCGCCGCCTGCGCGGAGCCGCAGGGGAGCGGGGAACCGATGGCCGACGCGCTGTTCCGCGCGGACTCGCTCGACCCCGGGGAGATCGATCGGATCGCGGCCGCGCTCGGGCTCGACCTGGTGGCGTTCGCCGACTGCCGCGCGGATCCGGCGACGCGCGCCCGCGTCGAGGGCGAGCGGGCGCTGCTCGCCCTCGGCGGGATGCCGATGACCCCCAAGCTCTACATCGGCGGCACCCGGATCGTCGGGGCGCAGCCCGATCTCGTGCTGCGCGACGCCTTCGAGCGGGCCGGGCGGGGCGAGGACGGTCGTGGCCTGTCCGGGGGCGTGTTCAGCGCGCTCCTCGGCGCGGTGGTGGCGTTGGTGCTCGCCGCCAGCTGGCGACGCCGGCGACGGCATGAAGGGGCGAGCGCGGCCGCGCCGGAGTGGGCCCCGTGATCGCCGGGTGCTATCTTCCGGCGTGATGGACGCGAATCCGCTGGCGATTGGCCCCGTGGTCCCGATCGAGGTGTTCCGCGCCCTGCCCAAGACCGATCTGCACGTGCACCTGGACGGCTCGCTGCGGGTCGGCACCATCCTGGAGCTGGCGGAGCGGCAGGGCGTCGAGCTGCCGGCGAAGGACGAGGCGGGGCTGCTGGCCGCCATCGGCTGCGGGCGGCATTGTGGCTCGCTGGTCGAGTACCTGCGCGGGTTCGACATCACGCTGGCGGTGATGCAGACCGAGGACGCGCTGGAACGGATCGCCTTCGAGCTGGCCGAGGACGCGCACCGCGAGAACGTCCGCTACATGGAGGTGCGCTACTCGCCGATGCTGCACACCCAGCGGGGGCTCAAGCTCACCGCCGTGGTGGAGGCGGTGCTGGAGGGCCTGGCCCGGGCCGAGCAGACCTACGGCATCACCGGCAACGTGATCATCTGCGGCATCCGCAACATCTCGCCGGAGTCCTCCTACCAGATGGCGGAGCTCGCGGTCGCCTACAAGGGGCGCGGCGTGGTGGGCTTCGATCTCGCCGGCGCCGAGGCAGATTTCCCCGCCAAGCACCACCGGGAGGCCTTCCAGCTGGTCCGGGACAACAACATCAACACCACGATCCACGCGGGCGAGGCCTACGGCCCGGACTCCATCGCGCAGGCGATCCACGTCTGCGGGGCGCACCGCATCGGTCACGGCGTGCGGCTGCGCGAGAACGGTGACCTGCTCCATTACCTCAACGATCACCGGATCCCGCTCGAGTGTTGCCCGTCGAGCAACGTGCAGACGGGGGCGGTGAAGGACCTGGCGGCGCACCCGCTCAAGCTCTACTTCGACCTCGGGCTCAGGGTGACGGTGAACACGGACAACCGGCTCATCACCGACACCACCGTGTCCCGGGAGCTCTGGCTGGTGCACACGGTGATGGGGGTGCCGTTCCGCGAGATCCGGAGCATGATCGTCGCGGGGTTCAAGTCGGCGTTCCGCCCCTTCCACGAGAAGCAGGCCGTGCTCCGGCGCGTCTCCGCGGAGCTCGCGCGCTACGGCGACGACGGGCATCTGCTCGAGGAGCCGACCGCGACGTCGAGCCGGTCGTCGCGACCGCGCGCGAGCGCCGAGCTCGAGCCAGCTCGCTAGCCCGGGGGCGGGTCGGCCCGCGTGGCCGCGCGAGCCCGCGTCAGAAGCGGACGGCGTCGCGCAGATCGCGCGGCGAGGCCTGCTCGAGGGCGTCGATGGCGCGCTCGAGCTCGGGGTCGTCGCCCTCCGGCAGGCGCACGAGGAAGCGGACGTAGAGATCGCCCTGCTCCTTCTTGCGCTTGACGCCCTTGCCGCGCAGGCGCAGCGACTGCCCGCTCTGCGCGTGCGCCGGCACGGTGAGTGTCACCATTCCGTCCGGGGTGGGGACGGGGATCTTGGCGCCGTGGTACGCCTCGCCCGGGGTGATCGGCAGGTCCAGCGTCAGGTCGAGGCCCCGCCGGCCGAAGCAGGGGTGCGGCCGGACGCGGATGACGATGACCAGATCGCCCGGCTCGGCGCCGAGCTCACCAGGCGCGCCGTGGCCGCGCACCCGGACCTTGTCGCCGTCGTCCGCGCCGGGGGGGATGCGGACGGTGACCTCCGCGCCGCCCTCCTGGACCTGCAGGCGGAGGCTGGTGCCCTGGACCGCCGCGGCGAAGTCCACGGTAAGCTCGCTGGTGACGTCGCCCCCGCGGTGGGGCGCGCGGCGCTGCTGGAAGAGATCCCCGAAGAGGTCGCCGATGCCGCCGAAGAGATCGCCGGGGGCCCCGCCTTCGACGCGCACGCGGGGCCGGCCCCCTCCCCCTCCTCCTCCCGCCGCCCGGCTCCGGCCGTAGGCGCGCATCAGGTCGGGGTTGAACCCCTCGCGCAGCCCCTCCTCGCCGAACTCGTCGTACAGGGCGCGGCTCTTCGGGTCGGAGAGGACCTGGTTGGCGCGGTTCACGCGCTTGAAGCGGGCCTCGACGGGCTTGTTGCCGGGGTTCTTGTCGGGGTGGAGCTGGGAGGCGAGCTTGCGGTACGCCTTCTTGATCTCGTCCGCCGAGGCGCCGCGCGAGACGCCGAGCTCCGCGTAGAAATCCTGAGGCATGGCGCCCGGAAGTTAACGATGCGGTTCGGGGGGAGCAAGCCGCGCCGCGCGCCGCGGGCGGGCCCGCAGCAGGAGCGAGTCGGCCGCGTCGTGGGCCGGCTCGGCGGTGAAGTCGGCGGTGAGGCTGGTGATCTCCCAGCCGAGGTCCTCGACCAGGCCGCGCAGCTCGGCGGGGAAGTACTGGCGGTGGGTGAGGGGCACCGTGAAGGGGGGACCGTCCAGCGGCCTGAACTCCATGTGCACGAGCAGCAGCTGCCGGAGCGGGTCGTACTCGAAGCGCTCGGCGTAGGGGACCGGCGCGGCGCTCCGCGGGTGTCGGACGGGGCGGCTCGGGAACCGCTGCGCCGGGTCGCGCGCGAGATCCGCCGGCGCGGGCAGGGACCAGTCGAAGACCAGCTCGCCGCCGGGGGCGAGGTGCTCCTGCACCCGGGCGAGGAAGGCGGCGAAGTCCGCGTGCGTGTACAGGTGCAGCACCGTGTTGAACGGCGCGATGACGAGGGGGAAGCGCGCCCCCAGACGGAAGCTGCGCAGGTCCGCCCGCGCCGCGCGGACGCGCTCCCGAACGGCGCGGGGGGCGCGGCCGAGGCGGCGGGCGAGGTCGTCGAGCATCGGCTGGGAGCGGTCGAAGCCGACCACCGCGATCCCCGCCCGCGCGATGGGCAGGGCAACGCGCCCGTTGCCGATCCCGCACTCGAGCACGGGCCCCCCGGATGCGACCGCGAGCTGGACGTAGCGCCGAACGTCGTGGCGGCGCGCCCGGTAGGCGGCCGTGTAGTACGCGGGCTCCGCGTAATGGGCGGAGGCCCCGGCGTCACCGGCGCGCCCGATCGTCGCGAGGCGCGGTGTGCCGCCGGAGCGGCGGGGGGTCACTGGGCTTCGGCAGCGGCCGCGAGCTCGGCCAGGTATTCGGCCACTACCTCGGAGCTGTCGCGGTGGAAGTGGACCTTCCCGGCGGCGATCTCGCGCAGGGCGGTGACCGCGGGCTTGTTCTTCGAGTGCACCAGGGGACCGCCGCCCTTCATCAGCGTGCGGCAGCGCGCGGCTGCCAGAACGACGAGGGCGAAGCGGTTCTCTTCCTGCTCGAGGCAGTCTTCGACGGTGACTCGTGCCATGGGGTCGGTTCCTGGACGGGCGCGGACCATAGTCGCCGGCCGGCGGGCATGCAAGGCGAGGGCTCAGGACTGAACGGGCGGGCGGGTCCTCGGGGGCGGGGGAACCCCGCGCTTCGCCGCCCGCGAGCCCTGCGCTACCCTGCCCCCGGCCCTTCGGAGGAGTGGCCGAGTGGTCGAAGGCAGCGGTTTTGAAAACCGCCGTACCGGGAACGGTACCCAGGGTTCGAATCCCTGCTCCTCCG